>DASZDG010000101.1:0-1659 GCA_035942255.1 Actinomycetota bacterium | reverse complement strand
CGGCGTCGCAGCCCTGCGGCTGGTACATCGACGACGTCGAGATCGCGGGCGGCACGTTCAAGCCGGTCGACCGCAGCAACCAGATCGCCGACGTCGGGCAGTTCTTCGAGGGCACGTACACCGTGAGGGGCCGGCAGAAGGGCCTGTACGCCTACCGCGTCCGCGGCCTGTACCCGCCGGACGGCGAGTACGAGGGCCCGCCCTCGAACATCCGCGTGGTCGACGTGACGTCCGGCGCCAACCCGCCGGCGCCCCCCGGCGGGAACCCGCCGCGGACGGACCCGGCACCGCCGCCCACGGACCCGCAGGCCTGTCCGTTCGCGCCGAAGTTCCGCACGGCGAAGGCGATCAGGAGGGGTCGGGGCCTGGCCTTCGACTTCTCGACGTTCACCGGCCAGCCCGCACGCATCGACGTCTTCCAGGCGTCGCGCGGCACGCGGGTGTTCAGGGCCCGTCGCGTCGCGCGGTTCGCGGGCCGGACGAAGGCGTTCGCGTGGAACGGCAGGAGCAGGCGCCGGTTGACGAGCGGGTTCTACTTCGCCCGCTTCATGACCGGCGACGCGGAGGACAACGACATCCGCCGCGTGACGCTCCAGCGCTCGAAGGGCCGCTTCCGCATCGTGCGGCCGCACTACCGCCGCTCGACCTGTGGCGTCCTGCGGACCTTCAAGCTGTCGTCGCCGGCGTTCGGCGGCAGGAACCGCAAGCGGCTGGGCGTTGCGTACCGCCTGGGCGCGGAGGCGCGGGTCAGCGTCGTCGTCCGGCGCGGCAAGAAGGTCATCCGCCGCTTCAAGGCCAGGAACCGCTCGGCCGCGGTCGTCCACAGGCTCTCGCTGCGCCCGCGCGGCCTGCCCCGTGGGCTCTATCGGGTCACCGTGACCGTGGCGGCCGCGGGGCGCACGACGCGCAGCCCGCTGTACAGCCGCAAGCTCTAGCGGAGCTTCTCGTGGAGGGGCGGCGGCGGGGGGCCGCCGCCCCGCCGCGCCGTGCGGCGCGCAAGTTCGGTCCAGGCGCTGCGTTGACGCTTCGTATGAAGCTCATTCGCCTGCTCGTGGCCGCGGTCACGGCCGTCTGCCTCGCCACGGCAGCGACTCCTGCCCTCGCGCTCGAGGTCGTGCCGGACATCAACGCGCTCTCCTACCAGCCGATCGGCCACTTCAAGCCGGGCGACCCGCTCCCCGCGGCCAACGCCTACCAGGCGAACACGCCGACCGGCGAGTTCCTGCGCCAGGAGATGCAGGACGGGATCTTCAACCCGTCGGGCACCTTCAACGCCTACGACACGAACGTCTTCGAGGTCCTCGCGATCCCGTACCGCGGCGCCGGCGACGAGCACGCCGACGACCCGTTCGGCAACGGCACCAACGGCGGCCACGCGCAGCACGGCCGCTGCTCGGGCGACCCGCGGAGCGACCGCCCGCGCGGCGGCGGCGGCGGCTTCCCGGTGATCACCGGCGAGTGCTTCAACCACCAGCTCGAGTACATCGAGTACTACGAGCGCACGATGATGAGCATCCTCGGCAAGTTCGGGGCGTTCACGAAGCGCTACGAGTTCTTCAACCCGTCCGACCCGACCGACTACCAGTTCCAGCCCCCGCTGCTCGCAAGCAACACGATGGGCGGGCGGGCCATCAACCCGGCCGTGATCGTGCCCGGAAC
>DASZDG010000100.1:0-2800 GCA_035942255.1 Actinomycetota bacterium | reverse complement strand
GCGCCGGGGAGCGCCGCGCGATCGTCGTCCGCGTGGGGAAGCGGGCGCGCCGCGCGCGCAGGGTCCGCCTGGTGGCGCCGCTCGAGGGCGCGCCGCCGCGCAGCGGCTCGCTCCGCCTGCGCCGGCGACGCGACGCGATTTAGGGGAACCCCCGATGCCGCGGGACCGGGGGCGCGCGAAGGTCCGCCCATGCTCCGTGCCCTCCTGCTCGCGCTCTTCGCCGCTCTCCTCGTCACCCCGGCCGCGAACGCCGCCTTCTCCGGGTCCAACGGCAAGGTCGCCTGGATCGACTACCAGTCGAAGCAGCTGCTCGTCGACGACCCCTACGACGACGCGCCCGCCGCGTCGTACGGCTCGACGACGCTCGGCGGCAGCGAGCACCCGACGCAGCCGAAGTCCTCGCCGCAGTGGTCGCCGGACGGCACGAAGATCGCGTTCACCGCGACGATCCCCGACGTCACGCCGTTCCCCGACCGCAGCGCGGTCTTCGTCGTCGACCTCGTCACGAAGGAGCGCACGCAGCTGAGCTTCCCGTACGAGGGCAGCCCGGACACGTGCGACGGCCAGTGCGACAACGGCGAGGTCGCGTGGGACTACTCGCCGACGTGGACGCCGCAGGGCAAGGTCGCGTTCATCCGCTGGGCCGCGGCCGGCGACGAGGCCCCGCACGCCTCCATCCAGGGCACGAACGTCTACGTCGTCGACCCCGCCGCCCCCGGCGCCGAGACGCTGCTCGCCCACGAGGACCCGAAGTCGGTCGGCATGTACCAGGGGCTCGTCTGGCCCGACAAGTCCGACGAGCCGGTCGCCACCTTCGTCAGCGCCGGGGGCCAGTTCCAGATCCGCAAGGTCGTCTCCGACGAGACGCTCAAGGTCGCGCTCGGCATCCTCGACCTCGACGCCTCGCCCGACGGGCGGCTGCTCTCGTACGTCCAGCAGACGTTCTCGGGCGGCAACCAGGTCACGACGATCGAGCTCGACGACGGCAGCCAGGTCGACAGCTTCGGCCTGGGGATCGAGCGGCCCTCGCGCGTCCGCTTCACGCCCGACGGCAACGGCCTGATGCTCACCGGCTGCGCGAAGGACCGCGACAAGCAGCAGCACTGCGGCTTCATCACCCACCGCCTCCCCGACCCCAACGGGGACATCCGCGAGGACGACCCGGTCGAGGCCCCGTACCTCGACGGCAACCCCGGCCAGGTCGGCTACGCCGACCACCCCGGGCACCGGTCGATGTTCGACGTCCAGTCGCAGGACCTCCCGGTCATCTACGCGCCCGGCTTCCTCGGCTCGGAGATCACGTGCGGCAGCGAGAAGGTGTGGATGCCGAGCGCCCCGCCGATCGACATGACCCCGATCACCCTGACCTCGGACGGCAAGGGCAACAAGAACTGCCCGGGCGCCGGACCGACGGGCGAGGTCGTGCGGAAGTTCCTCGGCTCCGACGTCTACGAGCACGCCAACGTGTGGCTCGAGCAGATGAAGCCCGCGGGCGGCTGGGCGACGCTCGGCTGGGACTGGCGCAAGGCCCCGCGCGAGAGCCTCCAGGACCTCGACGGGCTCATCGACTCGATGCTCCTCAACGACCTGCCGAAGCGCCAGGGCGCGAGCCGCGTCGCGCTCGCCGGGCACTCCTACGGCGGCCTCTTGATCCGCACCTACCTCGAGGACCCGAAGCGCGCGAAGAAGGTCGCCCGCGTTCTCGGCGTCGGCAACCCGTGGTGGGGCTCGGCGAAGCCGGTCTTCGGCGTGAGCTTCGGCGTCGAGGTCCCGTTCTTCAGCGCCCTCGACCTCTTCTTCGACAACACGAAGCTCAAGACGTTCATGGCGAACCTCTCGGGCTCGTACCACCTGTTCCCGAGCGACAACTACGGCCCGTGGCTGCGCGTCGACGGCGTCGAGCAATCGCAGGGCGGCGTGGCCAACTGGGTCCAGTCCGTGGGCGGCAACGCCGGCCTCCTCAACGAGGCGCTCCAGAACCACCGCGACGACATCGACGGGTTCTTCGACGACAAGGGCCGGATCGACGTCCGCTCCGTGGTCGGCCTCGGCCTGCCGACGGTGCGCGAGGTCTACCTCGTGCCGAACAAGGAGACGGGCAAGGTCAAGGTCGGCGTGAAGTACGCGAACGGCGACGGCACGGTGCCGGGCTTCAGCGCCTCGCAGGGCCCGATCGGCACGCAGGACCCGCTCGGCGACGACATCCACGCCCAGGGCCGCTGCGGGATCCCGCACATGGACCAGACGAAGGACAAGTGGCTGCACGGCGCCTACGAGAACTTCCTGCTCACCGGCCGCACGCCGCGCAAGTTCGCGCAGGCGGCGAACTGCGAGCCGAAGGGCAAGGAGATCGAGGTCTTCGGCGACTTCGAGGTCCCGCAGCCGACCGGGCTCGCGGCCCGGCGCGCCGGCGCGCCGCTGAGCCTCGGCGACGCCGAGCTGACGAACGCCGCCGACGTCATGCGGCTGCCGGGCAGCACGCTGGCGGTCACGAGCGACCTCAACCCCGTCGACCTGACCTTCGAGGCGGACGGCGACTCGTTCGCGGTGACCGACCTCGAGGGGAACGACCGCGGGCGGCGCGTCGTCTACGGCCCCGTCACCGGCACGGTCGTCGTCAAGCCGGGCACCGGCGACGTGCCGGCCGTGACCGTCGAGGGCGCGCCGGTGGCGCCGAAGGAGGACAGCGAGAGCGGGAGCGGCGGCGGGAGCGGCGCGGGGAACGGCGGCGGGAGCGGCGAGGCGAGCGGCGGCGCGGCCGCGAACGGCGGCGGAAGCGAGAGCGGCGAGGGTGCGGCGC
>DASZDG010000099.1:0-5047 GCA_035942255.1 Actinomycetota bacterium | reverse complement strand
GCGTTCGCGGGACGCGGCCCCCTCGACGCGTCGTCCTCCAGGTGCGGTAGGCATGGCTCGTGCACACGAGAGCGCTCCTCTTCGACTTCGACGGGACCGTCGTCGACACCGAGTCGACCGCGTTCACCGCGTGGCAGGAGGTCTACGAGCGGCACGGCACGGTGCTGTCGCTGGACGAGTGGGTCGTGTGCGTCGGGACGCTCGGAGGCTTCGAGCCGCTCGACCGCCTCGAGGAGCTGCTGGGCCGCTCGGTGGACAGGGACGCGGTCGATGCAGCGCGCCGCGAGCGCGAGCTCGAGCTCGTCGCTCGCCAGGGGCTCCGTCCCGGTGTCGAGGCATACCTCTCGAGAGCCGCGGAGCTGGCCTTGCACGTCGCGATCGTCTCCAGCGGACGGACCGCGTGGATCACGTCGAACCTCGACCGCCTGGGACGCTCCGAGGGATGGCGGTGCATCAGCTGCGCCGACGGCGACTCCGCGCGCGCGAAGCCGCTCCCCTGCCTCTACGACGAGGCGCTCGAGACGCTCGGCCTCGAGCCGCACGAGGCGATCGCGTTCGAGGACTCGACGAACGGGATCCGCGCCGCGAAGGCCGCGGGGATCTTCTGCGTCGCGGTGCCCAACCCGGTGACGAGCGGCCTCGACCTGTCCGAGGCGGACGTGCTCCTGGGATCGTTCGAGGAGACGTCGCTGGACGAGGTGCTCGCGCTTCGTCTATCGTCCCCGCAATGACGCTCCGCTGCGCGAACCCGACGATCGATGCCGTCCAGCCGTGGACGGGGGGGCTTCGCGAGCGGTAGTCGAAACGCACTACACGTACCGATCGAAGCCCCGGACCCCGGGGCTTTTCTTATTCGGGGGCAAGGATGCCTGTCATAGAGGCGGCGGGACTGACGAAGCGCTTCCGGTCCGGGAGGGGGCGCAAGGCGCGCACGGTCGAGGCCGTCGCGGGCATCGGCTTCGAGGTCGAGGCCGGCGAGCGCCTCGCGTACATCGGCCCCAACGGCGCGGGCAAGTCGACGTCGATCAAGATCCTCACGGGGATCCTGCACCCCGACGAGGGCACGGCGTCCGTCCTGGGCCTGGTGCCCTGGCGCGAGCGCCGGCAGCTCGCGCTGAGGATCGGGACGCTGTTCGGCCAGCGCTCGCAGCTCTGGCTCGAGCTCCCGCCGCGCGAGTCGCTGTCGCTGCTCGGCTCGATCTACCGCCTCGACAGGAAGGCCGCGGAGCACCGCGTCGAAGAGCTCGGGGAGCTGCTCGACGCGGCCGCGCTCTTCGACGTGCCCGTCCGCGCGCTCTCGCTCGGCCAGCGCATGCGGTGCGAGCTCGCGGCGAGCCTGCTGCACGAGCCCCGCGTCCTGTTCCTCGACGAGCCGACGATCGGCCTCGACCTGGTGGCGAAGCAGCGGTTCCGCGACCTCATCGTGCGGCTCAACGAGGAGACCGGCACGACGCTGTTCCTCACCTCGCACGACGTCTCGGACATCGAGCAGGTCGCGCGGCGCGTGATCGTGATCAACCACGGGCGGCTCATCTACGACGACAAGGTCTCCGCGATGCGGCGCAGCCTGCTGCGCACGAAGCTGCTCGAGGTGCGGTTCGACGGCCGCGTCGAGGAGCTGGACGTGGACGGAGTCGAGGTCCTGAAGGGGTCGGGCTCCGGATACAAGCTGCGCGTCGACACCGACCGGCGGCCGATCCGCCACGTGCTCGACGACCTCCTCGACCGCTACGACGTGGCGGACATCTCGGTCCTCGACCCCCCGCTCGAGGACGTGATCGCCGAGATCTACGGGGCGAGGGCGTGACCGCGCTCGCGGCCGCGGCGGCCTCGGGCGCGCGGCGGCTGGTCGCCGCGCCCGCGGAGATGCTGTTCCGGGTCTGCTTCTACGCGGTGATCGTCGGCGTGCTGTCGTCGCTGTGGACGGCCGCGGCGGCGGCTGCCGGAGGCGAGATCGTCGGGTACGACGCGGTCGCCCTCACCTGGTACATCACGTTCGCCGAAGCCGCGGTGAACGGGACGAAGTTCCGCATGATCGAGCACATCGGCAACGACATCGGCTCCGGCGCGGTCGAGGTCGAGATGCTGCGGCCGGTCCGCGTCGTGGCGTTCCGGCTCGCCGCCGAGACCGGTGACGGGATCGTGCGCCTGGGCGCTATGACGGCGGCGGGCGTCGCGCTGGCATGGGCGCTTGTGGGTCCCCCGCCCGACACGGGCACGCTCGCGCTCGCGCTTCCCTCCGCGGTCCTGGCGATCGCGTGCAACATCGCCGCGCAGCACGCATTCGCGGCGATGGCGTTCTGGCAGAACGAGGCGAGGGGCGCATGGTTCCTGTACCAGAAGCTCGTGTTCGTGCTCGGCGGCATGCTCCTGCCGCTGCAGATCTTCCCGGGATGGCTCGAGGCCGCGGCGTGGGCGACGCCGTTCTGGACGACCGCGTACGCGCCGGCGAGGCTCGCCGCCGGGTTCGCCGAACCGGTCCTCCTGCTCGGACAGGCCGCGTGGCTCGTCGCCTTGACCGGCGCGGCGGCGGCCGCGTTCGCGGCCGGCGAGCGCCGGATCCAGGCCGGGGGCAACTGATGCTGGTCGCGACGTCCCGGCGCGCGTTCGCGGAGGCCTGGGCGAAAAGGTCGGCGTTCTGGTTCCAGATCGCGGTGATGGTGGCGAACGACCTCTTCTTCGTCGCGTTCTGGCTCCTCTTCTTCGGCGAGGTCGAGAGCGTGCGCGGATGGGACGTCGAGCGGACGCTGCTCCTGCTCTCCGTCCTCGCGACCGTCACCGGGTTCACCATGGGGCTGTTCGCGAACGGCCGCAGGCTCGGCGAGATGATCTCGGACGGGAGGATCGACGCCGCGCTCGCCCTTCCCGTGGACCCACTCGGGTACCTGCTCGTGCGGTCGGTCGACCCGGCGCTGCTCGGCGACCTCCTGTTCGGTCCGCTGCTGTTCCTCGCGCTCGGCGACCTGTCGCCGGAGCGCATCGCGCTCTACGTCGCGGGCACTATCGCCGGCTCCGTCGTGTTCGTCTCGTTCCTCGTGATGCTCGGCGCGATCACGTTCTTCCTCGGGCGCGGCGAGCACGGCGAGCTCGGGTTCCAGGCGCTGCTGATCCTGTCGTCGTACCCGATCGACATCTTCGGGGGAGCGACCAAGCTCGTGCTGTTCACGGCCGTCCCCGCCGCGTTCGTCACGGGCCTGCCGACGCGGCTGGTCGACGAGTTCTCCGCGTCGACCGCAGGATTGGTCGTAGTCGTCGCCGCGGGCTTCGCGGGGGCCGCGTACGCGCTGTTCTCCGCCGGGCTCCGGCGCTACCGCTCCGGTTCCGTGTGGACGCAGGCGTAAAGCGCGCCTAGAGCGGCCGCCGCGCCCATTCGGGATCGAACTCCTCGGGCTCGGTCGTCGTCGCGCGCGAGAGGTCGGACCCGTCCGGCGAGACCGTGAACAGCTCCCACTCGGGGAGGTCCTCGGTCTCCACCTGTCCGACGAACACGATCAGCTCGCCGTCCGGAGACCAGTCCGGCGAGAACGCCTGCAGCTCGGGCGGCGAGATCGCGGCCTCGTTCCCGCCGGCGGCGTCCATCACGTGGACGACGTCCGGAGGCTCGTTGCCCTCGAGGCGCCCGCGCACGAACACCAGGCTCGCCCCGTCCGGAGACCACTCGGCGGCGTAGTCGTCCGCCGGATCGTCGGTCAATCGGACGGTCCTTCCGCCGCGGACGGAGACCGAGTACAGGTCCCACTGGTCGTCGCGGTACGACGAGTACACGACGGTCTCTCCGTCCGGCGACCACTCCGCGAACGTGTCGTTGAAGCGACGGCTCGTGAGCCGCGTCGCGCCGTCGCGACCGAGCGTCACCAGGAACACGTCCTGAGTGCCGTCGTCGAACTCCCCGCCGTTGTAGATGAGCTGCGATCCATCCGGTGACCACCGCGGGTCGGCGTCGCCGGTGCCGTTGCGCGTGACGCGCGTGCGGTTCGAGCCGTCGGCGTCCATGACGAAGATCTCGGCGTCCTCGCCGCCCGCGTACCGCACGAACGCGATCCGCTTCGAATCCGGCGACCAGATCGGGAGCTCGTCGTCGACGGTGTCGGTCGTCAGGCGCACCGCCTCGCCCCCGCGCGTCCGCACCTTATAGATCTCGGTCCCGCCCTTGGTCGAGCGGGTGAACGCCGCCCAGCGCCCGTCGGGCGAGACGTCGACGTACAGCTCGTTCCGCCTCGACTCCGTCAGGAGCTCGTAGCCGCCGCCGTCCGCGTCGATGGCCGCGACGTCGGTGACGCCGTTGTCGGCGTTCCGCACGAACACGATCCGGCCGTTGACCGGTCCCTCCGGCTGCGCCGGCTCGGCCCACGCGCCCGGGTACCGCGCCGCGGGATCGGCCTCGCACGCGGTCTCGGTCTCCGCGTCGCACCGGTCCTCTCCGTCGCCGCCGTCCGCCTCGTCCGTGCCGCCGCTTCCGAACAGGACGTCGTCGCCCCCGAGCCCCCGGATCGAGTCGTCGCCGCTCCCGCCGGCGATCGTGTTCGGCCCCCCGTCGCCCGCGAGCGAGTCGGGACCGCCAGACCCGGTCAGGGCCTCGATCCCGGCGAGCGTGTCGGCGCCCCACCCGGTGACCGTTCCCGCCGCGAGGTCGGCGTCCACCGGCGCCCGCGCGTCGAAGTACGCGGCCTCGTCCGTACCGCCGCGTCCGTCGATCCGGTCGTCGCCCGGCCCGCCGGCGAACGCGTTGTCGCCTCCGTCGCCCGAGAGGTCGTCGTCGAGGTCGGACCCGATCGCGGCCTCGAACCCGTCCAGCTCGTCCTGGCCCCAACCGGTGGCGCGCCCCGACGCGAGGTCGACGGTCACCGGGGCGGGTGAGTCCGCGAACGTGACGACGTCCGCGCCGTCCCCTCCCTCGAGGACGTCGTCGTCCGGCCCCCCGTCGATCAGGTCGCCGTCGGCGCCGCCGAGCGAGCCCGACCCGTGCCCGCGGATCGTGTCGCTCCCACCCTGCCCCCGCAGGAGGTTCGAGCCGTCGTCGCCGTCGAGCACGTCGTCATGGTTCGAG
>DASZDG010000098.1:0-2788 GCA_035942255.1 Actinomycetota bacterium | reverse complement strand
CCGTCTGTCCGGCGGCTCGATCCGCAACATCGCCGTCGCTGCCGCGTTCGGCGCCGCGGAGGACGGCTCGGCGATCACGATGCGCCACCTCGAGCTCGCGGTCCGGCTCGAGCACCGCAAGCTCGGGCGCCTGCCGCCGGCGGCCGACCCGTCGAACGGAGCATGACCGATGCGCAGCCGCATCCCCAGGCCCTCCGCCGTCCCCCGATCCGCAGCGAAGCCGCCTACGTCGCGGAGCGCCATGCCGCTCGCCGGCGCGCGTGCGGCGGGCAACAGGGCGCTCAGCCGCGTGCTCGCGCGAGTGGACACGCGGCAGGCGATCAAGGAGCGCGATCGTCCGAGCGCCGAGAGCACGCGTTCCAAGCGGCGCGAGGAGACGCAGCTCCGGCAGGCCAGGAACCGGCTCGCGACGGTCAACGCGACGCGCGCGGAGAACGAGACGATCGCCGCCGATCAGAACATGGGGCCGCGGACGGTGGGCTCGATCCACTACTCCGGGATCAACAACTGGCGGCGCGGCGTCATGACCGCGGAGATCACGCCGGACATGCTCGGCACCGGCTCGCCCCCGTCGGTCCCCATCAGCGGGTGGACCGATGGCTACGCGCGCGGCCATCTGCTCGCGCGGTCGCTCGGGGGCGACGGCGCGGACGTGCGCAACCTCGTCCCGATCGCGCACGTCGCGACGAACGTCACCGAGATGTGGCACACGGTCGAGAAGCCGATCTGGACGCACCTGCGGACGGCGGGCAACGAGGGCCACCGCGTGAAGTACACGGTGGCGGTGGACTACGCGGCGGGCCGGAACGTCGTCCCGAAGACGCTGCGGTTCCACGCGCGGTGCTACGACGAGAACGGCATCAAGTGCGACGACCTCGAGGTCGTCGGCTCGATCGCGAACGCGGCCGTGTGAGCCCGCGGGTCATCGACCTCGTCTTCGCTGGGCGTGGTCACTGCCGCAGGTTGCACTCGCGGAACTTGGCCTTCAGGATGTCCGCGAGGGGCACGACCTCGGCCGCCGGAGGCGGCGCCGTGTCCACCGGCGCGCCGAAGTCGTAGAACGTCATCGTCGTCGTCGAGGCGCCCCCGGCGGCGGCGAGCTGGATGCGGCGGACCAGGTCGTCGTCGTCGATCCACGCCGTCGCCGTCACGCGACCGCGGGCGCCGGTCGCGCGGAGCGTTCCCCGGTACTTGTGAAGCTCGACGCCGAACTCCCGGTCCGTGCCAAGGTCGGCCAGCTCCGCGCTGGCGGCGAGGGCGGCGAGGACGCGGGTCGGATCCTCGATGCGGATCTCGGCCACGGGACCGACGTCGAGTCCGCCTCCCTTGCACTCCTTCGCGGTATTTGCGGCCAGGGCCGGGTCATCCTCGAGGTCGATCAGCACCCACGGCCGAGGCGAGCCCGCCAGCATGTCCGTGAACGCGACGTTCTGGAAGAAGCGGATCTCCCCGGCGGCGACTGCCTCGAAGGCCGGATTCCTCGTGAGGTTGTACCGGAAGGTGCCGCGGTCCTCGCGGTAGTCGAACGTGCCCGTCGCGGTGTACTCCGTCGTCCGCGCGCCCGCGTCGACGTCGATCCGGATCTTCGAGCTCCCGGCCTCGAGCGTCCTGGCCCTGCTCTCGGTGAGCGCATCCTTGTCGCCGATCGGGGAGATGACGCCGAGGGCGAGGAGCAGCGGGATCACCGTGGCCGCCAGGCCCACCAGGGCGGCGACCGCGCGCGCGAGAGGATGTGCGCCGCCCACCCACCCGACGAACCGCCCCCAGCGTGCGCGCGCGGTGGCAAGCGGACTAGCCGTCGGACTCCCTGACGATCCGCACGCGGTAGACCGCGCTCGTCGAACCGATCGTCACGCGGACGCGCGCCCTGATGCGACCGACGCGCTCGAGCACCTGCCGCGCCCGCCTGGTGAGCTCGATCGGCACCTCCCGGGACGTGCCGGCGCACCGGAAGCGCCCCTCACCCAGACGACGGTTGCGACGGTCCTTGATGACGAGCTCGCCCTCCTCGTCGCCGGAGGTGCAGAAGAGCTTCAGCGTCACGGTTCCGTCCGTAGCGTCCGCCTGCGGCAGCACATCGACCGGGAACGCCGGGCGGGTGTCGACCGTGCTCACCACCGCAACCAGCGCGCCCGTGCCGGCCACTCCCGCGGGGGAGCCGCCGCCCGAGCCCTCCTGCTCCTGGATGACACCGCGAGGCTCGTCGTAGCCCGAGCCCAGCCGCCCCGGGCGGCCACGGCGAGGCTCGTCGTAGCAACCGCGCGCGGTGCCCTGCATGGGCGGATCCTCGGCGTTGGACGGCTCGGACTCCGGGCGAAGATCCAGCGCTCGATCGCGACCCGGTCCGCCGACGAAGCAGTCCCGGCCGTCGCCGCCCGTCAGGCTGTCGTCCCCGTCGCCGCCCGTCAGGCTGTCGTCCCCGTCGCCGCCCTCCAGGCGATCGTCCCCGTCGCCGCCCTCCAGGAGATCGTCCCCGTCCCCGCCCGCGAGCACGTCGTCTCCGCCCCGTCCTTCGAGCCGGTCGTCGCCTCCCAGCCCACAGATGACGTCGCTGCCGTCCGTGCCCTGCAGCCAGTCGGCCGAGTCGGTGCCGAGGACGGTGCAGCTCGAGGAAGGCAGCTCGCACTCCCCCGCTTCGTCGACCGAGGCGCAGCTGTCCGCGGCCGGACGGGACGGGTCCGGCTCAGGGGCTTCCGGAGGCGGCTTGGGGTCCTGGCCGGCGGCGGAGTCCCGGGCGGGCGCCGGTGGCTCGGAGGGCGCCGCGGGCTGTACGGAGGCCTCCGAACGC
>DASZDG010000097.1:0-3990 GCA_035942255.1 Actinomycetota bacterium | reverse complement strand
CTGCTCGGCCATCACCTCCGAACGCTGACCTGCGACTGCGGCGAGAGCGGCGACTGTCTGGTGCTGGAACAAAAGACGCGGCGTGAGCCCCAGCCCCGCGGCATTGGCACGGGCCACGATCTGGATGGACAGGATCGAGTCGCCGCCGAGCTCGAAGAAGTTGTCGTGGATGCCGACTCGCTCCAAGCCCAGCACCTCGCACCAGATCGCAGCCAGCACCTCTTCTGCGGGCGTGCGCGCCGCCGCGTAAGCAACCCCTAGCTCCGGACGTCCCTCCGGTGCGGGCAGCGCGGCCCGGTCGAGCTTGCCGTTGGGCGTCAGAGGAAGCTCGTCCAGCACGACGAAGTGGGCCGGCACCATGTAGTCGGGCAGGCTCTTGGAGACATAGGCGCGCAGCTCCGAAGTCGTCGCCACGTCCCCGACCACGTAGGCGACCAGCCGCTTGTCGCCCCCGTCGGAGCGAGCGACCACGACAGCGTCGCGCATCGCGTCGTGGGCGACGAGACAGGCCTCGATCTCACCGGGCTCGATGCGAAAGCCGCGGATCTTGACCTGGTGGTCGACCCGTCCCAGGAACTCGATGTCGCCGTCGGACAGATAACGGGCCCTGTCGCCTGTGCGATAGAGGCGCGCGCCCGGGACACCCGAGAACGGATCGGGCACGAACCGTTCGGCCGTCAGCCCGGGCCTGTTGACGTAGCCCCGTGCTACACCGGCCCCCCCGACGTAGAGCTCTCCCGGCACTCCCAGCGGCACCGGGTTACCGTGCGGGTCGAGGACGTAGACGGCGGTGTTGTCGATCGGGCGTCCGATCGAAGGCGGAGCCTCACCCGTCGGCTCGACAATCCCGGCGCTGGCGACGACGGTCGCCTCGGTGGGGCCGTAGTGGTTGACGAGCTCGAACGCCGCGTCGTGACGCGGACGCATCCGCAACTGGTCGCCACCGGTGAGGATCGTGCGCGCGGTCAACGAATCGCCGTGGCCGCCGCCGAGCACCTCGTGCACGAGTGCCGTGGGCAGGAACGTGATCGTGATCCCGTTGGCGTCGAGCCACTCCACCAGTTCCTCGGGAGACGTGCGCACGTGCTCGGGAGGCAGCACGACCGTCGCGCCGCTGCACAGATACGGCCACAGCTCCCACACCGACGCGTCGAAGCCCAGAGGAGCGAGGTGAGTCGCCCGGTCCCCAGGCGAGACGTCGTAGGCCGCGGTGTGCCACGACACGAGGTTGACGAGACTTCGATGCTCGACCGCAACTCCCTTGGGCGTTCCCGTCGAGCCCGAGGTGTAGATCACGTAGGCGAGGTCGTCGGGCGACGTGACCCGGCCGAGGTCCGTATGAGGGTGCACCGACACCCCGTCCTCGGCCAGTAGCGCAGAGGTCACCACCACGGGAGCGCCGGTGTCTTGCAGCATGAAGGCGAGGCGCTCTGCCGGATAGGCGGGATCGAGCGGCACGTAGGCGCCGCCGGACTTCAACGCTGCGAGAAGGGCCACGATCAGGTCCGGCCCCCGTTCCAGGCAGATCGCCACCGGCACGTCGGGGCCCGCGCCCGCCTCGACGAGATGACGAGCGAGCCGGTTCGCCCGCGCGTTGAGCTCGCCATAGCTGAGCTCGCCGTCATCGAAGACCAGCGCCACGGCGTCCGGCGCCTCCCGCACCCGGACCTCGAAGAGCTCGTGGACCAAGACGCCGGTCGGATGGTCCGCCGCGGTGTCGTTGAGCTCCACGACGACGTGGTGGCGCTCCGCGGGAGACAGGAGCTCGAGCTCCGACAGCGACGTCTCGGGGGTCGCCGCCACTGCCTCGAGCAGGTTCGTGAGGTGGCCCGCCATCCGCTCGATCGTGGCGGGCTCGAACAGATCCAGGTTGTACTCGACGACGCCCGCGGCACCGGCGTCGTCCTCGACCATGCCGAGGGTGAGGTCGAACTTCGCCGTGGTCGTGTCGAGCGCGAACGCGTCGAGCGCGGCGTCACCCAGCGCGGGTCCGTCGCCGGACCCCGCCTGCTGCAACGCGAACATGACCTGGAACAGCGGCGTGTGACTCAGGCTGCGCTGCGGGTGCAGCTCCTCCACCAGCTTCTCGAACGGCACGTCCTGGTGCGCGTAGGCGCCGAGCGCGACGTCGCGCACGCGCTCCACGAGCTCGCCGAAAGTCGGATCGCCTGACAGGTCGGTGCGCAGCACCAGCGTGTTGACGAAGAAGCCGACGAGGCCTTCGACCTCGGCCCGCGTGCGCCCCGCGATCGGCGTCCCGATCGCGATGTCGTCGGACCCGCTGTAGCGCGCCAGCAGCGCCTGGAAGGCCGCCGTCAGCGTCATGAAAGGAGTGGCGTTGCGGGCCCGGCCCAGCGCGCGCAGCGCCGCCATCGTGGCGGCGTCCACGGCGAACGAATGGGTCCGGCCGCGCGCGGTCTTGACCGGGGGCCGTGGGTGGTCGGCCGGAAGCTCCAGCACCGGCGCGAGGCCCGCCAGGCGCTCACGCCAGTAGTCGAGCTGTCGTTGCAGGACGTCGCCCGACAGCCAGCGGCGCTGCCACGCGGCGAAGTCGGCGTACTGCACCGGGAGCTGCGGCAGCCGAGCCCCCTCGCCCCCGTACAGAGCGCTCAGCTCGCGCATGAAGACCCCTGTAGACCAGCCGTCGGAGACGATGTGGTGCATGACCAGCAGCAGCACGTGGTCGTCCGGCCCCAGGCGCAGCACCCGCGCCCGCAGCAGCGGCCCCCGCTCGAGGTCGAAGGGACGCATCGCCTCGGCTTCTGCGATGCGCTGTGCCTCGAGCTCGGCCTTGTCGGGATCGAGATGCGACAGCTCGGTGACCTCGAGCGCGACCTCCCACGCGTCGTGGACCACCGCCACCGGCTCGCCGTCGACGGCCCCAAAGGTGGTGCGCAGCGCCTCGTGGCGTGCCACGACGTCAGACAGCGCCCGTCCCAGCGCGTCCAAGTCGAGGCCCCCGCGCACCCGCAGCGCGTGGGGGATGTTGTACTCGGCGCTGCCGGGCTCGAGCTGGTCGAGGAACCACAGCCGCTGCTGGGCGAACGACAGCACCGCCTCGGAGTCGCGCGGCGCGGGCTCGATCGGCGGAAGCTCCCGGCCCTCTGCCTGCATCACGAGCGTGGCGAGCCCGGCCACGGTGGAGGACTCGAACAGGGCCCTCAGCGGCAGCTCCACCGACAACGCGTCGCGCACCCGCGACACGACCTGCGTCGCGATCAACGAGTGGCCCCCGAGCTCGAAGAAGTCGTCGTGGACCCCGACTCGCTGAAGCCCCAACACCTCGCACCAGATCGCAGCCAGCACCTCTTCTTCAGGCGTCCGCGCCGGCGCGTAAGCGGACTCCAGCTCGGGACGACCCTCGGGTGCGGGCAGCGCGGCCCGGTCGAGCTTGCCGTTGGGAGTCAGCGGAAGCTCGTCCAGCACCACGAAGTGGGCCGGCACCATGTAGTCGGGCAGGCTCTTGGCGACATGCGAACGCACCTCCGAAGTGGTCGCAACGTTCCCGACCATGTAGGCGACCAGCCGCTTGTCCTCGCCCTCGGAACGACCTACCACGACCGCGTCGCGCACCGCCTCGTGGCCGACGAGACAGGCCTCGATCTCACCGGGCTCGATGCGAAAGCCCCTGATCTTGACCTGGTGGTCGACCCGTCCCAGGAACTCGATGTCCCCGCCTGCCAGATAGCGCGCTCTGTCCCCGGTGCGATACAGCCGCGCCCCCGCAATCCCCGAGAACGGATCGGGCACGAAGCGCTCGGCGGTCAGAGCGGGACGGTTGACGTAGCCCCGCGCGACTCCGGCGCCTCCGACGTAGAGCTCTCCCGGCACTCCCAGCGGAACAGGGTTGCCGTAGGGATCGAGGACGTACACGGCGGTGTTGGCGATGGGGCGGCCGATCGATGGCGGAGCCTCACCTGTCGTCTCGACCCGTCCGGCGCTGGCGACGACGGTCGCCTCGGTGGGGCCGTAGTGGTTGACGAGCTCGAA
>DASZDG010000096.1:0-20443 GCA_035942255.1 Actinomycetota bacterium | reverse complement strand
ATCTCGGTCTGGTTGCGCAGCAGCCGGGCCGCGGTGGCGTCGACGTCGCCGAGGCCGTCGACCGCGCTCACGATGAACAGGCGCGTCCACGTGATGTGGTCCTCCCACAGGGCGCGCATGTCGCGGCGCGCGTAGGCCGCGTCCCGATCCTCCGACTCCGGGGCGAACCGGTCCGGGAGCGCCGCGATGATCCCGTCGGCGAGCGCGTCGGACATGTGGTGGATGTGGCTCCGGACCTCGTCGTACGCCGCGATCTCCGCGTCGTAGTCGCCCGACAGCCGCGCCACGGCTTCGTCGAGCGTCGTGTCGAGGTGGCCCTTCATCATGGCGCGCAGCTCGGGGGCCGAGCCCACGCCGGCCTTGGCGAGGAAGTCCGCGATCGCGTTGCCGTTGCGGTACCAGGCCTTCGACGTCTTCGCGACCGCCTTGTCGTCACCCTTCTTCGCCGCGGCGATGAGGTCGCCCGCGGTCAGGATGTGGTCGTTGAGCAGCTCCGTCAGGCGCGCGCCGGCGGCGTCGCCGAAGAACGGCTTGATCGCGTCGCCGATCTCGGTCTGGTTGCGCAGCAGCCGGGCCGCGGTGGCGTCGACGTCGCCGAGGCCGTCGACCGCGCTCACGATGAACAGGCGCGTCCACGTGATGTGGTCCTCCCACAGGGCGCGCATGTCACGGCGGAAGTCGTCCCTGACGATCGGCGACGCGTCGTCCGCGGCCGCCGCGGCGGGGCGTTCCCCCGCGGCCGCGTTGGGGGCCGCGTCGCGTCCATCCGAACCGCACGCGGCGAGCAGCAGTGCCGCCGTCAAGGCGGCGGCGAGAAGAGCGGCTTTCCTCATTCCGATGGTCCTTTCGTGAGTCGGTCTACGCGGCGTTGGTGTCGGGGGTCGAGTGGGAGCGCCCGTGCGCTCCGGGGGCGTGGTGGTGGCAGTGGCACGCGTCGAGGAGGTCGGCGGCTACCGAGCCTGCCTTCGAGCTGAAGTCGGGGTGGTCCACCCCCAGGTGGTCACGAAGCTCGCTGGCGTACCGGAACCTCAGGTCGCAGCGAGGGCAGCTCAACGTGTCCATGCGTCTCTCCTTTCTTGCCGGTGGGATGTGAGTGGTCGCAGGTGTGGCAGGGCTCGCCGTCGAGGAACCGCAGGGTCTGCTCGCGGGCCTGGTCGATCAGCGTGGAGCTCTTGGAGAAGTCCCGGAGCGCGACCTCCGTGCAGACGGGCGGGACCTGCACGATCTCGACGCCGGGGCGGGCGAAGAGGTCGGCCGAATGCGCCCGTATGCGCTGCGACAGGAGGATCCCGATCGAGTGCATGAGCACCGCCCGCGGCGATCGATGGTCGGCGGGCGGCGGACACGGGAACCCGACGGACAAGACGTAGATCCGCAGCGCTCCGGCGGCGACCGCGGGCTGCAGCGGGACCTGGTCGCTCAGCCCGCCGTCGAGATAGAGCTCGCCGTCGATCTCGTGCGGCGGGAACACCAGCGGCAGCGCGGTGCTCGCGAGGATCGCGTCCTTCACCGAGCCGTCTTCGAACACCACCTCGGAGCCGTCCGAGAAGCGTGTCGCGACTATCCGCAGCGGGATGGCGGCGTCTTCGATCCGTCCGTAGCCGAGCTCCCTCTGGATCAGCCCCCAGAACGAGTCCGGGGAGAAGAACGCGCCGCCGCGGGCGACGGACCTCAGCGCGCGCAGCGGATGGATCGGGAAGACGTCCTTGGACCGGAGGCCTCTCCACACGCGACAGAGGTCGTGCGCGCGGCCCGGTGACGGGTCAGCCGCGATGTAGGCCGCGTTCGCCGCTCCTATAGACGTCCCGACGACGAGGTCGGGACGGATGCCGCTCTCCAGCAGGCCGACGAGCATCCCCGCCTGGACCGACCCGAGGTTCGCGCCGCCCGACAGGACGAACGCGTTCACCTGCGCACCCGGCGGCGAATGCGGATCCGGCGCTTCATCGGTTGCCGCCGGTCAGCTCGGTCTGCGGGCAGCACATCGTCTCGAGGGCGGCGTGGAGGTCGAAGAGGTCGTCGACTGTCACGGGGGGGCCGGACTTCTCCTCGGTCAGCTCCAGCGGCCCTGTCGAGCGCGTGGCGCCGAGGAGCACGAGGAGCTTCGCCTCCTGCGGAGTGGCGGCCGCGAACACGGACCGGTCGCAGACGGGGCAGTGGAACTCGGTCAGCGCCTTGGCGTTCGGGTCCTCGGGCAGGGCGCACACGAAGTCCCGAGGCAGCAGGGTGAGCGGTCCGCAGGTGGGGCACCGCCCCCGGATCCTCGAACGGTCCGACACGGGATCCTCCTTCTTTAGCTAGTCTTACCTTGCGATACAGGATGCGCCCGCCCGGACCGCTTGTCAAGCCGATACCAGGAAGCTCCTGCTTTTTTTACATGCCGCACAAGTCTCGGCGAGAGCATTTACACCAGCCGGAGTTATTGTTAGAGTCGGGCGGCCGATCACAACGAAGGAGGTCAGAAGTGGGACAGCTCATCGACGTCGTGCCTGCGCTGCAGGGGGCGAAGGACGCCCCGGCCGGGGGCCCGATCGACCCGGTGCGGGCCGAGCTCGCCGCCGCGGACCTGCTCGCCGCGCTCGGGGTGGACCTGTCCGCCGAGGACGTCGCCGACACGCCACGTCGCGTCGCCCGCATGTACGCGGAGCTGCTGACGCCCCGGCCGTTCAACCCGACGACGTTCGCGAACGACGCCGGCTACGACGAGATGGTGCTGGTGCGCGACATCCGCTTCACGTCGCTGTGCGCGCACCACCTGCTCCCCTTCTCGGGGATCGCTCACGTGGGATACCTGCCGGGCGAACGCATCGTCGGGCTGTCCAAGCTCGCCCGCATCGTCAGCCACTTCTCGCACCGCCTGCAGGTGCAGGAGAGGCTCACGAAGCAGGTGGCGGACTGGCTGAACGAGGAGCTGCAGCCGCGCGGAGTCGGGGTCGTGCTCCGCGCCGAGCACCAGTGCATGACGATCCGCGGCATCCAGGCGGTCGGGTCGACGACGGTGACGTCGACGATGCACGGGCTCCTGCGCACGAACCCCGCGTCGCGCGACGAGTTCCTCGCACTGTGCGGTGAGAAGGCGTGAGCGTCGCCGTCCGTCCGCCGCGCGCCGCGACCGCGCCGAAGCCGGCGTTCCTCGCGGCCGCTCGCGGTGAGCCGGCCGAGCGGCGGCCCGTGTGGTTCATGCGCCAGGCGGGGCGATCGCTGCCCGAGTACCGGGCGGTGCGGGCACGCCACTCGATGCAGGAGATCTGCCGGACGCCCGAGCTCGCCGCCGAGGTGACGCTCCAGCCCGTGCGGCGGCTCGGGGTCGACGCCGCGATCCTGTTCGGCGACATCATGGTCCCGCTCGAAGGCGCCGGCATCTCCGTCCGGTTCGAGGACGGCAGAGGCCCGGTGATCGACGACCCGATACGCGGCCCCCGCGACGTCACGCGTCTGAGGCCGCTCGAGCCGGACGAGGACGTGCCGCACGTGATCCGGACCGTCGAGCTGCTGGCGGACGAGCTCGACGTCCCGCTGATCGGGTTCGCCGGCGCGCCGTTCACGCTCGCCTCGTACCTGGTCGAGGGCGGCCCGTCGAAGGCCCAGGCGCGCACGCGCGCCCTGATGCTGGCCGATCCCGCGACGTGGGCCTCACTGATGCAGCGTCTCGCCGACTCGACCGTCGCGTACCTCGCGGCGCAGGTGCGCGCCGGCGCGGAGGCGGTCCAGCTCTTCGACTCGTGGGCCGGCTCCTTGAGCGAGGCCGACTACCGGCGTCACGTCCTGCCCTGGGTGACCCGGGTCATGCGCGGCATCGCCGGCCTCGGCGTCCCGCGCGTCTACTTCGCGCTCGGCTCGTCGCACCTCCTCCCCGCGCTGCGCGAGGTCGAGGCGGAGGTCCTCGGGATCGACTGGAGGACGCCGTTCCCGCTCGCGCGGGCGACGCTAGGCGCCGAGCGCGTCCTCCAGGGGAACCTCGACCCGGTCGCGCTGCTCGCCGGGTGGCGCGAGGCCGAGGCGCGCACGATCGACGTGCTCCGGGGCGCGGGCGACCGCCACGTCTTCAACCTCGGCCACGGTGTCCTCCCGGAGACGGATCCCGGCGTGCTTCGCCGCGTCGTCGAGACCGTCCACGGATGGACGCCGTGACGGCGCGCGCAGTGCTCCTCATGGCGTACGGGACGCCCGCGTCGCTCGGGGACGTAGAGGCGTACTACACGCACGTGCGGCACGGGCGGCCGCCGTCGACCGAGCTGCTCGCGGAGCTCGCGGGCCGCTACGTGGCGATCGGCGGCGCGTCCCCGCTCCTCGAGGTCTCCCACCGCCAGGCGGCGGCGCTGGAAGAGGCCCTCGGCATCCCGGTCGTCCTCGGGATGAAGCACGCCGAGCCGTTCATCGAAGCCGCCCTCGACTCACTGATCCTCTCCGGGGTCGAGGAGATCGTCGGCCTCGTCCTCGCCCCCCACTACTCGGGCATGAGCGTCGGCGCGTACGAGGAGCGCGTCCGCGCGCACCTCGCCTCGGCACCGCGGCCCCCGCGGTTCCGCATGATCCGGAGCTGGCACACCGCCCCCGGCTACCTCTCGCTGCTCGCGCGCCGCGTGGACGACGCGCTGCGCCGCGTCCCCGAGGAGCTCCTCGGCCGGACGCACGTGCTCTTCACCGCGCACAGCCTGCCCGAGAGCATCGTCGCGGCCGGCGACCCGTACCCGTCCCAGCTCGCCGAGACAGCGCGCGCGGTGGCGACGATCACGCGCTGGCCGGCGTGGTCGACCGCGTGGCAGAGCGCCGGCAGGACCGGCGCGCGCTGGCTCGGCCCGGACGTCCTCGACGCGTTGAGCGAGCTCGCCGCGGCGGGGGCCGCGGCGGTCGTCGTCTGTCCGTGCGGGTTCGTCGCCGACCACCTCGAGGTCCTCTACGACCTGGACGTCGAGGCGGCGGCGCGGGCCGACGAGCTCGGCCTCGTCATGGTGAGGACCGCCTCTCCGAACGACGACCCGCTGTTCGTGGACGCGCTGGCCGGCGTCGCCGGCCGCGAGCTCGACAAGGTGGAGGACGCGGCGGATTGTGGCTGCAACGGGAGCTGCCGCGTCCTCGCAGGTATGGAATCCGCACTCGATAAAGGAGGCATGTGATGGCGCGACTCTTCTCGTGGAAACCGGCGCTCACGTATCGGGGCCGCAAGTTCAAGGGCCTCAGGGGATGGGCGGGCAAGCCCACGCACCCGCCCCTGACGGACATCCCGGTCGCCGCGTACCTGCTCGCGGCGGTCTTCGACGTCGTCTCGTTCGTCGCCGACGGCGACGTCGCGCGGGACATGTTCCGCGCGGCCACCTACGTCATCGTCGCCGGCGCGATCGTGTCGCTCCCCACCGCGGCGACGGGCTTCTGGGACTGGCTGAAGTCGACGGCGCGCGGCACGCAGGCGTGGAGGACCGCGAACGCGCACATGGCCGCGATGGTGTCGGTGACGCTGATCGTCCTCGTGGACGTCGTCGTCCGCATAGGGCAGTGGGACGACGACGTGACGAGCGGCGCGGTCCTCGCCCTCTCCGCGATCGCCGCGCTCCTGGTGACCGTCGGCGCGATGTACGGCGGGTCGCTCGTCTACGACTACGGCTTCAACGTCGAGACCGCGGGCGACTCGCCGGTCTGGCACGAGTCGGAGACCGACGTCTACCCGGGTCAGAAGCCATAGCACTCCCTATCGCCGACTACGGGCTGATCGGGGACACGCGGACCGCGGCCCTCGTCTCGAGCGCGAGGTCGCTGGACTGGATGTGCGTCCCCGCGTTCGACGGCGCGCCCGTCTTCGGGCGCCTCGTCGACGGGGGTCGCGGCGGGTCGTTCTCGCTGGAGCTCGACGGCGTTGTCGAGCGGCGGCGTCGCTACCTCGACGAGTCACCGGTGCTCCGCACCGACGTCGAGACCGCCACGGGGGCCGCGCTTCTCGTCGACGCGATGGTCGCGGACGTCCGCGGGACCGCGTTGCCGCAGAACCTGCTCGTCCGGCACCTCGAGTGCGAGCGCGGCGAGGTCACAGCGCGCGTCTGCTTCGACCCGCGGCTCGGGCTGCCGGGTCACTCCCCCGCCCACGTGCGCAGGGTCGGGACCCACGTCGTCTGCGAGTGGGGCGCGCTCGCGGTCTCGATCGGCTGCTCTCGGCCGCTGCCTATCGAGCCCGGCCGCCCCTTCGAGGTGCGCGTCGGTGCCGGCGAGTCGCTCGCGTTCACGATGTCGGTCGCGGACCGGTGCCCGCTCGCGCTCGTGTCCCCGTCGCGGGTGCCGGACCTCGTCGACGAGACCGCACGACGCTGGCGCGAGTGGTCGCATGCCGTCGACTACGACGGCCCGTACCGCGACGCCGTCGTGCGGAGCCTGATCACGCTCCGCCTGCTCACGTACAGCCCGTCGGGTGCTCCCGTGGCCGCGCCGACGACGTCGCTGCCGGAGGCGCTGGGGGCTGGACGCAACTGGGACTACCGGTACGCGTGGCCGCGGGACGCGTCGATCGGGCTCGTCGCGTTCCTGTCGACGGGCAACCACAGGCTGGCGCACTCGTTCATGCACTGGCTGCTGCACGCGAGCCGCCTCACGCGGCCCCGGCTGCGCGTCCTCTACGACCTCCACGGCAGGCCCGCGCCGGCCGAACGAGAGGTCGACGCGTCCGGCTACCGCGACAGCAAGCCGGTGCGGGTGGGGAACGGCGCGCGGGACCAGCACCAGCTGGACGTGTACGGGTGGGTGGTCGACGCGGCCTCGCTGCTCGACCGGTCGGGCCACGGCCTCCACGGCGAGACCTGGAGGGCGGTGGCGGGGTTCGCCGACCATGTGGCCGCGGTGTGGCGCGAGCCCGACGCCGGCATCTGGGAGGTGCGCGGCGACCCGGCCCACTACGTGCACTCGAAGCTCATGGCCTGGCTCGCGCTCGACCGCGCCGTCCGCCTGGCAGAGGGACGGCGCGTCCGCGGTGGACGCGCGCTCGGGTGGGCGCGCGAGCGCGACGCGGCCGCCGCGTGGATACGCGCGCACGGTGTCGACCGCGAGCGCAACACGCTCGTCTGGAAGGCCGGGAGCAGGGAGACCGACGCGTCGCTCCTCGTCCTTCCCCTGCTCGGCTTCGAGCCGCCCGGATCGCCGCTGGTCGACGGGACGATCGACGCGATCCGGCGCGGCCTCGAGATCCGGGACGGGCTGACCCTCCGCTACCCGCGGCGCAGCGACGCGCTCGACGGCGACGAAGGTGCGTTCCTCCCCTGCTCCTTCTGGCTCGTGCAGGCGCTCGCGCGCGCGGGCCGCGTCGACGAGGCCGCCGCGCTGTTCGAGTCACTGCTCGCCCACGCCAACGACGTCGGGCTGTTCGGCGAGGAGCTCGATCCCGCCAGCGGCGAGACGCTCGGGAACTTCCCGCAGGCGTTCACCCACGCCACCGTCGTCCAAGCCGCGCTCGCGCTAGAGGCCGCGACGCGGGCGGCGTCGAAGGCTTCCTGATGGACTGGGGGGGCTGGGCGACGTTCGGCTTCGGCGCCACGGTCGCGCTCACCGCGATCCTGGTGGGAGCGCAGCTCGCCGGCTACACGCGCATGGACCTGCCGATGATGCTCGGCACGATCTTCGTCGACGACCCCGACCGGGCGCGCGTCGTCGGCGCGCTCGTCCACCTCGTCAACGGGCAGGTCTTCGCCGTTCTCTACACGTCCGCGTTCTCGCTGCTGGACAACTCGACGTGGTGGCTCGGGGGGCTGTTCGGGCTCCTGCACGGCGCCGCGGCGCTGACGCTGATCATCCCCCTGCTCCCGGGCATCCATCCCCGGATGGCGTCGGACCGGCAGGGACCGGAGCGGGACGTCACCCTCGAGCCGCCCGGGTTCCTCGCGTTGAACTACGGTCGCGCGACTGCGGGCGTGACGCTGGTCGCGCACGTCGTCTACGGGACGTTGCTGGGGGTCTTCCTGTCGTCGTGAGGCCGGGCTGAGGTGGGGCGCATCGAGATCGGGACGGCGCGCGATCGGAGCCCCTCGACCCGTCCGCTGATGAGCGACCACAACCTCAGCGCACGCGTCTGGGCGACGGCCGCGCTGCTCGCGGTCCCCGTCGCGTCGCGCAGCGGCCTCGGCTGGTGGCTACCCGTGCACCTGGTCCTGCTCGGCGCGGTATCGCAGGCGATAGCCGGTGGTCAGCTCATGTTCTCGGCGACGCTGGGGCTGGCGCGGGGGCCGGACCGGCGCGGCGCGCTGGTGCAGCTCGGCGTTCTCAACGCGGCCGCGCTGGCGGTGGTCGGAGGACGCCTCGCCGGCTCCGACGCGCTCTTCGCCGCGGGGGCCGGTGCGTTCGTCTGCGTGATCGCGTGGGTGGCGTGGCACGTCCACGCGATGTGGCGCACGTCCGTCAACCGGCGTTTCGCGATCACGGGGACCTTCTATCGCCTGGCCGCCGCGAGCGTGCTGCTGGGCGCGTCGATCGGAGGAGCGATGGGGATCGGAGCGTTCGACGACGCGGCCTCTTATGCCGCCCACCGCGGCGTCCATATGACGCTCAACGTCTTCGGGTGGGCCGGGATGACGATCGTCGGCACCGCGATCACGCTGCTCCCGACGATCCTGCACGTCCGGTCGCCGGACCTCCGCGTGATGAGGCGCGCTCCGTGGGCGATGTTCGGGGGCCTGATCGTGATGTCGGCGGGCGCGACGACCGGTCTGGAGTGGCTCGCCGCGGCGGGCGTCGCCTGCTACGCCGGGGGCTTCGGCGCGTTCGTGGTCTACGTCCGCGCGGTGCTGGCGACGGAGAGAAGGCGCAAGGTCCCGACGGCGGCGTTCCACCTCGTGGCCGCGCTCGCCTGGGCGCTCGTCACGGTGTCCGCCCTCGTCGTCGTGACTGCTCGCGGCGACTACGCGGCCGCGCGCGACCTCGTCGTCGTCGGCGGCGCCGGCGGGTTCGCGTTCCAGGCGCTGCTGGGGGCGTGGTCTTTCCTTCTTCCGAGCTCGCGGCCCCCGGTCCCGGCCCGGCGTCGCGTCGAGCTGACGGCTATGGAGCTCGGGGGCCGCGCGCAGGTCGCGGCCTACAACGCCGGGCTGGTCGCGATCGCGGTCGGCCTTCGGACCGGGCTCGACACCGCTCTCGCGGGGATCGTCTGCGTCTGGCTGGCGGCCGCGTGGGCGCTGACGAAATCGTGGACGTTCCCGGCGCTGTCGCGGCTCGCGGTCGTGGAGCGCCGGAGCGCAGAGTGGTGGGCGGAGCCGGGGCAAGGAGCAGCCCGCTGAGGCCATTATGTTGACGAGGTGACCAGCCCGCGCCTCGCCCTCCCCGATCACGTGACCGCGTGCCTGTTCGACCTCGACGGCGTCCTCACGCAGACGGCGAAGGTCCACGCCGCCGCGTGGAAGCAGATGTTCGACGAGTACCTCGCGCGCAACGGGCAGGCTCCGCTGGAGCTCCCGGACGAGTACGTCCGCTACATCGACGGAAAGCTGCGCGAGGACGGCGTCGTTTCGTTCCTTCAGTCGCGCGGCCTGACCCTGCCGCAGGGGTCGCCGGACGACCCACCGAGCGCCGAGACGGTGCACGGCCTCGCGAACCGCAAGAACGTCCTCGTGACGGCGCTTCTGGAACGCCACGGCGTCGAGGTCTACGGCGGCTCCGTCCGCTTCGTCGAAGCGGCCCGGGCGGCCGGGCTGCGCCGCGGTGTCGTGTCTGCGAGCAAGAACTGCCGCGCGGTCCTGCGCGCCGCCGGGATAGAGCACCTCTTCGAGGTGCGCGTCGACGGGATCGTCGCCGCGACGGAGGGTCTCCGCGGCAAGCCCGCGCCGGACACGTTCCTCGCCGCGGCCCGGCTGCTCGACGTGCCGCCGCGCGCCGCGGCCGTGTTCGAGGACGCCGAGGCCGGCGTGGAGGCCGGCAGCACCGGCGGTTTCGGCTACGTCGTGGGCGTCGATCGGGCGGACAACGCGCAGGCGCTGAAGGATCGGGGGGCCGACGTCGTCGTGTCCGACCTCGCGGACCTGCTCGAGGAGCGGCCGTGATCGAAGAGGGCGCGCTCTCGGTCGAGCCGTGGGCAGTCACCGAAGAGGAGCTGCGTCTCGACCTGCTCCCCCAGACGGAGTCGATCTTCGCCCTCTCGAACGGCCACATCGGCCTGCGCGGCAACCTCGACGAGGGCGAGCCGCACAGCATGCCGGGCACGTTCCTGAACGCGTATCACGAGATCCTCCCGCTCCCCTATGCGGAGGCCGGGTACGGCTACCCGGAGCAGGGCCAGTCGCTCATCAACGTGACGAACGGCAAGATCATGAGGCTGATCGTCGACGACGAGCCCTTCGACGTGCGCTACGGGACGCTGTCGCGTCACCGGCGCACGCTCGACCTGCGGGCCGGCGTCCTCCGGCGCGAGGTCGACTGGACCTCCCCCACCGGCAAGGCCGTCACGATCCGCACGACGCGGCTGGTGTCGTTCGCGCACCGCTCCGTGGCCGCCATCCGGTACGAGGTCGTCCCCGTGGACGCCGGCGCGCGGATCGTCCTGCAGTCCGGCCTCGTCGCGAACGAGCCTCTGCCCGAGCACGCGCACGACCCGCGCGCCGCGGCCGCGCTCGACGCGCCGCTGGTCGCCGAGTACCACACGCACCACGACCTCGAGGTCTCGCTCGGCCATCGCACGAGGTCCAGCGGGCTGGGCATGGCGGTCGCCGTCGACCACGTCGTGGAGGGCGCCGACGACGTCACCACGCACTCGGAGAGCGAGGATTACCTCGGCCGCGTGACGTTCACGACCGAGCTGCAGCCGGGGCAGGGCCTCGCCGTCGTGAAGCTCGTCGCGTACGCGTGGTCGTCGCGGCGGTCGATGACGGCGCTGCGGGACCAGGTCGACGGCGCGGTCGCGGCCGCGCTCCGGGCGGGCTGGGCCGGGCTGGAGCGCGCACAGCGCGAGTTCCTCGACGACCTGTGGTCCCGGGCCGACGTCGAGGTCGACGGCGACCCGGAGCTCCAGCAGGCGGTCCGCTTCTCGATCTTCCAGGTCGTGCAGTCCGCGGCGCGGGCCGAGCAGCGCGCGATCCCCGCGAAGGGGCTGACCGGACGCGGGTACGACGGCCACACGTTCTGGGACATGGACGTCTACACGCTCCCGGTCCTGACTTACATCGCGCCGCACGCCGCGCGCGACGTGATCGAGTGGCGGCACACGACGCTGTCGCTCGCGCAGGCACGCGCGAGAGAGCTGGGGCTGGCCGGCGCGGCCTTCCCGTGGCGCACGATCCGGGGGCAGGAGTGCTCCGGCTACTGGCCCGCGAGCACGGCGGCGTTCCACGTCAACGGCGGGATCGCCGACGCCGTCCGCCGGTACACCGCCGCGACCGGCGACGAAGAGCTCGAGGGCGGCCCCGGCCTGGAGCTGCTCGTGGAGACCGCGCGCCTCTGGTCCTCCCTCGGCCACTACGACGCCGCCGGGCACTTCCGCATCGACGGCGTGACGGGGCCGGACGAGTACTCGGCCCTCGGCGACAACAACACGTTCACGAACCTCAGCGCGGCGAGGAACCTGTCGGTCGCCGCGGGGGCCGCGGAGCGGCATCGGGAGCGGGCGTCGGAGCTCGGCGTCGACGAAGAGGAGATCGCCTCGTGGCGGGGGGCCGCGGCCGCGGTCGTCGTCCCGTTCGACGACGAGCTGGGGGTGACGTCGCAGGCCGACGGCTTCACGCGCTACCGGCGGTGGGACTTCGACGCGGCCCCCGCGGGCAACAGCCCGATGCTCATGAGCTACCCCTACTACCTGCTCTACTCGAGCCAGGTCGTGAAGCAGGCGGACCTCGTGTTCGCCCTCTACCTCTTCGGCGATCGCTTCAGCGCCGAGCAGAAGCGGCGCGACTTCGGCTACTACGAAGCAATCACCGTGCGCGACTCGTCGCTGTCCGCGTGCATCCAGGGGATCGTCGCGGCCGAGGTCGGGCACCTCGGCCTCGCGTACGACTACTTCCGCGAGAGCGCGCTGGTCGACCTGCGCGACCTTGCGGGGAACACCGCGGACGGCCTCCACCTCGCGTCGCTGTCGGGGGCGTGGCTGGTCGCGGTCGCGGGTCTGGGCGGGATGCGCGACGACGGCGACGTCCTCGCGTTCTCGCCGCACCTCCCGCCGGCCCTGAACGGGTTGACGTTCCGGATCGTCTACCGGGGCCGCCGCCTGCGCGTCGAGCTCACGCGGGACGGCGCGCGCTACGTCCTCGTGGACGGAGATGCCGTCGAGCTGCTGCACCACGGCGAGCGCCTGCGGCTGGAGCCCGGCCGGCCCGCCGCCGTCGCGTCCCCGCCGCCACCGGAGCCGGAGCCGGTGTCGCCGCCCGAGGGCCGCGAGCCGTTGCGGGAGGGGATCCCCTCCGACGTCGACGAGACCGGGGTCTACCGGCACCACCCGCGCCGGGGGGCCGGATAGGCCACTTCGCCTAGCGCGCCGTCAGCTGTGGGCCGCCCACACCGCCTGCACGAGCTCTTCCAGCGCAGCCCTGTGCTGCTCCTCGAACCCGAAGCTGTGCTCGATGCCGCTGGCGTACCGGATCTTGAGCTTCACGCCGGTCAGGCCCTTGGCCAGGCCGATGCCCGAGAGGTGCTCGACGTGGTGACGCGTGGAGCCGTCGAGCGTGGGCGCGAAGTGCTCGAGCACGCGGCCGTCGAACGAGAGGATGCCGTCCTTGACGACGACCTCGAGGGGCTTGTCCACGCCTTCAACATATGCTTGATCTGCTTCTCTGAGAAGGGCCGGGCGCAGGGCCCGGCCCCCCAACGCGTTCTCAGAGGTTCGTGGATGCCACTCCGCAGCCGCTCGTGTCGACGAACCCGCCGGCGAACAACGCCTTGGCCGACCAGCACACGAGGTAGCTCGCGTCGTCGACGACCGTGAGCGACCCGGCGGTGGCGGCGACGGGACCGGGGGCCGCGAGCTGGGGTGCAGCGATCGAGTCCGCCGAGCACGAGGTGATCGCGACTCCCGCCGCGCTCGGGGCCGTGGCAGAGCATGCGAACACGGCGACCCCGCCCCTCGGGTTCCCCTCGTCCTTGACGACGTCGACGAGGGCCCCGCCGGCGCTGATGCACTCCCCCACGCCGCGCCCGCACGCTTCGGAGCTTCCGGCCGACGTCGCGCCGGCTACGTCGGTGGCGGCCGCCTCGACGAACGAGCATCCGGAGGTCTCGGAAGGTATCGGGTCATGAGTGGTCTGGTACCAGACCACCGCCGTGTAGCAGACGTCGAATCCGCTGGCCGCCCCGTGGATCCCCGTCGCCGTCGTGTACGTGGCGGCCGCGCCTCCGGGGGCCGCGGTCGGAGGTGCCGACACTCCCAGGTCCGGTGACCAGCAGCTGTCGATGTGCGTGCTGATGGGGAACCTCGACGTGAGGGTCTCGGTCGCGGTCGCGGCGGCCGCGCACCCGATCGTGACGGCGCAGACGGTCCCGGCACACGTGGCGTTGCCGAAGCCGCTCGCCGTGACCTCCTCCAAGTCCCCCGCGGCCACAGGGTGGACCATCACCGACGCGAGAAGGCAACCCGCAGCGAGCACGGCCGACGTCGCGGCTCTTCTGGCGATCGGCCTCACAGGCTCAGGAACTCGCAACCGGTCGTCGCGACCGCTCCGGGGGCGAACAGGGCCTGCACTTCCCAGCAGACCTGGTACGACTGGTTCTCCGTGGTGGTGAACTCGCCGAAGGTTGCCGCCGCCGGCCCCGGGAGCGCTACCTGCGGCGCCGCGACCCCACCCGCGGTGCAGCTGATGATCGTCACGGCTACTGCGGTTGCGGCCTCTCCGTTGCACTCGAACACGACCACCCCGCCGCGGGGGTTGCCGCTGTCCTTGACGACGTCCACGACCGTCCCGGAAGCGACGACGCAGTCTCCGGGGCTCGCAGGATGACATTCCTGGCTCGACCCGGTTCCGACTGCCGCGCCTGCAGACGTCGCCCCCGCGAGGACGCTTGCCGAGAGCAGCAACGAGCTCGTCAGCAGACGAGCGACCTTTCGATTCGACCTCAACTCAACCCCTCCTAGATCGACCTTTCGAGCTCGTGCGGAGGAGCGCGACCTGCTAACCGTCATCGAGACAAGGCCCCCTTTCCGCCGCCTCATCCATCCGCCCAGACGTGCCGGACGTTACCAAAGCGACCAAGTCAGGGCAATCCCGGCGTTTAGGCGCCGCCCGAGCGCCCAAACCGCCCTGAGAGCTTGGTCTGGTGAGGAAGGAACCCTCCGCGGGAAGGCGAACCTCTTTCCAGGCATTCCAGACAGGAGGAAGAACTGTGAAGAAGGTACTCGTGGCCCTTGCTTGCTTGGGGCTGTTCGTCTCGGGGCTGACGGCGACCGCAGGTGCGGGCCCGACCCCGGGTGGCTACGCGTCCGACAACATCGAGTGGGTGACCACCGTCCCGTTCAACGGGCCGACTGCCACCGGCGCGAACTTCTTCAAGAGCGGCGGCGACCACTACATGCTCGTGACGAGCTGGCACAACTTCGCGATCTACAACATCAACGAGCCGGAGTCTCCGCAGCTCGTCGGCGACCCCGTCCCGTTCGGGTTCAAGTTCGAGAACGAGGACGTCGCCACCAACGGCGACATCATGCTGTTCTCCGAGACCCTTCCCGGCAGCGACCTCCACGTGTGGGACATCGAGGACAAGTCGAACCCTGTCGAGATCGCGACGGTCACGGGGGCCGGCGACCACACGACCGAGTGCATCCTCGACTGCAAGTGGGCCTACGGCAGCGAGGGGACGATCACCGACCTGCGTAACCCGGCCGAGGCGAAGATGCTTAAGGAGAAGTGGACCGACGGCCAGCCTCCGTTGGGCTCCACCCACGACGTCACCGAGGTGTCCCCGGGCATCGTCCTCACGTCGACCGACCCGATGCTCCTCCTCGACGCCCGCAAGGACCCCGTTCACCCGAAGCTCCTCGCGGTCAGCGAGAAGTACGACGCCAACGGGCTTCCGTTCCACTCGAACCTGTGGCCTCGGGAGATGAAGGAGCGCTTCGTGATCGCCGGTGGTGAGACCTGCTGTGGCGCCGAGCAGTGCAGCGAGTCCACGGCGGCCTCGTTCATGACCTGGGACACGAAGAACTGGAAGAAGACCGGCACGTTCAAGCTCGTCGACCAGTACTGGGCCTACCAGGGCACCGTCACGGACGGCGGTGGCGTCGCCAGCGCTCCGTTCGGCTGCTCACCACACTGGTTCACGACGCACCCGGACTACAAGAACGGGGGGGTCGTCGCCGTCGGTTGGTACAACAGCGGCACGCGGTTCCTCGAGGTGAGCTCGAAGGGCAAGATCAGTGAGATCGGCTGGTTCCTGCCGGCCGCCGGCGGGACCTCGGGGGCCTACTTCATCAACGACGAGATCGTCTACGCCGTCGACTACCAGCGGGGCATCGACGTCCTGCGCTTCACCGGCAAGGCGTAGCTCCGACCACCGCGCTTCGCAAGAGAGGCCCGCCCCTCAGGGGGTGGGCCTCTTTTCATTTCCGGAACGATCGCCAGCCGACGACGATCGTCACGACGGCGACGCTCGCCCCGAGCAGGATGCCGGCCCTCCACGTGCCGGCCCTGCCGAGCCGCCCCACGACGGCCCCGACCACGAACATCCCGGCGGCCAGCAGGAACAAGAACCCCCGTCCGTAGCTGTCCACGCGCGGCCCCCTAGCCCTTCGCGCCGTCGTCCCTGAGAGCCGGCAAAGCGTAGCTGCGGGTGCGATGGGCGGTCGGCACGGCCCCCAGCGCAAGAGGCCAAGCAAACAACGTATAGCCCCCCAACCGCGCGTTTGGCGACAATCCACCGCGTGACGAACGTGACGGGGCAACTCCGGTGACGATCGCGCCTCGGTTCGAGCACGGGTTCATCGAGGGCCTGTTCGAGGTCGCCCACATCGGCCTGGGACTCGTCGACCTCGACCTGCGCTACGTCCGCGTCAACGACGCGCTCGCCGCCATGAACGGCGTGGCCCCCGAGGACCACGCGGGGCAGGCGATCCGCGAGGTCCTCCCCGACCTCGCCGACCTCGCGGAGCCCCTTCTCCGGCACGTGATCGAGTCGAAGGAGCCGGTCGTCGACCTGGAGCTCCACGGCGCCACGCCTGCCGATCCGGAAGCCGACCGGCACTTCCTCGCGAGCTACTACCCGGTCCTGGACGGAGACGCGGCGATCGGCGTCGGCGCGGTCGTCGTCGAGGTGACCGACCGCGTGAGGGCACATCGGGAGCTCACCCAGCAGGCGCACGAGATCTACGAGAACGTCGTCCAGGACCTCACGGTGGTCCAGCTCGCGCTCGAACAGGGCGACGCCCGCAGGGCCGCGAGCGCTGCACAGCGCGCCCTCGGCGCGGCGAAGCGGATCGCGTCGAAGGTCCTCCTCGAGGACTTGATCGCCGATGCCTAGCCGCGTGTTGATCGCAGACGACGTGCCCGACATCAGGCTCTTCCTCCACGCGATGCTGACGATGGACGGCTATTTCGAGGTCGTCGGCGAGGCCTCGTCCGGAGAGGAGGCCCTGCAGAAGTCCCGCGACGCCCAGCCCGACGTAGTCCTCCTCGACATGAACATGCCGGGCCGCAGCGGCCTCGACGTGCTGCCCGACATCCGCGCCGCGCTACCGCGCGCGATCATCGCCGTCTTCTCGGGGTTCGAGGAGCGCGCTCTCGGTCAGCGGACGCTTCACCTCGGTGCCGACGTCTACCTCGAGAAAGGAACCCCGGCCTTCGACGTCGTCGAAAGGCTGAAGTCTCTTGTCGAGGCGCGCGGGGCGTCTTCCGATCAATAGTGGCCCAAGAGCCCCCTGCCACGAGCGATCCGCTCCATCCCTCGAAAGGCGCCCAGCCCTATCAGGATGTACGCGACGGAATTGAGGAACAAGAACAGGATGTCCCGTGGCGCGATGTCGCCGATCCAGACCCCGTCGACCATCACCTGGTTCAGCAGGTCGTATCCCAGCGTCAGTGGCAGCAGCGCGAGGGCGGGGATCTGGTCGAGCGGCGCCACGATCAGCCCTACGAACGCAAGCTGCAGCAGTGACGAGACCCCTGCCACGCGCTTGAAGACCAACGCGGCTCCGCCGATCGCAAGCCCCACCCCTACGACGCCCATGAGCGTCATGAACAAGAGGGGCGCGATGCTGACGATATCCATCTCCAACCACCGGCCGCTCGTCCACATGGCGAGGACGAGGACGACGCTCATCTGCAGAACGTGAGAGATGAGCATCACCGCTGAGTTCATCATCAGGACGGTGGACAGGCCTGCCGGAGTCATCGCCAGCTGTTCGAGCGTGCCGGCCTGTGCCTCCTGGATGATTCCCTGCGAGATGTCCGAGTAGGCGAACGCCACCAAGGCCCATATGAGGAACCCGAGCACGATGCTCGAAAGCGTGTCCGCCCGCGAGATCACGTTCCCGCCTATCGACTTCGCACCGAAGAAGACGACCAGGAAGAGGACGTACGTCATGAGGAGGACGACTACCGAATCGAAGGCGTATCGCGACAGTTCCACCACATGGCGTCTCATGAGGGCGCCGGCCAATACGAGCCTGGGCCTCACTGGGACCCCCCCAAATGCTCCAGAGAGGTCTCTTCGATCATCCTCAAGAAGACCTGCTCGAAGTTCGGGTCCCGGCGGTCGATCGATTCGATGATTGCATCCTCCGCCTCCAGGACGTGGATCAGCTCGTATATGTCGTGGGCAGCGGGAAGCTGCACGTCGATGAGCGTGGACTCACCTTGCTGTGAGACCTCCAGCTGCTGGAACCGTTCCTCCAGCCGTGCCAGTTGCCCCGCATGGAGAGACCCGGTGATCGTGAAGCGATACGCGCGGCTCTTGAAGAGGTTCAGCAGGTTCGCGACGGAGTCGTCGGTGACGACGCGGCCCTCGTTGATCAAGATCACCCGGTCGCACAGGGCCTCGATGAGGTTCATGTCGTGGCTGGACAACATCATCGTCCTCCCGCCCATGCTGAGCTTCTTGACGTATCCGCGAAGCTCATGCGTCGTCTCGACGTCCAGTCCCAGAGTGGGCTCGTCCAGCAAGAGCAACGGAGTCGAGCGGACGATCGCGCAGGCGATTGCCAGCTTCTGTTGCATGCCCTTCGAGAGGAAGCGGGCCGGTGCATCCCGCTTTCCCTGCAAGTTGAACAACTCGATGAGGTCCGCCACGTGGGACGCACTCTCCCGGCGGGTCATCCCTTGGAAGGCGGCGAACAGCTCGAGGTTCTCCTTGACCGTGAGCCGCCAGTAAATGTTGCGGTTCCCTTCGAGCAACGCTGCGAGCTTCGTCACTCCCTTGCGCGGGTGTCGTACGACGTCGACGCCGTCGATCTCGATCACACCGGAGGTGGGGCGGACCAACGTGCAGATGCACTTGATGGTCGTGGTCTTCCCCGCGCCGTTCGCGCCGAGCAACCCGACGACCTCACCGCGCTCGATCTTGAAGCTGACGTCCTTGACCGCGGCAGTTGCGCGCCGGCGGTGGTGGTAGGTCTTCTTGAGATTGCGCACCGCGAGCAACGGCCGGTCGGATGGTCCCTGTGTCGGAGCAAGGTCTCTTCTCATGCTCGGCGCCTCCGGTGGATGTGCCTCACTGTCCGACCGCCGCCTTCAGTCGTCCCAGCTCCGAGAGGACCTTGTCGACGACCTGCGCCTCATGATCGATGACGAAGAAGTGGTCGCCTGTGAACATGACGCGGATGAATCCCGCTGAGGTGTGCTCACTCCACAGCTGCACGTCTCCGGGGTCTACCTCGGGGTCCTGCCAGCCCCCGAACGCCACGATCGGGCAGCCGAGCGGCTCATCGGGCTGATGGACGTAGGTCTCGGACAGGAAGAAGTCCGCGCGCAGTGTCGGCAGCATCAGCTCCATCAGCTCGTCGTCGGCCAGGACCTCCCGGGGAGTCCCGTTCAGCCTCGCGAGCTCACCTACGAACTCCGCCGTTGGAAGGTCGTGCAGTTGGGGCCGCTCGACGACCACGTGCGGAGCCTCGGCGCCCGAGACGAAGAGGCAGACGGGGTCGCGGTGGCGCCTGCTTCTCAGCTCTCTCGCGACCAGGAACGCCATGAGAGCTCCGAGACTGTGCCCGAACAATGCATAGGAACCGTCGATCGATTGCGTCAGCGCGGAGGAGATCGCCTCGACGGTTGCAGCAAGATCTCGAGAAGCTGGTTCACGGAAACGCCGATCGCGACCCGGCAGGGCGACCCCGACCAGGCGGACCGAGTCGGGAACGCGCGGTGCCCATGAACGGAAGACCGATGCAGCTCCACCCCCGTATGGGAAACAGATGAGGCTCATCGTGGCCTTGGGTGGGTTCGTCAGCAGTTGGAACCACGCGCTATTCGGCACGGATAGTGAGCTCCTTCATCAGAGGCCGAGGTAGGAATTGCATAGTGCGGCGACCTGGCGGGCCGAGGGGTCCCTAACCAGCGATTCATGATCTCCGGGAACGAAATGCGTCGTGAGCTCACCGCCGATCAGCGTCTGCCAGTCCTCAAGATAGTCGGCCAAGGAGACGCCCGTCGCGCTCGAGGGACGCTCCTCGGAGGCATCCGCGCCCTCGGAGCTGACGACCAGGACCGCCTCCTGAGCCCGCCGTCGCGGAACGTACGTCTCCGCCGCCTCCGTATCGCTCACAAGCTGCCTTAGGAGCGTATGGAGGTCCTTAGCCGGCAACTCTAGGAGATCGTCGGGATTCGGCAGATCGAGGTCGACCAGGATCTGGCGAAGGCGGCCCGACCAGCCGTTCGCCTGCTGCGGCGTCTCGACGGAGCGCATCATCGCGGTGGTGAGCTTGAGCCCGTCCTTGAAGGTCGACTTCGCCTGCGCGGCACCGCGCGCCTCTTGTTCGCCGATCAGTTCGGTGAACTTCCTGCCGAGGCTGAGGCGACGTGGCTCGAGCAGCATCAAGAGACCGACCTCATGCCCCTGCTCGACCAGTTTCGTCGCAACTTCGAACGCCACCACGCCGCCCATCGACCAGCCGAGCAGGTGATACGGACCTTCCGGCCGTGCCTGTCGCATCCTTGCTATGCACTGATCCGCCATCCGCTCGACCGTGGTCGTGTAACGACCCATCTCGTATCCGATCTGCACGCCGAACGACGTCGCCCCGAGACGATCGCCGATCGTCTGATACGCGCGGACGCTGGTCGTAGTGCCCGGACTGAGACAGAAGATCGCGGAGTCCGAGGCGCCGGTGCCGAGCCTTATCAACCCGGGGATCCCGAAGAGGTTCCGCGTCGGCATCGGTTCGGCGACGTCGGCCTCTTCGCTCTCCGCCTCCGGGCGCGTCACTCTTCCGGCGGCGGGCGAGCTGCAGTGCGCGATGAGCTCTCTTAGCGCGGCGATGAAGTCGCCCGCGACGCGGTCGATGGTGGCGCGCTGGTGCAGGTTGCGCGAGAAGCTCCAGGTCATCTGCAGGCGCCCTGCGCCAACCGCGCCGTTGACGTCT
>DASZDG010000095.1:0-45832 GCA_035942255.1 Actinomycetota bacterium | reverse complement strand
CGTGACGACCGCGGTCCATTGCGGGTCGTCTTCGGCGGGGCGCCGGGAGAGGACGGTGCCGATGATCGCTCCGTCGGAACGCAGCAGGTCCTCCCGAGGGTCCTCCTCGGGCACGCAGGTGCATCCCTTCGCCGGCAACGTCTGCGCGAGCAGCGCCACCGCCACGGCCACCACCAGAACAACTTTCCGCCTCATCGCCGCTCCCTCCCGCAGCCTCAGCCTTCCCCGACCACCGCCAGGAGAAAGCCGTCGTGTCCCTTCGACCCGACCGTCTGCACGACCGTCGCGGTCAACCGCGCGTCCGCCGCGATCATCTCTAGGAAACGACGAAGGCCGGCGATGGTTGCGTCGCCGGTGTCTCCTCGTGCGAGCGACCCGCCCCGCACGACGTTGTCGGCCACGACGACGCTCCCGGGGCGCGTCAGCCGCAGCACGGCCTCCAGATACAGCGGGTTGCTCTTCTTGTCGGCGTCGACGAACACGAAGTCGAACGGCCCCGCACCCTCGTCCTCAAGCTCCCTCAGAGAACCGAGCGCATTTCCGGCGCGTACCTCGACCCGCTCGCCCAGCCCCGCGGCTGCGAGGTTCGCCCGCGCCACCTCGGCGTGCAGGGGTTCGGCCTCGAGCGTGACGAGCCGCCCGTCCGGGGGCAGCGCCCGCGCGAGCCAGATCGTGCTGTAGCCGCCGAGCGTGCCGATCTCGAGGATCGTCCGGGCCCCGCGGATCGACGCCAGGAGGTGCAGCAGCTTGCCCTCGGGGGCCGAGACCTGATGCGGCGGGAGCCCCGCCGCCGCGCTCGCATCCAGCGCGCCGTCCAGGATCTCGTCGCGGGGGACCAGGAGCGCCGCGACGTAGTCCTCCACCGCCGACCACGCGCCGGTATCCACGGTTCCATTATCGCGGCGCGTCCGTGGGATAACCTCCGCGTCCGACGATCCCTCCCCCACCAAGCAGGTGACGATGAACGAGCCGCGCCCTCCGATCCGCCAGCGTTTCCGCTACTGGTTCGACAACACTCTCTCGTCGGGCACGACCGCGATGGTCGTGTGGCTCACGCTCGCCACGCTCGCGCTGATCCTCGTCGTGTCGACCGCCGCCGCGATCGCGGAGGTCCGGGCGGAGGGATCGGAGCTCTCGTTCGGGGAGGCGCTGTGGTCGACGCTGATGCGCACGCTCGACCCCGGGACGATGGGCGGCGACGTCGGATGGCCGCTGCGGATCGCGTCGCTCACCGCGACGATCGGCGGGATCCTGGTAGTCAGCTCGCTGATCGGCCTCCTCGCCAACGGCATCAGCGACCGCGTGGCCGAGCTGCGGCGGGGGCGCTCGCCGGTGCTGGAGAGCGGCCACACGCTGATCCTCGGATGGTCGCCGAAGGTCTTCCCGATCATCTCCGAGCTCACGATCGCGAACGAGAACCAGCGCGGGGGCAGCGTCGTCGTGCTCGCGGCGATGGAGAAGGACGAGATGGAGCGGCTGCTGGACGCGCGCGTGAGGGAAACGCGCGGGACCAAGATCGTCTGCCGCAGCGGCGTCCCCTTCGAGCCGATCGACATCGCGATCGCGCGGCCCGACGCGGCGAAGTCCGTGATCGTGCTCAACCCCGGCCACGAGGACGGCGACGCCGAGGTCGTCAAGACCGCGCTCGCGCTGCTCCGCACTCCCGGCATGCGGGGCGGGGTCCCCGTCGTCGCCGAGGTCGGAGACCCGTTCACCGCGGCGGCCCTGCGCGACGGCACGCACGGCGCGGTGAGCGTGGTGCGGTCCAGCAGCATCATCGCCCGCGTGACCGCGCAGGTGTGCCGGCAGCCGGGCCTCAGCGAGGTCTACCAGGAGCTGTTCGACTTCGACGGCGACGAGATCTACTTCCACGCGGTACCGCAGCTGAACGGCTCCACGTTCGCGGACGCGATGGGGTCGTTCGAGCAGGCGGTGCCGCTCGGGATCAGGTTCCGAGACGGCCGGGTCACGTTGAACCCTCCGCACGAGACGGTCCTGTCCGACGGCGACGCGCTCGTCGCGATAGCCGAGGACGACGACAAGATCGTGCACACGCCGGGTCGCGCCCGTACCGCCGGCGCGGGAGCGGCGGCGACGGCCCCGGCGGCCGAGGCCGAGCACGTCTTGATGATCGGGTGGAACCGGATGGCGCCGGAGATCGTGCGCGAGCTCGACGGATACGTCGGGCCCGGCGCGACGATCTCGATCCACGTTGACCCCGCCGTGTGCCCGCCGGAGGAGGTCCACGTGCCGGAGACACGCAACATGGCGCACTCGCTGCACGCCGAGACCCTCGACCCCGGAGCCCTTCGCTCGCTGATGGGCTCGGACCCTCCGGACCACGTGATCGTCCTCTGCTACAAGGAGCGGCTGAGCGAGGCTCAGGCAGACGCACGCGTGCTGCTGACGTTGCTGCACCTGCGGAGCGCGATCGACGCCGCGGGGGCCGAGACGAACATCGTCGCGGAGCTCCTGGACGAGCGCGACGTGAACCTCACGCCGTCGCGGAAGACCGACGAGTTCATCGTGAGCGAGCGGCTCACCGCGCTGCTGATGGCGCAGCTGTCGGAGAACCGCGATCTCGCCCCGGTCTTCGAGGACCTGCTCGACGAAGAGGGCTGCGAGATCTACCTGAAGCCGGCGTCGTTGTACGCCGCCGGCGACGCGACCTTCGCCGACGTCACGGCGGCCGCGGGGGCGCGCGGCGAGATAGCGCTGGGCTACCAGGCGTCGGGCAACGGAGCGGGCCGGAGCGTGGTGATCAACCCGCCGAAGAGCCAGACCTTCACGGCGTCGAGCGACGACCGGGTGATCGTGCTGGCGGAGTCCGGGGGCTGAGCTAGGGCTCCCGCGGCCCGGACTGTTCCTTCCGGCGCGCCTCCTCTTCCCGCTTCAGCTTCTGCGCGTAGGCGGGAGCGTCGGTGACAGGTCCGCTCGGGCGCACGCGGCTCATCCCGCCGCGACGTCCCGGAGGGACACCTTCGGGGGGCGGGATGCGGCCGATCAGGCGCAGGAACCATAGCCGACCCCGATCAACACCGGCGCGAAGACGACGATCAGGCCGATCCAATCGCGCGCGTCGATCACCTTAGTCTCCCTCAGGCGAGCGCCGGCGGGACGAAAGCGGTCGACGCAGCCTCTCCTTCCGGACGCTCCCGGCTCAGTGCTGCGAAACGGCCGTGACCAACAGGAAGCCTCCGATCCACACGAACAGCAGCACGCCGAGCGAGTACGCCGCTCGAAGTCGAAGCAGCTCGGTCTCGGCGTCCTGCACGGGTTTGAACGTGAACGGCCAGCGGTCGAGGCTCGCGGTGAAGACCCTCGCCCCGGACGGTTCGTCGACGACGCCCTTCTCGCGTAGGTGGTTCATCCAGACGGTGCCGTGCCACCAGGCCACGCCTCCGGCGAGCATGAAGGCTGCGAAGTAGACCGCGGCCAACACGGCGTCCCCACTCGCCTCCCCGTCGGCGCCCGCGAACAACCCGAGGGCCGCGAGCGGCAGAGCCAGGAACGGGGACAGCGTCAACAGGATCGCGACCGGGCGGAGGACGAGCGCGAGGCGCACGTTGCCGCCGGCCTTGCCCGCGGCGCTCCAGGTCGCACGGGACCAGCGGCGGTATACGGCCACCTGGTCGTACATCTTGAAGACCCAGCCGCGATCCGACGGCCACGCCCACAGAGTCGCGAGCTGCAGGGCCGTCCAGCCGAACGAGAGCGCAATGCCCCAGCGGAAGCCCGGCACCGGTGCCCCGTCGGACTCCTGAACCCATGCGCGCAAGTCGTCCGCTTGGACCAGGGCCCAGAGGGCGAAGCCGAGGCTGAACACGCTGCTCGCCACCTGCCCCGCGACGAACAGCCTCGCCTTCAGGGTCGACTCGAAAACCGGCTCGTCCACCATGGTCGTCAGATTCTCCGCCGTGGGGGCCGGTCCCTGAGCCGTTCCCCAGACAGGAGAAAGGCCCCCTTGCGGGGGCCTCGTGGTTGCAGGGGCGGGATTTGAACCCGCGACCTTCGGGTTATGAAACGGTAACGCGCCATTACGCGCGCTGCCGACGCGTGACGGACGTGCCGGGTCGCCTGCGCTCTCGCGCGACGGTCGCCGGTCGCCGTGACGTCTGCTGACGGGACCGACCGATGCGTTTGTAATCAGGATGTGATCAGACGTTTCGGAGCGGCGCGCGTCACGCCTCCTCGGCGCGCTCCCATAGGAACCAGACGGAGCCCGAGACGACCGAGGCGGGCCCCCCAGTAATGGCGGTGGGGATCGCGGCGACGAGCCGCCAGCCGTCGGCATGTCTTCGGTTCAGCCGCCGCTTGGTCTCGTTCCTGCCGAGGTCGCCGAGCTGGATGTGGTCGAACTCGAAGTGCTCCCGGTGCCCTCCCCTGGTACAGCGGCGTCTCGCTCACTGCGCGAGCGTATCCGGCCGCCGTGCTGGTGAGGTAGCCCCGTCCGCCGCGTATTCTGCACGCCGTGGGAGCCGCAAGGAGGCTGGTGGACGCATGGGCGCGCCGCGCGCGGACGCGGCGCGGCATCGTCGCCAGCGTGGTCGCTGTCATCGTGGCGACCTCGGCACTTTCCCCCAGCGCCGCTGAGACGGGCGAGGCCGCAGCTCCCTTCCCGTCTCTCGTCGCCGGCGCGGTCGTCGCCCTTGTTGTGGCGTGGTGGTCGGCATGGTGGTTGCTCGGGTGGTTTCGGAACAGCTGGGAGCGTCACACGCACCCGGCGACACCCGCTTTCGCGAAGCCGCAACAGACTCAGAGCAGTCGAACCCAGCTCCGGCACGACGCCAATGCGGACATCTTCAAGGACCGCGGGTTCATGTTCCGCAAGCGGTTCTGGTTCGTCGGCACGGGTTGCCCGCCCGTGGAGATCAGCCCTGAGCGCCTCAGTTCGCTGGCCAGGGCGGAGGATCCCGTTCCTCTCGCCTTCTTCGGCACCCGCACGTGGTGGTACTTCGAGGGCGAGTTCTATTGGGAGAACGAGGGTTACGACGCGCAGGACGTCAAGGCGCTCCTGCGCCAGCGCGAGCGGCAGAAGCAGCGAAAGCTGGAACACGCCCGCGCGCTGCTCGACGTCGGCGAGGGGCCGCCCGTGCGCAAGCGCGAAGGCATCCCGCAGGACGTGCGGCTCGAGGTGTGGAGGAGGGACGGAGGCCGCTGCGCGGAGTGCGGCCGCGACGAGCTGCTGGAGTACGACCACATCATCCCGATCGCACTCGGCGGCAGCAACACAGCGAAGAACCTGCAGCTGCTGTGCGCGGACTGCAACCGCGCCAAGGGCGCGCACATTTAGGGCCGCCACACGTCGGAGTAACCGCTTCTAGCCGCTTGGTGCGTTGAGAAGCCCGAGAGCGGTGTTCACGATGTAGTAGGCCTCAGCCTGCCGGGGCATCTCAGCAAGCAGCCGTCCCGAAAGCATTTGCAGGTCGCCTAGCCGAGCGTCACGTTTTCGGGCGTACGCGAGTAGGTCCCGCGCTGCTGCAGTCCTTTCGTCATCGCGCGAAGCCTTGCCCTCCTTCACTGCTTTGACCAGGCCAGCAAAGGCGGAATCGTGCTGCACCTCAGGCAGAACCTCGCTTGCCAAGACGTCCTCGCGGTCGACTTCGACCCTCACCCAGGAAAGGTTGTCGGGGGATAGAGCGACGTTCGCAACGAGAGCCACGTCCGCGGGTGATATCTCGAAGTCAGCTCTGAGACTTATCTCGGCGGCTAGCTCGTCCGTCGCAGAGGACATACTCGCAGGCATCGAGGCTCGTTGGACGGCCCACTGGTACAGCTCGTCCACCGCGACCGAGTCGAGCGGGGACCGCGATTTCCTATGCCTCTTGAACAACTACTCCCCTCCTCTAAGCGAGAAGCGCCCGCCGGGGCGAAAGGAAAGGCGGACCACGTGGGGATATCGGCCTCACGCCCTGAGGCGCAAGGGTCGCGCACTTCCGGGCGCGTCGCCAGTCCGGTGGCTCGTCGCGATCACGGCCCGTCGATCGCGGCGGCGATGCGGCGGGCCGCCTCGAGGTCCGCGGGCAGGACATGTTGGTACACGTCGTGCGTGATCGAACCGACGCGTGCGCGAGTCGTCGCGACACGACCGCCGTCGGGACGCCGGCGCGTACGACCGCGGTCGCGTACGAGTGTCGGAGGTCGTGGACCCTAATCCTTGGTAGGCCGGAGTCGCGCGATAGGCGGCCGAATCCTTGGGAGACGACGTCGGGGTCGACCGGAACCCCGTCCGCGGCAGAACACAAGCGGCCCTCATCGCGACAGCCCGGTCGCCACGCCAGGCGCTCCTCGGCTTCGGCCCGCCGCCACGCGCGTAGTGCTGTCAGCGTCGCCTCGTCAACACTGATCGTGTGCCGCCCTTCTCCGTCTTCGGTCTCCCGTAGACCACGCCCTCCCCCGACTTCACGCGCGTCTGAAAGACGCGCAGCTCCTTCGCGTCGAACCTCGCGTCCACCCAGGGCAGCCCCAGGAACTCACCCCGCCGCATCCCGGTCGTGAGTGCGAGCCGCCATAGCGCGAACAGCCGCTCCTCCCCGCGTGGGCCCGCAGTCTCATCCGTGCCGACCTCGCCCGGCAGCACGCCTGCGACGGCACGTACGCGGTGAGCGACGAGGAGATCGATGCTTGGTTCCGCGTGCGACGCATCGGGCCGACGTGGCACCTCGACGGCGGTGGGTTCGGCGGACAGGCGGCCGGCCCACTCGTGGAGTTCCCGGACACCATCGAGTGGTTCCTCTTCGCCGAGGGGAGCTGGCTGTACCTCGACGCGGGCGTACTCGACCTCGGCATCGTGGGGGACAGCGCCTCGAATGCGCGCAACGACCTCCAGGTCTTCGCCGAGACGTTCGAGGCCGCGGCATACGTCGGCGACGCGGGATCGTTCAGGGTCACATCGACCGTGGAGCCCACCGGCGCCGGCGCGGCCGACGTCGTACCCGAGGAGCTGCCGGCCTAAGGCAGGAACGGTCCTTGGGAGCTGGACTCGGCGTCCTCCGTCGAAGGCTTTCGTGCTATCTGGCTCGTATCCGTCTGGTCTCGTGAACCCTCGGCCGCGAAGAGGCCCCAGCTGGTTTATCAGCCGGGGCCTCTCGCTTTCAGCGTCGACGGCTAGGTCCCCATCGCCTTGTCGAGCTGCGCGCGCAGGCGCCGGTTCTCCTGCTCGCTCTTGTAGTTCCGGACCATCGTGTGCAGGGCCCGCCACAGCGGCCGGTGCTTTCCGGTTGCGTTCTGGTTGTTCACGCCGCCGAGACTCTGAGAGGTCTCCGCACACGCGGCGATCAGGGGACCGCCCAGTGCGTCCCACGCCTCGAGAACCGCCCCGTACCCACCGTCCCACACCAGCTTGCGCTTCGAGCCGTCGAAACTGACAAAGGGGCGAAAGGCGGCCAGGATCGCGAACGTCGAGCCAGCCGAGAGACGATAGGCACCCTTCTCGGGGTAGGACTCCGACCGCCTGAACGGAAACGTCCAGACGTTGGGCTTCGCCTTGCCGTCCTTGTCGTAGCGAGCCTCGATGATCCGAAGGCCGCCACCCTTTCCGCCGGTGGTCTTGTTGTACTTCTCGACCGCCTCGCTCCTGATGCGGTCGTAAAGGTCGAGCGCGTCGTCGAGGATGTTGAGCCCGGCGTAGTACGAGTCGCGGGTCGCGGGGTCCTCAAAGTACGCAAGGCAGGCGCTCTGCTTCTCGTACGCGGCGACGGGGTGCTTCACCTCGTCGCCGACGACCTCAGCCTCGTTCGGGAAGACGTGCGGGTTAAGCGCGGTCTGCACGGCGAGCACGTCGAGGACGTCGTATGGCGCAGGTGAACTCTCTTCCCACCCGATCAGCTCGGAGTACGGTTTGTCCGCGAGCGTCTTCTTATAGGGGTCGAAGAGCCCGGTGAGGTGGTCGATCGAGTGGTCCTTCACCTGCAAGACGGTGTTCCGCCCCTTGGCAATCCAGGGGATCAGAACGCTGCGGTGGGCAGCCGGGACGCCCGAAATGACCGTGAGCGTCACGTACTGCTGCTCAGGAATCTCCGCGGCCTCCAGTGACTCGAAGACCGCCAGAGTGTGAAGGCCGTTGACGATCCCGTCGCTCGGGTCGTCAGCATCGTCGTCCACCTCGAACGTGACGGCGAACTTGGTATCGGTCACCTTTTCGGCATCGCCGACGATCGTGATCCCCAAGTGCGCGAGGTGAAACACGCCGTCGATCGGGACGTCCTGGTTCGTCACGCTCAGCAAAATCTGCTGCGCGACCTTCTTCTTGATCTTGGGACGCGGCCGCGGGTTCGGGCCGCTCAGCTGAGAGAGTCCCTGCGTGATCGCGCGAACGGGAACGTCCCACACGTGGCGAACGATGCCCAGACGCCGGTCCGCCTCGTTCTGCATCCGACGGGGGGACTCAACCCCGTCGAACTCGAAGGTGACGGTTCCCTTCTTGGGAACCTCTATTCCCGGTGCGGTCTCCGTCATAGAAGATCCACGTCCTTTCGTACGTGCCGCGCAGCGGCGGCCGGTATGAGCCGACTCGCCTTTCGACTGAGCCGACACCCTCCGCTCCTAACGTGAGGGCAGGGCAAGCCTATAGCGCTGAGAGCGCGCTTACGCGGACGTGCGCTGCGACAAGGACGCACTTGATCATTCTGTGACCAGGCCGCCCAAACAGAAGGGCCGCCGAACACACGTTCAGCGGCCCTGACCTGCGAAAACTCTGGTTGCAGGGGCGGGATTTGAACCCGCGACCTCCGGGTTATGAGCCCGGCGAGCTACCAGACTGCTCCACCCTGCCCCGTCAGTCTATCAACCCTCCAAGAAGCTCAACACCCTCTGCCTCAGGACGGCCGCGGCCCCCTCGTCGTAGTCCGGCAGCGTCGCGTCTGCGAACAGGTGCCCGTTGCCGGGGTACACGAAGAGCTCTCCCCCGGCCGACTCCGCCAGCGACCGGGCGACGCTGAGATCGACCCACTCGTCGCCCTCCATCGTGTAGATCTGTAGCGGGACCCCGGCCGGCCACTCGCCACCGAGATCCTCTGGACGCTCGCACGCGTGCAGCAAGAGTGCCCCCGCCGCGCCCGGACGCGTTTGCGCCAGCAGCTGCGCGGGGAGCGCTCCTAAGGAGAAGCCCGCGTAGACGATCTCGGCCGGGAACCCTTCAGCAGCGGCTCGGCCTCGCTCGAGGACCGTCTCCATCCCTAGCTCCTGCGCGTGCGCGACGCCCCCGTCCAGATCGTCGAACGTCCTGCCGTCGTAGAGGTCCGGCGTGTGCACGACGTGGCCCGCGGCGCGCAGCTCGTCGGCGAACGCGACGACACCGCGCGTCAGCCCGTGCGCGTGGTGGAAGAGCAGCACCTCGGCCACGGCTAGGGGGCCCGTCCTCCCGCCTCGTCCGTGAGGAGACCCGCGCGATCCAGTAGCCGACCGAGTTGCTCGATCAACCGCCCGTACTCCTCGAAGTCACCCGCGGCCAGCGCGTCCTGGGCCCGCTCGTAGACCGCTCCGGCCTGCCGGACGAGCCGCGCCACGTCCTCGTCCACGGGCTCGCCGGGATCGTCCGGCGCGTCGGGATCGGGCTCCTCGCCGGGATCCTCCGGGTCTTCGTCGAGCTGCAGGTCGAACAGCTCCGCCAGGGCCTCGTCGAACGTGTCCTCGAACGCGACCTCTTCGCCGAGGACCACCGCGACCTTCTTCAGCTCGGGGATGCCGAGGTCCACGGCCGTCACGAAGAAGGGCCGGACGTAGAGGATCGAGTCCTCGATCGGCAGGATGATCAGCGAGCCGAACGTCGTGTCGGAGCCCTCCTGGCCGAGCAGCGTCTCCGTCTGCGAGACCTCCTCGTCCTGGCTGATCAGGCTCGCCACCTGCTGCGGCCCGTTCGGAGGGTTCTGAGCGGGGAACGTGAGCGTCACGAGGTCGCCGTAGGCGCCGGGATCGGAACGTCCGACGAGCAGCGAGACCATGTTCTTCTTCCCGCGCGGCGTCGCGGCCCGCGTCAGGACGAACTCCTCGTCGAGCTCCCCGGGGAGCTCCGTGAGCAGGTAAGTCGCCGGTGTGTCGGGCAGGTCCCACGCGTCCTCTTTGGCGAAGAAGTCGTCGGGCTCGTCCATGTGGTACGTGCGGTAGACCTCGGACTGGAGGTTGAACAGGTCCTCCGGGTAGCGGAAGTGCGCGGCCAGGTCCGCCGACGGCTCCTCGTCGGTGAACAGGCTCGGGAACGCGCTGCGCCACGCCTGGATCAACGGGTCCGTGTCATCGACGACGTAGAACTTCATCGTGCCGTCGTACGCGTCGACCGCGACCTTCACGCTGTTGCGGACGTAGTTGACGTTCCCGCGCAGCGCGCCGTCCGCGTTCGGGTCGATCGCGGAGGCCCCCGCGTCGAACCGCTGCGAGTACGGGTACCACGGCGTCGACGTGTATCCGTCCATGATCCACACGAACCGGCCGTCGACGGCCGCGGCGTAGGGATCGGAGTCGAACGAGAGGAAGGGGGCCGCGCGCATCACGCGGTCGCGGACGTTCCGGTAGAAGAGGATGCGCGAGTCGCCCTCGATCAGGTCCGACAGCACGATGTTCGGGTCGCTCTCGCGCGTCGCGAACGCGAGCCTCCGCAGGATGCTCGAGAGCTCGATGCCCCCTTCGCCGTCGTAGTTGAAGCGCTCGAGCCCGTCCTCGTCCGGGTAGTCGACCTCGGCCTGGCCCGTGTTCACGATCGAGTACTCGCTCGCCTCGAACTCCTCGCCGTAGTAGATGCGCGGCTGCTCGAGGTCTAGGTCTTCGGCCCCCGCCTCCACCGTCCCGGGGACGTCGCGCACGAGGAAGTCCGGCTGACCGCCGGGCCCGATCGAGTTCGCCAGGCTCGCCACCACGCCGTACCCGTGTGTGTACTGGAGGTGCTCGTTCTGCCACCCGCGCGAGGCCGGCGGAAGCTGGTCGAGCGACAGCTCCCGCGGCGCGAGCAGCACCTGGCGCGTCTCGCCGTCTATCTCGTACCGGTCGATGTCGACGTCGGGGAACGTGTAGTAGAGCCGGATCGCCTGGAGCTGCTCGTACGCGTCACCGAGCGTGTCCGGGTCCCAGAGACGGACGTTCGCGAGGATGTTCGCGGCCCCCTCGAGCCCGTCGGGCGAGATCTCGTTGGTCGCCGCGAACGCGCGCTCGTCCACGTCCGTCAGGCCGAAGCCCGCACGCGTGGCGGCGATGTTCCGTCCGATGTACTCGCGCTCCCGCTGCAGCTCCTGCGGCTCGACCGAGAACCGCTGTACGAGCGACGGCCACACGAACCCGGCGAGGAAGGACGTGAGTGCCCAGATCGCGACCGCCGCGAGCGGCAGCGACACCTTCCGCACGCGGATGTTCACGATGAACAGAACCGCGGAGACGACCGAGATGATCGCGAGCAGCCGGAGCGCGTGCAGGTGCACGTTCACGTCGGTGTAGCTGGCTCCGGTCACGACGCCGCGCTCCGAGAAGTTGAGCCCGTACGTCCCGAGGTAGTACTGCGCCGCCTTGACCAGGGCCATGAGGCCGAACAGCACCGACACGTGAGCGAGCGCGCCGGGCGTGACGCCGCGCAACCCGAGCTGGGGCCGGAACGAGCCGTGGAACGCATGCGCGGCGATGGTCACCAGCAGCGCCGCGATCAGCGCGAACCAAGCGAGGTCGAGCGCGACCCGGAAGAAGGGGAGCTCGAAGACGTAGAACGAGATGTCCCTGCCGAACTGCGGGTCGTCCTCTCCGAACGGGACCCGGTTGATCCACAGGAGGACCGTGCGCCACGCCGCGCTGCCGCCGATGCCGGCGAGGATCCCGATCGCGACCGCGACCAGGGGGCGCAGCCACCGGAGGTACGGGCCCAGCAGGTCGCGGTACCTCTGCAGAGGGTCGATCCCCTGCCGCCCGCCCATCACGAACGTCCCGTACGGGGGGGCCGCACGCGCCGCGATCAGGAGGTTGACCCACACGATCGCCGCGACGATGGCCGCGACCACCGCGCCGACCATGACCTGGGTGCCGATGCTCTTCCACAGGACGGTCTCGAAGCCGACCTCCTGGAACCACAGCACGTCGGTGTAGAAGCGCGACAGCGACGAAGCCGCCAGCAGGAGCACGACGATCGCGCCGATCAGGATGAAGCGGCGCCGCTGACGGCGCGCCGGGGGGGCCATGGGCGGGAGCCTAAGCGGTCAGACGGACCTTTCGGCCGGCAGCACCTTGCGGATCCGCCGCACGAGCTCCTCGGGGCTGAACGGCTTGCCGACGAACTCCGCCCCCGGCCAGTCCGCCGCGACTCCGCGCTCCATCCCGCTGAGCACGAGCACGGGGATGTCCCTGGTGGTCTCGTCGGCGCGGAGCGCGTTGAAGACCTGCTTGCCGTCGAGCTTCGGCATGATCTGGTCGAGAAGGATCACGTCGGGGATCGACTCACGGGCCGCGGCGAGCGCCGCCTCGCCGTCCGCGGCCAGCAACGTCTCGAAGCCCTCGTCCTCCAGGACGATCTCGAGCGTAAGGCGTACGTTGAAGTCGTCCTCGGCGACGAGGACGAGGGGCCGGGTCACCGGCCCTAGTCTATGAGCCCCGGCTTGCCGAAGATGTCGAGCGGATCCTCGTCGTCCGGCGGGTCGTCGGGCGGATCCGTCGGCTGCGGGGTCGGCGAGCTGCTAGGCGAGACGCCGCTCACGGCCTCGTTGATCGTGCACTGGGCGTAGCTCGGGCATTCGCTGGGCGGGGGCTGGTCGGTCGGCTTCGGAGGCTGCGTCGGGTCAACGCCACCCGTGGGCGGTGAGGTCGGCGGGAGGGGGTCGCCGGGGCCGGGCTCGCCCGGAGCAGGCGGAACCTCGCCGGCTTCGCTGAGAGTCGCCGACGCTAGCGTGAACGACTCGCCCGACGAGCTCGACGCGACGGCGACCGTCGCGATGTCCTCGAGGTCCGCGACGACGGCGTTCAGCTTCACGTCCATGATCGCCGCGGCGACGGCCCACTTGGCCCCGCGCTTGTAGAGCGAGAACGCCTCGCGGAACGAGGCCGGGAGGGAGCGGTCGGTGTCGTGGCTGGCGATCGTGAACCCGACGAGGAGGTTCACCGTAGGACGCCTCAGGTACGGCCGCAGGAACCCGACGTCGGCACCGCCGGCCAGCGTGCTGAAGTAGCCGAGGCCCGCACGCTGGTTGCCGATCGAGGTGCGCAGGCCGCCGGTCAGCTGGTCGAGCTCCTCCTGGAGGTCGACGACGTGGTCGAGGTAACGACGGTCCCACGGATCGCCCGCGTCGAGGTCGTACGGCACCGGCGCCGCGGGGACCGCGTTGGCGGAGGGGACCGCTTCGAACAGCGACCGCACCTGCAGCCGCTCCTCGCCGGGGGCCCCCAGGGTGACTGTGCCGCGGTACGACGCCACCCGCGTCGCCGAGACGCCGCGGTCGATGCGGATCGTGCCGTTCGGCGAGCTCGCGGTGAACGAGCTGAACTGCACCTCGATCCCGTCGCCGGCGTCCGCGAGGACGCTGCCGCTCTGGCTCTCGACGCTGCTGGCGTCCTTGACCCTGATCTTGGAGTTCGACGCGAGCGTGAGCAGACGGTCGCCCTCGAGGCGCACGAGCGCTTCGCCGGAGCTCTCCGTCTGGACCACGTCACGCGGCTTCAGCGACGTCTCGTCCTCGACTTCGATGGTCTCGTTGCCGCGCACGATGGTCACGCGGCCCTCGCGTCGCTGGACCGTCATCTCCGCCAGCTCGGAGGCGCCGGAGAAGGGCCACCAGGCCGCGCCGGCGAAGAGGGCGAGCACTAGTCCCACCGCCACCTTCGAGGAACGAGTGGCGGCGGCGCGGGAGATCAGCGTCGTCTTTGATCCCATATCGACATAGTTTCTCGCACGAGCGGCCCTCTTTGAATAGTCCGTTCGGACTAGTTCTCCAAGCCCTTCCGGGGGGCGGCGGTGGCGGCCGGGATCCGGATCGTGAAGGTGGTGCCCTGGTCGGGCTCGCTCTCCACCGTGATCTCGCCCTTGTGCGCCTCGATGATCCGCTGGACGAACGCCAGGCCGAGCCCCAGGCCCCCGTACGCCCTGGTCTCGGACCCGTCGAGCTGGTGGAAGTCCGAGAAGACCTTGGGCAGGTCGTCGGGGGTGATCCCGATGCCCTCGTCGCTGACGCGGACCTCTACCCCGCGGCCCCGGCCGTTGGTCCCCCGCGCCGAGCCCTTCGCCTCGAGGCGGATCGTGCCGCCGTGGGGGGAGAACTTCACGGCGTTGTCCAGGACCTCCTCGATGGAGCGCCGGATGAGCCGCTCGTCTCCGACGACCTTCGGGAGCCGCGCCTTCACGTCGGCGACCACGCTGTGCCTGGGTGTCTTCTGCTCCCAGTCGTCGGCGAGCTTCTTGACGAGCGCTCCGAGGTCGATCGGGGTCGACCTCGGCGAGAGACGCCCGGCCTCCATCGCGGAGAAGTCGACCAGCAGCTCGACGATCCGCTCGAGGCGCGCGGTCGAGTCGAGGATGCCCTTAACGAACTGCTTCGACTTCTCGGGCGGGACCTCCTTGCGGCTGAGGATCTCGGCGTAGCCCTTGATCGGCGTCAGCGGCGTCCGGAGCTCGTGCGAGATGTTCGAGAGGAACTCCGACTTCATCTTCTCGACCTCGCGCTCGCGGGTCATGTCGCGCAACACGGCCACGGCACCGGCCACCTCGCCGTCGTCCGTGCGTAAGACCGCGCTCGTCACCGCGACGGGGACGGGATCGGCGGCGGAGCGCTTCAGCATCACGGAACCCACCGACCCGGCGGCGAGATCGAAGATCGGGAGCCGCACGGCCTCCCCCTGCGCGTCGCGGACGCGCAGGACGTTCTCGACCGGCTGGCCGATCGCGTCGCCGGCGGAGATCCCCGTGAGCGTCTCGGCCTCGCGGTTGAACGCCAGCACCCTGAGGTTCTGGTCGACCGCGACGAGGCCGTCGGCCATCGACTGCATGATGGTCTCGATGCGGGTGCGGAGGCGCGACTCCTCGCGGGCCGCCTCCCGGAGGTCGTCGGTCATCCGCACCAGCGACGTCGTCATCTCGTTGAAGGTCTCGCCGAGCTGGCCGACCTCGTCCTCGCCCTGGACTACGGCCTTGGCGGTGAGGTCACCCTCGCGGACGCGTGCCGCGGTGGCGGTCAGCTCCTGGATCGGCCGGGTGATCCGGCGCCCGGAGTACCACGCGAGCACGATCGCAACGGCGCCCACCGCCATCGCGACGACGAAGAGGATCCTGGTGACGCCCTGGCGCGTCTGAGACACGATCTCGGCGGGGGACGAGAGGACGATCTGCCCGATCACCTCGCCGTTGTCGCGCTTCAGCGGCCCCACACCGCTATAGAACGACCGGCCGCCGAGCGTCTCCTGCGACGATACGGGGCGGCCGGCGGTCTCGATCTCCTCGACGGCCGCCTCCGAGAGCAGACGCTGCTTCGGGAGCCGCGCGGGGAGCTCCGAGGTGACCGTGCGGCCATTGACGACGAGCGACGCGCGGGTGGGCCGGACACGATCGGTGATGGCCTCCATCGTGAGGCCGTCGACCCATCTGCCGGCGACCACGAAGCCGACCTGACGCCCGCCGAAGAAGATCTTGCGGATGCCGAGGATCGCGATGGGGTCGCGAAGCCGCGCGTCCTCTATCCGCTCGAGACCTGCGATTTTGTCGCCGAGCCGGGTGTCCTTGAACAGGTCGGTCCCGAGGATCCGGGTGGCGGCGGTGAGATCGAGCGGAGGCTCCTGGAACCGCGCCAGTGCGCCGCGGTGGAAAGACGGTCCCTCGCCCGCGAGCCCCACGGCGTTGCTGCTGGACTTCAGGAAGATGAAGTCGACCGTCGGCTGGGTCGCGAGCAGCGTCGCGGCGGTGTCGTGCAGGGACGGAAGCCTCGCCATCCGCTGCGCCACGTCCTCGATGCCTCCGAGCGACTCGACGACGCGGAACATGTCCCTCGTGTCCTCGACCATGATGCTCCGCGCCGTGCCCGCGGCCTGCTCGCGGACGCGGTCCAGCTCGTTGCGCTCGACGTTCGAGGAGATGACGCCGGTCAGCGCAGTGGCAAGCGCGAGCACGACGGTCACGAGGAGCGCCACGAACGACGCGACGAAGCGGATGCGGATGCTCGTGCGGATGCCCGTCCACAGCCACGCGCCGAGCAACAGGTACGCGCCCGCGCGTAACCCGTGCGCGACGTAGGAGAGCGTCTCGACGTTCCCCGTCCCGTAGACCTCCGCCGGGACCGACGACGTCAGGGCCTCGGCCCCCGCGGCGAACAGCGCGGCCGCGCCGAGGCGCCGGAGCGCCGCGTGCGTGCGCGCCGACGCGAACGACATGATCGCCAGCAGCGCCGCCGCACCCGCGGGCACGAGCAGCAAGGGCTCGCGCAACGCGAAGGCGGCCCCCACCGAGGGGGCCGCACGGAGGCCGCCGACGACCGCGATCAGGATCAGGGCATAGCCGAGCCCGCGGGCCGCTACGAGGAACTCCGCCCCGTCGGTCGTGCCGTCGATCTCGCCGACGGCGAACGCTCCGCCGTGTGCGACCTGGCCGGCGGCGAGGACCGCGAAGCCGAGGGCCGCGGTCGCGCGGTTGAACGGCTCGCCCGGGATCAACGAGGGGCGCGACAGCACGAGGGCGGCCGCACCCGCCGTCATGAGGAACCCGAGGAACTCGACGGTGAAATGGAGAGGAACCGCCATGAAGCTCTCAAACATCGACGTCTATCCTCGCACGAGGCGCCGTCGTCCGGCCGGGCGGCCTAGAGCCCCTCCAGGTACTCGACCGCGTCATCGAAGGTGGCGACCGACACGACCTCGATCTCGTCGGCGACCTCGAGGGCGGCGGCGTAGTTGCCCTCCGGAGCGAGGAAGATCTCGGCCCCCTGGCTCTCCGCGCCGGCGACCTTCTCCTCGATGCCGCCGATCATGCCGACGATGCCCCCACACGCGATCGTCCCCGTACCGGCGATCTTGCGGCCGTCCGTGAGGTCGTCGGGGGTGAGGCGGTCGTAGAGCGCGAGCGTGAACATGAGGCCCGCCGAGGGCCCTGCGATCTCGCCGGTCTTGAACTTCACGTCTACGGTGTCGCCGGGTACGTCGGCCATCTCGAACCCGACGAAGGGCGCCCCCGCCTCGGCCGGATGCTCGATCGTCTCGATCGGGATCGTGCGCCGGCGGCCGTCTCTCAGGACCGTGATCCGGATGACGTCTCCCGCGCGGTGCTCGTCGAACGCGTCGACGACGTCGCACGTGCTCGTGATCGGGCGGTCGTCGACGCCGACGACGACGTCGCCGTCCCGCAGGGCCTCCTCGGCCGGCGTGCCCTCGTACGTCGTGACCACGCGTGCGCCGTCGCCGGCCGGTATCCCGAGCGCGCCGAGAGCAGTCTTGCGCGCCGCCTGCTTGGACGCCGTCATGTCGGCCTCCGCCTGCCTGCGGACGTCCTCGATCGACTGGCCCCCGGTGACCTCCTCCTTCATCACTACGTCGCTGGCCGGGTCGAACGCCGCCACGGCCACGTCGAAGAGCGTGACCGTCGTCTTGACGTTGATCGTCGTGAGGAAGAGCTGGCCTTCCGACGAGTACGTCTTCGCCCCGTCGACCTCGACGAGCTTGCCGACGTCGCGCACGGGGCCGGGGACGTACAGGAAGAACACCGGGATAGGGACGACGAACGTGCCGATCACGATGGCCGCGGCGACGACGGCCGTGACGATCAGGCGCAGCGGCGACGTCCCGCGTACGGGCGCGGTGCCCGGGGGGTCGGGGAGCTCCCACTCGTTGCGTTGCATGTCGTTCAATTCTCCGGCGTGCCGGACGTAAGCGGAACCGTCAGCGTTCGGCTCCCATCAGGACCTTCCTCAGGCTGGTGGCCTCGAGGCACTTCCCGGCCCCCATCACGACGGCCTCGAGGGGCTGCTCCGTCACGTGCACGGGCACCTCAGCCTCTTGCGACAGCAGCATGTCCAGCCCGGCGAGCATGCCGCCCCCGCCGGTCAGCGTGATGCCGTTCGTCAGCACGTCCTGCACGAGGTCGGGCGGCGACGCGCCGATGCAGTCGAGCGTCGCGGTGACGATCGCGCGCACCGGCTCCTTGATCGCCTCGCGGATCTCTTCGGACGTGATCAGGATGTTCTTGGGGAGGCCGGTGCCGAGGTCGCGCCCGCGCAGCTCCGCCTTCTGCTCCTGCGCCAGCGGGAACGCAGACGCGATCGAGATCTTGATGCGTTCCGCCGTCCGCTCACCGATCGCGACCGTGTACTCGCGCCGCACGTGGTTTTGGATCGCCGCGTCGAGGTCGAAGCCGCCGACCCTCACCGCGGTGTTCGTGACGATGCCGCCGAGCGAGATCAGCGCGACCTCGCTGGTCCCGCCGCCGACGTCGACGACGAGGTTGCCGACCGGCTCGTGGATCGGGAGCCCGGCGCCGATCGCAGCGGCCATCGGCTCCTCGATGAGGTTCACCGAGCGCGCGCCTGCCGACAGCGTCGCCTCCTCGACCGCCCGCCGCTCGACCTCGGTCAGCGCGCTGGGGACGCACACGAGGACCTTCGGCTTCGAGAGCCGGTTCACGCCGGCGCGCTGCATGATCAGCCGCAGGAGCTTCTCGGTGATGTCGAAGTCGGAGATGGCGCCGGAGCGGAGCGGGCGGACGGCGACGATGTAGCCCGGCGTGCGTCCGATCATCTTCCAGGCCTCGTCGCCCATCGCGAGTACCGCCCCGGTCTCCTTGTTCAGGGCGAGGACGGTCGGTTCGCCGAAGAGGATCCCGCGCTGCTTCTGGTAGACGAGCGTGTTCGCGGTGCCGAGGTCGATCGCGAGGTCGCGGGCCACTGCCTGAGGCGCTGTTAGCGCGCCTGCGACCGCGCGGCCGCCGCACGGCGCCGCGCCTCGATGCGCTTGCGGGCCGCGGCCCTACGGGCGGGGTCCATCGGGGCGCGGCGGGAGGAGTGTGGCGCGCGGACGGGCGAGCGGCGCGGAGCGGGGGCCGCGGCGCGGGGCGCAGGACGGCGCCGGGGCCGGACCGTGGGGGCCGCGGACAGGCGTTCGAGGCTGTCCTTGAAGCCGTCGACGGTGCCGAGGTGAGCCCGCTCGCGCCTCTGCTGCACCCAGAGGCTGGCGAGGCCCGTGCCGGCGACCAGGAACATGATGACCAGGTAGATCACGCGTCCTCCTAATTTCGGAGCATCGGACGTTCGAATACAAGCTGCGGCGGCTCCCGCGAGGATCCGGAGCGGTCACGGAGCGTCACCGGGGGGCGTCGATCCAAGCCCCCGAGAGAGGTTTCTGCGCCTGCCGAAGCTTCCCTGCCACCGTACCAGCCGCGCTAGGCAGCCGAGCGGCGCCGCGCCCTCAGCACCGCCGCGACGCCGGCGGCCCCCGCGAGCCCCAGCCCTGCGGCGGCGCCTTTCACGAGGTCGCCGCGGCGGACCCTCGTGCGGCCGATACGGACGTGCGGCGCGGCCGCGGCAACGGCCTCTCGCAGCGTCTCCTCGTTGCCCGTCTCGGGCGTGAACCCGGCGGCAGCGAGCTTCTCGGTCGAGACGACCCACGGATGCATCGCGTAGTGGAGATAGCCGGGGGGGACCTCGGTCAGCCCGAGCCGCCACATCCTCTCGGCGACCGCGAACGCCAGCGGCTCGGGGAGCCGGCGCACCGAGCGGCCCGCGATCGCGAGCGCCTCCTCCGCTTCGAGCCATCCCTCGGCGGCGACGTTGAACGCGCCGCTCTCGGGCGTCGTGACGGCCCAGTGCAGCGCGCGGGCGACGTCGTCCTCGTGGACGACCTGGAGCGGGGGCGCATGACCCGACACGCCGAAGAGCACGGGGAGCTCGAGGAGATGCGACCAGGCGTTGTCGGCGTGGGGGCCGAGCACCGCGGCCGGCCTGAGGATCACGACGTGCGCGTCGGGGAACTCGTCGGCGAACTCGCGCACGACGTACTCCGTCTCGAGCTTGTGCGCCGCGTAGCTGAAGTCGAGGTTCGCGCGCAGCGGCGACTCTTCCGTCAACGGGACGGGGTTGTCCGGGTGCGCGCCGTAGACCGTCGCCGACGACGCGTACACGAGCCGGGAGACCCCCGCGCGGCCCGCGCTCTTGAAGACGTTCTGGCTGCCGTTGACGTTGACGTCGCGCATCAGGGCCTCGTCGCGGATGGGGTCCATCACGAACGCGAGGTGCACGAGGCAGTCGACGCCCTCGAGGCGCGCGGCGAGGCCGGGGGCGCGCACGTCGACCTCGTCGAAGACCAGCTTGTCGTGGACCGCGCGCGGGGGCCGGACGTCGAACCCCACGATCCGGGCCACGGCGTCGTCGGCGGCCAGCCGCCGGATCAGCCCCGTGGCGAGATAGCCGGACGCGCCGGTGACGGCGACGGTCGCTCCGCTCCTGCTCTTGGCCACGGGCCGAGGGTACCTGCGGCCGTAGCGATCCCGGTCGGCGACAATGCCCCCATGAGCCAGGAGCCGTGGGGCGACATCCCTCTCTTCAGGGAGATCCAGCGGATCCTGGCGTCCGGGAGCGGCCCGGTGAACACCGAGATCGCGACACAGGTGGCGACCGCGCTGGCGACGCAGGAGGGCGACTCCCCGCCCGACCCCGCGCGCGGGCGGACCCTCGCGGACGCGGTGCGCGACGCAGAGCTCATGCTCTCGGGGTACACGCGGCTCCCGGTCGAGGAGCCGGCGACCGTGCGCCCGGCGAGCCGCGCCGAGTGGGCGACGGCGACGCTCGGCGGGTGGGCGTGGCTCTTCGAGCACCTCGCTCACAAGTTCACCGCCGGCGCCGGCGAAGAGCCGGAGGGCCAGGCGGGCATGGCCGCGGCCCTCGGACAGGTCGCGCCGCTGTTGATGGGGATCCAGGTGGGGACGCTCGTCGGCGGGCTCGCCCAAAGCGCGATCGGCCGGTACGACTACCCGATCCCGCGCGAGGACGACGGGCGCTTGCTGTTCGTGGATCCCAACGTGGCGCGGCTCGTCGACGACTACGGGTTCGACCGGGACGCGTTCCTGAGATGGCTCGCGCTGGGGGCCGCGGCGCGGCACCTCGTCCTCACCCACACCCCCTGGCTCGCGCGGTACTGGCGCAGCGTCGTCACGGAGATCGTCGACGCGACGGAGATCGACGTCGGCCAGCTCCAGTCGCGGATGATGGACCTCCAGTCGCAGGGCCCGGAGGCGCTACAGCAGGGGATGGGCGGGGGGTTTCAGCTGCCGCTCGTGCCGACGGATCGGCACCAGCGCGCGGTCGCGCGGCTGCGTTCGCTCGTCGCGGCGTTCGAGGGTTACGCGCGCCACGCGGCGGGAGCGGTCGGGGACGCGTTCACGGGACCGGCCGGACCGATCGAGGAGGGCGTCGCACGGCACCGTCTGGACGCGCAGGAGGGGGCCGCGATGCTCGAGACCCTCCTCGGGGTGACGTTCGACCGGGACCTCGAGACCGCGGGCGCGACGTTCTGCGCGGCGGTCGTGAACCTCAAGGGCATCGCGGTGCTGAACTCGATCTGGGACGCGCCCGACAACCTGCCGTCCTACGCGGAGATCAAGGACCCGTTCGCGTGGATGGAGCGCGTCGCCGAGGAGGGTTAGTCCCGGGCGCGTTGCCGGAGAACCAGCGCGAGCTGCATCAGCAGCTTCGTCATCGGCTCCGCGAGGTCCGACTCGACGAGCTCCTCGATCCTCTTCAGCCGATACTCCAGCGTGTGGCGGTGCACGAACAACGCGCGCGCTGCGGTGGCGATCGAGCCGTGGCGGTAGAAGGCGTCGAGCGACGCGACGAGGTCCTCGCCGCGCCCGTCGGCGAGGATGCGCCCGAGATGCGCCTCGACGAACGCCGCGCGGTCCTCGTCCGGCGCATCGAGCACGGCGGCGAGCGGGACGACCTCCTCGTAGCGCACCACGTCCTGACCGAAGTAGTCGGCGACCTTGGCGGCGGCCCGCGCGCGCCGTGACCCCTCCGAAGTGTCGGCGGCCGCGGCCACGCCGATGCCCGTGATGCCGTCGGGCCGCGGCGGGCGCTCGCCAGGGGAGAACGCGACCACGACGTCCTCCAGGCGGCCCACGGCGGCCTCCGGGAGCGCGCGCCGCAGCTCGCGCACGCACTGCCCCGCCTGCTCCTGTGGGACACACCGGGCGACGCACCACGTGATCCCGCGGAGGTCGACGGAGCGGCGCTGGGCGCGCTCGGCCAGGTGGGCGTCCGACTGGCGCGTCCCCGCCAGCACCTCGACGATCACCTGGAGGTCGACCTCCTCGTCCGCGAGCAGCGCCTCCGACTCGTCCACGTACGCGGCCGACACGACGGTCGTCGCCGTCTGCGTCAGGTCGAGCATCGCCGCCATCAGGCCGGTGACGATCTCGGCCCGCTCGACCGCGTCGTCCGGGATCTCGTCCAGGAGCGTGTCCCAGATCGTGCGCGCGCCGATCTGGAACGCGAGCAGAACGTCCTGGAGGGGAAGCCCTTGCCGTGCCCGGCGCCGGCCGATCTCGGCGAGCGGCTCCTGGAGCGACTCCGACGTCAGCTCGCCCTTCAGGATTGCGATCCCGGCGAGCACGCTCGCCCGGGCCCCGTCCCTGAAGTCGTCCCTCTGCTCCGCGCTCGCCGCGGCGTACGACGGGATCCGGGAGGTGTAGCCCGTCATCATCGTCTCGACGATCTCGTCGAACCGGGGCGCGATGCGCTCGACGAGGTGGCCAATGGCGGCCAGCTGATACGCGTCTACTCCACTGAACGGAGGGGTTTCAACCGACATGTTGTCCAAGAGTATTCGAACGTTCTGGCGCAATCGGTCTAAAGGGGGCGGAGCGGCGTGGCAGAACTTTGACACCCAAGAGGGTCCACTAGCAGGAGGTGTCGAGTTGAAGAAGGTCCGCTTGCTCGCATCCGCCGCTCTCGCGGTCGGTTGTCTCGCCGTTTTTGCCCCCGCGGCCAACGCCGGCGAGATCTGCGTGTCGCTCTATCTGCAGGTGAACGACCAGGTCGTCGACCAGAACCACTGCATCCCCACCCCGTAACACCCGTAACGAGCTTCTACCCGCAGGTCGCCCGCCCGGTACTGCCGCCAGGCAATCCCCAGGCCGGGTGGGCGACCTGCCACCTCTAACCCAGGGCCGAGCGCCCGCCTGCGAGGCCCTGGGACCGACGCGTGGTCTCCGCCCGCCCAGGCACCCCAGACCACGCACTAGGAGAGTGGGGCCCCCAGGTCCGTCCGGCTCGGGGGCCCCCTCCCTTTTCCGGCCCCCTCTCAGACGGGGAAGATCTCGCCCTCGACCGCGCCGTCCTCGATCCAGAGCAGGCCCATGGACGTGAACGGCGCGCGCCGCTTCCACGTCGCGCTGCCGGGGTTGAACAGCAGAAGGCCGTCCTCGTCCTCGTTCCAGGGGATGTGGGAATGGCCGAACACCACGACCCGCGCCTCGGGGAAGAGCTTCCTCATCCGCTGATGTCGGCGCTCCTTCGGGCCGCTGTCGTGGACCATCCCGATCCGCACCCCGCCCAGCTCGACCTCCGCGGTGTCGGTCGCGCCCCAGTCGCGGACGTCGTGCCCGTCGCAGTTGCCCATCACGACCGTCAACGGGGCGAGCGCCCGCAGCTCGTCGAGCAGCACGGGATCGCAGACGTCGCCGGCGTGCAGGATGTGGTCGGCCGACTCGAGATACGGCCATGCGCCGGCCGGGACGGGGCGCGACGCGCGCATCGTGTGCGTGTCCGCGAGGACGGCGACCTTCAAACCGTGACGGTCAGCCCGGGGGCGCGAGGTACTCGCAGGAGCGTTCCCACGACGAGCGGATCGGGTACTCGGGGTCGTCACCGGGAAGCTCGGTCTTGTCGGGGACGTAGTAGCCGCCGCCCCATCTCCCCCACAGGTGCTGCCTGCAGTACGAGTCGACGATCATCCACTCGCGCTCGCCGGCGGGGCGCTTCAGCTCCTTCGCGCGGCCCTCCATCGGGCCCATGATCCGGTCGAACTCCTTCAGCCAGTCGCGGACGTCCCCGCTCTCCCGGGCGTAGTAGCTGCCGTGCCCCTCGTTCAGGAACTCCTCCTCGCCGACGGGGCCGAAGTTCCCCACGCCGTAGGAGGTGACCGTGGTGCCGGCCTCGGAGTGGATCGCCCCCTTGAACAGGCGCGTCCGGAGCTCCCTCGCCGTCAGCTTCGAATCGCCGAGCTCGCAGTCCGGGCGGACGTTCCCACAGCGGTACCGGCCTCCGGTCGCGATCACGCCGCGGCTCTGCACGCGCGAGGCGCCGGGGAGCAGACGGCGCGCCATGTAGAGCGCGCGGCCGTACGTGCCGGCGATCGTCGGGGTCGCGTTCGACGTCCCGCCGAACCCGTTAGCGCCGCTGGCCGACACCGTCTCCGCGCCGTAGGACGCGGGATACCGCAGACCGATGCCGGCGATGTCCGCGGGCTTGCCGTGCCCGGAGTAGGAGGCGTGCGTCTCGGGTGCGACCGCCCCGACCGTGACGATCCAGTCGGGCCCCTCCTGCGAGGAGAACGTGGTCGTGTTCGGCACGGCGAACTGGTTCTCCTGGCCGTTCCCGGCGCTGAAGAAGACGGTCTGCCCGCGGTCGGTGGCGCGGCGCTGGGCCTGCGTGTCGGAGTCCGAGTAGATGCGATCGCGCACGCCCGTGGAGAATCCGTAGGAGTTCGAGATCGCGTCGATCCAGGGCTGGTCGAGCGCCCATTCGATCGCGGCCTCTCCGCTGGTCTTGTCCGCGTAGCTGATGAACACGAGCAGGCACTCCGGGCACGTGCCGTGGAGGTTGCCTACCGAGACGCTCGTCGTCCCCATCCCGTGCTCGCCGGAGTCGCCGTGGATCTGGTTGTCGGCGAAGTCCAGCGCGCCGACGACCTTCGTCCCCGGCATCCAGTAGTAGTTGACCTCCTCGCGCGACGACGCCTTCACCGACGCCCACTTGGCCTCGTCCGCGGCGTCGAGCGCGGTCATCTGCGCGTTCTCGTCCTTCTCCTCGAGCGTCAGGTCGAGACGGTTGTAGGAGTCGAACGCGTCCGGGCCGGGGAAGCCGCGCAACCACGTGTGAGGCGCCTCCGACAGCGGGAGGTCGTTCGACGGGTCCCGGTCCTTCGCCTGCGGCATCTGCGACGCGACGAAGTCCCAGTGGTAGGGGCTGAAGGCGGAGTCGATGACCGCGATCACCGTGGCGTCGTCACCGCCGCGCGCGGCCCCCGCGGAAGACTTCCCGGCGGCACCCGCGGCCGGAAGGAGCGAGGCGCAGAGGGCTGCTCCCACGGCGACGACAAGGGCGCGCTTCAAGGGCCTCCTCCGCTGTGTCCCAAATCCGACAATTCCGGTCCTGGGGGAGGGTTCGCCTACCCGGTGAGCGTTCCTGCCTCCTGGAGCCGTGTGGCGGCCGGCGATCCGTCGCCGCAGGCGGGGCAGGACGGGTCGCGGCGCACCTTCACCTCGGCGAACGTCGTCGACTGCGCGTCGAACGTCAGCAGGCGGCCGACCAGGGGTTGCCCGTAGCCGACGAGCAGCTTCAGGGCCTCGTTGCACTGGAGGGAGCCGACGATTCCCGGGAGCACGCCCAGGACACCTGCCTCGCTTCAGGTAGGGGCCAGCTCGGCCGGCGGCGCCTCCGGATAGAGGCAGCGGTAGCAGGGGCCTTCGAACGGGACGAACGTCGAGGCCATCCCCTCGAACCGGAAGATCGAGCCGTGGATCACCGGGACCCTCAGCTCGACGGCGGTGTCGTTGACGACGTAGCGGGTGTCGAAGTTGTCGCACCCGTCGACGACCACGTCGTAGCGCGAGATGAGGTCGCGGGCGTTCGACGAGTCGATCCGGAACGCGTGGACCTCCACGTCGACGTCCGGGTTCAGCCGGTTGATGGCCTCCTTCGCCGACTCCGCCTTCAGCTGCCCGACCTTCTCGGTGTCGTGGATGACCTGGCGCTGGAGGTTGCTCGTCTCGACCACGTCGGAGTCGACGATGCCGATCGTGCCGACTCCGGCGGCCGCGAGGTACAGCAGTGCGGGGCTCCCGAGCCCTCCCGCCCCGATGCACAGCACCTTCGACTCGAGGAGCTTCTGCTGCCCGCGCTCGCCGACCTCGGGGAGGATCAGGTGGCGGGAGTAGCGGTCCCGCTGGGCGGCGTCGAGCGTCCGGGGGATCGTGAAGTCGTAGCCGAGGTCCCGCCACCTGACGAAGCCGCCGGACATCGACACCGCGTTCGTGTAGCCGAGCTCGGCGAGGGTGCGGGCGGCGAACACGCTCCGGACGCCGCTGGCGCAGTAGACGACGACCTCCGCGTCCTTGTCGGGGAGCACGTCCTCGGCCTTGCTCTCGAAGTGGCCGCGCCCGAGGTGACGGGCCCCCGGAACCATCCCCTGGTCGACCTCCTCCTGCTCCCGCACGTCGAGCAGGACGGGCTTGGAGCCCGCCTCGACCTTCGCCTTGACCTCTTCAGGGCTGACCTCGCGCACCTCTTGGCGCGCCCGGAGGTAGAGGTCCCGGAAATTTGCCATATATCTACCTTACAATAGTGACTAAGTCCCCAGAGCGGCCCTGACCTCCGGGACCGTCGGGTTCACGAGCAGGCGCTCGCCGACCTGGAGCGTCGGGACCGTCCGGTAGCCGCCGGTCGCGGCGACGATGCGGTCCCCGTACTGCTGGTGCACGTCGATGTCGATCTCCCGGTAGCCGATGCCGGCCTCGTCGAGCTGGCGCTTCAGCCTGCGGCAGTGGCCGCACCAGGTGGTGGAGTAGATCGTCACGGGGGGCATGGTCTGTGTTCTTCCCTCTCTGGCGCCGTCTGACTCACAGGTAACGTCTGGCGATGACCGTCGATTCCGTCGCCCGCTCATGAGAGCCGTCGTCTACGCCGGCCCCGGCCGCGTGGCCGTCGAAGACGTCCCGGCGCCGCGCGTCGAGGAGCCCGGTGACGCAGTCGTCGAAGTGTCGAAGACGGCCATCTGCGGGTCGGACCTCCACCTGCTGGACGGGAAGACGCCCGGGATGCAGCCCGGGTCGGTGATCGGCCACGAGTTCACCGGAACCGTGACGGCCGCGGGGGCCGGGGTGACGTCGGTGCGCGAGGGCGACTTCGTCCTCGGGTCTTTCCTGATCGCGTGCGGCGAGTGCCTTCAGTGCCGCAGCCTCCGGTTCAACTTCTGCCTCCGGCGGCGCGCCCTCGGGCTCGGGAGCCTTACGGGCGACCTGGCGGGGGCGCAGGCGGAGCGGGTGCGCGTCCCGCTGGCGGACGTCAACCTGCGCCGCCTCCCGGAGGCCGCGTCCGGCAACGCGGAGGAGCGGGTGCTGTTCGCCGGGGACATCCTGGCGACCGGCTTCTACGCCGCGGCCCTCGGCGAGGTGGCTCCCGGAGAGACCGTCGCCGTCATCGGAGGCGGGCCCGTCGGGCTGTTCTGCGCGCTCGCGGCGCGGACCGCCGGCGCGCGAGCGGTCGTGGTCGAGGCCGACGAGGCGCGGGCGGAGTTCGCCCGGCGGACGTACGGACTCGAGACGGTCGCGGCAGGGCCCGATGCTGCGGCGGGTCTGGCCGAGGCAACCGGCGGGCTCGCGGACGTCGTGGTCGAGGCGGTCGGCGCTCCGCCCGCGTTCAAGTCGGCGCTGAGGTCCGCCCGCGACGGGGGCCGGATCGTCGTCGTCGGGGTCTACGGAGCGGAGAGGTACGACCTGCCGATGGGGATGGCATGGGTGCGGGGGCTGCAAGTGCGGTTCGCGGGCATGGCGAACGTGCAGGCGCACTGGGGGGCCGCGCTGGAAGCCGTCGCGGCGGGGGCCTTCGACCCCGCGGCGATCGTGACGCACCGGATGCCACTGGAGGAGGCCGAGCGCGGTTACGAGCTGTTCGCCGCGCGCGAGGCGATGAAGGTGGTCATGACGCCGTAGCCCGTGAGGCTACGCGGACTTCTGCGCCTGCTTGGTCCTCTCGGCGACGATCTCGTCGGCGGGCTTCGCGCACCCGGGGCAGAACTTCGAGTCGGGTGCGACCTGGACTCCGCAGAAGGGGCACGGCCCCTCGACCGGCTCCTCCTTGTAGCCCTCCTTCAGGCCCTCCTTGAACTCCTTGCCGGCCTGTCCCATGGAGCGGGCGAGCTTCGGCAGGCGGGTCGCGCCGAAGAGCAGCAGCAGGATGAGCAGGATGGGAATCAGCTCTCCGGGACCCAGGTTCATCGCGTCCTCCAGTTCGTTGTCGTCCTTGTTACTCGGTTCGCGGAACCGCGGTCTACAGGGCCGCAGCCACCTCGGCCCCCAGGAGCTCCACGTCCTCGGGGTCGGCGACCTGGAACGGCAGGGCGCCGGCGGTCACGATGATCTCCCGGACGCCGAGGTCCCCGAGGCGGCCGAGCCGGTCCGTCACCTCGTCCACCGTCCCCGTCACGTGGTCCCTTCGGAACTCGCCCCAGGATACGGCACCGCCGTCCGTTGCGACCGGGAAAACCCCCGGCGGAGTCCGCTCCACGAGCCGCTCGAACCGCGCCTTCAGGTCCGCGTCGTCCCGGCCCACCACCACGTACGCGCCGACCGACCGAAGCAACGACGCCGGGTCCCTCCCCCGCTCCTCGCAGGCGCGGTCGGCGGCGGCGGCGCGCTCGCGGTAGGTGTCGAACGAGCCGATCCACGAGAAGTTCCAGCCGTCGGCGACGCGCGCCGCGGTGCGCAGCAGCAGGTCGCCCTTGCCGCCTATCCAGATCGGGGGCCGCGGCTGCTGCGCCGGGCGCGGGAGACAGATCGCCTCCTGCAGCTGGTAGTGCTTCCCGTCGTACGTCAGCTCCTCGCCTTCGAGCAGACGGCCGAGGATCTCGGCGGCCTCTCCCAGCCGGCGGATCCTCGTCGCCGCGGAAGAGAACTCGATCCCCGCGGCGCGGTACTCCGGCTCGTACCAGCCCGCGCCGAGGCCGACGTCGACGCGGCCCCCGGACAGCAGATCCAGGCTCGCGGCCATCTTCGCCAGCAGCGCGGGGCTCCGGAAGTCGTTGCACAAGGTGAGCGAGCCGATACGAACCGACGAGGTCGCGGCGGCGAGCGCGGTCATCGTCGTCCAGCACTCGAGGGATCCCTGCCGCGTCGGAGGCGCGCCGTACTTCTCCCAGTCGAGGAACAGGTGGTCGGAGACCCAGACGGACGAGAAGCCGCTCCGCTCCGCAGCCAGCGCGCAGTCCCTCACGGCGCCCCACGATACGGGCTCGTTGCGGTAGCTCAGGTCGTAATGGGGAAGTGCTAGCCCGAGGTGCATGGCGGCAGTCTAGAATCAGCGGCGTGAAGGTCTCAGACATCATGACGCAGGCCACGCTGTCCGACGCTCCCGACGACACGCTCGCGGAAGCGTCGGCCAAGATGTGGCAACAGCAGACGGGTTCCCTTCTGATCATGGAAGGCGACCGGCTGATCGGCATCGTCACCGAGAGGGACGTGCTGCGCACGGTCGGCGAGGGCCACGACCCCAAGACCGTGAGCCTGCGCGACGTGATGACCGCGGACGTCGTCACGGTCGACTCGGACCTCAGCATCCGCGACGCCGCGCAGATCATGTTCGACAAGTGGTTCCGGCACCTGCCGGTCGTCGACGCGGACGGGTCCGTCGTCGGCATCGTCTCGCTGCGGGACCTCAACGGCCTCGTCGCGCAGGGCATGGAGGAGCCGGGCACGCTCGAGCAGCTGACCGGCCACAAGCTCGTGCGCGACCGGCGGCTGGAGCGCGTCGAAGCCGGGGACCTGGACTAACCGTCGCTCCGGCGGCCATGCCGCTCCGCTCAGGCGCAACCTTTAAGCCTTCGCTCCGGACATGGCCGCCTCCGCTCTGAACGGGTGTCAGACATGTCAGACACGACAGCCATGTCTGACGTGTCTGACAGGCCCGGAAGGGGCCATGGAACCGACCGCGGTTGCGACTAGACGGCCGGCTCGCCCATCTCTATCTGCAGCGACGCCAGGCCCAGCTCCCGCATGATCCCCGGCGTCTCCACGATCTCCACGAGCGAGTCGACTATCTGCGGGTCGTAGTAGACCGCGCGGCGGCGCATGAGCTCCTCGAGCGCGTCGTCCATCGACCGGCTCTTGCGGAACACCCGCGTCGTCGTCATGGCGTCGAAGCTGTCTACGACGCGGATGATCCGTCCGATCGTCGGGATGTCGTCCCCGGCGGCCCCCGTCGGGTACCCGCTCCCGTCGTAGTTCTCGTGGTGCGAGTACACGCCCGCGACCACGTCGGGGTACAGCCTGATCGGGCTGAGGATGTCGGCGCCCTTCGCGGGATGCGAGCGCATGATCTCCCACTCCTCGTCCGACAGCGGACCCTCCTTCAGCAGGATGCTGTCGGGGATCCCGACCTTGCCGACGTCGTGCAGGAGGCCGGCGAGGTACACGCGGTCGGCGTCCATCGTCGGGTCGGTGTGCTGGGCGATCTTCTGCGACAGCAGCGCGACCGAGATCGAGTGCCCCTTCGTGTACGGGTCGCGGGCCTCGAGCGCCATGACGAGCGACTTGATGATTCGGCTCTGCACGCGCTGGTCCTCGGACTCCAGGTGGATCCCGTGGAACGACTCCGAGAAGCGGAACACGCACTCGTGCAGCGAGTCGAGCAGCAGGTCGTCGCACAGCTCCTGGTCGCCGTTGACGAACCACGTGCGGACCGCGTGGCGGCCGGCGACGAGGGCCCGCTGGACGGCCTGGTCGAGCCGCTCCCCCGTCCGCGCCCGCCGCTCGGCGAGCCCGTCGACGATCGTCTGGGCGAGCGACCAGTCGTCTTCGCGGAAGACCTCCTTCAGCCCGGCGACCAGGGACCGCAGGTACCGGTCGATGTCCGGCCAGCGGACCCGTGCATCCTTCCCGGCCGCGTCCACCCAAGACGCCACGATCTCGTCCCGGTGGGAGTCGAGGACCTCGGCCAGCCGCGCGCGGGCACGCAACAGTCGGGGTGCGGCGGTCGAGTGGAGGGCTGCGTACTTGCTAGTTCGCAATGTCTACGTCCTGTCCTCCGAATGGACTAGTGCACAGGACGTAGTTATGCCACTACGCTACGGCGCTGTAAACCCTTAATTCCGCGATTTTCTGGAAATTTCTGTTAGAGCTTGTACTTTTCGAGCAGTCTGCGAGCTATGACCGTTTTCTGGATCTCGGACGTTCCCTCCCCTATGAGGAGGAAAGGTGCATCGCGGTAAAGACGCTCAACAGTGAACTCTTTTGAATATCCGTAACCACCGTGGACGCGGAGGGCTTTGAGCGTGATCTCGTGGCAGGCCTCCGACGCGAACAGCTTCGCCATCCCGGCTTCGAGGTCCGACCGCTCCCCGGCGGACTTCTTCGCGGCTGCCTGGAGCATCATCAGCCGCGCTGCCTCTAGGGTCGTCCCCATCTCGGCGAGGTGGATCTGGATCGCCTGGTGGCCCGAGATCTGCTTGCCGAAGGCCTTGCGCTCCTGCGCGTACTTGATCGCCTCCTCGAAGGCCCGGGTCGAGACGCCGACGGCACGTGCGGCGACGTTCACGCGGCCGACCTCGATCCCGTCGAGAACCTGGCGGAAGCCGTGCCCCTCCTCGCTGCCGAGCAGCGCGGAGACCGGGACGCGAAAGTCGCTGAACGTCATCTCGGTCGTCTCGACGCCCTTGTAGCCGAGCTTCTCGATGTTCTTGCCGACGTCGAGGCCCGGCGCCGGCTGCGCGACCCCCGGCTCCTTCTCGACGATCAGCATGCTCATCCCGCGATGCGGCGGGTCGGCCTCGGGATCGGTCTTCACGAGCGTCATCACGAGGCTCGAGCGCAGCCCGTTCGTGAGCCACATCTTCTGGCCGTTGAGCACGTAGTGGTCACCGTCGCGGATCGCCTTCGTGCGGATGGCCTGGACGTCCGATCCCGCCTCCGGCTCGCTCATCGCGAGGGCCGCGCGCATCTCGCCGGTCGCCATCCGGGGGAGGTAGCTCTGACGCTGCTCGTCGGTGCCGAACTTGTTGATCAGATAGCAGCCCATGAAGTGCGTGTTGAGCACGCCCGAGAGGCTCATCCAACCGCGCGCGAGCTCTACGACCGTTAGGGCGTACGTCGTCAGCGACTCGCCGATGCCCCCGAACTCCTCCGGGACGGTGAGGCCGAACAGCCCCATCTCCTTCATCCCCTCGACGATCTTCTCGGGATACTCGTCGCGGTGCTCCATCTCGTCCGCGACGGGGATGACCTCGTTCTGGACGAAGTCGCGGACAGTCTCGACGATCGACTTCTGGACATCGGTGAGCTCGAGCATCATTTCGACTCCCATTCGGCCTGGAAGTCCTCGAGCTTCTTCGCCGGCGACATGCCGGCGGCACGCCCCCGCTCCGCGAACTGCACCGCCATCTTGCGGGAGGCCTCGTCGATCATCTCGTTGCCGAACATCACGGCTCCGCGCCGGTCGACCTCGGTCGCGTGCTTGTAGGCCTCGAGCAGCGCCTCCGCCTTGTCGTACTCGTCCTGCGTCGGCGTAAAGACCTCGTTGAGCACGTCGATCTGCCCGGGGTGCAGCGCCCACTTGCCGTCGTAGCCGAGCGCACGGGCGCGCATCGCCATGTCGCGGAAGCCGTGGAGGTCCTTGATGAGGAGGTAAGGCCCGTCGATGGCCTGCAGTCCGGCGTCCCGTGCCGCCACGAGGATCGTCTCGAGCACCCAGTGCCAGTGGTCACCGGGATAGCCGGGCATCGGGAGCCCCGCCGTCACCGTCGGGAGCCCGAGCGAAGCGCTCATGTCGGCCGGGCCGAAGATCAACGTCTCCATCCGGTCCGACGCGTGCGCGATGTCGTAGACGTTCTTGAGGCCGGTCGCGGTCTCGATCTGCGCCTCGATCCCGATCCTCTTCTCGAGCCCGGTGTTCGTCTCGATCATGCGGAGCATGTGGTCGACGAACTTGACCTCGTCGGAGCTCTGGACCTTCGGGATCATCACGCAGTCGAGGTAGGTCCCGGCGGCCTCCACGACGGTCTTCAGGTCGTCCGCGGCCCATTGCGTGTCGATCGAGTTGATGCGGACGACGACGGTCTTGTCGCCCCAGTCGTTGTTCTTCAGGGCGTCAACGACGTTCCCGCGTGCCTCCTCCTTCGCGAGGGGGGCGACGGAGTCCTCGAGGTCCATGAACACCATGTCGGCGGGGAGGGTGGGCCCCTTCGCCAGCATCTTCGGGCTCGACCCGGGGACGGACAGACACGATCTGCGTGCGCGCAAAACAGCCTCCTAGCTCTGTTGCCGTCGTTCCGACGGCGGTCTACTCGACGTATCCGAGACCACGGAGGTGGTCCTCGATCTCTCCCTCTTCGTCCTCGTTGAGCCCGGACTCGTCGACCGTCGCAGCGCGGCTCGCGGCGCCGTCGCCGCGCACCTCGAGCGACTTCCCGGGACCCACGAGGCTCTCGAGGACCTTGCCGTCGCGCGGGATCGCGCTGGGGACGCCGAGCGCGGCCATCGACGTCGGCCCGAGGTCGATCAGCTCGGCCGTCTCCTTCAACGGCCCCGGCGTCACCTCCGGCCCCGTCGCGACGATCACGCCCTCGATCCGGTGGTCGCCCGACATCCAGTCCGCCTCCTCGACCATCCCCTTCGCGTGCGTGAGCGAGTAGAAGGGAGCGGGCACGAGCAGGAGGTCCGGAGCCGTGTCGAGGAACTGGCCGTGGAGGATCTCCTCTTTGCGGTAGATCTTCGAGATCGGCGGCTTGCCGTTGTCCGGGTCGCGGAACGCCTCAAGCTGCGCCTTCACGTCCTCGCGCACCTTCTCGTAGTCCTTCGGGTCGACGATGCCGCCGGGCTCGCGGCCCTTGAGGTTCACCGACACTCCCTCGCCGGTGGAGACCACGCTCGTGTACGCCTTGGTCTTCGACCACTCGATCGGCGACGCGGGGATCGAGATGCGGCCGTGGAGCTTCAGCAGGTCGTAGATGCGGCGCGCGATGCGCCGTCCCGGCCCCCAGCGGATCAGGTTGAACGCGAACGACCCGCGCCCGAACTCGAGGTACCCGAGGTGCTGGAGGACGCGGTCCATCGTCACCGCGCGGGTGCACGCCTGGTGGCCGTGGTCCGACATGAAGATCACGAGGTCATCGTCGTCCGTGCGCTCGAGGAGCCGGGCGAGCCCGTCGTCGAGCTGCTGGTAGACGCCGCGCGCCTGCTTCGCGACGCCGGAGTTCTTCATCTCCGGATACGCCGGGTGCTCGGGGTGGATGTACTCCATCAGGCAGTGCTGGATGCGGTCGGTCGACACGTAGACGAGCACGCCGAAGTCCCAGTCGGTCGTGTCCATGAGGTACTCGAACGCCTTCTGCCTCTTCGCCGTGATCTCGGCGCACTCGTCGAGGAACGCCTCGGGACGGTTGCGGAACGTCGTCCAGCTCATCCCGTTGACCGGGAACGGAGCGTTGGCGTCCAGCTCCTGCTGGAGCTCGACCGGGTGCGTGTACGACCGGCTCGCCGGGAGCACGCCGCCGCCGATCACCTTCCCCTTGATCATCGGGGGCGGGAACGTGAGCGGGATGTTGATCGCGAGCGACGTCTTGTCCGCGTCCGTGAAGTCCTCGAAGATCGTCCGGTCCTTGATCGACTTGTACGTCACGGGCAAGCGCTTCGAGGCCCCCGGCTTGTGCTCGAGGATGTCGAAAACCGCGTGGCCCGCCGGGCTCAGCCCCGTCATGAACGAGGGCCAGGCGCACCACGAGTGCGACGGCACCGTCGACAGGCAGTCGCCGTGGGCCCCCCTGTCGATGAGCGCCTGGAGATTCGGCAGCTCGCCCGCGTCGAGCATCGGCTGGAGGATCTTCCAGTCGACCCCGTCCCATCCGATGATCAGGACTCTCTTAGGCACTCGTCTCACATCCCGTCGCTGAGGTTGGCGTTCGGTGGCCCGCGCCGGGACGGGCGGGGGCCCGGGAGCGGCGCGTCTGATCGGTAGGGTTGTGAACCCCTAGGTCTTGGAGGTTAGCAGCCGAATGCGCCGGGCCCTCGTCGTCCTCGCAGGCGCCGCGCTCCTCGTCGCCGCGGCGCCGGGCACGGCGCTCTCGAAGGAGTTCACGCTGCCCGCGGCCGACGTGCGCGCGCGGGTGCTCCCCGACGGCGCGCTGCGGGTGACGGAGAGCATCACGTACTCGTTCTCCGGCCACTTCGAGGGCGGCTTCCGCGAGATCCCGCTGCGGCCCGGCGAGAGCCTCGTGGACGCGGCGGTCTCGGAGGGCGGCGTCGAGTACACGCCGGGCGCGTCCGCGGAGCTCGGCAGCGAGGGCTCCCCCGGCACCTTCGGCACGACGCCGACCGCCGACGGCATGCGGATCGTGTGGCACTACGACGCGACCGACGAACGGCGCACGTTTCTGATCTCGTACACGCTTACCGGCCTCGCGGAGGCGTGGGACGACGTGGTCGACGTGAACCTGCGCGTGTGGGGCGACGAGTGGGACGTCGAGCTCGGCCGGCTGACCGGCCGCATCGTGGTCCCCGACCCCGTCCCCGGCACCGTAAGGGTGTGGGGACACGCGACCGGAGTCGACGGCGCGACCGAGCTGCTCCCGCGGGGCCGCGGCGCGTCGCTGATCGCGGAGCACGTTCCTCCCGGGACGTTCGTCGAGATGCGCGTCGTGTTCCCCCGGGCTCAGCTCGATGCGCTGCCGAGTCTGGCCGAGATGCGTCCGGGCGAGGGGCTTCCCGCGATCCTCGAGGAGGAGGCCGCCTTCGCCGAGGCCGCAGCCGCGGACCGCCGGCGCGACCGATGGGTGCGTTCGAACCTCCCGTGGCTCATCCCGGTGGCGCTCCTGCTGTCGTTCGTCCCGGCGGTCCTCGTCGCGCTCTGGATCTATCGCCGGCACGGGCGGGAGCCGCGCGTCGACCCGGGACCCCGTTACCTCTACGAACCGCCGGGCGACGAGGCCCCCGCCCTGGTAGCGGCGCTCCTGGCAGAGGGACGGCGCGAGGCGTCCGGCGACGCGTTCACCGCGACTTTGTTCGACCTGATACGCCGCGGCTACCTCGACGCGATGCCGACGTCGGGCGTGAAGGAGACGTGGGGCGGGTTGCGTTCGGAGGACATCAGCGACCTCGTGGTCTCCGCGACGTCGAAGGACCGTTCCGACCTGCGCGAGCTCGAGGCGACGGTCGCCGGGGCCGTGGACCACGTAGCGGAGGACGACGGCACGCTCGCGCTGACCCGCTTCAAGGAGAAGATCGCGGCGGAGCCGGCGCACTTCGCGAAGGTCTTCGACGAATTCCAGGCCGAGGTCGCCGCCGCAGTGAAGGAACGCTCCTGGTGGGAGGGCGGCGGGCGCGCCCCGGCGAACGTCGCCTCGTTCGTCGCCTTCGCGATCGCGATCGCTGCGGGGATCCGCGCCTCGACCATCGAGGGTTCCGCGGGCGTGGGCGTTCCGTGGACCCAGATCGGGTGGTGGGTCGTCACCGCGATCGCGCTGATCAACGCGCTCGTGCTGCAGGTCTTCGTGTGGCTTCGCCGCGGCTGGGAGCGGCGTTCGGTCGAGGGGGCTCGCGCCGCCGCGGCGTGGCACTCGTTCGAACGGTTCCTCCGCGACTTCGCCGGGATGAAGGAGGCGGTCCCGGGGTCGATCGAGATCTGGGAGCAGTTCCTCTGCTACGGGATCGCGTTCGGCGTCGCCGGCCGCGTGCTGGCCGCTGCGCAGCTGCACGCGCCCGAGGAGCTGCGCCGGTCGAGCGGGATCTACTGGATCAGCGACGGCGGGTACCCGGGGTCGGGGCGGTCGATGTTCGCGATCGCCGACATCTCCAGCGCCGTCGCGAGCGCGGCCCCCCCAAGCAGCTCGGGCGGCGGCGGGGGTGGCTTCTCCGGCGGCGGAGGTGGAGGCGGCGGGGGAGGCGGGGGAGGCGCCTGGTAGCCGCTATTCCTCGCGCCCGCCGCGTCCGCGCACGTTCGAGAGCCGGTGCGCGCGCAGCGCGAGCTGCAGCCTGAGCTTGTCCTCGGGCTCGCGCAGCGACCACCCGGTGAGCTTCTCGATCTGCTTCAGCCGGTAGGTCACCGTGTGCGGGTGCGCGAACAGGGCCTCCCCTGCGAGCTTCACGCTCGCGTCCGCGTCGAAGTACGCCTCGAGCGTCTTCACGAGCTCGCCCTTGCGCTTCTCGTCGTACTCCACGAGGGGGCCGAGCATCTGGTCGACGAAACGATCGACGAGCGGGGGCTCGATGCGCAGGAAGTGGTACAGGAGGAGGTCGTCGAACACGAACACCTGCTCCTTCAGCCCCAGCGCGGTCCCGATCTCGAGCGCCTCGCGCGCTTCTAGGTAGGCGCGCCTGATCCCTTCGAGACCCGGCTCCGGGCCGCCGACGCCGAACCTCCAGCCCCCACCGAGCTCCGCCACCAGCTTGTACGGCGCGACCCCCGGCTCCGCGAACGGCTCGGCGGGGAGCAACGCGATCGTCTGCTCCGCCTTCTGCAGGACGATCGGGTCGGCGCTCACGAACGACGCGATGCTCGCGGCCGCCGCTAACACAGTCGCCTCCTTGCGGCCGTCGTCGGGGGGGCCGCAGCCGACGAGCGCGACGTAGCTGAGCGACAGGTCGTAGCCGAAGCTGTGCGCGCGGGCGAGGATGTCCTCCGGCGCCGCGTCGGTGCCGTAGAGGACGTCCGCGAGGAACTCGCGGCGCGCCCCCTCCTGCTCCCGCACGATCGCCCTCTGCGCCCGCGCGTACGCCTCCGCGACCGAGGTCGATATCCCGTCGGTGTACGCGAGGACCGCCTCGGCGAGCTCGATCGCCGGCTCGAGCGCTTCGCCCTCGTACTTCCTGCACTCGTCCGCGAGCACGTCCCAGCACACGCGCGACACCGTCCGGTACGCGTGGAGCACGTCGTCCAGCGGGATGCCCGCCTCGGCACGGCGCGCTCCCGTGCGTTCGATGCCCTCCAGCTCTTCCGGCTTGATCGTGCGCCCCGCGCTCAGCACGCGCGCCAGGGTCTCGACGTTCTCCCTCACCGACTGCCGCACGTCGTCCAGCAGCAGGTCGCCGGACCTCTCGTACGACGGGACGACCTGCCATATGGCGTCGGCGCTCCGCTCGACGACCTCGTCGAGGCGCTCGAGGAAGCCGTCGACGATCGGCCGCAGGCCCTTCGACCGGGCCATCTAAGAAGGACCGGCGATCGTCTGCAGGACGAGGGCGAGGGCGCCGCGCGCCTCCTCGACCACGCCGGCGGACGCCCCCGCGTCCTCCGCGCCCGCTTCGCCGACGGTGTCGGCAGGATCGAGCGCCGCGACAATGGCCGCCGGCCCCGTCTCCTGCACCACGACGTTGCAGGGGAGGTGGACGGCGACCTGCAGCTCCTGGTCGAGCCTGCGCTCGCTCATGGCGCCGTTCCAGATACCCATGAAGAGGTACTGCCGCTCCGAGCCAGCTTCGGGCCCGAGCATCCCGCCGACGTGCATCTCGCTGAGGATCGAGAATCCGTGCGCCCGCAACGCCATCCGCGCCCTCACGACGGCCTCGTCGTATCCCTGCGGCACCTCGACGGTGTACCCGTACTCGGTCATCTCCTCTACGGTAGCGCGCTATGCGCCCTCCGGATGCTCCCGTTCGCCGGTGTCGCTGGTAGCGGTACCGAACGTTTCCGAGGGCCGGGACGCGGAGCTGATCGCCCGTCTCGCCGACGCCGTCGCACGCGCCGGTGCGCGCGTTGCCGACGTTCACTCCGACCCGGTGCACAACCGGACCGTGATCACCGCGGCCGCGGCCCCCGGAACCCTCGTCGACGCCATGGCCGCGCTCGCCGAGGCCGCGCTCGAGATCGACCTCACGGTGCACGCGGGCGTCCACCCGCGCCTCGGCGTGCTGGACGTGTGTCCTTTCGTGGTGGACGGCGCGCCCGGCGCGGAGGTAGCCGCGGTCGCGCGCTCCGCGGGGGCCGCGATCGCGTCAGGATCGAGGCTTCCCGTGTACCTCTACGGCTACGCGGCGACGAGGCCCGAGTGCGCCAACCTGCCGGATCTGCGACGCGGGGGCCTCGACGGGTTGATCCAGCGCGTCGGCCCCCCGGACTTCGGACCGCGGACGATCGATCCTCGCCGCGGTGTCGTCTGCGTCGGCGCGCGCGACGTGCTCATCGCGTTCAACGTGTGGTTGCGCTGCGACCTCGCGGTGGCGCGGCGAATCGCGAGCGACGTGCGGTCGCATCCCGGCCTCGCCGGCGTCCGCGCGCTGGGGCTCGACCTCGGTGGGGGCCGCGCGCAGGTATCGATGAACCTCACGCGTCCCGGTGTCAGCGGCGTCGACCGGACCTACGAAGTCGTGGCCGCGCTCGCGGCCGACGGCGGCGCGGCGGTCGAGGGGACGGAGCTCGTCGGGGTCCCGCCGGAGCGGTACCTCCCGGACCCGGGCGCGGAAGCGGCCCGGCTCTTGCTGAGGCCGGGCCGCTCGCTGGAGGCTGCGCTAGCGGGAGCTTGACCTGCGTCCGGTGGACTTGCGCCCGGTGGACTTCTTCGCTCCCGTCGACTTGCGGCCCGTGGCCTTCTTGCGGCCGGTGGTCTTGCGGCCCGTCGACTTCTTCGCGCCCGTGGTCTTGCGACCGGTGGTCTTCTTGCGACCCGTGGTCTTGCGACCGGTGGTCTTCTTCCGGCCGGTCGTCTTTAGACCGGTGGTCTTCTTGCGACCCGTCGTCTTGCGACCGGTCGTCTTCTTGCGACCGGTGGTCTTGCGACCGGTGGTCTTCTTGCGACCGGTGGTCGTCTTGCGACCGGTGGTCTTCTTGCGACCGGTGGTCTTCTTCGTGCCGGTCGACTTCCGTCCGGTGGTCTTCTTCCGGCCGGTCGTCTTGCGCGTACCGGTCGACTTCCGAGCTCCCGTCGACTTGCGCGTCCCGGTGGACCGCGCAGTCGTCTTGCGGGCGCCCGTCGACTTGCGTCCCGTCGACTTCTTCCTACCTGTCGTCTTCTTTGCTGCCAACCCCGGCACCTCCGTTCTTGCTTCGGACGAGACCGTTCGGTCCCGTCATCCCCATCCGCATGATCGCCTCTCGCGCCATCCGGATCTGCAACTACAACCGTCACCGCACACAGCAAATGCGCGTCTGCGCGCGCATTCACTAACTATTAGGCACGATTGCTCACGAAGGTGCAAGCATTTCCACGACGACGCAGCGCGCCGTGCACGCGCTGCGTCGTCGCACATCCGGTGCCAGCGCGCACTCGATGTACGCGGGAGGACGAGATCAGGACGCCGCGCGCAACCTCCGCAACGTGCGTTCCTTGCGCAGACGGCGACGCTCGCGCTCGGACGTCCCACCCCAGATCCCGAACTGCTCCTTGTTGTTCAACGCGTACTCGAGACACTGCGCGCGCACCTCGCACTGCGAGCACACCGCGCGCGCGGCCTTCGACGAACCGCCGCGCTCCGGGAAGAAGATCTCGGGATCGACCTCGCTGCAGCGCGCGTGGGTCTGCCACTCGACAGGTTGAAGAAGCTTCGTTGTGATGCGCTGCATGCCCCCGACCTTTCCTCTCTTCCTCCCCGTGGGGATTCGAGAGGCGTTTCCGGTTCGCGATGCCGGAGCGTTGATCCATTCGTCCACGCGCCATCCGCGGACCATTGCGCCACTCGCACCTGCATCGTGCTCCGGAAGATGCCCCCGAATCACATTGTTGTGATTCTAAGCATGTAATTTACAGGGCGCAATAGCGCTGACCTGCTACTTCGCGTTGCCCCCCACCAGATCGAGGGTGGTCGCGACGAGGTCGAAGGGGTCGATCGGCTTGGTCCGCGTGGCGTCCGCGCCGGCCTGGCGCGCGAGCCATTCGTCTTGATGGCGGTCGAGCAGCATGAGCATCGGCACGTCGCGAAGACGCGCTTCCTGCGCCATGTCGCTGCCGAGCGCGAACCCGCCCGCGCTTCCCGCGAGGAGGTCCACGACGAGCGCCGCGGGGGTCCACACCTGCAGCTCCTGCCACGCCGCGCGCGCGTCGGGAACCGTCACGACGTCGAAGTCCGAAGGGAACGCGAGCTCCGCCTCGCGCCCGAGCGAGGGGTCGTCCGTGACTACCAGGACGCCGCGAGTGGCAGCAGTCAAGGAGCTCGTCAGGCGGTGGGCTGCGCGTGGGCGCGCACGGAGTCGTCGAGGGACTTCAGCATGCGCTCGAAGTGGATGTCGAAGCCGGTCTCCATCGACTGGAGCCGTCCGAGGATCGCCGAGAACCTCTGGGCCGCGTCCTCGGCCTCGCGTACGGTCTCGGTGAGCACGGTCGAGTAGTGGCGCGCGAAACGGGCTCCACAGAAGGGGCAGCGGCCCGGCGCGTCCGAGTCGGGGCCGATCTGGCTGAGCAAGAACGTCCGCTCACACGTGTCGCACGTCGCTTCGATCTTCATGCGCTTCCTTCTCTCGTGGCGTCGTGAGGTGGGGCCATGATAGTCGGAGGGGGGTCGGCCGCCCGGCCCATCGCCAGGGTCCCCACGAAAGCGATCGCGAAAGAGGGCAGGGACGCGCTCAGCCACGGGAACCGGGCCGACAGCGGCGTCCCGAACAGGCTCTCGCTCCACTCGAGCCACCACCCGGGGCCGGTCGGCGCGATCCAGTGGTACAGCACGAACCCGGCCGCCCACGGGAGCAGCGCCGCGGCCCGCACGCCTCCCCGGTACCAGTACTCCCCCTCTCTCTCGTAGAGGGCGTCGACTGCGATCCTGCGGCGGCGGTTGACGAAGTGGTCGGCGATCAGGATGCCGAAGAGCGGGATGAAGACCGAGCCGAGGAGGAACAGGAAGCTCTCGTAGCGCTCCATCGTCAGCCACGCCGCGAGGAGGAACGAGATCGCGGCGATGCCGATCGTCGCGGCCGCGTGCGGGACGCGGGGGAAGATGTTCCGGACGCTGAGCGCGCCCGAATAGATGTCCGCGAACGCCTCGTCGGTCTCACCCGCCAGCAACCCCGCGAGGAAGATGACTCCGGCGAGCGAGCCGCCGGCGACGGCGAGGATGCCGGTGGCGATCCCCGCGGGCGTGGGCGCGGCGTCCGCGCCGAGCACGAGCAGCACGCCCAGCATGTAGAGCCAGACGTTCGCGAGGAGGTACCCGCCGAACGTGCCCCCGAACGCGGTCCGCGGCCGGCGAGCGAAGCGCGTGTAGTCCGCGACGAGCGGGAGCCACGACACCGGCATGGCGATCACGAGGTCGAGCGCGAGGCCGAACGTCGGGAAACCGCCGGAGCCGGGACGCGCGAGCGCGTCGGCGAGGCCCCCGCTGAGCGCGACCGCGATCGTCACGACGACGCAGATGGCACCGATCATCCACGCGGCGAACCGCTCCATCCACACCCTCGTCACACCGTGCGGCCCCCACAGCGCGAGGCCGGTGCACGTGACCGCGGCGACCGCGAGCCACAACGGCCGTGACGACCACCCGAAGACGCGCTCGGAGACGAGGTCCGCGACGAACGACATCGCCCACAGCTCGACGGCGGTCCACCCGACGAGCTGGAGCGCGTTCAGCGCGCTCGGGATCCACGACCCCCTCACGCCGAGGACGGGACGGAAGAGCACCATCGACGTAACGCCGTGCTCCGCCCCCGCTGCGCCCGCCAGCGCCAGCAGGGAGACACCTATCACCGACCCGAGGACGATCGCCGCGGTCGCCGCGGCGAACCCGAGCCCCGGCACGAGCAGCGCCCCGGTGACGAGGACGAGAAGGCCGATCCCGAGGTCGCCCCACAGGACGGCTAGGTCGAACCCCGAGAGGGTGCGGTGATCCGGCGGGACGGGGTCGATCCCCCAACCGGGGACGGGGTCCGTCCGCTCCACGGCAGTCGCCACGTGCGTCTCCCTTCGCAGGTACTGGCCTGATCAGGTTCATGGGGTCGGCCGTACGGCCCTCTCAGCCCCGGAAGCAGGTCCCGGGGCTCCCCCGCGCTGGCGTCACCCTACTCGCCCGGTTACCTCTCGGAGGCCCGGGCGTAGACGGAGTTAGAACGCCCCAAAGGACATCAAAAGGGGCATGCGGCGATCAGGGCACCGGAAAGAAGGAGGAGGAGATGCGGTCCGTGACGATCCGAAGGACAGGCCTGGCAGGAGTGGTGGCGATCCTGCTGATGGTGATGCTGTTCCCCACCGCCGCGTCGGCGGCCGGCGCGAGCGACCGCCCGAAGCAGACCCGCGACTCCATCTTCATCGACGACATGAAGGACTTCAACCCCGCCAACGGAGTACGGACCGGCACGGGCACCGCCCGTGACCCGTACGTGATCTCGGGCTGGGACGTCGACTTCGTCGAGATCAAGGACACCGACGCCTACGTCGTCATCACCGACAACGTGATCGACAACCTCACGCTCGACTGGATCGGCGGCGGGATCGAGGTCCGGAACAACGACGTCGGCGACCTGCGCGTGAACCAGAACCGCACCCGCACGGGTGACCCGACCAGCGGCGTCATCGAGAACAACACGTTCGACGTGGTCGGCCAGCTCCGGCACTTCGACGGCGTCTTCCAGAACAACGTGGTCGGCTCGAAGGACCAGATGCGCATCCCGTTCTTCGACACCCGCGCTGTGAACTTCGACGGCTTCAACGGCTCGGTGTTCCGCAACAACACGATCTACGGCTACATGGACGCCCGGATCCACGGGCACCACCACAGCTCGGGCTTCACGGCCCCCAGCCACTACCACGGCAAGTCGCCGGAGTCGCACCACCACTCCATGGTCGACCACACCGTGCGCTACCACCAGGTCCACATCTACGGCAACAAGATCTACGCGGACTCCCTCTACGCGCTGGCGTACCTCGACACCAACCACTCGGCGAACGACCGCACCGCGGCATCCGAGACCGAGGAGTCGCTGAACGACCCGCACATCCACTACACGCGGGTGTTCATGCACGACAACGAGCTGATCGGCTCCGGCCTCTACGTCGACGTCTTCAACGCCAAGGACGAGCGCCACAAGGACACCGCCCGCGGCCTGTTCGAGATCCGCGATAACAAGATCGCCCTCCAGCCCTCGCAGGACGCGACGATGTTCGGGGCCCGTCACGGGATCGACGTCGCCCAGGCGACCGACGTGACGATGAAGATCTTCAACAACGTCGTCACGGGGATCGAGACGACCGACCAGGTCACGTCGATGAAGGAGAGCACCGAGTCCGTCGCCGGGATCAACCTGTGGCAGGTCAACAAGGCCGACATCTTCCTGTCGGGCAACGCGATCTCGCACACGGCCTTCGGCATCAAGGCGTCGCGGTTCACGAAGACCGTGCAGTGGACGATCTCCGAGCTCGTGACCTCCGACGTGGGCCAGAGCGTCTACTGGGACTCGTCGGTCCCCAACGCACCCCGGCAGAACCCCTAGCAAGGCAGGAAAATCCCCCGGAGGGCCTGTTACCAGGAAGGTCCCCCGTCCGTAGACGAAGAAGAACGACACGAGGCTCGGTCCCCATCCCCGGACCGGGCCTCGTGCTCGTACCCAGTTTCACCCCGCCGGGCAGGGCGGGGCGGTCCGGCGACGAGGAGGCAGCGATGCAGGCTAGCGGCGGCGTACGCAGACGGACGTTCGGGTCGATCCTCCTGGCGGTAGTCATTGGGACCGCCGCTTCGATCGCGACCCCGGCGGTCGCGGCAGACCGGGAGCCCGACCCGCGGGAGGCGATCGTCATCGAGTCGGCGGCGGACTTCGACGCCGCTCACGGGGTCCGCTCCGGGAACGGGACGGCCGAGAACCCGTACGTGATCTCGGACTGGGACCTGCCCTCGCTGATCATCCGCAACACGAACGTCTGGGTGACGATCCGCGACAACCGGGTCTACGGGCAGATGATCCTCGACTGGATCGGCCGGGGCGTCAGGGTCGAGAACAACACCGTCGGGGACCTGCGCGTGAACCAGAACGTCGAGCGCACCGGCCCCGCCACGTCGGGCTACATCGGGCACAACGAGTTCCGCGTCGTCGGGCAGCTGCGCCACTTCAACGGCGTGTTCGAGCGCAACGTCGTCGGCACGCAGGAGACGCTGGTCAAGCGGCCGAACGTGAAGGCCGTCCAGTTCGACGGCTTCCACGGCGCGCGGTTCCGGCACAACACCATCTACGGCTACGTCGACGTGAAGCTTCACGGCCATCACCACGGGTCGAGCTACGACGGCGCCAGCCACGACCACCACGCGACCTACGAGGGAATCCCGACCGAGCAGGGCCACGTCGACCACACGCGCCGGTACCACGAGGTCTTCATCTCGGACAACGAGATCCACTCCGGCCACTCGTGGGCGCTCCGGTACTACGACCGGGCCCACACGGCCGACGACCGCACCGCCGCTTCGGAGACGGACAAGAACCTGAACTGCCCCCACGTCCACTTCACGAAGGTGCACTTGACCGGGAACACGCTCGTCGGCTCGGGGATCGCCATCGACGTGTTCAACGCCTTCGACGACAACCACTGGACGACCGAGAGGGGCCTCGTCGAGGTCCGCGGGAACGAGATCAAGATCGAGCGGGGGGCGCTCGAGCTGGTCGACGGGCTGAACGGGATCCTCGTCCAGGAGGCGACCGACGTCGACGTCGACATCATCGGGAACTACATCGTGGGCCCCGAGACCTCCGGCGAGAACGACCTGCTGGACCTCGACAAGGAGCTGCACCGCGGGTCGGGGATCAAGCTCCACAAGCTCGACCAGGCCCGCGTGCGCATCGTGAACAACATGGTCGCCCAGCGGACCTACGGCGTCGACGCGACGAGCTTCTCGCCGACGGTCCGGTGGACGATCGAGAGGCTCCGCACGTCGCAGGTCAAGGAGGACGTCCACTACGACGAGACGGTCCCCCGCCGCCCCCGTTAGCCGCTTCCACAAGGCCTCAGGACCCCCGGCCCCCGGGGGTCCTGTCGCGTGGACTTCTAACCCGCGGGGGCCGCGCGAGGCTTGTACAGGACAGTGGAGATA
>DASZDG010000094.1:0-14607 GCA_035942255.1 Actinomycetota bacterium | reverse complement strand
CTACACGTTCGTCCTCGACGAGGAGCACAAGGGCGAGCTCGGCGACCCCGGTGACACCGTCGAGGTCCACGCGCCGCTTTCCGGAGCGAGCTGCGGCCTCGAGACCGCGCCCGGAGAGCAGTACGGCATCTACCTGTACGTTCGGGACCGCGACGGCGTCTGGGCCTCGAACCTGTGCAGCCAGGTGTCGCCCGAGACGTTGCGTGAGGGCGCGTCTCCTCTGCCCGCGCCGACCAGCGACGGCCCCGTGCGGATGATCGCGGGCGGGAGCTTCGGCGACACGCAGACGATGCTCCTCGACGCGCAGGGGCGGACCGTCGGATACGGCGAGGGGGACCTGGACGTCACGCACGTCGACGGCTGCCGCGGGAACGCGCGGCTGCTGGAGGTCGGGCGCGACTACCCGGCGCGCCCGGTGCTGTTCGTGCGAGACGTGGACTCTCTGGACGTCGTGCGAACGGTCGAGCTCCCGATCGCCCGGCGGGGAGGGCTGCACGTCGTGGAGCTTCACTGCATGTCGCCGGACGGCGGGACCGCGGCGGTGTTCGTGACGAACTCCGGCGAGCCCGAGGCGAGGGGCGTGGTGTTCCTCGTCCGCGGCGACGACGTCGAGAGGGCCTACGAGGGCACCGCGCGCGCGGCGACGTTCCGCGACGGATACGCGTATCTGCAGGAAGGGCGTTGGGGGCGGCGGCTGAGGCAGGTGACGCTCGACGCGGGCACGGCGGCATACGTGACGCGGCTCCCCGGCCGGTTCTCGACCGAGCTCGCGCTGAGCCCCGACGGGACGCGCCTCGCAGGCATCGCGTACCCGCGGTGGGAGAAGATGGACGAGAAGCCGTCGCGCATCTACACGGTCGACGTCCGCTCCGGCCGCGTGCGGCTGCGCTCCCTCGGCACCGGCGAGCGCGACGCGGACGTGCTGTGGCTCTCCGACAGCCGTCTCGTGATGTTCGTGAGCTATCCCGACCGGAGCCGCGTGCTCGACCTGAGGCTCCGGACGCGTGGCCGGTTCGCCCGCTGGGAGCCGAACGTGACCGCGATCGTCGACGGCACCGCTTACGGCGCGGACCACTCCGGCCGGCTGTGGGAGGTCGACCTTCCCGGGGGCTCGCCGTCGGTGTCACGCGAGCTGCCGAGCCCGATCGTGTACGACCTCGAGGCGATGCCCTAGCGACGCCCGCCGTCAGGGCTTCGCCATCTCCGGTCCCGCGCAGGGATGTCAAGCCCCCGCGGCGAAGTCTCAGGGCATGGGCGGCAAGAGGCGCGCGGGCATAGCGATCTCCCTGGTAGGCGGGGCCCTCGCGATCGCGCTCGCAGCACCCTTCGCGTCCGCCGGCTCGGCGGCAGTGCCTCTCGTCGACGACGCGGAGGACTGCCTCGAGCCGGTTCCCGACGGCGTCGCCGTGCCCGGCGTCAACGACGACGGGCAGCCGATCTCACTCGACGTCCTTGTCCTCCTCGACGGCGTGCCGGTCGAGCGCGGGCACGAGGTGATGAAGAAGACCTCCGAGGCATATGCCCCGCTCGACATCTCCCTCGACTACCGGTTCGAGCACGTCGCCTTCGAGCCCGAGGAGCCCGAGACGGAGACGTCGCCGCCCGCAAGCACGTCGACGCGTCTCCTCGCGGAGATCAAGAAGTGGACGTTCGGCGAGCGGCCGGCGGACACCGACGTCGTCTACCTGCTGACGACGAAAGACCTCTCGGACGCGGCCGGACGCGCCGACTGCATCGGTGGCGTCAGGTACCCGGGCCGCGCCTTCGCGGTCGGGGAGGACTACCGCTACGAGGACCTCGCTGGGCTCTTCTACAAGAACGGGACGGCCAAGATCGCCGGTCACGAGATCGGCCACCTCATGGGCGCGCACCACCACTACGCGAACTGCGCGGAGGGGAGCCCCGGCGCGGTCGAGGAGGGCGGCCCCACGCCGTGCTCGCTGATGACCAACTTCGTGGATTTCATGTCCTTGATCTTCAACAACCTCGAGGGCTCCGTCGTGCGGGGGCATGCCGCTCAGTTCGCGACCGCCGGGCCCGACGCCGACCGGATCGCCTCGTCGTCCGTGACGTTCACGTTCGAGAGCGGCGTGGCCCGCGGGACCGTGTCGTCGTCCGCGGCGACTTGCCGCGGCCGGGCGGAGATACGTCTCCAGCGGTACACGGACGAGCTGGAGTTCGTGGACCAGGAATGGGCGGACGTCGCGACCGGGCGCGTCCGCAACGGCAAGTTCAAGATCAACGCCCCCGGCGCCTCCGGGCAGCTGCGCGCCTTCTATCCCGAGCAGTCCTTCGAGGACGCGCAGGGCGGGATCGTCTGCGCCCAGGCTGCTTCGGCTCCGCTCAAGACCCTGTAGCGAACACCCCCTTCCCGGTACCGTTGGGGCCGGAACGCGCCTTCCGCCAAGGAGGTCTCGGATGGACCTGGACGTCAACTGGCTCGCCGTGCTCGCCGCGACCGTCGCCCACCAGGCTCTCGGTGCACTCTGGTACGGCGTCGTCTTCCGTGACACCTGGCTCCGGGCGATGGGCATGACGCCTGAAGAGATCCGGACCGAGGCCCCCGGCGGTGAGATGGCGTACGGCGCGGTCGCGTCGCTGCTGAGCGCGCTGACGCTCGCGCTCGTCCTGACGCTCGCCCCCGACCCCGACGTGGGGGACGGCGTGGTCGTGGGCATCGTCGCCGGCGTGGGCTTCGTCGCGGCCGCGACGTTCATGAACGGCGTCTACGAGCAGAAGTCCCCGGTGCTCAGCGCGCTCTTCGGCGCCTACTACACCGTCGGGCTCGCGGCGATGGGAGCGATCCTGGGGGCCTGGCAGTAGCTCGGGAAGGCGATCGGCCCGCCGCGTCGAAGACTCATGGAGGATGTACGGCGGACGACGCACGGGGACGGCGATCTCCCTCCTCTGTGGGGTCCTTGCCGTCGCGCTCATGGCTCCTCTCGCGGGCGCCGGGCCGCCCCTCCCGACGCGGATCGACGACGCCGAGGACTGCGGCCAGCCCGTTCCCGACGGCGTCGCCGTCCGGAACGTGAACGACGATGGTCAGACGATCTCGCTCGACGTCCTCGTCCTGCTCGACGGCGTCCCGATCGAGCGGGGACACGAGGTCATGACGAAGACCGCAGAGGCGTACGCGCCGCTGGACATCTCACTGGACTACCGGTTCGAGGAGGTCGCGTTCGAGCCTGAGGAGCCCGCCACCGACACGTCGCGGTCCAAGAGCGACTCGATGGTTCTCCTCGAAGACGCCAAGAAGTGGACGCTCGGCGCGCGGCCGGCCGACGCCGACGCCGTCTACGTCCTGACCGCGAAGAACATCCCCGAGGCGGCGGGACGCGCCGATTGCATCGGCGGCGTCAGGTACCCGCAGCGCGCGTTCGCGGTGGGCGAGGACCTTCCGTACGAGGGCTTCGACGGGCTCTTCTACAAGAACGGCACTGCGAAGATCGTTGGTCACGAGATAGGCCACCTCATGGGAGCCCACCACCACTACGCCAACTGCGCGCAGGGAACGCCGGGCGCGGTCGAGGAGGTCGGGCCCACGCCGTGCACGCTGATGTTCAACTTCGTGGACTTCATGTCCCTGATCTTCAACAACCTCGAGGGCTCCGTCGTGCGCGGATACGCGCTCAAGCACGCGGCCGGGGGCCCGGACACCGACCGCATCGCCTCGTCTGCCGTGGCGCTTACGTTCGAGAACGGCATCGCCCGGGGAAGGGTGTCGTCCTCCGCGGCTGCCTGCCGCAACGACTCCGAGATCCGTCTCCAGCGCTACGCGGAGGAGCGGCTGCCCCAGGACGAGGACTGGGTGGACCACGCAACCGGCACTGTTCATGCCGGCGCTTTCAGGATCAAAGCGCCGGGTACGTCCGGGACGCTGCGCGCTCTCCTCCCCGAGCAGACCTTCGAGGACGCGCAAGGCTCGCTCGTCTGCGCTCAGGCTTCCTCTGCCCCCCGGCAGGTCCCGTAGGACGGCGCGGCTTCGTCGGTACGATGGCGGTTCGATGAGGAGCTACTCGGGCCGCACGTGCGCTGCAGTCATAACGGCCCTGCTGGTCGCGCTCGTGCCCCCGGTCGCCGCGAAGTCGGAGCCCCTCCAGTTCGTCCGCAGGGACGTCCAGAAGCGCGGCCCCCAGACGACCGAATGGGGCGGCGTCGCCGGGGGCCGCGAGAAGCTGCGGCGCCTCTGGGATCGCTTTGAGCAGGAGGGAGCGCCCCCGCGCGTGCGGTTCGGCAAGAAGGTCGCGATCCTCGCGGGGACAGGGCAGTCGAGCTCGTGTCCCACGCGCCTGCTCGACCTGAGGCTCCGCCGGGAGCGCAAGCGCGTGGTCGTGCGGGTCTACGCCGAGGACCCCGGACAGGGCGGCGGGTGCACCGACGACTGGGTACCGAAGACGTTCACGGTCGTGGTCGAGCGGGCGGACCTGCAGCCCCCGCGCCCGCGGCGGCTCGACGTGCGCCTGCGCCGTGTCGCGGACCCGGACGGCTAGGCGGACAGACAGCCAGTGTTTGGGGCGGGACACACGAACTTCGTCCCGATAGCCCCGCTGAGCGAGGCTCCTGGGACGAAGAAAGGGGTCCCCGCTATTACGCTTAGCGGCGCTTGACTCCCAGCGAGCGGTACACGTCGTCGTGCGGGCGCAGGATGAACATGCCCCCGTTCATGTCGCCCACGATGATGTTGCCCGACGGCAGGTAGGGGTACGCGGCCCACGCGCCGTCGTAGTCGGTGGCGTCCGACAGCGGCACCGTGTCGAACCACGCGACCTCCTTCAGCTTCCCCTTCGACGCGTCCTTGAGGTCGAGGATGCGGAAGCCGTTCGTGTAGTTCGCGTGGTACAGCGCGTCCTCCTCGGAATAGACGTTGTGGTCCACCGACATCGAGTTGGCGACGAACTTGCCGATCAGCTTCGGCTTCGTGAGCTTGCGGACGTCCCAGATGTAGAGCGTCGACGGGTGCAGGTTCGCCATCTCGTCGCCCTCGTCCGTCGAGATCAGGTACGACTGGTCCTTCGTCAGGGCCCCCGAGTGCGTGTAATCCGCGCCCTCGTAGGTCGCGCGGGCGAGCTGCTCGGGCTGGAGCGGGTTCGCCGTGACGTCGTAGATCGTCACCGAGTCCTCGTTGAAGTTGAAGCAGATCTCGTGGCCCTTGTAGGCCTTGTCGACGCCCTTGTACGTCGGGCAGAGCGAGTCGTGCGTGTAGCCGTCGTCGGCCATGGCGCCTACGGGGACGGGCACGAGCGGCACGCTGACGTCGAAGATGAGGGGTGTCCCGAGCGCGTATCCGGGACCGTTCAGGAAGATGTGGTTGGTGTCCGGGTTCGAGGCGATCGAGTGCGAGATCCCCAGGGGGTAGACGACGTCCGGCCGCCACAGGGGCAGAGCGGACTCCACGCCGCGCAGCCGGGAGAGGTCGAAGATCTGCAGCCCGCAGGGGGACAGGTCGCACACCATGTACGCGTGGTCGTTGAGGATCTCGATCTCGTGCCAGATCAGCGTGTTGTCCGGCTTGCCGAGCATCCGGCCGAGGTAGAGCGGCTCCGTCGGCTTGGTGACGTCGAAGAACCTGGCCCCTCCCTTGCCGGCGAGGATCGCGTACTCCTTCTTGGTCTCCGGGTCGACCCAGCCCCACACGTCCGCCACGCCCCCGCCGTCCGCGGCGCTGATCGTGACGTGGGCGAGGAGGTCGATGTCCTTGCAGGGGTAGCCCGCGGCCTTGCCACGCACGCACTTGGCCGGCCCGTCACCCGACTGCGCCGTCGCCGGGAGCGCGGGCAGCAGGGACGCGAGCGCGATGAGCGAGCCGACGAGGGCCTTCGAGGAGATTCGCAGAGAGATCATGGGGGTGAGGTTCGACCCCGGCCGGTCGCTTTCCTCCGGCGCCGGCGCCCGGTGCTACTTGAGCCGGCTCAGCACGAGCGTGGCGTCGCCCCCTTCGAGCTGCATCTGCGAGTAGGTGACGCCCTCGCTCCAAGTGACCGTCAGGCTCAGCATGGTGACTTTGCCCCTGTGAAGGGCGGCGTCCGGCTCGAGGTCCAGGTGGACCGGGGTCGAGCCCGGCCCCGCGGCCACGACGGTCGTGGATCCGGCCGCGATCTCCGTGTCCTTCCCGTTGACCTGACCGGAGACGGTCACGTCGAACTTCGCCGCAACTGAAGCGACGTGGCTCAGCGAGAAGTCGACCGCGAGCGGCTTCCCGGCGTCGAGCGCGAACGGAAGACCGTCGAGGGCGCCAAAGGAGTAGGAGCTCCCCAGCTCGGGGAAGAACAGCGCGCAGGCGTCGGGGTTCGGAGAGGCCTTCGTCGCGAGGTACCCGGCGCCGGCGCAGTCGCCTGCCCAGCTGATGTAGTAGGTGGTGGGTGGGACCGGCTTCTTCGCCTGAGCGGGCGCCGAGACGAGCCCGGCGGCGAGGGCAAGCAGCACCAGGGCGGTGATCTTTCGCGACATGAGCGTCTCCTAGATCGAGCGTGGATGCGGCCGCCACTGGATACCTTCGCCGCCTCGACGGCGGCTCCTCCGTCCGACGACGACGGGTCTGCGGCCCTATGTACGCAGTCGTTGCATCATGGTCGCCCGATGAAGTGGTCGCGCCGCCTGGTGGCTGTCGCAGCGATAACGGTCGCGCTCGCCGCCCCGGGGGCCCGGGGGGCCGCCCCGCTCGGGCGCGCGCAGCCGGCCCCGACGCAGCTCGTCTACTCCACGTACCTCGGCGGCGAGGACGCGGAGGAGATGGGCTCGGAGGTCGAGGTCGACGCGGCGGGGAACGCCTACCTGACGGGCTCGACGGCGTCGCGCGACTACCCGTTCACCGACGTGGCCCCCGAGAACCGGAGGCGGGACTGGCCGGTCGCGCCGGTCACGAAGGTCGACCCCTCGGGCGCCATCGTCTACTCGACGTTCGTCGAGGGATCGGTGTTCGCGCAGGGGCTCGCGGTGGACGACGCCGGCTACGCGTACGTCACCGGCTACGCGTACGAGGACCTCGTCACGACGCCCGGAGTCGCCGGCGAGACCTACGGCGGGGAGGACGACGCGTTCGTCGCGAAGCTCGATCCCGACGGACGCCTCGTGTGGGCCACCTACCTCGGCGGCCAGCTTCCCGACGGAGGCACCGACGTCGAGGTCGACGCGGCCGGCAACGTATACGTGACCGGGTACACGTTCTCCAAGGCGTTCCCCGTCACGGACGGCGCGTACGAGACCGACCGCCCCGGCGGGTACGACGCGTTCGTCACGAAGCTGAGCCCCGACGGATCGCAGCTCGTGTTCTCCACGTACCTCGGGGGCCGCGATGGTGAGCGCGGCGTGGAGCTGACCGGAGACCCGACGCTCGACGTGGACGGCTCCGGCGCGGTCTACGTGACCGGCGTCACGTTCTCGAAGGACTTCCCCACGACGCACCAGGAGCTCGGGTACCCGCGCCGGGCGAACGCGTTCGTGTCGAAGCTGTCACCGGACGGCAGCGACCTCGTGTTCTCTACGGTCCTCGGAGGGAGGGGCGTGGACGGCGCGTCCGACGTGGAGGTGGACGCGTCGGGCCGCGTCTACCTCGTCGGGAACACGCGCTCCGTGGACTTCCCCGTCACCGCGGGAGCGTTCGACACCTCCATCGGGAAGCAGGATCGGACCGACGAGGACGGGTTCGTCGTGAGGCTGGGCCCGAACGGCGAGTCGATCGAGTACGCGACGTTCCTCGGCGGCGAGGACGGCGACGAGCTGAGCGCGCTCGAGCCGCTCGAGGACGGGAGTGTGTACGTGACCGGCTCGGGATCGATCGGCTACCCCGTCACCGACGACGCGTTCGACCCCGGCCCCGTGTTCTCGGACCGCTCGTCGCGGTGGGCGCGCCTCGACCCGTTCGGGGACACCGTCGTGACGCACCTCGACGCGACCGGGAGCGAGCTCGTCTACTCGACCCACCTCGGCGGGACGAGCTACGAGCTCGCGCGCGACGTCGAGATCGACGGCGAGCACGTCGTCGTCGCCGGATACGCGGAGTCGGCGAACTTCCCGACGACGCCGGACGCGCTGCGGATGAGCGCGGACGAGCCCGGCTCACACAACATGTTCCTGTCACGGCTGCTGCCGGGCGGCGACGAGCCGTGCACGAACCACGGCCACGACGGCGACGACTTCCTGGACGGCACGCCGGCGAACGACCTCCTCTGCGGCTTCGGCGGCGCCGACGAGATCGACGGCCTGGGGGGCAACGACGTCGTCTACGGCGGCGACGGCGCGGACGGGTTGATCGGCGGCGCGGGTTACGACGTGCTGCTCGGCGGCAAGGGCGACGACGTCCTCCTCGGGAGGGCCGGCCCCGACAGCCTCTTCGGCGAGGCGGGCCGGGACGGGTTGGACGCCGGTGGCGGCAAGGACCGCCGCTTCGTGGCCGGCATCGAGGACCAGCTGGTGGACGGAGGCCCGGGCAACGACTCGCTGTTCGGGGGCCGCTTCTTCGACCTCCTGGTCGGGCGCGCGGGGAAGGACGTCCTGTACGGACGCGGCGGTCCGGACGTGTTGCGCGCCGGAGCCGGGAACGACCGGTTGCTCGCCGGCAACGGCCGGGACCGGTGCGTCGACGGCCAGGGCCGCGACGAGCGCCGCAGCTGCGAGGAGTGACGCCGCCGGACGTCGTCGAGGAGCGGGTCTCCGCCGGCGGCGACACGATCAACGTGGCGTCCGCCGGGGAGGGGCCGGCCCTGCTGCTCCTCCACGGATGGCCGGAGACGTGGTGGCGGTGGCGCCACGTGATCCCCGGGCTCGCGCGCGACCGTCGCGTGATCGCCGTCGATCTTCCGGGCTTCGGCGCGTCGACCAACAGGGGAGGCGACTACAGCACGAGAGCCCTCGCAGAGGTCGTGCTACGCGTCGTGGATGCGATCGGTGTCGAACGGTTCGCGCTCGCCGGTCACGACTGGGGAGGGTCCGTCGCGTACGTCGTCGCGGCGATCGCCCGCGACCGCGTCGACGCGCTCGTCGCGGAGGAGGAGCTGCTGCCCGGGTTCCGGGTCGAGCCGGACGGCCTTGCGGGCGGGACGTACCCCACGTGGCACGGCGGGTTCCACCGCCTCCCCGGTCTCCCCGAGCTGCTGGTACGGGGGCACGAGCGTGAGTACTACGGCTACTTCTGGGACCTCGCCGCGCGCCCGGACGCGATCGACGCGCAGACGCGCGAGGTCTACCTGTCGGCCTACCGGTCGGAGACCGCGCTCGCTGGGGGCCTCGCCCTCTACCGTGCCGCCGAGCAAGACGCCGCCTACCACCGCGCCCTTGCGAAGGTGCCGCTGGACGTCCCCGTTCTCGCTATAGGAGGTGATCGCGCGATCGGCTCGGGCGTCGAGGCGTCGTTCGCTCACGTAGCCCGCTCCGTCGAGGGCCGCGTGATCGCGGAGTGCGGCCACTATCCGGCTGAGGAGCATCCCGCCGAATGGCTGCGCCTCGTCCGAGCTTTCCTCGGCTAGCAGGCGTCTCGCCCGCTCAACCGAACGGCGTGAACGTCGAGCCGTCGCATTGGACCCTGTAGTTCCGCACGAGGTCGGGGTCCGTGTACGAGTCGACCACCAGCAGGCGCTGTTCCCGATCGACCAGCCGCGCCCGGGTCCCCTCCAGGTCGTACGTGCGCTCGGATACGCGCCAGCGCGTGTTCTGGCGATCCAGCGCCCACACCCGCAGCACGACGAGGTCCCCGCCGCGGCAGGCCGCGCCTTCGCCGAGCCTCGAGATGCCGCCGAAATCGACCGCCAACGGCCGGCCCTCGTACGTCACCGGCGACAGCCCGTCTCCTTCGAACAGGAAGACGTTCAACCCGGCCCAGGGCGCGCCGTGGCTCGCGTAGTCAACGACCTTGACCCACCACTCCCGGCGGCCGTCGTCGTCCAGGTCCGTGACGCCGACGGCACGCGGGTAGCTCGTGACGTGGCCTGCCCTCAGCCTCTGGCCGACGCTGTCGCCGCCGGAGGAGAACCGCATCCACCACGACCGCGGCTTGTCCTCGGCGTCTACCAACGCGTACACGAGCAGCCTCTCGCCGGCCTCTGTCACCGAGCTGACGCAGCCCGCGTCCGGCGGGAGCTCGTCGTGCCGGCTCGCCGGGCACTCGCCGCCGTTGACGAACTCTGGCTCCGCCGCGGGCGTCGGGCGCGGCGCCTGAGCGTCGCGGTCCTGCGCGCACCCGGACAGCAGGATCAAACACGCCGCGGCCGCGACCGTCGCTCTCATGACGCTCCACTCGTGCGCACGGGCCGGCCGGGCAGGGCGCTGGTGTCCAGCTCACCGTCGGCCACGACGAACTCGCCGTTCACGAGGACGTGGCGGATGCCGGCGGAGGAGCGAGTGCTTGCTTCATAAGTTGCTCGGTCGACGATCTCGTCGGGATCGAAGACGACGAGGTCGGCGTCACACGAAGCCTGGACGCGACCCTTCGATCTCATCGCGGGAACGGAGTCTCCGAGGATCCTCGCAGGGGTGTAGGACGTGCGATCGACCGCTTCGAGAAGAGTCAGGCCCAACTCTCCGGTGAGGACGCGCAACGCCCGCGAGAACGTCCCCGCAGTGCGCGGATGGGTCACCGCGTGGGGCGGCAGCGGCCACGCGGTCTCGTCGGGAGGTCCGAGCCACGTGAGCGGGATCGCATCGCTCGCGACCGCCGACTGCGCGAACGCGAGGCCCTTCAGCAGCAACGACCGGTCGCGCGGATCGTCTTCGTCCAGCGACTCGACGATCGCGAGACCGCCGGGGTCGTGGTCGCGAAGCTCGCGCAGCCGCTCGTCGTTCGCGACCCGTTCACCCGTCGGGATGTAACGGATTGCTTCCGGCGACATGCCTCGCCGGCGCAGGTGCTCGGGAGAGAGGAAGGCCGCGCCGATGCTCGTCATGCCCGCCCCGTACGGATAGGCCTCCGTGGTGACGCGGGATCCTTCGCTGCGAGCCCTTTCGACCAGGCGGAGGACGCGGTCGATGTGGCGCCCGGAGGTGCTGTTTATGTGGCAGTAGTGCATGTGCGCTCCGGTCAAGCCCGCTGCGCGGACGATCTCTTCCGCTCCGTCGACGGCCGCCTCCGGCAGGACCTCGACCAGCTCACGAGCGTGCGTGAACGTCGGCACCCCGTGGCGCGCTGCCGCGCGGGCGACCGCCAGGTACTCGTCGGGTGAGGTTCCGGGGGCATAGCCGACTAGCACGCCGATGCCGAGGGCGCCGTCCCGAACATCGGTCTCGACGGCGTCCAGAATCTTCGTCACCTCTTGCTCCGACGCGGGTCGTTGCCACCCCGCGTCGCCTATGTGCGCCAGCAGGCCGTGTATGTGCCCGCCGGGATCGTGTCCGGTCAACGTGCGCATGCGCGCCATGGCCCAGGAGGCGGAGAACCCGTAGTTGAGCGGCCTTCCCCGCGCCGACGCGTGGGCGTACGCGCGGGCGACCGGGCTGGCTCCACCTTCGAGCTCGAGGACGGTAGTCACGCCGTCGGTCGCCTGCAGACGGTGATCGGCGAGCGTGCACGAGTGGCTGTGCAGGTCGATGGCACCCGGAGCGACGACCATCCCGGAGACGTCGACGACGCGGCGCGCGCCGGCGGGTTCCTCGGACACCGCTGTGATCCGCGATCCGGTGACGGCGACGTCTCGTACGCCGTCGAGCCCGCTCGCAGGGTCCACCACACGACCTCCGCGCAGGACGAAGTCGGCAACAGCAGTCACGTGCTCCTCTCCCGGCGGCCCCGCCATTCGCGCGTCGCCTCGGTATAGGTTGCCAGACGACGCGGCCCGGGGACGGAGTGGGATGCCCGACAGACAGAACCACGATGTGGCGGCGTGGATCGGGAGTGCTGCTGCCGTCGTCTCCGCGGCGGCGGCCGTCATCACCGCGTTGACGGTCAACGGCGAAGACCGCGCGCCGGACCATCTGCTGTGGGCGGGTCTGGCGATCCTCGAGGCCCTCGTGATCGCGGGACTGGTCCTGTTCGGCCTTCGCAGGAGCCGCATCGTCTTCCCCAGACGCACCGGCGCACGGAACTCGGCGATCATGCAATCGTTGTTCAAATCGGTTTCGGGTGATTTCGAAGCCCAGCTCGCCGACCTCCGGCGGGCGAGGATCAGTCTTTTCGGCGATCGCGTGCGATGGGCGCAGATCTTCCTGATGGACTACTGCCGTAAAGCCGAGCGCGACATGCCGGTGGTCGCCACGGACATAATCCGGGATCTAGCCCTCTGGCCGACGCGAAAGCCTTACCTGGAAGCCAACAAGCGCTTCACGGAAGACCAGGGCCGGATATCTCGGATATTCCTCGTCGAGGCTGCCCTGTTGCGGCGTGACGAGGACGTCCTCGCTCTGTGGTCCGTCATCGAGAGCCACCGCGACATCGACGTCGGCGTCGCGTTGCACATACTCGACCTGCTGGCACCGAAGTATCATGAGGACTTCATCCTCTACTCACGAGATTGCGTCTTGGTCGAGATACAGCAAGGCGACATTGGGTTCACACGAGGGAAGGCGACGATCTTCTTCGACGGCGAGACCATCGACGACTACGCCAGGCGGTTCGAGTACCTGAGCGAAGCGAACGACACTCGCGCCGCCGCAGACGTCCTGCGCGCGTTCCAGTCGAAGTTGGTGCGCACGGTGGGTGGCCCCGGCACCTTCGAGGAGCGGAAACGATCCTTCTTGGACGCCGCGCAGTGAACGCGGGGAGAATCGACAGCTGAGCACGCGGCCCTTACATCCTTAGGCGGCCGCCTTACCGACGGGGGCCCCCGACGTGGTGGATGGAACATATCGCTCGACCTGGTGCGAGGTCGACCTGCCCCAGTTCCGTACGAACCTGGGGCGTTTGCAGGAGGCTGCCGGGACTTCCTGCCTGCTAGTCGTGAAGGCGAACGCTTACGGCCACGGCATGCGCCGCATCGCCAAGGAAGCGGTACGCGCGGGTATCTCGATGCTCGGTGTCGCGACGATCGGGGAAGCGCAGGAGCTGCTCCACGAGGACGTCCCCGTCCCGATCTTGATCATGTGCGCACTCGATCCGGACGAGATCGAATACTGCGTCGCGAACGGCGTCGATTTCTTCGCCTGGCGGGTGGATCAATTCCAATCCGCGCTCGCCGCTGCACGACGCTACGGCCGCGCCCCCCGGATTCACGTCGAGGTCGACACGGGGATGTCGCGTTCCGGCGTCAGGCCGAGGAGCTTCTCCGGGCTGCTGGACGACGTGCTCCCCGCCGCGGAGGAGTCGATCGTGGGGCTCGCGACGCACTTCATGGGAGCGGATCTGGAGGACACGCGCGTTGCCGGCGACCAGCTGAAGCAGTTTCTTGAGTGTGCCCGCGTTGCGTCGGCTCGCGGGCTGCGCCCGCTGCTCCACACGGCGAACTCCCCGGCGACGATACGCCTGCCCGAGAGCCGCATGGGCATGGTCAGGCTGGGAGTGGCGGCATACGGTCTCGCCCCGTCCGAGCACACGCCGCTGCTCACCGACATGGGCCCCATCCTGTCGTGGAAGGCGACGGTGACGAACGTCAAGGACGCCGAGCCCGGCGACGGCGTCGGATACGGATGGCTGTACGTCGCGGAGGAAGCTCGAACGGTCGCGACCCTCGCGGCGGGCTACGCAGACGGATTCCGCAGGTCGCCGCTCCAAGTCAACACCGTGTTGTTCGACGGCCGTGAGACCCCGGTGATCGGAAGCGTCTTCATGGATCAGTGTGTGATCCTGGTTCCGGAGGGGGTTCGCTGCGGGTTGGGGGACGAAGCCGTCCTGTTGGGCGCCCAGAAGGGGGCTTCCCTGGCGGCGGAGACGCTTGCCGAGCGCTGGGGGACTAACAACTACGACGTCGTGGCGGGCATAAGAAGCCGAGTGCCGCGCCGGTACATCGGGGATTGATCGTGACGAGGGTAGGCCGATTTGAGAAAGCGCAGACCGGACGAATACCGGAACAGCATCGAGGGGCCGATCTACCAAAGCGCCTCCTACTTCTTTGAGACCTCCGAGGAGGTCGTCCAGGGGCTCCATGAGAAGACCGTGCCCGCCGGAAGGTACGCGCGCTACAGCAACCCCACGTGGCTGGACGTCGAGCACCGCCTGAGCGAGGTCTTCTCTGCAGAGCGTTCGCTCGTCTTCGCCTCCGGGATGGCCGCGCACTTCACCACGTTCATGACGCTTCTCGAGCCGGGGATGGAGGTGCTCCTTCCGGCGGAGTCCTACCGACAGGTGCGGAACGTGTTCCACCACATCCTCCCGAAGCTGGGAGTCGTCGTGCACGAGCTGTCGATCCGCGACCCCGAGGCCTTTCTGAACGAGCTCGCGGCTCTGAGCGACCGCCTATCGTGCGTGCACCTCGAGATGCCGTCGTCGCCGCACATGTACCTGATCGACGTATCCGAGGTTCGGGCGATCGTCGGGGGCGACGTCGTCGTGACCATGGACACCTCGTTCGCACCGCCACCGAACTTCTCTGCGCTTCGTTGGGGGGCCGACCTCTCCATCTGCAGCGCCACCAAGTACCTCGGCGGCCACGGAGACCTGATGGCCGGTGTCGTTGCAGGACGTCGCGACCTCGTCGAGCGCATTACGTGGTACAGGGACACGACCGGGCCCGTGATGGACGGATACGC
>DASZDG010000093.1:0-19895 GCA_035942255.1 Actinomycetota bacterium | reverse complement strand
GCGGAGGCCCGTGCATGGGTGAAGCGCGTGGACCGCGACAACCTCCTCGTGAAGGTGCCCGCCACGGCTGCCGGCGCCAGCGCGTTCGAGGACCTGACGGCCGAAGGCGTCTCCATCAACGTCACGCTGATCTTCTCGCTGGAGCGGTACCGCGACGTCGCCGAGCGTTACGTCGTCGGCCTCGAGCGGCTCCTCGAGGCGGGCGGGGACCCGTCCCGCGTCCACTCGGTCGCGTCGTTCTTCGTATCGCGCGTGGACACCGAGGTGGACGCGCGCCTCGGCTCGTCCGCACCCGAGCTGCGCGGCAGGGCCGGGATCGCGAACGCCCGCGTCGCCTACGGAGTCTTCCAGGAGGTCTTCTCGTGGGAGCGGTGGCGCGCCCTCGCCCGGCGCGGAGCGAACGTGCAGCGTCCGCTGTGGGCGAGCACGGGCGTGAAGGACCCCGCCTACCCGGACACGATGTACGTAGACGCGCTCGTCGCTCCCCGAACGGTGAACACGATGCCGCTCGAGACGCTGCGCGCGGCCGCCGACCACGGCGACCCCGGCGACGGGTTCTCCGACGCGGACGTCGCGGAGGCCGAGGCCGTCCTGGCCTCCCTCGGCGCTGCCGGCGTCGACTTCGACGACGTCGTGGAGACGATCGAGCGGCAGGGGCTGGAGAAGTTCTCCGCCTCGTTCGACGAGATCACCGCGCTGCTGAAGACGAAGCCGGCGCGGTAGGGGGCGGCGTTGCGCATCGGCATGGTGGGGCTCGGCAGGATGGGGTCGAACATGGTCCGGCGCCTGCTGCGCGGGGGCCACGAGGTAGTCGTGTTCGACGTCGACCCCGAGGCGGTGGCGCGCCTGCAAGGGGAGGGCGCGGTCGCGGCGCGGTCCCTCGAGGCTCTCGTCGCCGCGCTGGACGCGCCGCGGGCGGTCTGGGTGATGGTCCCGGCCGGTCCGGTCACCGACACGACGATCGTCGAAGTCGCCCGCTCGCTGGCGCCCGGGGACGTCGTGGTCGACGGGGGCAACTCCCGCTACTCCGAGACCGTCGCCCGTCACGCGTCGCTGGCGCAGCGGGGCGTCGAGCTCGTCGACGCGGGGACGTCGGGCGGGATCTGGGGGCTCGACAACGGCTACACGCTGATGGTCGGAGGCTCGCCAAAGGCGTTCGCCTCGATCGAGCCCGCGCTGCGGACGCTCGCCCCCGAAGGCGGATACGCGCACGTGGGCCCGCCGGGAGCAGGGCACTTCGCGAAGATGGTCCACAACGGCATCGAGTACGCGCTCATGCAGGCGTACGCGGAGGGCTTCGAGCTGCTGCGCGCGAGCGACTTCGACTTCGACGTCGCGGGGGTAGCGGAGCTGTGGCGGCACGGGAGCGTGGTGCGGTCCTGGCTGCTGGACCTCGCCGCGGCGGCGCTCGCGAAGGACCCGGGTCTCGAACGCGTCACCGGGTGGGTCGAGGACTCCGGCGAGGGCCGGTGGGCGCTCGAGGAGGGCGTCCGCACCGCGGTTCCCCTTCCCGGGCTGGCGGCCGCGCTGTTCGCGCGGTTCGCGTCGCGGCAGCCCGACGCGTTCGCGAACAAGGTGCTCGCCGCGCTGCGCGCGGAGTTCGGCGGGCATGCGGTGCGCGCCGCGGATGGGGATGCCGCGTGAGGGAGGCCCCGCGGCCCGAGCCGCACGTGATCGTCGTATTCGGCGCGAACGGCGACCTCGCGCGGAGGAAGTTGCTGCCGGCCCTCTTCCACCTCTATCAGGAGGGACTGCTGCCCGATCGCTTCGCGATCGTCGGGACGTCCCGCAGCCCCCTGACCGACGCCGAGTTCCGCGACTTCGCATACGGCGCGGTCGACGAGTTCTGCAAGTGCGCCGCGCACGGAGACGAATGGGCCCGGTTCGCCGGCCGGCTCACGTACGTACCCGCCGAGTTCTCGGCCGCGACCGCCGGCGCTCTGGCCGACGCGGTGGCGAAGGCCGAGGCGGAGGTCGGCGGGGAAGCGCGGCGCCTCTTCTACCTCGCGGTGCCCCCGTCTGCGTTCGGCACGATCACCGAAGGCCTCGGATCGAGCGGCCTGACGCAGCGGGCGCGCGTCGTGTACGAGAAGCCGTTCGGGTCGGACCGTGCGTCTTTCGGCGAGCTGTCGCGGATCGTGTCACGGGTCCTCGACGAGACGCAGGTGTACCGGATCGACCACTTCCTGGGGAAGGAGTCGGTGCAGAACATCCTCGCCCTGCGCTTCGCGAACGGGATGTTCGAGCCCGTGTGGAACCGCGACCACATCGACCACGTGCAGATCGACGTCCCCGAGGAGCTCGGCATCGGCACGCGCGCGGCGTTCTACGAGGGGACCGGCGCGCTCAAGGACATGCTCGTGACCCACCTGCTCCAGGTGTTGAGCGTCGTCGCGATGGAGCCGCCGGCGAGCCTCGCGCCGAAGGCGCTGATCGACGAGCGGGTGAAGGTCTTCGACGCGATGGTGCCGCTGAAGGCGGACGACGTGGTGCGCGGGCAGTTCGCCGGGTACCGCGCCCTCGAGGGTGTCGACCCGCGCTCCGACACCGAGACCTTCGTCGCGGCACGCGTGCAAGTCGACAACTGGAGGTGGGCGGGCGTGCCTTTCTTCCTGCGGACCGGCAAGCGGCTCGCGCAGAGCAGGCAGACGATCACGCTCGCGTTCCGGTCGCCGCCGCGCTCGATATTCGACGGCGCGCCCGCGGCGGGAGCGCGCAACCACCTGACGATCGAGCTCGGCAGCCACGAGAGCGTGTCGCTGCACTTCCTCGCCAAGGCCCCCGGGCCGTTCGTCGAGCTCGCTCCGGCACGGATGGACTTCTCCTACGGGTCGACGTTCGGATCGAAGCTGGTCGAGGCGTACGAACGTCTCCTGCACGACGCGCTCATCGGCGACCGGACGCTCTTCACCAGACCCGACGGGATCGAACGGACCTGGGACCTCGTCGCGGAGCCGCTCGCCGCACCGCCTCCCGTCGTCGCGTACGATCCCGGATCGTGGGGGCCGGAGGCCATGCACGACCTGATCTCGCCCCGGCGCTGGTTCCTGCCGGACGCGACGGAGGCGGCGCTGCGAGCCGTTCCCGAACCCGGAGCCGACGCTGCGTGACCGCCTTTAGCGGCGCTAACGAGAGCCGCGGGCGGGGGTCGTGAGCCGCGTCGTCGTCGTGACCGGAGGTTCCGCCGGCGTCGGGCGCGCGGCGGCCCGCGCGTTTGCGGCGCGGGGTGACTCGGTGGCCGTGCTCGCCCGCGGGAGGGGCCGCCTGGAGGCGACCGAGCGGGAGATCCAGGCCTGCGGGGCGCGGGGGCTCGGCCTCTCCGTCGACGTCGCGGACGCCGCCGCCGTCGAGGCCGCCGCCGAGCGGATCGAGGGCGAGCTGGGCCCGATCGACGTCTGGGTCAACAACGCGATGGCCTCGGTCTTCGCTCCGTTCGTGGACGTGTCCGCGTCGGACTTCAGGCGGGTCACGGAGGTCACGTACCTCGGCTACGTCCACGGGACCATGGCGGCGTTGCGCCGCATGCGGGCGCGCGACGCCGGCGTGATCGTGCAGGTCGGGTCCGCGCTCGCGTACAGGGCGATCCCGTTGCAGTCCGCCTACTGCGGCGCGAAGCACGCCGTCGAGGGCTTCACCGAGTCCCTGCGCTGCGAGCTCGCGCACGCCAAGAGCCGCGTGCGCGTCACGATCGTGCAGCTGCCCGCGCTGAACACGCCGCAGTTCCACTGGGTCAAGACGTCGCTCGACCGCCATCCCCAGCCGGTGCCGCCGATCTTCCAGCCGGAGGTCGCGGCCGGCGCGATCGTGTGGGCGGCGGAGCACCCCAAGCGGGAGCACTGGGTGGCGTGGCCGACGGTCCGCGCGATCGTCGCGAACCGGGTGGTCCCGGGGCTGCTCGACCGCTATCTCGCGCGCACGGGCGTCGACGCGCAGCTCACCGACCGTCGTATCGAAGGGGGCCGCGCCGGCAACCTGTACGACCCCGTCGAGGGTGACCTGGCCGCTCACGGCGAGTTCGGCGACCGCTCCCGGGCTTCGAGCGCGAGCTGGCGCCTCACACGCGCGAAGGGGCGGCTCCGCATACGGCGCTGAGCGCGCTCAGTCGCGCAGGATCCAGAACAGCACCGACGCGTCGGGTGACAGGTTGCGCCAGCTGAGGATCGGCACCTTGGCCGCGAGGACCGCGTCGCCGGCGCGCATCGCGGGGGAGGAGTCGCCGAGGTCCACGAGGACCAACCCGCGCGCGACGAGCAGCAGCTCGGTGCCCTTGTGGCCGACGGGCGGTGACCCCTGCTCGCCCGCCGCGAGGTTCACCAGGTACACCCTGAGCCCCGCCGCGGGATCGTCGAGCAGGAACCTGCTCTCGCCGAGCTCCGCGCCGCGCGCGCGGCGGGCGAGGACGTAGTCGGGACGGTCCTCGTTCTGCAGCAGGGAGTCGAGGCCGATGCCGAGGGCGCCCGTCAGCGTCAGCAAGGTGTCGAGCGAGAGCCCCCGCAGCCCCCCCTCCGCCTGGGAGACCGCGCTGGGCGACACCTCGGCCAGGCGCGCGAGGTCCGCCTGGCTGAGGTTCCGTTCCGACCGCACCGCGCGCAGGCCCTCGGCGAGCCGCCCGAGCGCGCGCTCCGCGTGCAGGTGGATCGCGTCGTCGTCCACGGAGACACGGAACAGCCGGCCCTGGACCAGCGCGGAGTGGCCCTCGGCCTTGACGATCCGCAGCTGCTTGGGGCTGAGCTCGAACACGCACTGCGTCACCTTGCGGATGTCGTCGATGGCGGCGTTGCCGAGCTTGGTGCGGCTGACGCGCCAGTACGCGATCGCGCCGAGGTCGAACAGCCGGGGACACACCCTCCTGAAGAACGCGACCGCGCGCTCGAGTCCCCACTGGCGCGCGAGCGGAGCGAGGCCGTCGATGACGATGCGCGTGGCGCCGTTCTTCGCCTCGGTGACGATCGTCTGCTCGAGGAGGATCGGATCCGACAGACGCGATCGGGCGCGAGCGTCGATCACGACGACCTCCTTGCCGAGCCGGGCGTGCACCTGTGCCTTGCTCTCCACGCACGAGACGTGCACGGCCCTCTCGCCGGGGGGTGTGGCCGACAGCATCAGGCGCTCCACCTGCACGAAGAGGTCGCGCTCGTCCGTCACCCACACGACGTTGTCGCCGGCGAGGAGCCCCCCGAGGATCTGGTCGAGGTCGTCGATCCCCGACGCGATGCCACGGGGCTGAGCGGTCGATGACATTAGCCATGCTTACCACGACTGGTACTCCACATCAGCGGGTGATTACCTCGACCCATCGTTCGTTCGCACGAGATCGGAGAGCGCTGTGACCGTGGTGACGGCTTCGGGAGTGGCCCTGGCGTGGGTGTTGCAGGCCGTCGGTCTCTCCCGCGTGATGAAGCGGCGGGGGTTCGACGGGCTTCCGTGGCTCGTCACGCCGCTGGTGCTCGGGCCGGCGGCATGGCCGCTGGCGCTGTCCGAGGTCCGCCGCGGCCTTCCCCGCCCTGAGGTCGTGCGATGGGGGACCGCCGGCGAGGGCGCCATCGACGTGTTCGTGGTGCTCGAAGACGACGCGCTGCCCCCCGAGACCGTCGCGCAGCTGCGGCGCGTTCTGCCGTACTCGCGCCGGGTCGTCGTCGCCCGCGCCCTCCGTTCGGGCGGCCCGTCCCGCGTCGCCAGGGACGCGCGGCGTTTCCTCACCGGCATTGCCGACGGGTTGCGTCTCGAGGGGGCCGAGCTGCAGCTCGTCTACGGGACCGTCAACGCGGTCGTGCGCGAGAGCCGCCGCCGCGGCGAGTTCGGGATCATCCTCAGAAGCGACCAGCCTGCCGAGCTCTTCGACGGCGACGGCTCGAGGCAAGAGGTGAGGTGCGAACGCGATGTCTCCGTCGCCTGACCTCGCCTCTGCCACCGAGGGGATGTGGTGCGGCCGCTCGTGGGAGGCGCTCGCGGAGCGCCGGGCCGCGGCGGGGGCACAGGCGCTAGCGCTGCGGAACGCAACGCCGTCGGGCTCCCGCGACGTCGTGAGCGAGTTCCTGGAGTTCTTCGACACGACCGGCGCGGGGCTCTTCCGGGACGAGGAGCAGTGGGTGTTCCGCGCCGTTCGTCCCACGCCGAAGGTCGTGATCAGGGCGCTCGAGGAGCACATCACGATCACGTCGCTGATCGGAGGGCTCGTGCTCGCGGCCGAGGCCGGGTGCGTCGACCTCCGTGTGGTCCATCACCTTGGGGGCCTTCTGGACGATCACCTCGCGCTCGAGGAGAGCGAAGTCCGGCCCTTAGTTGTGTCCCGTCCGCTCGGGTTCCCGCCGCTTCGCCTGGCTTCCCCCTGAACCCGAGCGGGCGGTGACGCCCCGCCCTGACGTTGGAATCACCCATCGATCCGAAGGAGCACCAGTGGAAGCAACGCGGATGACCAATTTCATGAAGCGCTCGCTCGAGGCCCGCGCCTCGGAGCTGAACGCGCGCATCAAGTCGCTGGAAGACCAGTGGGAAGGTGACTCTCCCGCCGAGACGACGGCGATGCTCGCGGAGCTGTCGCGCGAGCGGGACGGCATCGTGGAGGCGCTCCGGGACGCGCGCCTGATCGACGACGACCCCTTCGACACCGAGGCGATCGAGGTCGGAGACGTCGTGACGATCCGCGCCGCGGACGGCGAGCCCGAGCGCTACGTCCTCGTCGACGGCAACGCCGGATCGCGGGCCCGGAGCGACTGGGTCTCGGTCGCGTCTCCGCTGGGGGCGGCTCTCCTCGGACGCAACAGCGGCGACGTCGTCCGCGTGGAGTCCCCGAGCGGTGCGGCGGAGTACCAGGTCCTGGCGTTCGAGCGCGCGTCGGGCGACGTGCCCGCGCGCCTGCCTTCCGAGGCGTTCCTTGGCTGACGGCCTCTCCGACCGCGCCCGCGTCATGCTGGTGTGGCCGGTCGCGGGGTTCTTCGTCGTGATCGCGTTCGGCGTGGGCCTGATATCGATGGCGGCGTTCGACTCCGCGTCGTCTCCGGCCGCGGCCCCCGCCGGGGCCGCTACGGGCGTCGAGCCGATCCGCGTCGAGCTCGGCGACCTCTTCATCAAGCCGGAGCGCCTGGAGGCGCCGGCGGGACCGGCGACGTTCGAGGTCGTGAACGTGGGCGCCACCGAGCACAACTTCGCCATCGAGGGTGGTCCTGCCACGCCGATGATCCCGCCCGGCGAGAGCGCGACGTTGAGCGTCCCGGACCTGAAGGCCGGCCAGTACACGTACATATGCGAGGTCACCGGCCACGCGGACGGCGGGATGACCGGCACGCTCGTAGTCACCGGGGGCGGGGGCTCCGCGGGGGCGAGCGCAGCACCCGCGCACGGAGGGATGTCCGCGCGGGAGATGGCGCGCCACGACGCCGCGGTCACGCGCTCGTTCCCGGCCGAGACGCGCGGCACCGGGGGCACGGACCTGCGCCCGCACGTCGTGGACGGCGTGAAGGTGTTCGAGCTGACCGCGGACGAGACCCGATGGGAGGTCTCGCCCGGGGAGGTCAAGCCTGCGTACGCGTACAACGGGATCGTGCCCGGTCCGACGATCCGTGCGGAACTCGGCGACCGCGTCCGCATCGTGCTGACGAACCGGCTGTCCGAGCCGACGACGATCCACTTCCACGGCATGACGGTGCCGGCGCGCATGGACGGCGTCCCCGTGATGAGCCAGCGCGCGGTCCTACCCGGGGAATCCTTCACGTACGAGTTCACGATCCGCAATACCGGGTCGAACATGTACCACTCGCACTTCAACGCGCAGAAGCAGGTCCCGATGGGCCTGCTGGGCGCGTTGATCGTCCCCGATCCCGCGGAGGCCGCGGTCGACGAGGACGTGACGATGGTGCTGAACGACGGCCCCCTCGGGTTCACGATGAACGGAAAGGGGTTCCCCGCGACCGCTCCGATCGCCGTCGAGCGAGGAGAGACGTTCCGCATCCGGTACATGAACGAGGGGCTGCAGATCCACCCGATGCACCTCCACGGCATGCCGCAGAAGGTCGTGGCGAAGGACGGCCATCTGTTGCCGCGGCCGCACATGGAGGACACGGTCCTGGTCGCCCCCGGCGAACGCGTGGACGTCCTCGTCGAGGCGACCGAGCCGGGGACGTGGGCGTTCCACTGCCACGTCCTCAACCACGCCGAGGGGCCGGACGGGATGTTCGGGATGGTCACCGCGGTCGTCGTCAGGTAGGGGGCCGCGCGGCCCCCGTCATATCTTCGGCACGTTCCACTGCTTGTACGACGCGACGAGGCGCAGCGTCGCGGTGACCGCTACGGCGGCCACGCCCGCGACCGCTCGCTCGACCTCCAGCACGTCGGCGGTGATCACGAGGCCCGAGGCCGCAGCCGCGGCGACCGCGTAGATCTCGCGGTGGAGCACGACCGGGACACGCGCCACGAGTACGTCGCGCACGATGCCGCCGCCCACCGCGGTGACGACTCCGACGAAGAGCGCGGTCACGACCGGCAGCGACGCGTCGAGTGCGCGCCAGGTGCCCGTGGTGGCGAAGAGGCCGAGGCCCAGCGCGTCGAGCATCGTGATCGGACGCTTCAGACGCGTCTCGAGGAACTCGCCTCGAAGCGACACCGCGGCCGTCGCGGCCGCGGCCGTCACGGGGTAGCGCCACTCCGTCAACGCAACCGGGGGAGTGAAGCCCACCAGGACGTCGCGGATCACCCCGCCGGCGGTTCCCGCCGCCAGCGACAGCACGAACGCGCCGAAGAGGTCCAGCCGCGCCTTGCGCGCGACGAGCGCCCCACTGGACGCGAAGACGAAGGTCCCGACGAGGTCAAAGACCGGCAGCATGATCGCCGACGCGTGCGCGCACGGCAGGTGCGACCTCGCCCGCGAAGCGCTCGAGCTGCTCCGTCCCCTCACCCCAGAAGACGAAGGTGTCGAAGCCGTAATCGGTAGCGAGCTCCGCGAGCTCGTCGCCCCACTGGTCGACCGGCCTCCGCAACGGCCCGCTCGACGCCCCGCCGGTGATCTCGCCCGCGACGTTGAGGATCCTGCGAAAGCCCGCCGCGTCGCGTCCCGCGGCCGCCAGCTCGTCGTCGATCCGCGCGGTCATCTCGGCGATCGGCGCGAGGTCGCCCCGGAAGGAGGGTACCCACCCGTCCGCCACCCGGGCCGTCAGCCGGAGGGCGCGGGGGCCGTAGGCGCCTACCCAGATCCCGATCGGATGCGCCGGCACCGGCCCGGACCGAGCGCCCGCCAGGCGGTAGTGGTCGCCCTCGAAGCGCAGGTTCCGCTCGCCGCTCCACACCTTGCGGATGACCTCGATCGCCTCGCCGAGAGCCGCCAGCGCCTCGCCCGGAGAACGCCGCGGCCCCCCGTACGCCTCGATCGCGTCCCAGAACGAGCCGGCGCCGAGCCCGAGCTCGAAGCGCCCTCCGCTCAGCACGTCGATCGTCGCGGCGGCCTTCGCCATCACCGCCGGCGGGCGCAGCGGGAGGTTGGCGACGTCGGGGAAGACCTTCAGCGTCGTCGTCCCCGCGGCGATCATCGCGAGGAGCGAGAACGTGTCGGCATAGCGGCGCTGGTAGGGGTGGTCCTGTACGCCGACGTAGTCGAGGCCGAGGCTCTCCGCGCGCCGGGCCGTCGCCAGCAGCGGCTCGCCGGCATCGGGGACGAGGAAGTAGCCGAACTGCAGCCGGTGCCGCGCTCGGGTCGTCGGTTGGGCGTCCACTGGCGTCGCGCGACTCTAGCGGTCTTCGAGCAGGCGGCCGAGAGGGCCGGGAGCGCGGGTTATCGTGGCCGGACTCCGGCCGAAGGGAAACCGTGCGCCCGAAGCTCGCCCTCCTCGTTGCAGTCGCCGTCGTCTTCGCGCCCGGCTGGCCGGCCTCCCACGACGGCGGCGTCGCGACGGCCGGCGAAGCCCTTGCCGGACGGATCCTTGCGCCGACGGTCGAGGAAGCCGACGTCGCCTCGGGTAAGACGACGGTCCAGGACAAGCGGCTCGAGCGGGCCAATCCACGATCCGGATCCTCGAATGCGATTGGGTGGCGATCCGCGGCGTCGCCGCCGCGTCCGTCTGCCTCGTGGGGATCGTTGCCGTCGCTTCCCGTGGCGGGAGCCGCCGCGCGTGCTCCCTCCGCGATGTCGACCAGGGCGCCTCCGCACGAGCTGCCCGTCTAGGCCGGATACGCCGCGCTCCGGCGCGGCCGGTGTCGGAGGTGCTAATTGACTCGGAACCTCGTTTGGCGCGCGCTCGCGGTTCTCGCGATCGTCGGCGCTGCCGTCGGCGTCGTCGCAACACGTCCCGCACGGTTGGGCCTCGACCTGCGCGGCGGTACGCAGATCGTCCTCGAAGCGCGGGATACGCCGGAGCAAGACGTCGACGGCGAGACGATGACGCGGACCCTCGAGGTCCTGCGGCGTCGCGTCGATCAGCTCGGAGTGTCCGAGCCGACTCTGCAGAGCTCGGGGGCGGACCGGATCATCATCGAGCTCCCGGGTGTCACCGACCCCGAGGAGGCGCTCGAGGTCATCGGACGCACCGCACAGCTCACTTTCCACGCAGTCGAGGGCGTGGAGCGGCGCCGCGGGAACAACGCGACGGGTGACGGCATCGTGTTGCCCGACGACACGGGGGCCTCCCTGCGCCTGGCGCCCCCGGCCCTCACCGGCGACGGTGTCGGCGACGCCGACGCGGTTCCCGAGGGTGCCACGTGGTACGTCAGCGTCTCGTTCCGCGGCGAGGGGGCCGAGAGCTGGGAGCGCGTGACGGGTGAGGCGGCGTGCGCTCCGGTGGGTGCGCCGCAGCGCCGCGTCGCGATCGTCCTGGACGAGAAGGTCATCTCGAGTCCCGAGGTCGATCCCAGCATCCAGTGCGGAGAGGGCATCAGCGGCGGTCCGACGTCGATCACCGGCGGCTTCACGGAGCAGGAGGCCAAGGACCTGGCGCTCCTGATCCGGGCGGGGGCGCTGCCGGTCCCGGTCGAGGTGGTCGAGCAGAGAACCGTGGGGCCGACTCTCGGCGACGCGGCGGTCAGCGCCAGCGTCGAGGCCGCCATCATCGGAGGGCTCCTCACGATCGCGTACGTCATCGCGTACTACCGGTTGCTCGGCGTGCTCGCAGCGATCGCCCTGCTGGTCTACGGACTGCTCTCGTACGCGGTCCTCCTGACGATCGGAGCCACGCTCACCCTTCCCGGGATAGCGGGATTCGTCCTCGCGATCGGGATGGCGGTCGACGCGAACGTCCTGGTGTTCGAGCGCGGCAAGGAGGAGTTCGCCGCGGGAAGGAAAGTCCGCACCGCGGTGCTCACGGGATTCAAGAAGGCGTGGAGCGCGATCGCGGACTCGAACGCGACGACTCTCCTGGCCGCCGGGATCCTCTTCTACTTCGCCGCCGGCGCGGTGCGCGGGTTCGGCATCACCTTGAGCGTCGGTGTGGCCGTCTCGATGTTCACTGCGCTGGTCGTCACCCGCCTTCTCGTGGAGATCGCGTTGCGCAGCCGCCGGCTCGCCCAGCCCCGCCTCCTGGGCCTCAACGTCGGCGGGCGCTTCCGGCGCTCGCTCGGCGAAAGCGGGATCGACATCATGTCCCATTCGAAGCTCTGGTTCGCGATCTCTGGCGCCGTCCTGGTGGTTGCGGTGGCGGGTCTGTTCTCCCGCGGCCTGACGTTCGGTCTCGACTTCACCGGCGGACGGCTGATCGAGTACGAGACGACGGAGACGGTCGACCTCGACCGGCTGCGGTCGGCGCTCGCCGACGCCGGCCTGCCGCGCGCGGTGGTCCAGGAGACGGGGGAGGGCAACGTCGCGGTGCGCGCGGGAGAGCTCACGGACGCCGACGAGGACGAGGTGCTTGCCGCAGTCGAGTCCGTAGGCGGATCGGCGACGGAGGTGCGCGACGAGTTCGTGGGGCCGACGATCGGCGACGAGCTGCGGCGCAAGGCCGTGACCGCTCTCGCGATCGGGCTCGGGTCCCAGCTCCTCTATCTGGCGGTGAGGTTCCGATGGACCTACGGCGCGTCGGCAGTGGTGGCGCTCTTCCACGACGTGATGATCCTGCTCGGGATCTTCGCGTGGCTCGGGAAAGACGTCGACGGGGTCTTCATCGCGGCGCTGCTTACGGTGATCGGGTACTCGATCAACGACTCCGTCGTCGTCTTCGACCGCATCCGCGAGCAGCGGGCCCTGCGCCCGAGAGAGCCCCTCGCGCGCGTCGCGAACGAGGCGTGCCTCCAGACGGTGCCGCGCACGATCAACACCGGCCTCGGCGCGCTGTTCATCCTGGTCGCCCTCTACTTCCTCGGAGGAGAGACGCTCACCGACTTCGCGCTCGCGCTGATCGTCGGCATCCTCATCGGCACGTACTCGTCCGTGTTCACTGCGGCCCCCGTCGCCGTCGCGTTCGAAAGCTTGTCCGGTGAGGACGCGGCACCCCCCGGCGCGCAGCCCCAGCGCACGACACGTCCGGAGGCGGTCCCGGCGGCAGGAGGCGACCGAGACGCCCCGTCGTCCCCGGCGCGCCCGCGCGCCGGAGCGGCGAAGAGAAGGAGGCGAAGGAGATGATCCCGGGACGCATCGACCGAAGGACGAGGTGGGCAGGCGCGAGCGCTAACGGCCGTCGAGCAGGCCGCCGAGGAGGTTGCCGAGCGTCGTGAGCTCGGCGCGCGAGAAGCCGGCCACCAGTTGCCTCTCCGCCTCGAACACCAGGGGGGCCGCGCCGGCGAGGCCCTTCCAGCCGCTCTCCGTCAACGCGATCAGGACCACGCGGCGGTCGTCGTCGTCGCGCTTCTTACGGACGAGGCCGCGTTCCTCCATCCGGTTGGAGATCCACGACATGTTGGGGGCCGAGCTGACGAGCTGAGCGTTTAGCTCGTACAGCGGCAGCTCCCCACCGGGAGTCGCCGCGAGGACCATGAGCACGTTGAACTGGGGGAGCGACAGGTCCGCCGGCGCGAGCGCGCGCTCGAGCATCTGGGCCGCCCTCGACTCCGCGCGCAGGACCGACACGACGACCCTGCTGGCGGAGTTGTCGCGCCCGACCTCTCGCATCAGGGCCTTGAACCTCGGCGGTTCCCCTCGTCCGGCCATTGCTCTCCCCCTCGGAACGGCTGCGCTATTGATTCGAGTTGGAAATATATCACCTGCCCGGCGGTTGGAACCTGTGTAGGCCAACGAAGAGGAAGAGGAGGCATCAGATGGAGCTCGAGGGGAAGAGGATCATCATCACCGGCGCGGCGCGCGGGATGGGGGCCGCGACCGTTCGTGCTTACGTCAAGGCGGGTGCCACGGTCACGGCCATGGACCTCGCGGACGACCTGGGGCAGGAGGTCGTGGAGAAGGCGAATGCCGAGGGCCCGGGCCGGGCCACGTACCGGCACGTCGACGTCGCGGATCGCGCGAGCGTCGAGGAGGCGTTCGCAGCGGCCGTCGAAGAGATGGGGGGCCTCGACGTCCTGGCGCACCCGGCGGCGATCCAGCGCAGCGACTCCGCCGTGGACGTCTCCGACGAGGACTGGGACCGCATGTTCTCGATCAACGTGCGCGGGACGATGCTCACGAACCAGGCCGCGTTCAAGGAGATGCGCGCCGGCGGCAACGGAGGGTCGATCGTCAACTTCGGGTCGATCTCCGGCCTGAGGCCGGAGCCGAGCGCGCCTGCCTACTCCGCGTCCAAGGGGGCCGTGCATTCGTGGACGCGTACGGCCGCAGCATCGTGGGGATCGGACGGCGTGCGCGTCAACGCGATCCTTCCGGCCATCGCCACGCCCATGTACGACGAGGCGATCGCACGGCTGACGCCGGAGCAGGCGGAGGCGCACCGGTGGCAGAACGAGGAGTCGATCGCGATGGGCAAGAAGTACGGCGACCCGGACCGCGATCTCGGCCCGGTCATGGTCTTCCTGGCTTCGGACGGGTCACGCTTCATCACGGGCCAGCTGATCCCGGTCGACGGCGGTCAGACGAACGTCCGGTAGCGGTACCAGCGGGTGCGGGGGCTCGGCGCGGGACTATCCCGCCGGGCCCCCCAGCCCGTCGAGCCCGATCACGATCGAGCCGCGGTAGCCGTCATCGTTCTCCGCCACGGGAACCGTGAGGGCGGGCCCGTCCACGCGGTAGATGTAGTCCTCGGCGTTCGCCATCTCCGGCGCGCCGCGCGCCTCGTACGGCGGGCGCCGTGTGTGGATCTCGTGGATGACGTCTTCGGCGAAGAAGAGCTGGGTGGTGAAGTCGTAGGTCACCTGCTCGTCGCGGAGGAGCCGGACCTTCAGATGCACGTGAACCGCGCGGCCGGGATACCACCCGGGGAAGATCGTCGTGAACCGGACGCCTCCGTCGGCGTCGGTCACCTGGCACCCGCGCAGGAACGTCCGGCCCACGGTGTCCTCCGCCGGCTCGTCGGAGTAGGTCCCGTACGCGTTGCAGTGCCAGACGTCCACGTGCGCGCCCTCGACGGGCGGGCAGTCGCCTCCCGCCTCCACGGCGCGTAGCTCCAGGACCAGGCGCACTCCTTCCTCTGGGGGGCCGTGCCCCGCATCCCCGCGGATGTCGGACCGGAGGAGGCGCTCGTCGACGAAGTACGGGCCTTCGTCCGTCCTGGGAGTCAGGATGCAGCTCGGGATCCGCCGGGCGTCCATCAGCCTCCGTTCGAGAACTCGGCGAACGCTTCGTACGCGCGCGGCGCGTGTACGGTCCCGGGCCCGCCGTTCATCAGGATGACCACCCCCAGCGCCTCCGCGACCTCCTCGGCCGTGGCGCCTCGCCGGGCCGCGCCCCTGGCATGGGACGCGATGCAGCCGTCACATTGCTTCGAGACGCTGATGGCGAGCGCGATGAGCTCCTTCGTCTTCGCATCGAGCGCCCCGTCCGTGAACGCGGCCGCGCTCAGGGCGCGGTAGCCGTCGAACACGCCGGGGATCTTATCGCGCAGCTCCCGTGTGGGCTTCGCGAGCGCGACAAGCGTCTCGTGGTGGTGGTCCATCGCACCTCCCTGTCCGCCGGGGCGTCTCCGCTGTGGCCCGCCCACGATAGACCCCGGCGGTACGTCCGTATTAGTTCCAACTGGAATAAAGATCGTCGCCGGCGGTTGGACCCTATGTAAGCGAGATCACGGAGGAACAAGGGAGGGACGACATGAAGACCGCAGTATTGAAGGAGCGGCGTGTCACGAAGAGAGGCACGGTCGGCGGAACAATGACCCGCGAGGTCGTGACGGTGTCTCCGAGCGAGACGATCCGCGCGGCCGCCGCCCGGCTGGCGCGGCATGGGATCAGCGCGGCCCCCGTGGTGGACCGCGGGAAGCTCGTCGGGATCGTCTCGGAAGCCGACCTGGTGAGGGTCGCGTTCCCGCCGGCGACGACCGGCAGGGGCGGGCCCGCGACGATGACGCTTCTCGGGCTCGTCCTGCGCGGACGCGCCACGGGGCTCCCGGAGCACGCGACCGTCGAGTCCGTCATGACCAGGCACGTCGTGACCGTCGAGCCGTCGGCGAGCCTCGCGGACGCGGTCAGGACCATGGACCGCCTGCGCCTGAAGCGTCTCCCGGTCGTCGACGACGAGGGCCGGGTCGCCGGCATCATCTCTCGTGCAGACCTGGTGTCCTCGATCGCCCGCACCGACGAGGAGCTGCGCGACGACGTGATCGACGCGATCCGGCTCGCCGGTGAGGAGTCGGTCGCGGACGTCGAGGTCGACGTCACCGAGGGCACGGCCACGCTCAGCGGAACGGCAGACCGCAAGAGCACGAAGGACCTGGCGTTGAGGCTTGCCGCTCGGGTTCCCGGGGTTCTGGAGGTCGTGGACCGCCTCGAGTTCGAGTCCGACGAGACGAAGGACATCCCGCGGCAGAAGGACCCGTGGGCGATCGGCCCCCTCGTCAAGGCGGGCTAGCCGGCGAACTCTCGGACGGGCATCCCCGCGACGCCGGGGGTGCCCGTGAAGAGCGACCCCGCCAGCGGGTCCTCTCCGTCTTCGAGGCCCTCTCTCGATGTCGTGATGTACAGCCGGTCGAGGCCGTCGCCTCCGAAGGTGCACGCCGTGACCTTCCGGGCCGCGACCTCGACCACCTCGTCCAGGACGCCCCGGCTCGTGTAGCGGCGAACGCCCCCTCCGCTCGAGAGCGCGACCCACACCCCACCCTCGGAGTCGACGGTCAACCCGTCGGGGCGCTCGGGTGCGACGTCGGCGAACGGACGGCGGCCGGTGAGGCCGTCGGTCTCGTAGTCGAAGACGTCGACGCGGTAGGTCGCGGTGTCGTTGTAGTAGGCGAGGGAGCCGTCGGGGCTCCACTCGAGCCCGTTGGAGATCGTCACGGAGCCCAGGACGACCTCGGTGTTCCCCGACGCGTCGAGTCGGTAGAGCTTGCCCCCGCCGGGCGTCTTGTCGTACGCCATCGAACCGCAGTAGAAGCGGCCGTCGGGATCGCAACCGCCCTCGTTCATGCGGACGCCCGGGTCGCTCCACAGCTCTGCGAGCGTCGTGACCTCGCCTTCAGGGTCCTCCAGCGCGAACCCGCGCTCGACCCCGATGACTGCACCGCCGTCGCGGCGCGGACGAACCGCCGCCGCGATCGCTCCCACGTTACGCCGCTCTATGCGCCCGCCGGCGTGCAGCGAGAGGACGTCGCCGGCGAGCATGTCGACCCAGCGCAGGCCTCCCCAGCGCGGGGACCACACGGGGCCCTCACCGTGGTACGCGACCGGATCCGTCAGCTGTTCGGCTCGCACGTGCCGCCAGGTCTCCTTCCACGCGGTTAGCGGGGTCGCTTCTTCACGATCGGGACGCGCCGGCAAGCCTAGTCGGCACGATCTGCATAATCAGCGTGTGGATCTCGTCCCCGGGTTCGCCTTGATGGCGCTCGTCCTGACGGTCTCGGCGCTCGGGGCAGGTCTCGTGGAGCGCGCTCCGCTGTCGTTCCCGATGCTGTTCCTCGGGCTCGGCTTCGCCTTGGGGCCGAGCGCCCTCGACCTCCTCCACATCGGCGTGCACGACCCGTTGCTCGAGCTCGTCGCGACGTTGACGCTGGCGCTCGTCCTCTTCCTCGACGCGGTGAACCTCGAGTTCGCGCGCGAGCGGCACGAATGGCTGGTGCCGGCGCTCACGCTGGGCCCCGGGACGCTCCTCATCGTGCTGATGGTCGCGTCGGCGGCGATGCTCCTTCTCGACGTCTCCGCGGTGATCGCCTTCCTGTTGGGAGCGATCCTCTCGTCCACCGATCCGGTCGTCCTCAGAGACGTCGTCCGCGACCGGCGGCTTCCGCGCTCGGTGCGCCAGGCGCTGAAGATCGAGGCCGGCACGAACGACGTCATCGTCCTGCCGCTCCTCCTGGTGCTCATCGCGATCGGGAACGGCGAGGTCGGGGGAACGGGGGAGTGGGCCGCGTTCGCGGTCAAGCTGCTCGTCCTCGGCCCGGCGGCGGGGTTCGCCGTCGGCGCGGTGGGGGCCGACCTCATGGCGCGCGCCGACGCGCGCTTCGGGATCAGGCGGGAGTACCAGGCCCTCTACGGCATCGGGCTGGTGCTCGGCGCGTACGCGTCCGGCGTCGCGGTCGGAGGCGACGGGTTCCTGGCCGCCTTCGCTGCCGGCTTCGCCGTAACGATCCTGGACCGCGAGCTGTGCGACTGCTTCCTCGAGTTCGGCGAGGCCGCCGCCGAGATGCTGATGCTCGTCGCGTTCGTGATGTTCGGCGCGGTCGTCTCGACCTCGCTCGGGATCCTCGACGCGCTGCCGGCCGCGGCCTTCGCCGTTCTGACGATCTTCGTCGTCCGCCCTCTCGCGGTGGGGGGTGTCCTGAGCCTGCGCGCCGCTCGCCTGAGCCGGAGCGCGCAGATGTTCATCGCGTGGTTCGGCCCCCGCGGCCTGAACTCCATGCTGTTCGCGCTCCTGGTCGTCGTCGCCGGAGTGCCCGGCAGCGAGATGCTCTTCGCGGCCGCCGGTCTCGTGGTGGCGGTGTCCGTCGTCGCTCACGGGGCTTCCGCGACGCCGTTGGTGAACCGGTACGCGCGCAGGCTCGAACGCGAGACGCTGGCCGAGGAGCGGGAGGCGACGGCCACGACGTTGTTCCTGTCCGCGCCCGAGGACGTCGAGCGCATCACCGCGGAAGACCTGCACTCGCTTCTCGGGGGGCCGGAGCCGCCGCTCGTCCTCGACGTCCGCAGCCGGTCGCAGTACGAGCGGGACGATGGGCAGATTCCCGGAACCGTCCGCGTCACGCCCGACGAGGTCGCCTCGTACGAGTTCGAGGAGCCCGAGCGGCTGATAGTTCCCTACTGCACCTGACCGAACGAAGGGTCGAGCGCCCGTGTGGCGCTCTCGCTGAATCGCCGTGGCCTCCACGCGCGTCCCCTTGCCGGTGGATACCGCGCGTGGCGCGATCGGTATCCGGTGGAGCCGAAGGCGGGGGGCGACCCGGTCCCAGCGGGCGGCGATAAGGCTCCCGTCGAGCCTTAGCGGTTCGTCGATCGGCTCCGAGCTAGGCTCGGCGCGTGGAGTCGATCGACCGGTTCTACGCAGACGAGCGCCGCAGAGGGTCGGAAGAGATCCGGTTCGGATCGCAGTGGCGGACCCCCGCGTGGCCGTCCTTCGAGTTCGCGGTGTTCTGGGTAGCGGACACCGGCGAGCTCTGCGCGCTCCGGTCGCCGATCAGAGACGTCGCGTCGGACGGGCCCGTCACGCGCTTCGTCCTCGGAGTCCCGCCGCATACGAACCCTCAGCCCCTCGGCGACCACGAGGTCACAGTCGAGGTGCTGGCGTCGCTTACGGCGGCCGAGGTCGACGAGCGGCTGTCGGGCTGGGAGTCGCACCACCGCGACCCCGACGGCTTCGACTGGCTGCGCCGCGCGCTCGTCCCGTCGGCCCCTTCGTAGAGCGCCCCGTGCGGAACGCAACGGACGCGACCGCCGTCTAACTGCTCATATGAGCCCGCATGTCCGGACGGTCCTGCAGCGAGCCGCGGCCCTGATGGTGGCGGCGCTGGCGGGGGCCGCGGCGTGCACGAGCACGGCGCGGCAAGAACCGGCCCCCTCACCGGCCCCCTCCGAGACGTCGCGCGTCGAGACGACGGTGATCGAGGTCGGCGACCAGCCGTACGCCCTCGACGCGGCCGCGGGCTCCGTGTGGGTCTCCGGGGCCAGGAGCCACCTGCTCGAGGTCCGGGGCCGCTCCGTGAGCTCGTACCACCACCCGGGCGGCCCCCTCGGGATCGCAGTCGCCCGCGGCGTCGTGTGGACGACCGCGGCGAGCGGCGAAGAAGCCCGCGTCTCGCAGGTGATCGGTTACGGCGCCGGCTCGGGTCGCGTCGAGGAGAGGATCTCGCTGCGCGGCGAGAGCCCCTACGGGATCGACGCCGACTCCCGCGGGATCTACGTCGCTCTGCACGACGGCGCCCTGGTGAGGATCGACCCGCGCACCCGCGCCATGACGCGCGTCGAGCTCGGGGACCGCCTGACGCAGGTCCTCGTCGCGCACGGGTTCGTCTGGGTGTCCCAGCCGAGCGGCGGCGTCGTCTGGCGCGTCGCGTTGGACCGCGGGGAACCGCAGGCGACGGCGCTCTCGTTCCGCCACCCGCGCCGGAAGACCTGCCCGCAGGGGACGGGCGCGACGGGCGCCGCCGTCCTGGTGGCAGACCCGTGCGCGGGGACGGTGTGGGTCGTCGACCCGCGCTCCGGTGACGCCGAGGGAGAGCTGGCCGACGTGGGCGTGCGGCCGGTGGACGTCGCGGCCGGTGGAGGGCTGATCTACGTCGTCAGCATGCGCGACGACAAGGTGACGGTGCTCGACGCCGCGACGCTCGAGGCGGTGGCGGAGGCGACTGCCGGTGACGGCGCGATCAGCGTGGTCGTGGGCTCGAGCGCGGCCTGGGTCGCGAACTCGGAGGACTACAGCATCACCAAGGTCGAGGTGCGCGGCCCCCGCTAAAGCGCGGGGG
>DASZDG010000092.1:0-1832 GCA_035942255.1 Actinomycetota bacterium | reverse complement strand
ACGTCGAGAGGTATACGCCCTTCGACCGGCACCTCGACCACCTCGCTGCGGTCCAGGAGCTTCCAGACGCCCTTGTCGCCGTGGAGCTCCTGCAGCTCCGCGAACGTGGATCGCGCGAACGCGAGCGGGTGGCCCCTGCCGTCGTCGTAGCGGCAGGCGGCGAGCGGCGCGTCGCCGCGGCCTTCCAGCAGCTTCGTCACGTGGCCTGCTTCGACGCCCGGCTGGTCTCCCAGCAGCAACACCATCGTGTCCCCTCGGACCGCGCTCAGCGCCGCCGCGATCGAGGATGAGCAGCCTTCCCCGAACGACTCATTGAGGATCAGGTCGAAGCCGCTCAGGTCGACTTTGTCTCGGATGTGTTCGTTCGCTCCTCCGAGGACCACGATGCGCTGGTCGAACGGGCAGGCTCGGGCCGTGTCTAGGACGTGGCCGAGCAGCGTGGTCCCGCGGTACGGCAGGATCTGCTTCGGTTCCCCCAGCCGGGACGACCCGCCGGCGGCCAGGACGAGCCCGGTCGTCGAACTACTCACCGCAGCAATGGTGACTTGCGGCGAAGGATCCCAGTTGACCGTCGGTATGCGACGGCAATCCGGGATCCTTTGGGCGGCGGCGCTCCCGGATCATCTCCGCCACGATGGACACCGCGATCTCCCCCGGCGTCCGCGCGCCGATGTCGAGGCCGGCGGGCGTCGAGACGCGCGCGGGATCCACTCCCGCCTCCTCGAGCACCGCCGCTCCCCGCCGCCGCGAGGCGAGCAGCGCCACGTACGGAACGCCCGAGTCCACCGCCGCGCGCAGCGCGTCCGCGTCCCCGTGGTCGTGCGACGCCACCACGACCCCGAAGTCCGCATCCTCACCAGCCGAGAACCCGGCGAGCGGCAGCATCGACCGCAGTGCGCGAGCGACCGGCGAGTCGCCAACCACACACACGACCGGAGCGGGCACACAAGGCGACAGGAAGATCTCCAGCGCACCCCCGCTCAGGCACGGGTTGGCGACCGTCACCGTCCCGTCTTCCGAGGCCGGGGCCGACGACGACCCCGGCACGATCCGCACCAAAAGCGGCTCCCCCGTCTCCAGGCACCGCAGGGCGTGCAGCCGCACGGTCGCGTCCGCGCACGAGCCGCCGACGAACCCCTCGATCGTCCCGTCCGGGAGCACGCGCGCCCGGTCGCCCGCGCGCGCACTGGACGGGCGGGAGCAGCGGACGACGATCGCCTCGACGTACGAGCTGCTCACGCGGTACTCGCCTCCTGCATCGCCTGCCACACCCGCGCCGGCGTGCACGGCATGTCGACGTGCTTGACGCCGAGCGGCGACAGCGCGTCGACGACCGCGTTGACGATCGCCGGCGGCGAGCCGACGTTCGACGACTCGCCGACGCCCTTCGCGCCGATCGGGTGGTGGGGCGACGGCGTGTACGTCGCGCCGAGCTCCCAGTCCGGGACCTCCTTGGCCGTCGGCACGAGGTAGTCCATGAACGAGCCGTTCAGGCAGTTGCCCTCCTCGTCGAAGGAGATGTGCTGCATCAGCGCGATCCCGAGCCCCTCGGCCAGCCCGCCCTCGATCTGGCCCTCGACGACCATCGGGTTGATCCGCACGCCGCAGTCGGCGACCGAGACGAACCGGCGGACCTTCACCTCGCCGGTTCCCGGGGCGACGTCCACGACGCAGATGTACGCGCCGTAGGGGTACGTCAGGTTCGGCGGGTTGTAGACCGCCTCCGCGTCGAGGTGCCCCTCCACGCCCTCGGGCAGCTCGAGCGCGCCGTGCGACGCGAGCGCCAGCTCCTGGATCGTCTGGCCCTTCGAGGGATCGCCGGCGACGAACCA
>DASZDG010000091.1:0-14337 GCA_035942255.1 Actinomycetota bacterium | reverse complement strand
ACACGAACCCGTCCGCGCCGCCGGTTCTCTCCCACACCGGGTGCAGCACGTCGCACGCCGCCCGGATGTCGCTCGTGACGATCTCGGCGTACGTCTCTTCGACGGTCGCCCCGGCGCGGGCGAGGGCGTCGAGCTGTGCGTCGTAGTCGGACGACTCCGAGATCGCCCGCGCGAGGATCGTCGGGTTCGTGGTCACGCCCGTCACTCCGTCCTCGTCCACGAGCCGCTGCAGCTCTCCCGACGACAGCAGCTCGCGCCGGAGGTCGTCGAACCAGATGCTCTGGCCTCGCTCGGTGATCCGGTGCAGCCCGTTCATGCGCGGCTCCCTTCGACGGTACGTCCGGCGGCGCACGGGCCGCAGAGCATCTTGCGGTTCCCCCAGCCCGGGCCTCTCTCTACGGCCGCGGCACAGGAGGGATGAAGCGCGCATCCGCATCCCGCGCAGGCCAGCGGCAGCCGTCCCGGCGGGACGGGCTCGCCGCAGACGTCGCATCTGTCGTTCGCCGGCTGTTGGTTGGTGTCCATGACTGCTTTCGTTGGCGGCCTTGCAGAGCGTTCAGGCCTAGTTGACGACGACCTTCCCCTGCATCTGGTCGGGGTGGATCGAGCACTCGTAGTAGTAGTCGCCGGGCTCGTCGAACGCGATCGTGGCGCTCTCTCCGATCGGGAGGTCCTCGGTGACGTCGCTGCCGTCGAGCAGGTGGACGTTGTGGGGGAAGTCGTCCTCGTTCGTCCACGTGACCTCGTCACCCGCGTCGATCGAGATCGCGACCGGGTCGAACTTGTAGCTCTTCGGGAGGCTCACCTCCGTCGTGGCGACCGGCTCCTCCGAGATCTCGAACGGAGCCTCCTCCGACGAAGTGTCGCCGGACGCGCTCCCCTCACCGGACGACGAGCCGTCGCCGGACGAGCAGGCGGCTCCGAGCAGCAGGAGCGCCGCGGCGAGCGGCGGCAGCCACCGCTTCACGACGTCACCCCCGCGCGGGACCCGGCCCTGACGAACCCGGCGCCGGTCACGCGCTGCGCGGCCCCCGCGAACAGCGCGACGAACGCCGCACCGTCGAGCACCTCGGAGATCGTGTGGGCGAAGAGGAACTGCGTGATGTTCACGTGGTACGTCATGTAGCTGATCTCGGCGAGGGCGAACAGGGCGAAGCCCCAGCCCATCAAGCCCACGCCCCCCTCGAACGAACGGAACGCGAAGTACGCGCCCACGGCGAACAGGGCGATGTGCACCAGGAGGAAGAACCCCCAGGGCAGCTCGTTGACCACGTCGCAGCAGGGGTGGTCGAGGATCTGCGGTGGAGCGGCCAGAGTCAACGTGTCTCCTTTCGTGTGACGGCGCCTTGCGGCCTTAGAGCAACCTGGAGGACGCCGGCGAACGTCACGCACATCCCCGCGAGCACGAGCGCGTGGATCGCGGTGGCGACATCACCGGCGTGGGCCGCATCGGCGCCGGACAGCGCCGTGGCGGCGTGGAAGACGAGGTCGAGCAGAGCGCCGCCCGCCAGGACGGCGAACCCGCCCCTCATCAGGGGAGGGAACCTCTGCGCCCGGCGCTTCCTATTGCTATTCCTCATTGCTTTTACAGCCTAAGCCAGCGGTTCCTGCGGGGTCAAGGACAATCTTGTACTAATTCTTGTATGCGGTAGACAGTCACGCGTGCGGGCGGCCGCTGCGCCGCCAGACCGCCGACAGCAGGACGGCGGAGAGGCCCGCCGCGAGGGCCGCGGAGAGAAGGGCTGCGTCGCCCGCCCCGGCGACGCGGTAGAGCCACGAGCTGAACGACTGCACGGTCGCCACCAGCGGATCCGAGCTCAGCGACGCGGGCGCCGACGACAGGCGCCACCAGAAGTAGACGAGGTACCCGCCCGTCGTGACGAGCAGCGTCCCGCCGATCCAGCGCGTGTGCCGCACCGCGCCGCGCAGCCTCGCGGTCAGCGCTTTCCCCGCCGAGGCGGCGCCGGCCGACAGGATGACGAGCAGCGTGACCGCTCCCGCCGCGTAGGCACCCGCGGCCGCCAGGACGCCTCCCGCTCCCCCGCGCGCGCCCGCGGCCCCCACGACCGCCAGGAAGACGGGCAAGGTGCAGCCGAGCGCGACCACGGCCTGAGCCGCCCCCAGGACGACGAACGACCGGACCGAGCCGTCGACGGGCCGAGCGCGCACCCGCGCGGAGACGCCGAGCGAGCGGCCCGACAGCATGAGAGCGCCGGCGACGACCAGCGCAACCCCGATGACCATCCCCGCGCGCGGCAGCACGCGGACGACCTCGTGCAGCCCCAGCGACAGCGGGATCGACACCGCCAGCATCACCGCCACGAAGCCGGACGCGACCGCGAGGCCGCGCGCGACGCCGCGCTGCGGCGCTCCTCCGGCGGACAGGGACAGGTGCGCGACGAGGAGCGGGAACCCGCAGGGATTGAGGATCGCGAGCGCGCCGCCGATGAAGGCGAAGGCCATCTCAGCCGGCCCGTCTCGTAGTGAACGGCGCGAGCAGTGTTCCCGCTCCCCCTGCGAAGAGGGTCTCTGCCGCGGCCTGTGCAACCGTCCGGGGATCGGCGCCCCGTGCGTGTGCGTCAACCCGTCGCGCGCCGTCCGCGGAGAGCACGACGGCGTCGAGCACCAGCGACGCACCTCCGGGCCGCGCGAACGCGCCGACCGGGAGAGCGCAGTCCGCGCCGAGCGCGCGGACGAGATGCCTCTCGGCCTCCCACGACCTGCGACTGGCGGAGTCGTCGAGCAACGCGGCGGCGGCGAACGCGTCGCCGGTCGCACGGGTCTGGATCGCGAGGAAGCCCTGCGCGGGCGCGGGCACCATGTCGGCCACGTCCAGGGCCTCCGCGTGCCGCGGGGACAGACCCAGCCGCGACAGCCCCGCCGCCGCAAGGATCACGCCGTCCACGTCGCCCGCCTCGAGGCGCCGGAGCCGGCTGTCGACGTTGCCGCGCAGCTCCACCACCTCGACGTCCGGCCGGGAGGCCATGAGCTGCGCGCGCCGGCGCAGGCTCGACGTCCCGACGCAGCCCCCGGGCGGCAGCGCGGGCAGCCGCGTGACGAGGACGTCGTGCGCCGGCGCCCGCGGCGGGATCGCCGCGACCACGATTCCGTCGGGGTCGGACGCCGGGAGGTCCTTCGCGGAGTGGACCGCCACGTCGACGTCGCCGGACGCCAGCGCCCGCACGATCTCGTCGACGAAGAGGCCCTTCACGCCGCCGGTCCCGAGGGGGCCGGGCGCGCCCGCGTCCCCGCGCGTCGACATCGGGACGATCATCCACGCGTGGCCGAGCTCCCCCAGCGCCCCGGCGACGGCCTCCGCCTGCGCCAGCGCGAGGGCCGAGCGCCTCGTCGCGATGCGCAACGGGCGCCCGTCACCAGACGTCATGCACTGCCTCCGACATCGTCTTGCGGATCCCGGTGACGAACGGCGTGTCCTCCTTGGTGAACCGGCGCGCCTCCGCGTCGCGCAGGCGCCGCAGGCAGTCGACGATCTCCGTGAGCTCGTCGGACTCGAACGCGAGGATCCACTCCCAGTCGCCGAGCCCGAACCCGCTGGTCGTGTTCGCGAGCACGCCGGGGAACTCTCGGCCCATCTCGCCGTGCTCGCGCAGCAGCTTGCCGCGCTCCGCCTTGTCGATCAGGTACCAGTCGAGGCTGCGGACGAACGGATAGATGCAGACGTACTTCCCCGGCGGCGTCCCCTGGAGGAACGCCGGCACGTGGTCCTTGGCGACCTCGGGGGGACGGTGGACGCCGGCGAACGCGTACGTCTGCTCCAGGCACCGTCCCAGCGCGCTGCGGCGGAAGCCGGCGAGCGCGGTCTGGACCGTATCCATCGAGTCCGCGACCCACCACATCGCGAGGTCGGCGTCGGGGCGGAACCCGACCGCGGAGTACACGCCGCGGACCTCGAGCTCGCCGACCTCCTTGAGCGCGGTCTCCGCCTCGTGGGCGGCGTCCACGAGCGACGGCGGCGGATCGGCCGGCGCGCGGAACGCGGAGTAGTAGACGTACGGGCGCGGGTGCTCGGTCATGCGACTTCCTCCCTGGTCGATCCATCCGTGACTGGCATCTGCGTGTGGGGGCCGGGCGCGACGCGAAAGGCGCGCCCCAGCGTCTCGAGCGCGGCGGCATCGCCGGCGGCCGCGGCCCGGCGTGCCTCGACGATGGCGGCGTGCGCCACCCGCCCGGTGATCCGGTGGAGCATCTGCTCGGCGCGCAGGCGGGCCGGGTCGGTGGTGTCGAAGGAACGGTCGAGCTCGGCGCGGGCGAGGGAGCCGAGCGACGACCGGATCGCGGCGATCAGCGGCGCGACGGCGCGCGCCCTCACCGCGTCGCGGTACCTGGCGACCTCGCGGGCGACGACGGGCTCGACGTCCGTGAGCGCGCGGATCCGGTCGGCGGTCCCCGCGTGCGAGCGCAACCCCTCGAGGTCCACGAGCTCGATGCCCGGGACGAGCCTCACCTCCGCCGCGACGTTGCGCGGAAGGCCGAGGTCCACCGCGACGAGAGGCGTCGCCCTCTGCGCGGTGACCGCGTCGGCCCCCGTGGCGTCGAGTATCGGGCGGCGGGACGACGCACAGAAGTAGACGACGTCGGCGGATGCCAGCTCCGCCGCGAAGTCAGCCATGCCGGCGGCCTTCCCGCGGCCCCCGACGAGCCGCGCGGCGGTCTCCTGCGTCCGGCTCGCGACGACGACCTCCGCGTCGTGCGGCAACGCGGCGAGCACCGAACGGGCGATCTTGCCCGCGCCGACGAGCAGGACGCGGTGGGCGGGGGACGGCGCGAGCTCGGCCGCGGCGGCGACCGCGACGGTGCCGAGAGACGCGCCCGCGTCGCCGAAGCTCACGTCTCGCCGGACGGTCCGGCCGGCGCGCAACGCCGCTTCGAAGAGGCCTGCGAGCCCCTCTTGCGAGTCGCGCCGCAGCCCCGCGTGGACGGCCTTGACCTGCGCGACGATCTCGGCTTCCCCGAACGCGAGCGAGTCGGCGCCGGCGGTCACCCGGAACAGGTGGGCGGCCGCGTCCTCCCCCGTCAGCAGGCGGACGTGGTCGCGGAGCGAACCCCAGCACACGCCGCGGTCCTCGGCGAGGAGCCACGCGAGCCGCCGGGGGTCTGCCGGGCCTGCGAACAGCGCGTAGATCTCCGTCCGGTTGCACGTCGACAGGATCGCCACCTCTTCGACACCGGCCTCGCGGCGCATCCGCGACGTCGCCGTCGCCGGGTCCGCCCCCACGTACGAGACGCTCTCGAGGAGGTCCAGGGGCGCGTGCGCGTGCGTGATCGTGGCGACGCCGAGAGCCCTCACCGTGTCATCTCCAGCAGACGCAGGACGTCCTCGACGTATGCGCCGAACGGCGCCACCTCGAGGTACCTCCGGAAGATGCGGCGTCCCTCGGCGGGCCGCTTCAGGCCCATCGTCGTGACGAGACCCTTCACGTACAGCCCTTCCGGCAGGTCCGGGCTCAGCGTGAGCGCGCGGTCCACCGCCCGCAGCGCCGGCTTCGTCAGGCCCCCGCGGAACAGGAGCAGTCCCACGCGCGCGTGGGCGCCTGCGTTGGCGGGGTCGAGCTGCAGCGCCGCGAGGTACTCCGTCATCGCGCCCTTGAAGTTCCCGGCGGACAGGAGCTCGGCCGCCAGGTCGAGCCGCGCGCTCACGTCGTTCGGGCGGTCGGCGACCCGGTCGGCGAAGAAGTCCACCGGGTCCTCTGGGTCCCCCACCCGCCCGGAGACCGTCGAGGTCTTCTGCGGGTCCGACAGGAGGAGCGGGACGCTCGCGACCGCGAACGCCGCGGCGAGCAGGACCGCCATCGCGGCCGAGCTCCTCGTGAGGATCCCGACGATCGCAAGGCCCGACACGGCCGCGGCGCACACGATCGCCACCATCACGACGTTCATGCGGCGCTCCCTTCCGGCGCCGACCAGCGGCGCACCAGGGCCGCCGCCGCGGCGCCTCCGCCGACGAGGGCGACGACCGGCACCAGCCAGGCGATCAGGTTGATCCCGCGGGGCTCGGGGGTGAGCAGCACGGTCTCGCCGTAGGCTCGCACGAAGCCGGCCTTGATCTCCTCCGGCGAGCGCCCGGCGCGGAGGTCCTCCGCGATGCGGTCCCGCATCTCCATCGCGACGTCGGCCGTCGAGTCCTTCACCGAGAGGCTCTCGCACACGGGGCATCGAAGCGTCGAGGCGATGCGGTCGACGCGCTCGTCGAACGTCGCCGGCCCCCGCGGGTCCGCGACCACGAACGTGACGGCCGCGGCGGCCGCGACCAGGCAGACGAGCAGCAGCGCGGCCGTCTTGCTCATGCCGCGCCTCCGAGCATGGCGTCGATCTGCTCCGTCAGGAGGTCGTAGGTCACCGGGCCCGCGTGCCTGCGGACCACCGTCCCGTCGCGGCCGATGAAGAACGTCTCGGGGATCCCGTACACGCCGTAGGCCAGCGCGGTGGACGACCCGGGGTCCTCCACGACGGGCCAGTCGCCGCCCCGTTCGGCCATGAACGCCCGCGCGCTCGACGCCTCGTCCTCGAAGTTGACGCCGACGAACACCACGCCGGCGTCGCGGTAGCGCTGCCACGCCGCCACCAGGTCGGGGTGCTCGACGATGCACTCGGTGCACCACGACGCCCAGAAGTTCACGACGACGACCTGACCCCGCAGCCGGTCCAGGTCGACGCGGCCGCCGCCGTCGAGGCGCTCGAGCGCGAAGGCCGGCGCGGGCTTGCCGATGAGTGCGGAGGGCTTCGCCGACGGGTCGCGGCTGAGGCCGAAGGCGAACAGGGCGAAGCAGGCTGCGCTGACGGCGCCGAGGGTGACGAGCCGGGTCTTCATGCGGCCTCCAGGCTGGGTCGGGGCGACGGACGGGGCACGGGCTTCGCTCCCGGCATCAGGCACGCGAGGCCGGCGAGCACCATCACGGCCCCGCCCGCCCAGATCCACGTGACGCCGGGGTTGACGAGGAAGCGGAACGTCGCGGTCGTCCCTCCGTCCTCGATCCCGATCAACGACGAATAGAAGTCCTGGAACGCGCCGTACCTGATCGACGGCGTCCCCACGGGCTCGCGCGCGTTCGGGTAGAGGTTCAGCGAGGGGTGGACGACGCCGGTGGCGCCGTCTTCCCGCACGGTCGCGCGGGCGACGAGCACGGTCCGGTGCTCCTCTTCGCGCCGGTCGAGTCCCTCGTAGGTGATCGTGCGTCCCCCGAGCTCCGCGGTGTCTCCTTCGGCGAGCGTCACCTGGCGCTCCGTCGCGAACGACGACGACCAGATCACCCCCGTCGCGAGGACCGCGAGCCCCATGTGGATCACGAGCGCGCCGTAGGCGCGCCGGTCGCGCGCCAGCGCACCGAGCGCGGCCCTCGCCTTGCGGGGCCTGCCGGAGACGTGACCGCGCAGCTTGCGGACGACGACGCCGGCGTTCGCGACCAGCGCGAACGCCGCGAGCGCGAACCCCACCAGCGCCGCGACGTTGCGGACGCCGCCGGCCGCGAGGGCGGCGAACGTGATCGTGGCCGCGGCCACCGGCGCCACGGCCGCGCCGCGAACGCGCGCCCAGCGCCCGCGCCGCCACGGCAGCAGCGGGCCGGCCCCCAGGAAGAACAGCAGGAGGCTCAGGGCGGGCGCGGTCGTCTGCCGGAAGAACGGTGCGCCGATGCTCACCTTCCGGCCGGCCACCGCTTCGACGATCAGCGGGAAGACGGTCCCGGCCAGCACGATCGCGGTGAGCGCGACCAGCACGAGGTTGTTCCCGACGAAGAACGCTTCGCGCGACAGCGCCGAGTCGATCCGCCCGCGCGAGCGCATCTTCGAGGCCCGGAACGCGATCGCCCCGAAGCCCAGCACGATCGTCACCATCAGGAGGCCGAGGTACATCGGGCCGACGAGCGATCGCGAGAACGCGTGGATCGAGGACAGGATGCTCCCCCGCGTGATGAAGGAGCCGAACGTCACGAGGACGAACGTGCCGACCGCGAGGCTGGCGTTCCAGACGCGCAACATGCCGCGGCGGTCCTGGAGCATCGCCGAGTGGATGAACGCGGTCGCCATCAGCCACGGGAGCAACGCGCCGTTCTCGACCGGGTCCCACGCCCAGTAACCGCCCCACCCGAGCACTCCGTAGGACCACAGCGCGCCGAGGAGAAGCCCGATCGTCAGGAACCACCACGCGACGAGCGCCCAGCGCTTCGTCGTCACGAGCCACCGGTCGGACGCCGTGCCGGACAGCACCGCGCCCAGCGCGAACGCGAACGGGACCGTGAAGCCGATGTAGCCGAGGTACAAGAACGGCGGGTGGACCGCCATGAGGGGGTGGTTCTGGAGCAGCGGCAGGGGGCCGTTCCCGTCGGCCGGCACCGGCGAGAGGCCCGCGAACGGCGCCGTCGGCCCGAGCACGAGGACCAGGTAGAAGGCCGCGACGCCGAACAGGATCGCGAGCGTCGCGGGGAGCTCCTCTTCCGCACGGTGGCGCCACCGGAACGCGACCGCGGCGACGTAGCCGGACAGGATGAGGTTCCACAGCAGCAGGGAGCCCTCGTCGGCCGACCACAGCGACAGGACCTTGAAGAACCCGGGCGTCGCGCGGCTCGAGTTCTCCGCGACGTACGCGACCGAGAAGTCGTCGCTCAGGATCGCGACGAGCATGACCGCGTTGGCGACGACGGCCGCGAGCAGAACCGCATACGCCGCGCGCCGGCCGCTGACGCGGAGGCGCTCGTCGCCGCGCCGGCGCGCCACGAGCGTCGCGACGAAGCCGTACAGCGCGAACGCCAGCGCGAGGAGCAGTGTGAACCGCCCGAGGGCCGCCATCAGTAATCGAGCTCCGCGGAGGCCGGAGCGTCGCCTCGAGGCGGCTCGTACTCCGACCCGTGCTTGACGAGCACGGAGTCCGCGCGGAACACGCCGTCTGACCTCAACATGCCTTCGACGACCACGCCCTGGCCGTCCTCGAACAACGAGGGAACGCCCCGGGTCGCTTCGACCGGCAGGTCGACGCCGTCGTCCGACACGATGAAGCGGATGACGGACCCGCCGCGCTCGATCGTCCCGCGCTCGACGAACCCGCCGACGCGCACGGCCTCGTCCGTCCGCGGCCCCCCCAGCACCTCCGCCGGCGTCTTGAAGTAGACGAGCGTGCCGGCCATGCTCTGCGCGCCGACCCATGCGAGCGCGGCGACCAGCAGCGCGGCGCCTGTGACCAGGTGTCTCTTCTTCACGGGATCAGACGGCGCGGCTCGCGGCGGCGGCTTCGCGGCGGGCGCGGCGCGACCTGCGCCAGAGACGGATCAGGTAGGTGCCGACCGTGATCTTGAAGATGACGTATCCGGCGGCTACGAAACCGAGGTCTTCCATCTATGCCCTCCCTTGGGTGGCGGGGTCGGTGACGATCGACCCGAGCTGGTTGGCGATGCGATCGCCGCTCACGACGCGGGCGGCGACGCCCTGGGTGACGATCTGCGCCTCGAGACGCCCGACGCGCATCCGGAGAACGAGCAGGTAGGAGTACAGGAGCATGCAGGCGGCAAACGCCGTGAGCAGCGTCCACAACATGACCGGCGCCATCGTCGGGCCGTCGGGGCGGATCACCGTCGCCTGCTGGTGGATCGTGCGCCACCACACGACCGAGAGGTGGATGATCGGGACGTCGACGAAACCGACGATCCCGAGGACCGCGGCCCACTTGCGCGCGCGGTCCTGGTTCGCCGCCATCCGGCGGACGCCGAGGTACGAGACGTAGATCATCAGCAGGATCGACGTCGTGGTGAGCCGCGGGTCCCACGTCCACCACGTGCCCCACGTCGGCCGGGCCCACAGCGAGCCGAGGACGATCGTGAGCACGGTGAACAGGACGCCGAGCTCGGCGGAAGCCACGGCGAGGTCGTCCCAGCGCCGGTTCTTCGTCTTCAGGTACGCGATCGAGCCGACGAAGACGACGAAGAACGCCTGGCACGCCAGCCACGCCGACGGCACGTGGATGTACATGAGCCTCTGGACCTCGCCCTGCACCGCGTCGGGCGGCGCCACGACGAGCGAGAGGAGCGCGCCGACCGCAAGACCGGCGACGGTCAGCCGGCCGAGGGCCCTCTCGGACCTCCTCGACATCAGCTTGGCCATCATCCGCTCTGGTTTGGTCATGTCACGCTCCTCTCGGCTCGGTGTCGTGCCTAGATCGACATCAGGTACTGGACGAGGTCTTCCTTCTCGCTCTCGGTCAGGCCGAGATCCATGAAGGAGTCGTAGTGGTCGACCACGTCACGAACGGTCTCGAAGCGACCGTCGTGGTAGAAGCCGCCCTTGGTGTGGGACCACAACCCCTTCAGCGGGGTCGTGCGGTACCCGTGCTCGGGCGAGCGGTCGGCCTGGAACGAGTCGATCCCGATGTCCGACGGCGGGTGGATGTTGTGCCCGGGCTCGGTGAACAGCGGCGGCACGTGGCACGTCGCGCACTGGGCCTTCGAGTTGAACACCACCTTGCCGCGCGCCGCGGCCTCCGCGTCGAACGAGCCCGCGGGAGGCTTGGGAGCGGGGATCGCCAGCTGGTAGAACTGCAGCGCCGGCAGGTGCTTCGTGATGACGTCCTCCGAAGGCGACGCCGTTACGTGTCCCAGCCGGTATTCGGCAGCGAGCGGGAACTGCTCCGCGTCGTCGAGACGGGGGTCGTAGAAGTTCCCCTTGCCGTGCATCTCGAGGTTCCCCACGAACGCGTTCCAGTAGGGGACGGACCCGAAGCCGGTGAACGTGTGGAGGTTCACCCCCGCGAGGCCGTACGCCGGCGGGAGCAGCGTCGCCGCCGACGAGCCGTCGGGACGGAACGCCTTCCCGTCCAGGAACAGCCCGGCGTCGAACTTGCCCGGCCCCCAGCTCGTCAGCACGGTCTTGACCGTGTCGACGTCCGTGTGGAGGTAGTCGGCGACCGGCTCGAGGTTCGGCGACAGGCTGAGGATCGTCCCGACGTCGAGGTCCCGGTTCGGCCATCCGTCGAGGCGCCGTCCGATGCCCGGCGCGAACGAGTCGTCCACGTCCGAGTGACACAGCGCGCACGTCACGCCCATCGACGTGGCGTCACCGTCCTCGTCGAAGTGCGCCTTGACCCCGACGACGGCGTCCATCTGGAGCAACGCCACGGTCGTCGCGGGGTCCTTCAGGTCGACCTCCCCGGCCGCGAGCGCCTTCTTGACGCTCCCCGGCAGGGCTTCCGAGTCGACCTTGAGGCCGACCGCCAGCGCGGTCTCCGGGCTGACGCCCGCGCCGACGCCGCCGAACTTCTCCCCGACGACGGCCTTGTGCAGCTGCAGCGCGTCGCCGAAGAACCCCTCACTCGCAAAGGTCGAGTGACGAAACACACGCTGCCCCTTCCGGAACAGCTTCTCCGAGTTCGTCTCGATCACGGCGTCGAACCGGCGCGGCTTGCGCGCGGTCGTGTCCGCGAACGAGACCCCGGCGACCTCCAGCGCGCCGGCCAGCAGGAGTCCCATCAGCAGGTAGCGGCCGACCTTTGCGGCGCGCCCCCGGCGCGATGGAGGCTCCTTCCTCCTTCGTTCGAGCACTAGGCTCCTCTCCTTTCCGTCCCCCCTTGCTGACAGATCGAGCGGTGCCCCCTCCGTGTGGCGGTTGCGTTCCATGGCTCAGTCCTCCAGAAGGAACCCGAAGAGAGCGCAGCCGAGGACGGCTGCGACGACGTCGTACGCGACGAGCAGCAGGAGCCAGCTCGTGGCCTCCGACGGGGCGACGCCGGGCTGCGAGGCCTCGATGGCCGCGACGATCACCGGCGTGACGAGCGGGAAGAGGATCAGCGGGAAGAGCGCCTCCCGGGCGCGCTGGCTGTGGGCGGCGAGGCCGAACAGCGTGCCCATGAGCACGAGCCCGGCGGTGCCGAGCTGCAGCGCTGCTACGAAGAAGAGCATGTGCGCGTCCGGCGTCAGCCCCAGCAGCACCGCGGCGGCGACCGACAGCAGCGCCTCGAGCGCGATCAGCTGCAGCGCGGTGGAGCCGGCCTTGCCGAGGAACAGCGCGGCCTTCTCGACCGGCGCCAGGACGAACGTCTCGAGCGCGTCGTTCTCGCCCTCGATCTCGTACGCGCGGCGGATCACGAGCACCGCGGAGAACACGATCGCGACCCACAACAGCCCGGGCGCGATCGCCGCGAGCCTCGTGACCCCGGGGCCGAACGCGAGCCCGAACGCGATCAGGAGCGTCATCGAGAACGGGAGCACGGTGCCGAAGAGGTTGCGGCCGCGCATCTCGATGCGCAGGTCCTTGGCCCCCACGGCGATCGCGACGCGCAGCACGGCCGTCACAGCGCTGCCTCCGAGGGCCGCGCCGCCACGTCGCGGACGATCCGTCCGTGGGTGAGGTCGACGGTGCGCGTCGCCAGGGCGTCCGCGTAGTGGTCGTGGGAGACGAGGACGACCGTTGCGCCCCGGCGCGTCGCCGCACCCAGCGTCACCTCGAGCGCGTCGCGAGCCGCCGCGTCGAGCGCGGCGAACGGCTCGTCGAGCAACAGCAGGTCCGGGTCGCGCAAGACGATGCGCGCCAGCGCCAGACGCTGGCGCATCCCCTGGGAGTAGGTCGCCACCCGCAGCGCCGCCGCCTCGAGCAGCCCCACCTCCGCGAGAGCGCGGTCGATCGGGGGCCGGGCGATCCCCCACAGCCGCGCGACGAACCGCAGGTTCTCGGCGCCGGTGAGGTCCTCGTAGAGCCGGGTTGCGTGCCCGACGTACTCGACGCGCCGGCGGATCGCGGCGCGCTCCGTCCGCAGGTCGAACCCGTGGAGCCGGCCCTCACCTTCGGTCACCGGAAGGGCGGTGGCGAGGATCCGCAACAGGGTGCTCTTGCCGGCGCCGTTCGAGCCGCGGACGAGGAGCACCTCCCCGGCCTCCACCCGCAGGTCGACCCGCACGAGCGCCGGCCGGTACCCGTACAGGCGGGAGACTCCGGTGAGCTCGATCGCAGGCGTTCCGGGCCGGGGGCCGAGGTTCCGCGACGGTGCGACTGTTTCTACAGTTTTCATTAGTGCTAGAGAATGGAGGACCCCCCGGGGCAAGTCAATCCCTTCGGAGGAAAAAACTCGGACGTCTACCGGCCAGGGCCGGGCATCTTCTATGAAAAGGGAGATATCGCGCTAGGGAACGTCGCGGTGCTAGACTTCAAAGACAACAGCGACTATCACTAGAGACGTGGTGATCTTCCGATGACCGATTCAGTCGACGCCGTCGCCCTCCTCGGCGAGCCCGTGAGGCGGCAGCTCTACGACTTCGTCGTGGGGCAGCCCGACGCCGTGAGCAGGGAGCAGGCGGCGAAGGCGGTCGGCATCAAGCGCCCGCTCGCGGCCTTCCACCTCGACAAGCTCGCGGAGGAAGGGTTGCTCGAGGTGGAGTTCCGCCGCCTCACCGATCGCAGGGGGCCCGGCGCCGGCAGGCCGGCGAAGCTCTACCGGCGATCGACCCGCGAGGTCAGCGTCTCGCTCCCCCACCGCGAGTACGAGCTTGCCGCGCGCGTGTTCGCGCAAGCCCTCAGCACCGAGGGCAGCGCGGCCCCCGTGCGCGACGCCGCTCGTGCGCTGGGCAAGGAGATGGCCGACAAGGTGAGGGAACGCGCCGGCCGTCACCGCGGGACGAAGAACCTGACGCGCACGGCCGAGGAGGTCCTCCAGGACTACGGGTTCGAGCCCTTCCACGACGAGGAGGGCAACATCCGGCTCCGGAACTGCCCCTTCCACCTGCTGTCGCAGCAGTACACGCAGCTCGTCTGCGGGATGAACCTCGACATCATGCAGGCGATGGTCGAAGAGCTCGGGCTCGAACGGCTCGAGGCCCGGCTGGAGCCCCAGCCGGGCATGTGCTGCGTCGCGTTCCGCCGCGTCTGACGGCCTTCAGGCTCACGGCCGGAAGGTGAGGCCGGGGGCGAGGGCGGGGGGACGAATGCCCCCGCCCCCGGACACTTGGTCGATCAGTAGTCGTACGAATCCGCGTCGGTCCCCGCGCCCATGTAGGCGAGGATCCCGTCCGCCAGCGCGTCGGACATGTGGTGGATGTGGCTGCGGACCTCGTCGTAGGCCGCGATCTCGGCCTCGTAATCACCCGAGAGCCGGGCGACCGCCTCGTCGAGCGTCGTGTCGAGGTGGCCCTTCATCATGGCGCGCAGATCGCTGCTGGAGCCGACACCTGCGTTGGCGAGGAAATCGGCGATCTGGTTGCCGTTGCGATACCAGGCCTTCGAGGTCTTCGCGACGGCCTTGTCGTCGCCCTCCTTCGCGGCGGCGATGAGGTCACCCGCGGTGAGGATGTGGTCGTTCAACAGCTCCGTCAGCCGCGTCCCGGCCTCGTCGCCGAAGAACGGCTTGAT
>DASZDG010000090.1:0-43817 GCA_035942255.1 Actinomycetota bacterium | reverse complement strand
CGCCGAGCCCGCGCTGCTTCGGGCCGGCGACATAGAGATCGACACCGGGCGCCGCATCGTGCGGCGCGGCGAGGAGACGCTGCACCTGACGCCGATCGAGTTCGAGCTGATCCGCCGCTTCGCCGGGAAGCCCGGGTTCGTGTTCACGCGCGACCAGCTCCTCAACGACATCTGGGGATACGACGACCCGGCCGGGGGCCGGACCGTCGACACCCACGTCGCGTCGCTGCGGCGCAAGCTGGGCAGCGACGTGATCCGCACCGTGCACGGCGTCGGGTACGGAATGTCCCCGTGAGGCCCCTCGATCGGTTCACGTCGCTCAAGACGAAGCTCGGCATCGTCATCGTCGCCGCGGTGTTCGCGACGGTCGCGACGATCATCGTGGGCGTGCGCGCCGGGCTCTCGCTGTACCTCTGCGGAGTAGCCGCGGCGGTGCTGTCGCTGGGGATGGTGCAGCTACTGGCTCGCGGGATGACGTCGCCGCTCCGCCAGATGGCGGCGGCCGCCACCGCGATGTCGCGGGGGCGTTACGACGAGCGCGTCACCGCCTCGTCGCGCGACGAGGTCGGCGACCTCGCCCGCGCCTTCAACAAGATGGCCGAGGAGCTGAGCGAGGTCGACCGGATGCGCCGCGACCTCGTCGCGAACGTGTCGCACGAGCTGCGCACGCCGATCACCGCGCTGCAGGCCGTGCTCGAGAACGTCGTCGACGGGGTCGAGGAGCCGAACCCCGAGACGCTCCGCACCATGCTCTCGCAGGTCGAGCGGCTCGGGCGCCTCGTGTCCCAGCTGCTCGACCTCTCGAAGCTCGAGTCCGGCAACCTCGCGCTGCACCAGCAGCGCTTCACGGTGCGCGAGGTGCTCGACCAGGCCGTCCACGAGTCGAGGGTCAACGCGCAGGCGACGTCGAAGTCCGTCGCTCTCGAGGTCGCGGTGGAGCCCGACGGCCTCGCGGTGGTCGGAGACCCCGAGCGCGTCCACCAGGTGATCGCGAACCTGCTCGACAACGCGATCAGGCACTCCCCGCCGCAGGGCCGGGTGGTAGTCGCCGCCCGGCCGGGGCGCGAGGGCGTGACGATCGAGGTCGCCGACGAGGGGCCGGGGATACCCGAGCAGGACGCGGCCCGCGTGTTCGAGCGCTTCTACCGTTCGGACGCCGCGCGCTCCTCCGCCGCCGGCGGCACCGGCCTCGGGCTGTCGATCGCGAAGTGGATCGTCGACCTGCACGGCGGCATGATCGCCGTCGAGCCGAACCGCCCGCACGGCTGCAAGATGGTCGTGTCGCTGCCGGGAGCGGCCGCATGAGCGAGGGCCGTTCGGAGGAGCGCCGCGACGGCCGCGCCTGGGTGGGCATCGCGGGGGCCGCGCTCGTCGCCGCGCTCCTGATCCCGTCCGGGCCGCCGGGGATCGGCTTCTTCCTGACCGGCACGGCGATCGCCGTCGCAGTGATCGCCGCGCGGGCCCGGCCGCTCGACCTCGAGGCCGCGGGTTTCGCCGCTGCCGCCCTGCTGTTCCTCGCGATGGCGACGTTCTTCGATGCCGAATGGGTCGTCGCGGTTGACGTCCTCGCGGCCGCGGGATGCTCCGCCGTCGCGGCGACGAGCGCCCGCACCTGGGCGTCGATACTGGGCGCTCCGTTCCGGGTGGTCCGCGAGACCGTCCGCGTGCCGTCGGCGGTCGTCGCGTCGGTGCCGCGGTTCGCCCGCCGCCTCGACCCCGGCGCGGCCGCCCGCGCGTTGGGGCTGTCGGCGCTGCTGCTGCTGACGTTCGGCGCGTTGTTCACGAGCGCCGATGCCGCGTTCGCCCGCCTGGCCGGTGACGTGCTGCTGCCGGACGTCGCGCCGGAGCTTCTCCCCGCCCGCATCCTCGTCGGCGCGCTCGTGCTCGCCGGCGCGGGAGGGCTGGTGCTCGCCGGTCGCAATCGCGCCGAGATGCTCTCGCCGAGCTTCGACGACGTGTGGAACCGGCCACCGAGGCGCCCGATCGCGACCGTCGAGTGGGCGCTCCCGCTCGCGCTGCTAGACGCTCTGTTCGCTGCGTTCGTGCTCGTGCAGGTCACGGTCCTGTTCGGCGGTCACGAGCACGTGCTCGAGACGACGGGCCTCACCTACGCGCAGTACGCGCGGGAGGGGTTCTTCCAGCTCACGTGGATCGCCGTGCTCGTGCTCGGCGTGATCGCTATCTCGGTCCGGGTGCTGAGAGAGACGCCGCGGCAGCGGCTGCTGAAGGCCCTCCTCGGCACGTTGTGCGCGCTCACGCTCGTCGTGCTCGTCTCGGCGCTGCGACGGATGGACCTGTACGAGGCGGCCTACGGCCTCACGCGCGTCCGGGTCTCGGTCCACGCCGCGCTCCTGTGGATGGGCGGCGTGTTCGTCCTCGTGATGGTCGCGGGAGCGACGCGGCGCGCTGGGTGGCTGCCGCGCAGCGTGCTGGTGTTCACCGTCGCCGCGCTGCTCGCGTTCAACGCCTCGAACCCGGACGCCCGGATAGCGCGGGCCGGCGTCGAGCGGTGGCGTTCGGCCGGCGACCTCGACGGCGGATACCTCGCGACGCTGAGCGCAGACGCGATCCCCACCCTCATGGAGCTGCCGCCCGAGGAGCGCCGCTGCATCGTCGGGCTGATCGGCGATCGCACCAGACGGGCGTCCGGTGCCTGGAGCTCGTTCAACCTGTCCCGCGAACGCGCGCTGGACCTGATCGGTACGGAGGCGAGTGGATGCACGTACGTTCGAACCTACTGACGACGCGGACGACGATCGTGACGGTCGAGGCCCCGCAGCGGCTTGCGTTCGTCGACCTCACGCCCGAGCTCGAAGCGCTGCTCGCGGCCGACGGGTCCGAAGAGGGCTTCGTGATCGCGTTCTCGCGGCACACGACGTGCGCGCTGTTGATCAACGAGCTCGAGGACGGCGTCCAGGACGACCTGAGGACGCGCCTCGACCACCTGTTCCCGCCGTCGAGCTACTACGCGCACGACGACCTGACCATCCGGACGCAGAACCTGCAGCCGGGCGAGCGCGCAAACGGCCACGCGCACGTCGCTCAGATGCTCATGGGCGGTACGTCGCAGACGATCCCGTTCGCCGGCGGAGAGCTGCTGCTCGGGAGATGGCAGAGGCTGCTGCTGGTAGAGCTGGACGAGCCGAAGCCCCGCGAGCTCGTCTTCCAGGTCCACGGATAGAAAGGCAGGGCATTCAACGGCCGTCGCCGCAGGCGACGACGCCGCGCGCCGAGCACTCCCCATCGGACGGGGTCGCCAGCGACCCCGCTAGAACACGGGTAGCCCAACCGTCGCCGGAGGCGACGACGCTGCGCGCCGAGCACTCCGCATCGGGCGGGGGCGCTTGCGCCCCCGCTAGAACATCACGTCGCCAGCTTTAGCGGCGGCTCCGGCTCGCTTGCCGTGCAGACCCGGTCGCGGCCCTGCTGCTTCGCCTGGTACAGCGCCCGGTCCGCGGCCCCCACGAGGGTCTTGTAGGTCTCGCCGTGGTGGGGGTACGACGCGATGCCGATCGAGACCGTGATCGCCAGGGGCTGCTCGCCCGGGCCCCCGAATGGCTCCGATCGCACGGCGTCGAGGATCTTCTCGGCCGTCGTGCGCGCGCCGTGCAGGTCGGTCTCCGACAGCAGGCATATGAACTCCTCGCCGCCGTAGCGGGCGAACGTGTCGACCTCACGGATGACCCTGTCGACCCTCTTGGCGAACTCGACGAGGATCGCGTCGCCGCGCTGGTGGCCGTGCGTGTCGTTGATCGCCTTGAACGAATCGAGGTCGAGCATGAGCACGCTGAACGGGCGCTGGAAGCGCTGGGCCGCGGCGATCACCTGCGGGAACTGCATCAGGAAGTACCTGCGGTTCCACACGCCGGTGAGGCCGTCGGTGATCGCGAGCCGCTGTGCCTCCTCGTGCAGCAGCACGTTCTCGACCGCGACGCCGGCCTGCTCGCCGAGGAACACGACGTAGTCGAACTCCTCCTCGGTGAAGAGGTCGTCGGGATCCTCCCGGTAGACGGCGATCACGCCCATGATCCGGTCCTGACTGTACAGGGGGATCGCGATCATCACGGGCACGACGCTCTCGTTGCGCGAAGGGCGCAAGCCCGAGTGCTGCGGCAGCAGGACGTTCGCGGAGCGTTCGGCGACGAGGCCGACGACGCCCTCGCCGACCTTGACGCGGCCGAGCGAGTCGAGGTCCACGTTGACGCCGCGGGCCGGGTACAGCTCCTCACGCGTCGACCCGAACATCCACAGCACCGCGCCGTCCGCCCGGATCGCGTCGACGGTCGTGTTCAGCACCGACGACAGCATCTGCTTCATGTCGTGGGTCGAACGGAGCGTCTCGCCGACGCGGCGGATCGCGCGGCGGAGCTGGTCGCGTGACGACGACAGGGCGCTGACGGTCTCGCCGAGCGTGTCGGTCATGTCGTTGAACGCCGCGGCCAGCTGGCCGACCTCGTCGCGCGAGCGGACCTTGATCCGGTGGTCGAACCGGCCCTCCGCGATCGCGGCCGCTCCTTCGGAGAGCTCCTCGAGCGGCTGCGTGATGAGGCGCGCGAGCAGGTAGGCGAGGCCGGTGACCACTGCGAGCGCGAGGAGGAGCAGCGCGGCCATGTACCCCAGCACGCGGTCGGAGAGCGCGCGGATCGGCGCCTCGGCGGTCGAGGACACGAGCGACATCCCGTCGCCGGGCAACGGCCGCGCCTCGGCCTGCGCCTCGCCGTCGATGTCGGTCTCGAACGTGCCCGAGTCGGGGACGCGGACCGACACCGGAGAGTCGAGCGAAGCGGTGGACGCGATCACCGCACCGTCCGAGACCAGCGACAGCTCAACGGTCCCCGCGCTGGCGCCCACGAGGATCGATCGGTCCAACCAGAACCCGCCGAGAACCTCGCCGACCTCGCCCTCTCCCCGGATCGTCACCGGGATCGCCTCGGTCCGGTTGTATCCCGGCCCTGTCGGTTCGTCCGACCTCCGGACGTCCCGCATCTTCGGCGGCTCGAAGCCCGGCGCGAACTCGCCGGGGCGGACCGCCTTCCCGAGCACGCGGCCCCCTGCGTCGAGCAGGATCAGGAAGTCCAGCTCGTCGGAGTCCGCGAGGCGGCGGTCCAGGAACCGCATGGTCGCGTCGCGGTCGCGCTCGCCGATCAGCTCGGCCAGCCGCGGGCGCTCGACCGTCGTGCGGACGTCGTCATCCATGTCGGCGACGCGGTCGTTGTAGACCGCGACGGCCGCGTCCAGCGAGGGATCGAGGGCGAGCGCGGCCCGGCGCGAGATCTCGCCGATCACGACGCGCTGGACGACGTACCCCGCCGCCACCAGGGGGAGGATCACGATCAGGACGAAGAAGAGCGTGAGGCGCCGCTGGAGGGACATCGACTCTTCCTTTCCCCCTTTGGACGCGTTCTTCGGCGCTTCGGCGGTTCAAGTTTAATGGGATGATCCCCGGCATGCCCATCTACGAATACGCCTGCACGAGCTGCGGCGAGCGCACCGAGGCCAAGCAGAGCTTCGACGACCCGCCGCTCGAGGACTGCCCCCACTGCGGCGGCAAGCTGAGGAAGCTGTTCTCCCCCGTCGGCATCGTCTTCAAGGGGTCCGGCTTCTACTCGACCGACGCGAAGGGCTCCTCGAAGTCGTCGTCGACCGGTGACAAGACGGACACTTCGAGCAAGACCACCGAGTCGTCGGGTTCCGCCAAGACCGAGTCGAAGCCCGCGGAGAAGAAGAAGGAAGGCACCGCTACGGAGAAGTCGGCGTGACCGCGATCGGGATCTTCGGTGGGTCGGGGTTCTACAGTCTCCTCGACGACGTCCGGCGCGAAGACGTCGACACGCCTTACGGCCGCCCCTCGGCGCCGGTGTCGATCGGCTCGGTCGGCGGCGTAGACGTCGCCTTTCTTCCCCGGCACGGCCTGAAGCACGAGCTGCCCCCGCACAAGATCAACTACCGCGCGAACGTGTGGGCGCTGAAGGAGCTCGGCGTCACGAGGATCATCGGCCCGTGCGCGGCGGGATCGCTCCAGCGCGACGTCGAGCCCGGCCACTTCGTCGTCTGCGACCAGCTCGTCGACCGCACCGCCGGACGCGTCGACACCTTCTACGACGGCCCGGTCACCACCCATGTGTCGTTCGCCGACCCGTACTGCCCCGAGCTGCGGTCGCTCGCGATCGAGACCGCCCGCGCCGAGGGCATCGCAGTGCACGAGCACGGGACCGTGGTCACGATTCAGGGGCCGCGCTTTTCCACCCGCGCGGAGTCGAAGTGGTTCCAGGACGCGGGCTGGCAGGTCATCAACATGACGCAGTACCCCGAGGCCTACCTGGCCCGCGAAGTCGAGATCTGCTACGTGAACATCTCTCTGATCACCGACTACGACGTCGGCGTCGCCGGCGAGGAGGACCCGGTGAGCCACGAGGCCGTGCTCGAGGTCTTCAACGCCAACAACGACAAGCTGCGGGGGCTGCTGTTCTCGATGGCGCCGAAGATCCCGCCGGACCGGAGCTGTCCCTGCAGCACGGCGCTGCAGGGAGCCCGGATCGAATAAGCCCTAGTACGCGCTCAGTCGTCGCAGCGGAGCTTCTCGGGCTTGAGGTCGTTGCCGATGGTGCACGGCCGCTCCAGGATGCACAGGTCCACCGGCCCCTCGGACGAGCACGCCTGCGCCGGCGACGGCATGACGGCGACGAGGGCGCCGGCGGCGAGAGCCCCGGCGATGACGATACGTAGCTTCCTCATGTTCCCCACTCCTTCTATTGCTCCGCGTGACTGCGGGAGGATAACGAAAAGAGCCCCCGGGGGCCGGGGGCTCTTTCGAAGGTCGATCCCTACTTCGTGATCTTGAAGACCTCGTTGAAGGTCGCGATCGCCGGGGAGTCCTGGCTGAAGATCTCGGCCGTGAACTTCGCCTTGCCGGACTTCGCCGGGTTCGTGATGACCGGGGTGCCGTCGGCGGTCTTGCCCTCGATCGTCAGGTCGACGACCAGCGGGTTGCAGGTGTTGTCGCTCGCCGTCGGAGCGCCCTCGACGGTCCAGCCGGTCTCGGGGCTCCCCGTCACGAGGAGGCGCACCCGGTTGGCGGGCTCGAGGTCCAGGAACCACACCGCGTGGACCCCGGAGTCGGCCTCGTCGTCGGTGCGGGAGCGCTCGTAGATCTCGGCGTTGATCGTCACGGGCTGCTTGAGCGGGATGCCGCCCTCGGGGCCGGGACGGCAGGCCGTGCCCGCCGCGATCGTGACGGTGCCGCCGCCGATGTCCGCGCCGTGGCGAGCGGGCTGGCCGGGCACGGTCGACTCCTCGGCGATGTCCTCGTCGCCGGCGATGACGTAGCCCTTGGGGATCGTCATCTTGAAGTTCGCGATCTCCTCGTCGTTCTCGTCGAACTCGAGGTGGATGTCGAAGCTCGGGTTGCCGTTGACCTTCGTGTCCGAGAGCGTCAGGTCGAACGCCGGCGAGAAGTCGGCGTAGGCGACGCCGGCGAGCATCGTGAGCGCGGTGGCGAGGCCACCGACCGCAAGAGCCTTTTTCCTCATGTCGCTACCTCCGTGGGGGGACCAAGAAAACGCGTCGCCGGCGTCCGGCGCCTGTTGGATGGTTCGCTCTGGTTACGCCCATTCCTCCACGGACGTAACGGGACAAGCCGGGCACACCGCGAGCGGCGGCCTCGGCCGGCGCCACGAAGAAACGGCCCCCGCTATAGTCCCGGCCCGTGCCGCTTGTCGAAGCCCTCGTCCTGGGCGCAGTGCAGGGCCTGACCGAGTTCATCCCGATCTCCTCGTCGGGGCATCTCGTGCTGGTCCCGGAGGCGCTGGGATGGGACGCCCCCGGGCTCGCGTTCGACGTCCTGCTGCACGTCGCGTCGCTGATCGCGCTCCTCGTCTACTTCTCCGGGGACCTGATCGACCTCGCGAGGGGCTCGATGGCGGGCGACCGCGGGGCCCGCCGGCTCGTCGGCCTCCTCGCGCTCGGCACGGTCCCGGCCGTGATCGCGGGAGTGCTGCTCGGCGACTACTTCGAGGGGACGTTCGAGGACGCGGAGGCCGCGGCGGTCCAGCTGGTGATCACCGCGGGCATCCTCGTGGCGGCGGAGCAGGCGCTCGCGTTCCACGAGCGGCGCCGGGCGGAGACCGGCGGGCGGCTGAGGACGATGGACGACCTCAACGCCGGCGACGCCGGGGTCATCGGGGTCGCGCAGGCGATCTCGATCCTCCCGGGCATCTCGCGCTCGGGATCGACGATCGCAGCCGGGCTCGCGCTCGCGACGAAACGGGAGGACGCGGCCCGGTTCGCGTTCCTGCTCGCGATCCCCGCGCTGCTCGGCGCGGCCCTCGTCAAGGTCCCGGACCTGGGCGACGGGTCGCTGGGGCTGGGGGCCGGGATCGCGGGGTTCGTCGCGTCGCTGGTCACGTCGTACGCGGCGATCGCGATCCTGATCAAGTACCTGAAGACGCGCTCGCTGTACCCGTTCGCGGCCTACTGCGTCGTCGCGGGGATCCTCTTCTACGCCGCGGTCTAGGCGCCGGCTACCGTCATCTCCGACACGAGCGTCGTGGCGCCGCCGTAGGAGCCGCCGAACGGCAGCCACCGCCGGTCCGTCGCCACCGCGACGACGCGCGCCAGGATGTCGAGCATCGGCGCCGCGATCGTCACCTCCCGCACGGGCCGGGTGAGGTCGCCGTCCTCGATCAGCCGTCCGGTGACGCCCACCGAGAAGTCGCCGGAGATCGGGTTCGTCCCCGAGTGCACGCCGTGGAAGTCCTGGACGAGCAGCGCCCGTCCGGCCTTGCGCAGGATCTCGTCGCGGCTCTCGCCGGTGGAGTCGAACGCGAGGTTCGTGGGGGCCGGGTGCGGCGCGGACTTGAACCTCGAGCGCGACGCGTTGCCGGTGGACGCGCGGCCCTCGCGGCGCGCGCTCGTGACGTCGTAGAGGAAGGACGACAGCGTCCCGGCCTCGATGATCGGCGTTCGCCGCGTCGGCGTGCCTTCGTCGTCCCAGGGGGCCGAGCCGGGGGCCCCGGCGGCCCGGCCGTCGTCTACCAGCGTGAGGGCCGCGGCGGCGACCTGCTCGCCGATCTTCCCCGCGAACAGCGATCGTCCCTTCTGCACCGCCTCGCCCGTCAGCGCGCTCGCCACGACGCCGAGGAACTGGCCGGACGTGTACGGGTCGAACACGACCGGCATGCGCGCGGACGGGATCTTCTCCGCGCCGAGGATCGACAGGGCCCGGTCCACGGCGCGGCGCGCGACCGCGTCGGCGTCGAGCGAGGCCAGGCCGCGCGCGAGGTCGAACTCGAACGCGACCTGCGTGTCGCCGCCGTCCTCCGCGATCGCGACCGAGTAGCACCACGCGTCGGTGCGCCGGTACCGCCCCTCGATCCCCGTCGACGTCGCGATCGCGACCTCGGTCTCGGAGTCGGAGTAGATCGCCTCCTCGGTCCGGATGCGCGGGTCCGCGGCGCGGGTCGCCTGTTCGAGCTGCACGGTGAACGCGGCCTTGTCGTCGGGCCCCGCGGTGAGATGCGCCTCGTCGACGAGGCCGGGCACGTCCGCGGGGGCCTCGGCCCAGGCGGCCCCCATGCCGGCGGCTTCGTCGGGCGTCGCGCTCCCGGCGTTGTCGCGCGCCTGCGCCACGACCGCGGAGACCCCGTCGAACGTGAGGTCGGTGGTGTACGCGAAGCCCACGCGGCCCCCGGAGATGAGCCGCACCCCGGCCCCCCGCGGCTCCGCCGACGAGATCGCCTCGACCTCCCCCTCGTATGCCTTGACGTAGAAGTCGCGCTCGTGGGTGACGTAGGCCTCGACCTGCTCGTCGCCTCCGGCGCGCTCGACGATCGACCGTGCGAGGTCCAGCAGCTCGGCCACTACGCTTCCGTCCCGCCGACCGTCATGGTGCCGAGGAGCACGGTGGGCATCCCGTTCGTCACCGGCGCGTGCTGGCCGTCCTTGCCGCACACGCCCTCCCAGCGGTCGAAGTCGGCGGCGATCGCCTCGATCACGTTGAGGACCTTCGGCCCGTTACCGATCAGCTGCGCGCCCTTGATCGGATACGTGATCTTCCCGTCCTCGATCATGTACGCCTCGGACATCCCGAAGACGAAGTTCCCGGTCGCAGGGTTGACCTCGCCGCCCGCGAAGCTCGCCGCGTAGACGCCACGCTTCACCGACCGGACGATCTCGTCGGGGTCGTCCGGGCCCGGGAGCAGATAGGTGTTCGTCATCCGCACGATCGGAAGGTGCGCGTACGACTGGCGTCGCCCGTTGCCCGTCGGGGGATGGCCGATCTTCTCGGCGGAGAGCCGGTCGCTGAGGTGCCCGGTGAGCACGCCGCGCTCGAACAGCACCGTGCGCTGCGCGGGCGTCCCCTCGTCGTCGACGCCGAGCGACCCCCAGGCCCCGACGTCGGACCCGTCGTCGACGATCGTGACGTCGTCGGAGCCGAAGCGCTCCCCGGCCCGGTTCGCGTAGACGCTCGCGTTCTTCACGAGCGTGTCGGCCTCGAGGCCGTGCCCGCACGCCTCGTGGATCAGGACGCCTCCCGCTCCCGGAGCGAGCACGACCGGGAAGTCGCCGGCGGGCGAGGGCCGGGCGTCCAGCATCACGATCGCCTTCTCGGCCGCGACCGACGCGACCTCGGCCGCGGGGAACGACTCGAGGAGCTCGAACCCGCCGGAGTGGCCGGGGGCCCGGAAGCCGGTCGAGATCTGGCCGTCGCGGGCGGCGACGACCTGGCACACGAAGCGCACGCGCGTCCGGTCGTCCTCCGCGATCCGCCCGTCCGACGAGGCGATCAGCACCTTCTGCCGCACGTCGGCGTAGGACGCGACGACCTGGCGGACGTCGGCGCCGGCCGAGCGCGCGGAGTCGTCCGCGGCCCGCAGGGCCTCGACCTTGTCGGATGCGGCGACGGTCTCGGGCGGGACCCGCACGGGATGCTCGACCGGAGGGATCGTGCGGGTGAGGTCGGCGACGCTCCCGGCCTCGCCCTGGAGCCCGGCGCGGGCCGCGCGGGCGGCCTGGACGAGCCCGTCCTCCGTCAGGAGGTTCGTGTAGGCGTACGACGAGCGATCGCCGGCGACGACGCGCACGCCGGCCCCGGCGTCGCGGCCCGAGGCGACGTCCTCCACACGGCGATCCTCGAGCCGCAGCGCGGTCGACGAGCGGTCCTCGACGAACAGCTCGGCGAGGTCTCCCCCGCCTCCGAGGGCCGCGGCGAGGACTTTCTTGACGGTCTCCTCGGCTAGCATCGCGGGCAGGATACGGCGCGCAGCGGACGTGGCGGGCATCTCGTGTCACTCATCCGGCGCGCGTGCTTCGTGCGCTTGTGCCTCGATTCGGGGGCGATGTACTCTGGCGGCGTGAACCGCCGTGCCTCGGTCTGGTTCAGGAAGGGAGCCCGTTCTGGGAGCACAGCCACACGGCTACACCGCCGAGCAGGTCGAACGGCTCCGGCAGATCCAGCAGAAGCTTCAGGCGGCCAGACGGGAGCTCGACGCTCTCATAGGTGACGCATACCTCCGCCCCCGTGCCTCGATCGTGCCCGTCCATTTCCTGGACCTGGCGTCGGCGACCGAGAAGCTCCGCTGGGCCGAGAAGGAGTGGCGCGAGCTCGACAAGGAGCTCGCCGAGGCGGCTGCCTCACCCGCGGCGGCGGACTCCGCCGAGCCCGACGACGGGGAGCCGCACCATCAGGCCCTCGAGACCGTCAGCGCCGAGACCCACTAGCGACCCGCCCCTTGCGGAGCGAGTTGCGGAATCCGCAACTCACGGCGCAGCGGCGCCCTAGCGCGGGGGCATCCGGAGGGCCGCGTCCAGGCGGATGACCTCTCCGTTGATCATCGGGTTCTCGACGACGTGCCTCACGAGGGCCGCGTACTCCGCCGGGTCGCCGAGGCGGTGGGGGTGCGGGACGTTCTCCGCCAGCTTGTTCCTCGCCTCCTCCGGGAGCCCCGCCAGCATCGGCGTGTCGAATATCCCCGGCGCGATCGTGGCGCAGCGGATGAGCTTAGCGGCGAGGTCCCTCGCCACCGGAAGCGTCAGCCCGGCGACGCCCCCCTTGGAAGCGGCATACGCGGCCTGCCCGATCTGACCGTCGAACGCGGCGATGCTCGCGGTGTTCACGATCACGCCCCGCTCCTCGCCGTCCGGCTCCTGCGACGCCATCTGCGCGGCCCCCAGACGGATCACGTTGAAGGTCCCGATCAAGTTGATCCGGACGACGGCCTCGAACCGCTCGAGGTCGGTCGGCGTCCCCTCGCGAGTGAGCACGCGGCCCGGCCATCCGACGCCCGCACAGTTCACGAGTATGTGAAGGCCGCCTAGCTCGCGGGCGGCGAGGTCGACCGCGGCCCCCACCTGCGTCTCGTCGGTGACGTCGGCCGGCGCGAAGCGCGCCCTCTCCCCCAGCTCCTTCGCGCGCACCTCGCCGTCGGACGACTCGAGGTCGAGGACCACCACGGACGCGCCGGCGTCGTACAGAGTCTTCGCGGTCGCGCCGCCGAGCCCCGACGCGCCCCCGGTCACGAGGGCGACCTTCCCCGAGATGTTCACACTGCCTCCTCCGTCCGTTCTTCCTTGACCGCTCGCCGAGGCGACCGGTCGGCCGGATCGTGGACGACCTCGCCGCTGGCGAGGACGAGGCCATCTTCGCACCTGGTCTCGACGCGGCCGTCGGAGAACTGCTCGTGGTACAGGGCCGCGTACGCGCCGCCGCGTGCGAGGAGCTCCGCGTGGGAGCCGCGCTCGACGATGCGCCCCCGGTCGAGGTACAGGATCGTGTCCGCCGCGAGGATCGTCGACAGCCGGTGCGCGATCGCGAGTGTCGTCCGCCCTCGCATCAACGGCGCCAGCGCCTCCTGGACCAGCCGCTCGGAGTGTGTGTCGAGCGCGCTCGTCGCCTCGTCGAGGATCAGGATGCGCGGGTCCTTGAGGATCACGCGCGCGATCGCGAGCCGCTGCTTCTCGCCACCGGACATCTTGTAGCCGCGCTCGCCGACGACCGTGTCGAAGCCCTCCGGGAGCTCGGCGAGGCGCTCCCAGATGTGGGCGGCTCGCGCCGCGGCCTCGATCTGCGCGTCGGTCGCGTCGGGGTTCCCGTAGCGGAGGTTGTCGCGCACGGTCGTGTTGAACAGGTACGTCTCCTGCGTGACCATGCCGACGATCTCGCCGAGGGACTCGAGCCGGACGTCCCGGACGTCGGTCCCGTCGATGCGCACGGCCCCCAGGTCCACGTCGTAGAGGCGCGGCAACAGATAGGTGAGCGTGGTCTTGCCGGCCCCCGAGGGACCGACGAGAGCGACGAGCTCACCCGGGCGCATCGTGAAGTCGACGCCTTCGATCGTCCAGGGGCGGTCGAGGGCCGAGCCCGGCGGCGCGTCCTCGGCGGACCGGTCGTAGCGGAACCACACGTCGTCGAAGCGGACCTCACCGCGCACCTCCCTGGGGTTCAGCGCGAGCGCACCGTCGCGGTCGACGATGTCGCGCTCGAGGTCGAGGTACTCGAAGATGCGGTCGAACAGCGCGAGCGACGACTGGATCTCGACGTTGACGTTCAGGAGCTGCCCCATCGGGAAGAACAGCCGGGCCTGCAGCGTCGTGAACGCGACGATGGTCCCGACGATCTCCATGCCGACTGAGCCGTTCAGGAACATGTATCCCGCGACGAGGTAGACGAACGCGGGCGTGATCGAGAAGAAGATCTGCACGAGGGCGAAGAACCCGCGGCCGACCATCGTCCGCTTGATCTCGAGACGCGACAGCCGCTGGTTCTCCTGCCGGAACCGGTCGATCTCGTAGGCCTGTCGCCCGAACGCCTTCGACAGCAGGATCCCCGACACCGACAGCGTCTCCTGCATGTGCGCCGTGAGGTCCGCCAGCGACTCCTGCGTCTGGCCGGACACCTCGCGCCGCACGCGGCCCACCTTCTTGCTGAGCACGAGGAAGAACGGGAGGATCGCGAGCGACAGCAGCGTGAGCTCCCACGACAGCAGGAACATCGCGACGAGCGTGGACAGCACCGTGCTGATGTTCGACAGGATGCTCGACGCGGTGTCGGTGAGGACACCCTGGACGCCGCCGACGTCGTTGGAGAGACGCGACTGGATCTCGCCGGTGCGCGTCGACGTGAAGAACTTCAGCGGCATGTGCTGGAGGTGCGCATAGAGCGAGTTGCGCAGGTCCTGCATCACGTGCTGCCCGACGAGGTTGTTCGTGTACGTCTGCCACAACCCGAGGACACCCGAGACAATCGGCGTCACGACCATGATCCCGACGACGATCAGCAGGAGCCGCGTCTTCTCCGCGTCCGAGCCCTCGAAGATGAAGACCCCGTTGAAGACGTACTTGATCATCAGCGGGTTCACGAGCCCGAGCCCCGACGTGAGGAGGATCAGGATCGCGACGAGGATCACCTGCCCGCGGTACGGGCGGAAGGTCCCGGCGATGCGGCGGAAGGTCCCGGGCCGCGCCGGCCGCTCGGGCGTCTCCGGTGGCACCATGCCGTGCCCGTGCCGCGGCACTCAGGCGATCCTGAGAGCGGCCACGACGCCGTCGCGCGTGGGGTTGATGATCGCTCGGAACCGCTCGTCCGCGGCGATGGCGCGGTTGGTCGCGTCGATCGCCTCGGTCCAGTGGGGGCGGGTGTCCTCCTCCTCCGGCGGCTCGTCGGTCACGCGTCCCGACCACAGCATGTTGTCGCAGACGTAGTAGCCCCCGACGCGCACGCGTTCGCTACCGGCCTGCCACGCCTTCAGGTAGTCGCCCTTGTCGATGTCGACGTAGACGACGTCGAACTGCCCGGGCTCGGCCTCGAGGGCCTCGAACGCGTCGCCGACGTGGTAGCGGATCGGGCTGTCGAGACCCGCGCGGCGCAGGAAGTCGAGAGCGCGCCGCTCGTTCGCCGGGTCGGTGTCGGTGAGGTGGATCTCGCCGTCGGCGCCGGTGGCGCGCGAGAACCAGTAGGCGGAGTACCCGTACCCCGACCCCATCTCGAAGACCCGCCGTGCGTTTATCGACCGGGCGAGGACCTCGAGCCAGCGGCCGCACAGCCTGCCGACGATCGGGAACCCCTCGGCTTCGGCGAGCTGCTCCATCTCGAGGAGGACCGGCTCGTCGTCGGACGCGGCGAGCTCCTTCATGTACCGCTCGATCGCGGGGTGAACGATGTCCATACGACTCAACCTAACGGAGCGGGACGACGAAAATTCCTCCGCTAGCGCTCCCCCACGAGCGCTGCGAGAGCGGGATGGAGCAGGGGGCCGGCCGCGACGACGCCGGGGGCGTGCCCGTCGGCGCCCGGCAGGTCGGAGACGACGCCGCCCGCCTCCTGCACCACGAGGGCTCCCGCGGCCCTGTCCCAGGGCTCCAGCAAGCCCTCGTAGTACCCGTCGATCCGGCCGCACGCGGCGCTGCACAGGTCGAGCGCGGCGGACCCCATCCGCCGGATGTCGCGGACGCGCGGGAGGACGCGCGCGAGCACCTCGGCCTGCGCGGCCCTCATCCCCGCGTCGTACGAGAACCCGGTCGCGACCAGCGCGTGCGCCAGGTCGCTGCGGCGGGAGACGGCGACGGGCGCGCCGTCTCGGAACGCTCCCCCGCCACGGGTCGCCGTGAACGTCTCGCCGCGGTTCGGGTCGTGCACGACGCCCGCGACGGCTCCGGCTTCGTCGACCGCCGCGACGCTGACGCACCACACCGGGATCCGGAAGAGGTAGTTCACGGTCGCGTCGAGCGGATCGACGACCCACGTGACGCCGGACTCGGACACTGCGCTGGACCCTTCCTCGCCGAGCCACCCGTCCCGGGGGCGCCGGCGCGAGACGAGGTCGACGATCGTTCGCTCGGCCGCGGTGTCGGCGTCGCTCACCAGATCGGTCTCGGTCGACTTCGTCCGCACTCCCGTCGGCTCACCGCGGAAGCGGTCGAGCAGGATCGATCCGGCGGCCGTCGCCGCTTCGGTGGCGAGCTCGAGGAGCTCGTCCGCGCCCGTGGTCAGCCCTGCACCGCCGTCCACGCCTTGCGCGCCGCGACGAGGACCGGGTCCCACAACGGGGAGAACGGGGGGGCGTACGAGAGGTCCACGTTCAGCATCTCGTCGACGGTCATCTCGCACCACAGCGCGGTCGCGCAGACGTCGATCCGCTTCGCGGCCCCCTCGCGCCCCAGGATCTGCGCGCCGAGCAGCCTCCCGGACGGCCGCTCCGCGATGAACTTCGTCTTTATGCCGGCGGAGCCGGGGAAGTAGCCGGCGCGCGTCGTCGAGTCGACGGTCGCGGTCACGAACTCGAACCCCGCCCTCTTCGCCTCGGCCTCGGTCAGCCCCGTGCGCGCCACCTCGAGGTCGCACACCTTCGAGACGGCGGTGCCCACCACGCCCGGGAACGTCTCGTAGCCACCTCCGATGTTGATGCCCGCGGTCCGGCCCTCCTTGTTCGCGTGCGTCCCGAGCGCGATCGCGACCTTCTCGCGCGAGATCCGGTGGAACTTCTCGGTGACGTCCCCCGCGGCCCACACGTTCTCGACCGGCGTCTGCATCCTCTGGTCGACGACGATCCCCTTCGTGCGCGGGCCGACCTCGAGGCCCGCCTCCTCCGCGAGCTTGCTGTTCGGCCGCGCGCCCAGCCCCAGCACGACGATGTCGGCAGGAAGTGTCTCGTTGCGCGTGACGACCGCCGAGACCTTGCCGTCGCGGGACTCGATGCCCTCCACCGGCTCGGAGACGTGGACGCGGATCCCCATGCCGCGCATCGCGTCGGCGACCAGCGCGCCCATCTCGGGATCGAGCGTCGTCATCGGCTGCGGCGCGGCTTCCACGACCGCGACCTCCAGCCCCTTCACGACGAGGGCCTCCGCCATCTCGAGCCCGATGTATCCCGCGCCGACGACGACCGCGCGGCGCGGGCGCTCCTCCTCGATCGTCCTCTTGATGACCACCCCGTCGTCCAGCGTCTGGACGCCGAACACGTTCCCGGAGTCGATGCCTTCGATCGGGGGCCGCATCGGGACGGCACCGGTCGCGACCAGGAGGCTGTCGTAGCCCTCGACGCTCTCCGTCTCGCGCTCGAGGTCACGCACGCGCACCTTCCCCGCGTCGATGTCTATATCGACGACCTCGTGCCGCGTGCGCGCGTCTATCGAGTAGGTGTCGCGGAACTCCTCCGGCGTGCGCGCGATCAACGTGTCGAGGTCGTCCACGACGTCGCCGACGAAGTAAGGGATGCCGCACGAGGAATAAGAGGTGAAGTGGCCGCGCTCGAACGCGACGATCGCGAGCTCGTCCGGCCCCCGCAGACGCCGCGCCTGGCTCGCCGCGGTCATGCCCCCGGCGTCCCCGCCGACGACGACCAGCCTCTCCTTCGCCACACGCGCTCCTTGTATTGAACGAAATACCCCGCAAACCGGACATTACGGGGAGGATTCGCGGGTACGCCTCCCGAATACTCCCATCAGCCAGTCGAGCCGAGGGGTGGTCGCGATGGAGATCGAAGAGAAGGTCTGCCACGAGCTGAAGGAAGGTCTGACCCTTGCCTTGGGTTGGTTGGAGACGCTGTTCCAGAGGTGGCAGACGCTTCCCGAGGCGCAGCGACAGCAGATGGTCGCCGGTGCGCTACTCGGCGTGAACCGCGCCACGTTCGCGCTCGACCAGATCGAGGGCAAGAGCGTCGAGGAGATCGCGTCGCCGGAGGAGCGGATGGCGAGTGAGCTCATCAAGCTCGCCGAGGACCCGATCGACCTCGTGTCGACCAACGGGTCCAGGCTCCGCTAGACGCGTCCGCTAGACCAGCCGCCTGTCGGCGGCCCAGCGACTCAGCTCGTAGCGGCTCGACAGCTGCAGCTTCCGCAGCACCGCCGAGACGTGTGACTCCACGGTCTTCACCGATATGAACAGCGCGCCCGCGGTCTCCTTGTAGGTGTAACCGCGCGCGATGTGCCGCAGGACCTCGCGCTCGCGCTGCGTGAGGCTGTCGAGCTCCGGGTCGGTCGAGCGCACCGGCTCCCCCGCGAACGCGTCGAGGACGAACCCCGCGAGCCGCGGCGAGAACACCGCGTCGCCCTCGCTGACGCGCCGGATGGCCGCGATCAAGTCGTCGGGCGAGATCGTCTTCGTCACGTAGCCGCGCGCGCCCGCGCGGATCACGCCGATGACGTCCTCGGCCGCGTCGGACACGGACAGCGCGAGGAACCGCGTGCCCGGAGAGGCCGCGGCGGCCCCCTCGATCACGGCCTTCCCTCCGCCGCCCGGCATGTGGACGTCGAGCAGGACCACGTCGGGGGCCGTCGCCGCGATGTCCTCGACCGCGTCCTCGACCGAGTCGGCCTCGCCCACGATCTCGAACGCCTCCTTGAGCTCGGCGCGGACGCCCGACAGGAACAGCCGGTGATCGTCGACGAGGAAGATTCGCAGCGCGGCGGTCACCGAGGCAGCACCAGCCGCACCTCGGTGCCGTTGCCCGGGGCGCTCGAGATCGCCGCGCTCCCGCCGAAGCGGTTCATCCGTCCGACGATCGAGTCGGCGATCCCGCGCCGGTCCGCCGCGACGGCCGCGGGGTCGAACCCCCGGCCCTGGTCTCGCACGTAAACGGTGATCCGGTCCGGCTCGACCTCGGCGTAGACCGAGATCGAGGCCGCGCCCGAGTGCCGCGCCGCGTTGATCATCGCTTCGCCCGCCGCGTGCACGAGCGCGCCGTTCTTCTCGTCCAGCGGCGCGTCCCCGACGACCACGGTCTCGACCGGAACCTGATGTGTCTTCTCGACGCGGCCCGCGAGGACGTCGATCGCCGCGTCGAGCGTGTCCACGTCGAGGGTCTTGCTCTTGCCGTACAGCCACGCCCTCAGCTCGCGCTCCTGCACGCGCGCGAGCGTCGCCATCTCGCGGGCGGACTCGGTGCGCTGGATCAACGCGAGCGTCTGCAGCACCGAGTCGTGCAGGTGCGCGGCCATCTCCGAGCGCTCCTGGCTGCGGATCCGCTGCCGCCGCTCCTCGGTCATCTGGCGCGCCAGCGACAGGAGCCAGGGCCCGAGGATCAGGCCCACGCCGGTGACTGCGACGAGCACCGGGAACATCAGGTCGAAGGCCCGGCGCAGCGTGAACGTCATGTTGGCCGCGAGGACGGCGCCCATGCCCACGAGCACGAGCGCGCCGCCGATCGCGAGCCGCAGGAGGCCGGATCGTGAGAACGGAAGGCCCTCGGCCCCGGTCGCGAACCCGCGCAGGGTCGCGTCCCCGCGGACCCAGATCACGCTGACCCCGAGCGTCGCGAGCGCGACAGGCCATACGACGCCGTCTCCCAGCCAGAGGCCGAGGTCGCGCGCGGCGACGAGGAGCCCGAGCGTGATGCACGCGACCGCCGCGACCTGGCGCCCCGCGGGAAGCAAGGGCTTGACGGGACGCGCGGGCTCCGGCGCGACCGACACCATCCACGCCACGGCGTAGAGGAGGATGCCGAGGCCCCCGGCGAGCGCCAGCACGCCGAACGCGGCGCGGACCACGGCCGGGTCCACCCCGGCCCCCTCCGCGACGCCGCCGGCGACGCCCGTGACAAGGCTGTTGTCGCTGCGGACGAGAGGGCGCCCTACGAGGGGCGCACGGCGGGTGACCTGCATGCCCGATCGATCCTGACACAGCCCCCGTCCGCCGCCATCGGGGAACGACCCTGAGGTCACCGGCGTCAGGTCCGGGTTTTCCGGGGGGAGCCCCCCATAGCGACGGCGCCCGGCGCGGCGGATCATCGAGCCATGGCAGATCGAGAGAACGTCACGCGCCGGCTCGTACGCAGGACCGACGGGGGGATCGTCGCCGGCGTCTGCGCCGGCCTCGCCGACTACTTCGGGATCGACCCGGTCTTCGTCCGGATCGGCTTCGTCGCGCTGGCGCTGACGGGCGGAGGCGTCCTCGCTTACCTCGCCGCGTGGGCGCTGATGCCTCCCGCCACGGGGTCCGGGACCCTGCCGGCACGTGGCGCGCCCAAGCTGGCGGCCGCTCTGCTCCTCGTCGCGGGAGCGATCGCAGCCACGACCGTGGCCGGCGGCCTGATCTCCGTGATGCTCCCGATCGGGCCTCTCGACTACCTGAGCCCGGAGCCGATCGCGTTCGCAGCGGCGCTCGTGGTCGCCGGTGTCCTTCTGTTGCGGGCACCCGAGAGGTCCCCCGCAGAGGCCGACCACCCCACGGCCCCGGCAGAGCGCCGCACGCTACCGACGCTCCGGCTTCCGGCACGCCGTCCGCGCGAACGCTCGGCCTTGACGCCGCTGACGCTCGCGGCCGCGCTGCTGGCCGGCGGCGGCACCGCGCTCGCCGCCAACGTCGGCTGGATCGGCCTGGACGTCGGGCAGATCGCGGCCCTGTCGCTCGCGATCGTCGGTGCCGGGCTCGTCTTCGGAGCGTGGTGGGGCCGCGCGCGGCTCCTGATCCCGGTCGGCATCCTCATGGTCCCGCTCGTGCTGGTCGCGAGCCTCGTCGACCTGCGCCCGTCCGGGATGGTCGGGAACAGCTACGTGATGCCGACGCAGGCCGGGACGCTCGAGGACATGAAGGTGCTGGCGGGCCAGGTGACGCTCGACCTCACCGAGTACCCGTTCGCCGACGGCACCGAGACGGCGCGGCTGCGGCTGGGGGCCGGCGCGATAAACGTCCACGTGCCTCGGGAGGTCTACGTCGTGGTGGACGCCACGATCCGCGGCGGCGAGGCGTACTTGCTCAACCGCTACGACGAGGGCTTCGGCTTCGGCGTCGCGGTGCACGAGGAGGCGGGCCCTCCGGACGCGAAGAAGCGCCTGAAGCTCGAGATCGCGGGCGGGTTCGGCACGGTCGGGGTCTACCGGGTGAGGACCCACTACCCGAACCGTCGCCGGGACGAGCGCGCGGACGGCCGCAAGGACCGCACGAAGCAGGAGCCCAAGAAGAACGCTAAGGGGACGAAGAAGGAGAGACAACGATGAAGAGGCACCGCTTCGACCCCTACGCGCTCGTGTTCGGGCTGTCGTTCACGGCGCTCGCCGCGGTGTTGCTCGACACCGACGTAGACCTCGCGGACCTCGCGGGGGCCGGGTGGTTGCCGCTGCCCGTCGTGTTCGGGGGCCTGCTCCTGCTCGCGGTCGGGCTCGACCGGGCGCGCCCCGAACCCGAGCTCGAGCCCGCCGGCGAACCCCCCGCGGACGAAACCGGGCAAATGTAGGTTTTTTACGCAGGACTTTCCCGGACGGCACAGAAATCGTGACTCCTCACGAGCGCGCCCCCAGGCCTCGTGCACCCGCCGTCCGAGAGAGAGGAACACGATGTCGCACGTCTTGCGTCGCCGCGTCTCCGCCCCGATCCTTCTCGCGCTGGTCGCCGCCGCGTTCGCCGCGGCCCCCGGAGCATCCGCCCAGGGAGCGTTCCCGCTCGTCCCGAACGACCCGCTCTTCGCGGATCAGTGGGGCATGACGACGATCCAGGCGCCCGAGGCATGGCAGGAGATCAACGCGACCGGAGCCGGCATCAAGATCGGCATCGTCGACTCGGGCGTGGACGTCGGACACGAGGACTTCGCCTGCACCGGCAAGCTGAGCGTCCTGAACGGCTCGAACATCGGCTCGAGGCGTGAGCCGAACAACCCGCAGGACAAGGACGGCCACGGCACGCACGTCGCAGGCATCGCGGCCGCGTGCACGAACAACGGCAAGGGCGTCGCCGGCGTCGCCCCGGAGGCGACGATCATCCCCGTCCGCGTGTTCGACGAGAGCGACCTCGACAAGGCGATGGCCGACGGGATCAGGTTCGCGACGAACGCGGGCGCCCACGTGATCAACCTGTCGATCGGCGACATCCCGCCGTTCAGCCACGTCGGACCCGACCTCTACCCGATGACCGAGGACGCGCTGGCGTTCGCACGGGCGAGCGGCGTCGTCATCGCCGCCGCGGCCGGCAACTTCGCGCAGCCGACGTGCGAGTACCCGTCGCTGTCCCGCAACGTCATCTGCGTCGTCGCGACCGACCGCAACGACCTGCGCGCCTACTACACGGACTTCCCCGTGAACACCGACAGGAACGGGAACATCGGCGGGCTCGAGGCCGTCGTCGCGGCCCCCGGCGGACAGGGCACGTTCTGCAGCGAGGGGATCGTCTCCACGTACCTCCGCAGCCTCGACTCCATCTGCTACACGCCCGGGTACGAGTCGCTCGACGGCACGTCGATGTCCTCGCCGCACGTCGCGGGCGTCGCGGCGCTGCTGTACGACCGCCTCGGCGGCGTGCGCTCGCAGGCGAACGCCGACCTGATCGTCGACACGATCGTGCAGACGTCCGACGACCTCTACACGCCGGGCTGGGATCCGATCGTGGGATACGGCCGGCTCAACGCGCTCGACGCGGTCAGGGCGATCCCTTCCATCTAGGGGGATGACGCTGAAGAGGCCCGGCCCTCGTGGTCGGGTCTCTTCGCGTCTACGACCGTGAAAGAAGGAGTTCCGAGGGACGAGGCAGAACAACCTCGGTGTGGCGGTGTGCCCGGTCGGGGGCGTCTCCTCCTGCCACCGCCGGATCGGCTCTACCTGGAGGAAAAACATGCTCGTCGCGCAGCGTCGCCGCGTCCTTTCCACGTCCGTTCTGGCCCTCCTCGCCCTCGCGGCGTCCCTGCTCCCGGCCTCCGCGCTGGCCGCCGGTCCCGCCGCGCCCGCGCCCGTCGACCGGCAGGTCCTGAACGCCGGTGGACGGACGGGCGCGCTCGTGCACGTCGCCGAGGGGGCCGCGCTCCGCGACGGCCTCGCGGCCGCACGTTCGGCCGGCCTCGAGACCGGGGCGACGTACGACGCGATCGACGTGTTCGTCGCGTACGGCTCGCCCGCCGAGTTCGAGACCGTCGCCGCGTCCGGCGACGTCGAGTACGTAGAGGCGAACCGTCGTATCCAACTCTTCACGAACACCTCGCACCAGGCGACGCGGGGGCAGACGCTCCTCGACGGCGGCGTGACCCTGCCGGACGGGACCGTCATCGACGGCTCCGGTGTCGGCGTCGCGGTCGTCGACTCGGGCGTCGACGGGACGCACCCGGACCTCGCGCCGAACTTGGGCGGCAACGTCGAGATCGTCTGCACCGCCCCGCAGTTCGTCGCCTCCGGAGCCCTCGGAGGGTTCACCGAGTGCCTCGGCCCCAAGCAGGAGGTCGAGCTGGAGGACACCGACACGACGTCGGCCGGCGGCCACGGCACGCACGTGGCCGGGACGATCGCCGGAACGGGTGGCGCGTTCCAGGGCAGGTGGCACGGCGCGGCGCCCGGGGCGACGATCTACGGAGTCAGCATCGGGACCGGCGACCGCGTCGAGAACGCGATGGACGGCCTCGCCTGGGTGCTTCACAACCGCAACGAGGTCACCCCGGCGATCAAGGTCGTCAACAACTCCTGGGGCAGCGGCTATCGCAAGTACAGCGCCAGCGGAGACGTCCTCTACAGCTCTCTGTGGAAGATGCAAGAGGCGCTGATCAACGCGGGGGTCACCGTCGTCTACGCCGCGGGCAACGGCACGGGCAACGGCACCACCCCGACGACGTCGGCCGAGTGCGTCAACCCGACCCCCGGCGTCATCTGCGTCGCGAACTACGACGACAAGAACAACGGGACACGCGCGGGCACGATCGAGTCGACCTCCTCGCGGGGCAAGGCGAACGAGCCGGAGAGCTGGCCGGACGTCTCGGCCCCCGGGACGCAGATCGTCGCTACATGCCGGCTCACGCTCCCGATCTGCAACGCGCACGGTGGGATGATCCTCAATCCGCCGAACCTCTACTCGACGCTGTCGGGCACGTCCATGGCGGCGCCGCACGTCTCCGGCATCGTCGCCCAGCTGTACCAGGCGGACCCGACGCTGACCCCGGCCGAGGTCGAGAACGTCCTCGAGGACACCGCGCACAAGTTCGCGTGGGGCAGCGAGTACGGGCTGTTCACCGACCCGACCAACCCGGACGACACCTCTTCGTTCGAAAAGGGGCACGGGCTCGTGGACGCGCTCGCCGCGGTGCAGTCGGTCCTGGGTGGCTCGACCGACCCCACGGCTCCCCCGACCACCTCGCCGGAGCCGACCGCTACGCCGACCGCGACTCCCACGCCGACCGCACCGCCTTCGGAGCCCCCGACAGGCGGCGGCACGAGGTACTACTTCCATTCGCTCACCGGCATCGGCAACGCCGACAAGTTCATGGGCGCCGCGACGTTCGACACGAACCCGCCGACCCTCGACGGGTACTCGGAGGCGCACGACCTGCCGGGCACCAGCGGCGCGCCGCAGGCGATCTACGACCCGAGCTGGACCGGGACCGTCGACTCGACGATCACGAGCATCACGCTCGACTTCTGGGCGAAGACGCCGGTAGGCGACGTCCTCAACCAGGTCGACTACGACCCGACGATCTGGGTGGGCGACACCGCGTACCCGTTGCCCACGCTGACGGCCGACCCGTCCGCCGGGAACATCGGCAACGTGCCGTCGCGCCTGACGAAGACGTACACGACGATGCTCGACGCGTCCGGGAACCAGGTGCCGCTCTCGATCGACCCGGCGGGCCAGCCGGTGTCGATCTCGATCGCGGGGAGGTTCGCAGTCGACGAGGCCGGCTCGTACATCGTCTACGACTCGACCGAGTACCCGTCCGGCTTCGTCATCGGCGGCGGGAGCTCGGCCACGCCGACGCCTTCGCCCACCCCGACGGTCGACCCGACGACGGAGCCGACGCCGCCCCCCGGGGGCCGCGGCACGTATCCCGTGACCCCCGACGACAGCCTGTTCGGCGACCAGTGGGGCATGGCGAAGATCCAGGCTCCGCAGGCGTGGCAGGAGCGCAACGCGACCGGCTTCGGCATCAACCTCGCGGTCGTCGACTCGGGGCTCGACCTCGGCCACGAGGACTTCGCCTGCTCCGGCAAGCTCGAGGTGCTGCCGGGCTCGAACATCGGGTCGTCCTCCAACCCGAACTCCCCGCAGGACACCGACGGCCACGGGACACACGTCGCCGGCATCGCCGGAGCGTGCACGGACAATGGCAAGGGCGTGGTCGGCGTCGCTCCCGACGCGACGATCATGCCGGTCCGCGTGTTCGACGAGCCCGACCTCGACAAGGCGATGGCCGACGGGATCCGCTTCGCGACCGACAACGGCGCGCACGTGATCAACCTCTCGATCGGTGACATCCCGCCGTTCAGCCACTTCGGCCCCGACCTCTACCCGCAGACGGAGGAGGCGCTGGCGCACGCCCGCGACAACGGCGTCGTGATCGCCGCGGCCGCGGGGAACTTTACGCAGCCGACGTGCGAGTACCCCTCGCTGTCCCGCAACGTCATCTGCGTCGTCGCCACCGACCGTGACGACATGCGCTCCTACTACTCCGACTTCCCCGTGAACGTCGACCGCAACGCGGACGAGCCGAAGATCGAGCCCGTCGTCGCGGCCCCCGGTGGGCAGGGCACGTTCTGCGAAGAGGGCATCGTCTCGACGTTCCTGCGGACGAACGACTCGACCTGCCACACCGCCGGCTACGACAGCCTCGACGGCACGTCGATGTCGTCCCCGCACGTCGCGGGGATCGCCGCGCTGCTGTACGACCGTCTCGGCGGCGAGCGGTCGAAGGCGAACGCCGACCTGATCGTCCAGACCATCCTCGACACCTCCGACGACCTCTACACGCCGGGGTGGGACCCGATCGTGGGGTACGGCCGGGTCAACGCGCTGTCGGCCGTCCGTGCGATCGAGGTGCCGGAGCCCGCGGCCACGTCCGTCACGTTCACCGACAACACCTCGGAGACCGCGCAGTACTCGGACGAGGCTCGGCTCGAGGCGCTGCTCACGAACTCGGTAACGAACGAGCCGATCGCCGGGACCGACATCGTGTTCGAGGTCGCGGGGGCCGCGGGGATAACGCACGAGCTCGTCGCGCGCACGAACGACGAGGGCGTGGCGGGCGTGACGTTCGCGGTGACCGAGAAGCCCGGGACGTACAACGCGACCGCGAGGTTCCTCGGCGAAGAGGAGCTGCTGCTCCCGTCGGCCGACATCCGTACGTTCGCCGCGGAGAGGGAAGCGACGACGCTCACGCTCGTCGTCGACAAAGCGAAGTCCAGCGGCAAGACGGCGACCGCGACCCTCACGGACACGGATGCGACGGGCGGCCCCCTCGCCGGCCAGGTAGTGGAGTTCTTCGCCGGCGGCGAGTCCGTCGGCACTGCAACGACCGACGCATCGGGCATCGCGACGATCGACGTCCGCAACAACGACGCCCCGGGCCACCGCACGATCACCGCGGTCTTCGCGGGAACGGACTTCTACGGCGGGTCGTCGGCCGAGGGCAGCGCATAGCTTCTCGGTCCAAGCGTCAGAGGCCGGCCCCAAGGCGGAGGGGCCGGCCTCTGCTCTTTACTAGACTGCTTTGCGAGAGCCCTCGTAGCTCAGGGGATAGAGCACAGGTTTCCTAAACCTGGTGTCGCAGGTTCGAATCCTGCCGGGGGCACCCAAGAATGTCCTGTTCCGCCTGATAGTTGACGTTCCGGCTCCACCTGATCGATTACCCGGTTCCAGCTGATCGTTTACAGGTGCTCCGCGCGATCGGCTACCCGCGCGGTCTTCTGACCCCGACCCTCGGGGGAAGGAGGCGGCGGTGCACCCGGTGGAGAGCGGCGTCATGAACGGCGCTATCCAGGGACGACGGACTTGACACCAAATGTGACAACACGCGATATTGATCTGACAGGCTAGGTGACAAGCAGTTACACGAAGGTGGGGATCGGCGTGGCAGAGCCGATGTTGGGCGCGACCGCCGCTGCGGCGGCGAGGTTCGCTACAGGAACAGTGATCGCCTTTGCGGGCGCCGCGAAGTTCCTCGACGTGCGCGGTTTCGCAGCCGCATTGCGCAACTATCCCGTCATCGGGAGGTTCATGACGACAGGCCCCCGACGCAGAGCCGCGACGATCTTGCTCGCTTCGGCTGAGGCCACAGCAGGGTTGTCGTTCGCGGCCGGATGGCAGCTACGAACGTCTGCTCCGACCGTCCTTCTCTTGTTGGCGCTCTTCTCCGGAGGCATCCTCCTCGCGCTCGCGCGCGGCGAGTCGTTCTCGTGCCACTGCTTCGGTCAAGCAGATTCGAAGCCGATCAGCTGGTGGACCCTGGGGCGCAACGTCACGCTGCTGTGCGTAGCGGCGGCATCGACGCTATCTACTCACGTCTCGCTCGACGCGGTCGGCGGAGGTGAGCTCGGGATAGCGACGTATCTGTCCGCGTTGCTCGTAGCGACACAGGTGAGCCTCCTGGTTTTCCTCACGCTTCAGTTCGGGAAGGTTCGGGCGCTGTCTTCGTACGTCAGGCACGTCCCCCGGTACGACGAGTCGAGCCTTCGGCTCGTCTGGGCGGGCACTCCCGAGCCGACGAAGGTGCGGCGGGCGCGGAGGTGAGCGACACCCTGACGACCTCGCACGTCCTCCTTTGGATCCTTGTGACCCTCGAAGGGCTCGTCATCCTCGCGTTGCTGCGTCAGGTCGGATCGCTCCTTCTACGAGTGGGATCGGTGAACGCACTCGACTCCGGGGTCGGACCAGAGCCGGGAATGCCGGCGCCATGGCTCCCGCCGCGCGACCAGCAAGGGCCCAAGGACCCGGACCACCTCACGCTGCTGGCATTCCTCTCCACCCGCTGCGGCGCCTGTGACGACCTGGTGCCCGCGCTGAACGCGATCTCGTCCTCCTACGAAAACGTCGACGTCGTCGCGCTCGTCCGCGACGACGAAGACGACGTCCGGCGTTGGAAAGCGGGGGCGAGGCTCAAACCCGGGCCCGTCACGGCACCGGCTGCGTTCGAGGAGTACGGGGTCGACGGGACACCGTACGCCTTCGTCGTGGACGCGGATGCCCTCGTCGCCGGCCGGGGCGGCGTCAACCACATCGAGCACCTCGAGGCCCTCCTCAGGAGCTGTCGCCCGAGACGTGTAGACGAGGTCCAAGAGGACGAATCGACGCGTGAGTTGATCGAAGTCAGGGGGTTGGAAGATGGCAGGTAGGACGCTAGACGAGTTCTCGCCGTCGGCAGATGACGCCCACGTCTTGGACCGGGCGGTCTCGAAGTCGCTGATCTCGTTCGCAAACCGCCGCTCGCGCAGGAGCTTCCTCGCGCTCGTCGGGAGAGGCTCGGTCGCTCTCATGGGAACCGGCTTCTTGGGCCTGTGGCGGCTGGAGTCGGCGGAGGCGACGAGTCACTGCGGCGGTCCGCACACCAAGACGGACCGCGTCACGTGCATGTGCAGCGAGATCAACGGCCAGAACAACTGCTCCGCTGCTGCTTGCTGCGGCGGCTATTGGCTGGCCTGCCCCACCAACACGGCGAATCCCGCCACCTGTTACGTGAACGACCCCGGCGGAGGAGTGGCGACATTCTCGGTGAAACTGTTCGACTGCTGTTCGCAATGCTCCTCTCAATGCGACTTCAGCAAGGCCGGCTGCAACAGCACCTACGGAGACAACTTCTGCTGTAGCGAGGGGTACTGCTTCGATAATTGCGGATCGCCGGCAAACGGATGGCGCGTGAAGTGCATAAAGAAGATCTGCCAGTGGGACGACCCGTGTCCATAGCGTCCGAGAGCGATACCTCGGAACGGAGCCTGAATGCATGATGCCGGCCTCGTGATCCTGGGCCTCGCCGCCGGGGTTCTCGCCAGCTGGTCCCCGTGAGGACTGTCGATGGTGGGAACCATCGGCTTTGCAGGTAGCAGAGCGAGAAGCCGCGGCCGCCTCGGCCAATGGGTGTTGAGGCTGGGGGGGCCTCACACCATCGCCGCTGCCCTGGGCGGTTCGGCGCTAGGGGCGCTGGTGGCGTTCGCGGGGTCGGTTGTGGTGAGCGGAGCGTTCGACGCAGGTCCAGGAGTCGTCGCGGCTGCGCTCGGGGCGCTCGCGCTCGCCGACGTGGCGGGACTTCCGCCTCAGTACACGACGCGTGCGCGGCAGGTCCCGCTGTCGTGGAAGCACCTGCTTCCGGCTCCGACCAGCTCTGCCCTCTACGGGCTCGTCCTCGGTCTCGGTGTGGGAACCACTGTTTACTTCTGGAGCTACCCGGCCCTCGTTGTGGCTACCTTCTTCTCCGGAAACGTCTTCACGGGGATCGCTGCCGGGGCCGCTTTCGGCGTCGGGCGAGCGCTTCCGGTCCTGGCGAGCCCACTGACGCCGGATGTGGAGAGGCTCGAGGAGGCGGTGGACAGCATCAGACACGTCGTCGGCCGCGTCCGAAACCTCCCGCTGAGGGTGGCGAGCGCGGGAGCGACCGCCTCCCTCGCGGCGATCATTCTCTGGTAGGTCCCGGCCCTGCGGTCACGCGACGTGCCACCGTCGGTAAACCTTTCGTCCCGTCCGTGACTCTAAGAATGAAAGACCGACAATCTAGGAACAAACCTGTGGAGATGACGAAACGCCTCGACGCCTCACGCAACGCCCGCTCGGCGGTCGCGATGACGAAGGCCGCGACCCGAGGCGGGGCCTCGTTCGAGACGTTCTACGCCGACGAGTATCAGAAGGTCTTCGCCTGCGCTTTCGCGTGGGCGCGCGACCCTGAGATCGCATTCGACGCGACACAGGAGGCGTTCAGCCGCGCCCTTGCCCGGTGGCACCGACTGCGGTCGAATGCGTGGGCTACCGGGTGGGTGATCACGACGGCACTCAATCATTGCCGGCGACAACGGTGGCTTGCAGCGCGCGAGCGCACGCAGAGGGAAGATCATCCATCGGTCACCCCGACAGACGGGTCGCGGGTCGACCTCCTGCGCGCGTTGGGCGAACTACCCCCTCGGCAACGCCGCGCCGCGATCTTGTTCTACGTCGGTGACTACCCCGCAGTGGCGGTAGCGGAGACCATGGGCATCTCAGAGGGGGCCGTGAAGGCGCATCTGGCGAGAGCCAGAGAGCGTCTGCGGGCGTCGCTGGGGGACGCGTATGTGATGACGGCGGACGATCGGGGGGAGTGACCATGAGCCGGGATCTTCACGAGCTGGCGAGGCAGGAGAGCGAGTCGCTGCGGGCGCCTTTGCCCGACCTGCACCAGGTGCGACGTCGCGCTCAGACGCTGCGGATCAGAGGGCGCGTCGCCAGCGGGATCGTCGCCGCGGCCTTGACGACGACGGCCGTCCTGACACTCCCGGGTCTCGGGGACGAGCAGTCGCCATCTCCCGCTGGGCAGGTACAGCGCGAGCTGCCTCCCGAAGGTCGGTTGCTGCTGCAGATCGGGAGACGCGTCGAGGTACTCGACGCGACGACGGGGAGATCCGTTGTGGATCGGGGCGTTCACGGATTCGATCTCTCCGAGACGGGCAGACACGTCGCCGCCACCGTCGAGGTGCTCCAGCGAGGCGAGGGTGTAAGCCTCCAGACGGAGCTCGTGGTCGAAGATACAGAAACCGGGTCACGCACGACCGTCACACGGGCCGGACCCCGCGCCTCCATCGGGGATCCCGCTTTCTCGCCGGACGGGACCCGCATCGCGTTCACGCTGTCGACGTGGCCGGTCGACGGCGCGCTGAACGAGCAGCGCCCCTCACATGACGTGCTGTGCACGACCCAACTCGAGAACGTCGCTGTCAGATGTTTCCGCGGAATCGGACGAGTCTTCTCCTTCGACTGGTCGCCGACCGGCGATCGCCTCGTAGCGGCGGGGCCGGGTGATCAACCGGTGTACGTGGTGAACGCGGCTACGGGTGACGCCGAGGTCCTACTGCCCAGCGGAGGGACTCAGTCCGTAAGGGCGGCGCTCTCGGAGATGGACGGCTACAGCGATCGGGCGGACCAGTTCATCCTGCCGAAATGGTCCTCTGACGGCCGGTACGTCGCTGCGACAGCATCGGTCACTCCTGGAGGCTGGGTGCCGGTGGTCGTGGACGCGTCGGGCGAGTTTGTGGCTTCGGGACAGCCGAATCCGCACGGGCTACAGATGATCTCGTGGTCGCCGACGGCGAACCTTCTCGCCCACTCGACGGGCTACAACGGCATCGGCCCCCCGGATGTCACGTTCGGGCTCCACGTCCTGGATGTCCGCACGGGAGAAACCAGGCTCCTCCACACGACGAACGACCGCCGTCAACCTGCGATCCTCGGGATCGAGTGGAGCCCGAGCGGGCGTTGGCTGGCAGTCGACAATGCGTTGACGCTGGACGTCGTCGACGCGATGGGACGAGAGCGGCCCTACACGATCGACCTGGAGCAAGACGATCCCGGCGATGTGGCCGAGACGTTGCAGGACTGGAGCATCTAAGAGGGGCCGGGCTCCGAACGTGCCGGGAGGGTTACGCGGCAGCCGTCACCCGGAAGCTTCGTTCTTCTTCCAGACATCGTCGACAGAACCTCACAGCACGAGGCCTCCCCGGTTGCTCTTCGTGGACACGATTCGCCCCGTCTTCGCCCCTTCGACGCACTAGCAGTAGTTGGGCTAGCGGCCCCCGTCGATGACGACAGGAGCTCGTGGCCGGCCGCGGGGCAGGAAACCCCGGGACGGTTGGAGAAGCATCGAAGTAACCCAACGGACGGGGCGGACTTGCGCGGCAGACTCTTGAACTCGGCCCCCTTGTGTGTCTGCGCGTTGCTGTTGGCTCAGCTCGCGCTCCCGGCGCGCGCGCTCGCACCACCCGCGGCCCCCTCTCTTGCCGCCAGCGTCGACCCCCGGCTGCACGACTGGATCCGTGACCCGTTCGTCCGACAGGCGCTGACGAGCTCCGACTTCGCCAAGCTGGAAGCCCGGCTCCGGCGCATCGACGGGTACCTCGGCGCCTACCCCGAGACGTCGGGAAAGTACCTGGCGTATTGGGAAGGACCCGTTCCGACCCGCGCGCCGCGGCTCAGCCCGGGTGGTCACGAAGTCCGCCATATGGGCCACGCGCAGGTCGAGCCGCTGATCGCCCGGGGGCCGGCGGGGACGAGCGCGATCTCGTTGCAAGACCTCGAACGCCGGGTGCCGGCGCTCGCGGCGGACCCCCAGGCCCCCGGCCCCGTGCAAGGGATCGGTCCGGGAGGCGCCATCCGGATGCCGAAGGTCGCTGCGAACGGTCGCGTCTCCACCTTCATCTGCTCGGCGAGCTACGTCTTCCACAACCCGGCAACGGACGTCTACTACCTGGCCACGGCCGGTCATTGCCTTCTCGACGAGGAAATGACCGATTCGACGCGGGACCCGGACGCACGCGCTCAGTCGGTGCAGCTCTGCTACGCGGACTGCGTGAACAACTACTTCGGTCTCGGGGAGTACGTCGAGCTGCGTCCGGACGACGCGTATCCGGGCTACCACCCGGTGGCGTGGGCCGAGGCAAGGGGGCCGGGTCACGACTTCGGCTTCATCGAGATCCCGAGGAGCTTGAATCCCCTCCTCAGACCGTCGCTGTGGTTCTGGGGTGGACCGACCGGGTTCGAGCGTCCGGGGGTCGGCGCTCCCATCGTCCACTACGGGTTCGGGAGCGGGCTCGGTCAGGTGCTTGCGACGCAGGGGCGCGCGGGCGTGACGATCTTCTCTTCGAAGGAGGAGGGCCAGGGCGCCGTGGGCTGGGTGAACGGCGGAGATTCCGGATCCGCGTTCGGCACGGTGTCTCCACGGCTCGACGAGATGCTCGTGGGGGACGGAGCCACCGGGACCATCACGCACGGGGTGACCGGCGTGGGCCTGCCGTTGATGTGGGGAACGGACATCGAGTACGCGCTCGATCAGTCGCAAACGGCGCTCGGCGTTCGGTTGCTGCTCGTCACCGAGGACGGGACGACGCAAGACCCGTCCCCTAGCCCCGCTCCGACCGCATCCCCGGCCCCGTCGCCTTCGCCGGCACCGGACGAGCCTCCGGACGCGGGCGGCCCCGCCGAACGCGCGGTCTCGTTGCGATCGTCGCGGTCGGCGATCCGGCCCGGCGAGTCGGTCAGCCTCCGCGGATCGATCTCGAGCTCCGGAGGATGCCTCGAGGACCAACCGGTCAACGGGTTTGCAAGGAACCGATCTCAAGAGAGGTTCCGGAGCGTCGGGCAGACGACGTCCGCGGTCGACGGCCGTTTCGCCATCGTGGTGCGCCCGCGCAGCACCCGTTCCTACCGCGTCGTCGTCCCCGCGAACGAGGAGTGCGCCAGAGCCGTGTCGCGGATCGTGACCGTCAGCGTCCGTAGATAGGAGATCCGAGCATCCGCTCCGGCGATGTTCGGGTTCTCGTCCTCGTTGCGGTTGGGACGAAGCCGGGATGCGCAAGAAGGTCACAGCTCGCTTGTCGTGTCGGGAACAGCACGATGAGAGCGCCGCGAGTATCTTGATCGCGTAACAACCGGTTAGGAACCGCGTCGAGAAGACGGCGTGGCCGCCGGGGGGCCGCCCGCTCGTGGGGCGGAGGGAGGAGCGCGTCGTGGCGGACGAGCGTCGTAGGAAGCCGAGGAGCAAGCGAGACGAGGACGCTCCCGCCGGAGGCGTGCCGTTCAGCGACCGGCCCGTCGTAGTCGTGAAGTTCGCCGACGACGTCGGCCTGCGCGACGTCGAGCCGGCGGGTGACGAGCTCGAGCGTGCGCGGATCGCGCCGTGGGCGGACCTATCCGAGCGGTACCCTGGCATCACTCTCCACCCGATGCTCGGCGAGATGAGCCGGGACGACGTCCAGAAGCTCGTCGATCGAGCGGTCCGGAACGACCCGACCTACAAGCCGCCGAACTTCTTCAACTTCTACTACGTCGACGCGCCCCCGGAGGCAGACCTCGACGCGCTCGCCCGAGAGCTCGAGAAGTGGCCGTCCGTGCAGACGGCTTACGTCGACCGTCCGGGCCCCGACCCGGTCGTGAACGCCGCGAACGACCCCCGCTGGCCGAACCAGGGATACCTCGACCCGGCTCCGGCCGGAATCAACGCGGAATACGCGTGGACCTTCGTCGGCGGCGACGGCGCGGGGCAGCGCCTGATCGACCTCGAACGCGGCTGGACACTGAACCACGAGGACCTGACCGCGCACGGCGCGTCGCTCTTGCACGGAACGCTGCTCGACACGTCGCGCGCCCACGGCAGCGGAGTCCTGGGCATCGCTTGCGCCGCCGACAACACCGTCGGCTGTGTGGGCATCACGCCGCACGTCGCCAACGTCGACGTCGTCTCGTTCCACGGCAGCACGAGGCAGGCCGCGATCATGGCCGCCCTTCCCAACATGGTGTTCGGCGACATCCTCCTCCTCGAGGCGCAGGTGACCGGGACTAATGGGCTGCTCGTACCCATCGAGGCCTTCGATGCGGAGTACGAAGCAATACGCCTCGCCACGGCCCTCGGGGTTGCAGTGGTCGAAGCCGGCGGCAACGGTGACGGGGTCTCGGTCGGCGCCGACCTCAACGCGTATACGAACGCTGCCGGGCGCCGGATCTTCGACCGGACCCACGCGGACTTCAGGGACTCCGGCGCGATCGTCGTCACGGCCGCGACCTCGGCTGCCCCGCACACGCGGTTGGGGTTTGCGCCGTTCGGCAACAGGATCGACTGCTACGCCTGGGGACAGAACATCAACACCTGCGCCTCCGACGCGATGGGCGCGACGAACCTCTACACGACCACCTTCAACGGGACGTCCGGGGCGTCGCCGATCGTGACGGGGGCCGGCCTTGCAGTTCAGGGGATCGTGCAGGCGTCGCGCGGCTACCGGTACAGCCCGAAGCAGCTGCGGGCGATCCTCGCCAGCACCGCCACCGGAACGCCACGGGCGCCGGCGGAGACGCGAGCGATAGGCGTGATGCCGAACCTCCGCGCGATCATCGACACCGTCCTCAACGTCGCTCCGGACGTCTACATCCGGGACTTCATCGGCGACGCCGGCGAGCCCCACACCGGTGCGGTCTCGGCCAGCCCCGACGTCATCCTCCAGCCGAACGCGGTCGCCAACCCCCAGGCGTCTTACGGCGCGGGGAGTGGGACGGAGAACAGCAGCACGCTCGGCTCCACCGTCGAGTTCGGTCAGAACAACTTCATCTACGTACGTGTGCTCAACCAGGGCGGGTCCCCCGCGACGAACGTCTCGGTCACCGTCTACTGGTCGCAGGTAGCGACGCTGGTCACGCCGAACATGTGGACGCTCGTCGGCACCACGACGATCCCGAACGTGCCGGTCGGCAGCCTCCTCACGGTCTCGCCGGCGATCACCTGGCCCACCGCTGCCCTGCCGCCCAATGAGACCCACGCGTGTCTCGTCGCGCTGATCGGGACGACGCAGGACCCGGCCCCCGAGCGCGCGGCGTTCCTGAACTGGGACAACTTCGTCCGCTTCATCCGCGAGAACAACAACGTGACGTGGCGGAACTTCAACGTCGTGGACAGCGACCCTGCGGTCGACCCCTCCGCGCCGAAGGACTACGTGGGGCTTCCATTCGTCGCTCCCGGAGCGCCCGACGAGGCGAGGGTCTTCAACCTCGAGCTGATCGCGCGTCTGCCCGAGGGGGCGAGGGTGTTCTTCGAGGGCCCGGCCTACCTGGTCGAGCAGCTAAGAGACCGTTCGCCGTATCTGAAGGGGGACGATCGTACGGCGGTGATCCCGGTCGCCGCGCAGGGCCGGGAGGCCTTCGACCCGATCGTCTTCCCCGCGAAGTCGGAAGCGGCCTGCCGGCTCCTCGTGCACATCCCGGAGGAGCATCGCCGCAACGGGTACGAGATCGCCGTAAAGCAGGTCTGGGAAGACCTCGAGGTCGGACGCGTGACGTGGCGCCTGGCTCCGGACGTCCGCCGGCCCGACGGCGGCGCGAAAGAAGAGCCCCCGGCGAAGGGCGGCGCGTACAGACGCCGGCGCGGCTCCGACGTCTGGCACTTCTGCACGAACTGCACGAGCTGGCCGAAGCGCGACTACGACGAACGCGCGACGAAGCCGCGTAGCGGCGAGCTGTGCAACCAGTGCCTGTCGAAGAAGCGGAAGGGGGCCTGCCGCCAGACCGGATCGTGACCGGATCCCGTCTGGCGGAGCCCCGCGCCCGTCAACCCATACCGGGCCACGGCCAGCGCGAGACGTCGCCCTCGACCTGAGAGCCCAAGACGCAGAACTCGTTGCCTTCAGCGTCGCGCAACACGACCCACGGCACGTCGCCTTGGCCGACGTCTGCACGCGTCGCGCCTAGAGCGAGCAACCGCTCGACTTCCTCGGCAGCAGTCCGGTCGGTCGGGCTGACGTCGATGTGCACGCGGTTCTTGACCGACTTCTCTTCGGGCACCGGAACGAACGCGATGAGCGGGATCGCCGGCGCCGGCGGCATCACGAAGTGAACGCCCTCGCGCTCCATGGCGTCCCATTCGAGTACCTGGCTCCAGAACCGGGCCTGTGCTTCCGGGTCACGGGCATCGACGATCAGCTCGGTGAACCTGCACGCCATCTTCATCTCCTTCTCGCGCATGCGGCGGTCGAGCAATCCTCTCGGGTTTCGGCGCCGGCGTCGTTGATACCGTCTGTCGGAGATGACGATGAACACCGTCGAGCGCGTGGTCGAGACCCTCGGGCGCGGTGTGCTCTCCGTGGTCTGCGCCCCCGAGGGCCTCGGCGTCGAGGTCCACGAGGTCGTCGTCCACGACTCGGACGACGCGTTCGACGTGGCGGAGGGAGATCTCGTGCTCGGCGTGAGCCTCGCCGGTCCCGAGGCCGTTCAAGTCGTCACCGACCTTGCCTCCCGACGAGTCGCCGCATTGGTGCTGAAGGCCCCCGCCGCATCCGACGCCGCGATCGTGCAGGCCGCCGAAGATGCCGGGCTCGCCGTCCTCTCGATCCCGGCGGGGGCCTCGTGGGCGCAGATCGTGCAGCTCGTGCAGTCCGTCCTCTCGCACGGCACTGCGGGGGCCGAGGACGTTCACGGGCTCGCCGCGGCAGACCTCTTTGCTCTGGCCGACGCGATATCCCAGCTCGTCGACGCCCCGGTCACGATCGAAGACCGGCTCTCGCACGTCCTCGCCTACTCCGGGCGCCAGGACGAAGCCGATCCCGCGCGCGCGGAGACGATCATCGGACGGAGGGTCCCGGAGCGCTTCCTTCGGAGCCTGCAAGAGCTCGGCGTGTTCAAGAAGCTGCGCGACGACCCCGGATGCGTCTACGTCGACAACCTCGACATGGGCGTGCTGCCCCGGCTCGCGGTGGCCGTGCGGGCCGGAGACGAGCTCCTCGGTTCGATATGGGCCGCGGTCCCCCACCGCCCGGCCCCCGAGACCGAGCGCGCGTTCGCCGAGGCGGCGAAGGTCGCGGCCCTCCACCTGCTCCGGCACCGCGCCGGCGCCGACGTAGAGCGGACGCTGCAGGCGGATCTGCTCGCGAGCATCCTGCAAGGCACGGCAGGCGCGCGCGACGCGGCGCTCCGTCTCGGCGTCGCGGGAGCCTCCTACCGCGTCCTCGCGGCGTGGATCTCATCCGACGACGAGACCGACGAGACCCGCGCGCGCACGCACCTCCGCGACGTGCTGGCGGTGCACATGTCGACGTTCCGGGTCCGGGGGGCCGCGGCGCTGGTGGGCGGGCTCGTGTACGCGTTGTTGACGGCGGAGGACTCCGCGGAACGATCACGCGACCTCGCCGTCCGGGTCGCAGAAGACCTCGCGACGCGGCCCGGTCAGTGGGGCGTACCGGTCATCGGGATAGGCGGCCACTCCCCCGCGCTCGACGACGTCCCTCGCTCGAAGCGAGAGGCCGAAGAGGCCTTGCGCGTCCTCAGGGCCCGGCCCGGCCGCCGCGTCGCGGCGATCGACGAGGTCCGTCTCCCCGCGCTGCTCGCGCGGTTCGCCGAGGCCGTCTCGGCCGAGCGTGACCTCTACGAGGAGAAGCTGACGCGCCTGGTCGAGTCCGACCGCAACGGCAACACCGCGTACGTCGACGCCCTGACGAGCTACTTCGACGAGTTCGGCGACTACACGGCCGCAGCGGCACGCCTGCACATCCATCCGAACACCCTGCGCTACCGGCTGCGAAAGGCGCAGGAGGTCAGCGGCGCCCGGCTCGACGACCCGGACGAGAGACTCGCGCTGATGCTCCTGCTGCGCGTGATGCATCCCCCGCGCTAGACGCTTCTTTGGTGGAATACGCGAAAAGCCCCACATTGTTTCTCCTTTTCCCCAGAGGAGCCGCCGCCTTTTCCGCCGAAATCGTCCAAGTCGGGCGAACCGCGTGAACGAGGGGAAGCGCGTAGTGCGCAGGTCGCTGTTCCTACGAACCGCCGCCGGGGGCTCGATGGAGCTCGAGCCCGACGCGTTCCGGCCACAGATCGTGATCAGCACCGGTAAAGGCCTCGCAGGCTCCATTGAGATCCCGGTCGTCTCAGGCGACCTTCGATTCGGGGGGTGAAGTGAAAGTCATCCACAAGGTGTCGCCGCTCGTCGCCGTCGTCATGATGGCCGCGGCCCTCGTAGCGCCGGCACGCCAGGCGGTCTCGTCGCACGCTCACGACCGTCACGAGCATTCGCTGCTGCGGTCGGAGCTCAGCCCCCTCGCCGCGCTTCAGAACCAGGGGCCGTTCCCCGAACGCGAGAACGGCAACGGCCAGTGGCACTCCGGGGGGGCCGCCGTCGCCCATCACGCCGGCGGGATCGAGATCACCGATCCCTCCGTTACGTCGCGGGCGCCCGACGGACGCTTCTACCGCCTCGGCATCAACGGCTGGGAGCCGACCATCGGCGTCGACAAGAAGGGCCGGATCTTCTACCAGGCCCGCACCCCGGAGCTGGAGCCCCACGTCATGCGTTCGACGAACGAGGGCCACACCTGGGAGATCGTCTCCCCGATGATCGGCGGGGTGCCCGCGCAACCGATCAGCGTCGACCCCGTCCTGCACCTCGACAAGGACACCGGGCGGGTCTTCACCAACAACATCCCGCCCACCCTCACGTGCCAGCCGGTCTCGTACACCGACGACGCCGGCGAGAGCTGGACGAACACCGGGATCTGCGGTCACTTCGACCACCAGAACATCTTCAGTGGACCACCGCCGGAGGGCGGCGACCAGCCGCGGGGCTACCCCAACGTCGTCTACTACTGCGCGATCAACCTCGTGATGCTGTCGGGCACTTCGACCGCCACGACGTGCGGCCGCTCGCTCGACGGCGGCCTCACCTGGCTGCCCACGGGTGAGCCCGCGTACATCACCCCGATCGGTCAGGACGGGGAGGATCCCTGGTGCGACGGCGCCGTCGGGCACGGGTTCGTAGGCGACGACGGAACCGTGTACCTCCCGCGCGTCTGGTGCGGGCAGCCGTTCCTGTCGATAAGCAAGGACGAGGGGCTGACCTGGGACCAGGTGCAGGTCGCGTCGAACGGCGGCGAGGGCCACGAAGCCGGGATCGCGGCGGACGACAAGGGGAACCTCTACTTCACGTGGGTCGCGGCCGACGAGCTCCCCTATCTGGCGATCTCCCGCGACGGTGGCGCCACGTGGGAGAAGCCCCTGATGATCGGCCCCCCCGGCCTGAAGCAGTCGAGCCTGGCGGCGATCGACGTAGGCGGCGACGGCAAGATCGCGATCACCTACATCGGCTCGACCACGCCGGGCAAGAAACCCGACAAGTGGCGGTGGAACGGCTACATCACGATGACGGCGGACGCGCTCGCCAATAGGCCCGTCTTCTACACGGGGAGCATCAACGCGCCGAGCGACCCCTTGCACATCGGTGAGTGCGGCGCCATCCGCTGCCACAGCCTCGGCGACTTCTTCGATGTCACCATCGGACCGGACGGGACCCCGTGGGCCGCGTACGTCGACGCGTGCTACAAGCGCGGCTACTGCGTCCCGACGTTCGAGAACGTGGGCGTGCGCGGCGAAGCCGTCGTCGGGCGCCTCGTGGGGGGGCCGCGGCTGTGATCAAGAAGACGATCGCAGTCCTCGTCACGTCGTTCGTCGCGGCGGTGGGGCCGACCGGAGCGACGGCGGGGCCGGGCACCCACGGCATCACCTCGGACGACGTCGAGCACGTCGGCTTCCTACCGTTCGAGGCCGGGACCGCGACGGGCGCGAGCATCGTCGGCGACTACCTGTACGTGACGTCGTGGAAGAGCTTCTCGATCTACGACGTGTCCGATCCGCTCGAGCCGGTGCAGCTGTCGCAGACACCCTTCGGCTTCAAGTTCGAGAACGAGAACGTCTCGACCAACGGCGAGATCATGCTGTTCTCCGAGCAGGTCCCCGTCGACTCCCTGCACGTCTGGGACGTCGAGGACAAGGCCAATCCCCGGGAGATCGCGGTGCTGCAGGGGGCGGGGTCGCACACCGCGACGTGCATCCTGGACTGCAAGTACTCCTACGGCACGTACGACTTCGTCGGGCCCGAGGGGGCCTCGACAGGGGCCACTCTCGTCGACCTGCGCGAGCCGGCGAAGCCCAAGGAGCTCGGCCACTGGAACGCGAACCTCCCGGCCGACAAGATCCACGACGTCACCGAGGTCGCGCCCGGGCTCGTCCTCGCCGCTTCGATGCCCTTGATGTTCGTGGACGCGCGCAAGGAGCCGCTGCGCCCGAAGGTGCTCGCCGTGGGAACGAACTTCGACAAGCGCGAGCACTCGGTGGTGTGGCCCAACGACGGCAAGGACCGCTTCGTGATGAGCTCGTTCGAGACGAACGCGACGCCGCGCTGCGAGGCGGGCGTGGGGGCCTTCACCGTCTGGGACGCCTCGCGCTGGCGCAGGGACAAGGCGTTCAAGGTCCTCGACGAGTGGACTATCGAGAACGGGACGTGGGTGGACGGGCGTCCGGGGGTGAGCGGCCCGCTCGGTTGCTCTCCCCATTGGTTCCAGGAGCACCCTGACTTCCGCGACGGAGGCGTGGTCGCGGCCGGGTTCTACGACCACGGCACCCGGTTCCTGAACGTGAGCGACGCGGGCAAGGTCTCGGAGGCCGGCTATTTCCTGCCGTGGCGGGGATCGACGTCCGCGGCGTACTGGATCACCGACGAGATCGTCTACTCCGTCGACTACGAGCGCGGGATAGACATCCTCAAGTACACGGGGAGGACCTGAGATGCGCGTCGTTCGGGGAACGGTTCTGATCACCGCAATCGCGCTCGTCGCCGCGGTCGTCCCGATGTCCGGCCGCGAGACGGCGCGTGCGCAGGCCGTAATGCCGTGCAGCGTCTACTCCGGCAGCTCCGAGGTCAGCCGGCGCGGCCCCTACGAGGTCGGCAAGGCCGAGGTCGTCGAGCTCAAGAGCAAGGTAGACGGCAGCGTCATCCAGATCGGGTTCGTGCGCCCGGATGCCCCCGCGGGCTACCGCTCGCCGGTGATCCTGCAGGCGAGCCCGTACATCTACACGGACCTGCGCGACGTCGACGTCAGCACGTGCAGCCCGTTCCTCGTCGGGAACTTCGTGCCGCACGGTTACACCGTCGCGTTCGTGCCGACGCGCGGCGCCGGCGGCACCGACTCCTGCGCAGACCTCATGGGCCCGGCGGAGAGGGCCGACCTCGACCAGGCCGTCACCTGGCTCGGGAAGCAGAAGTGGAGCAACGGGAGCGTCGGCATGACGGGCGCGTCCTACGACGGGTCGACGCCGTGGAACGTCGCGGCGACGGGCAACCCGTACCTCAAGACGATCGTCCCGGTGAGCGGAGTCCACGACCTGTTCGACTTCCTCTACGACCGCGGCCACAACGACTGGAGATGGTGGTTCTTCGTCACGGGCTACTACCACTACTACGGCGTCTTCTACTCGAACCCTTGGGGGGGCCGTGACCCCGACCGGTGGGCGAACTCGCTGGTCTGCGACAGCACGGACGAGGCCCTCGCCGCGACCGTGGAGAGCTACCTGACGACCGCGTACGACCGCTTCGGGTACTGGAAGGAGCGTCACAACGACCCGGACATCCTGAAGCGCTACCGGGGGTCCGTCCTCCTCGTGCAGGGCCTGCAGGACTGGAACGTGTCCCCGGACCACCAGTACCCGTTCATCAACGAGCTCGCCCAGCGCGGCGTCTACGTCGAACAGATCCTGGGGCAGTGGCCCCACGCGTTCCCGGACAGCAGCCATGCCGCGGGGCCTCGCGGCGACTACGCGGACATCCTCTTGCAGTGGTGGAACCGGTGGCTCAAGGGCGACGAGACTGCCGACCTCGGCCCCCGCGTCGAGGTCCAGGACTCGAGCCTCCAGTGGCGCACCGAGACTGCCTGGCCTCCCGACGACGTGCAGCGCAAGCAGCTGTATCTCTCTGCCGACGACACGCTGACGGAGGCGCCGAAAGAAGGTGAGGCGACCGCGCTACTGGGTCCCGGCACCCGCAACCGCTTCTTCTACGTCGTCTCCGACAACGCGTTCATCTACAACGACACGCCCGCCGATCACGTCTGTGTCGACTGCGCGATGCTCACGACCACCGTGGAGGCCGACGAGCTCCGGTTCGTCGGGACCCCGGAGCTCGAGCTCGAGGTCACGCCGACCGGCCCCGGTGGCTTCGTCGCCGCCTATCTCATCCGCGTCGACGACGCCGGCACCTGGAACCTGTTGGGCTGGGGCGCCAACGACCTGCGCTTCCCGGACGTCTCGGGGGACCCCCAACCGGTCGAGCCCGGTAAGGAGATGACCCTCACGGTTCCCATCCAGCCGCTCGACGGCGTCGTCCGCCGCGGGGAGCAGCTGGTCCTGATCCTCGACCAGGGCCACGCGGACCACTTCCCTTCGCTTCCGTTCTTCCCGGTGGAGCTGCGCTACGGCGGCGACCTCGGGGTCTTGAAGTTCGACACGACCACACCGGCTGCGGCGGACTTCTTCACGCCGCCGCCGCTCCGCGAATAGGGGGACGACTGAGTTGAAGCTGCGACGGAAGGTGACGGCGACGATCGCCGGGACGATGATCGCCGTCCTGGTTGCGCCGGTGGCGGGGGCGACGCCCGTGGCGCGCAACAAGCAGGAGAGGGACCTCTACGGGCGCGTGTTCCTCGAGCCGATGCAGTCGGTCGACTACATCCAGTGGAGGGACGAGTTCGTCCCGGGGATGAAGCTGCTCGAAGAGCTGTACCCGCGCTACCTGGAGTTCACGTCGGTCGACGAGGAGCTCAACGACCCGCGCGCGGTCTCGATCGGGCCCGACAGCTTTCCCCCGTGGCATCCCGACGACGAGAAGGACGGCTTGCCGTTCCACGTCGCGATCGTCACCGACGAGCAAGTGCCGGACCGCGACAAGCAATACGTCTTCCTGACGAACGCGCACGCGGCGGAGCCGTGCGGGCGCGAAGGGGACCTGAGGTTCCTGGAGGACCTGCTGATCTGGAGGACGGAGAATCCGGGGCACAAGCTCAACGACGCCACGGGCCTCACCGGGAAGACGCACGAGATCAGCGTCGAGGAGCTGCTGAAGCGCACGAAGATCTACGTCGTGGACACCGTGCCCGACGCATGGGCACAGGGTGACCGGAGCAACGGCGGCCACGTCCAGTGGTCCAACTACAGCAACGGGTTCAACACGAACCGGCTCGCGTTCCACGACGGATGGAACTTCCCGGACGACGAGACGCTGTACCGCAACGGCTACACGACGCTGACCCAACCCGAGTCCGCGATCGTCAAGTACTTCGAACGCGTGCGGCAACGGGAGCTGAACGGCCGGCCGTTCGCAGCGGCGGCGGACATGCACGGCCCCCTCCCCGCGGGAGCGGTGCTCCTCCATGAGCAGAACAACTCGGCCGAGCGCCTCGTCCGCATCCACGACTTCGCGGAGCGCATCGAGCAGAAGATGGAAGAGGCGCTCGGCCGCTACATCACGCCACAGGGCGCGGCTGCGTACGAACAGGTGATGGACGTAGCGGGTGACGCCCGCGACGAAGCTCTGCGCGCGTACACCGAGCACGTCGGCCCGGTCTCCGAGAAGGCCGCGTACCTGACGCTCGAGTGGGCGGAGTACGCGACGATCTGGGAC
>DASZDG010000089.1:0-13083 GCA_035942255.1 Actinomycetota bacterium | reverse complement strand
GATCCGGCGAGGCCGTCGTCAGGCTCGAGGCCATCGGCGTCAACTTCATCGACGTGAACCATCGCTCCGGCGCATACGAGATGCCGCTCCCGTTCACGCCGGGCGTCGAGGGAGCGGGCGTCGTCACGGCCGCCGCGCCGGACGCCGGAGTCGCGGTGGGGGACCGCGTCGGCTTCGCACGTGTGGTGGGCACGTATGCCGAAGAGGTCGCGGCCCCCGCAGACCGGCTCATTCCTCTGCCCGATGGCGTTCCCGCGGACCTGGCCGCGTCCGTGCTTCTGCAGGGGATGACGGCGCACTGCCTGGTGGACGCGGCGGGGCCGCTGCGCGAGGGCGACTGGTGTGTCGTCCATGCAGCGGCGGGAGGCGTCGGCCTGTTGCTCACGCAGATGGCGTCACGCCGCGGGCTGAGAGTCATAGGCACCGCGTCGACTGCCGAGAAAGCCGAACGGGCGAGCGCCGCGGGGGCAGAGATCACCGTCGTCTACACCGAGCGCGACTTCGTGGAGGTCGCGCGGGAGGTAACCGGGGGCCGCGGCGTGAGGGCGGTCTTCGACGCCGTCGGCAAGGACACGTTCGACAAGAGCATCGAGTGCCTGGCGCTGCGCGGCTACATGGTCCTCTACGGCCAAGCGAGCGGGCCGCCCCCTCCGTTCGACCCGCGGCGCCTGGGGAACGGCTCGCTGTTCCTCACGAGGGCCGCGCTGGCGGACTACGTGTCGACGAGGGAGGAGCTCCTCGAGCGAGCGGTCGCGGTCCTCGGTGCGGCAGCAGCAGGGGAGCTGAAGGTGCACGTGCACGAGCGCTACCCGCTTGCAGACGCGGCCCGCGCGCACGCGGACCTGCAGTCGAGGAAGACGACGGGAAAGCTCCTGCTCGTGCCGTAGGTCAAAACCACGGCGCGCTCTCCGCGACGGTCTCCCTTCGAGGGCGCGTCCGATATGAAGTACCTACAGATCTCACCACTTGCACGGAGGGGAAGCGGTGCTCGACGAGAAGGGGCTAGACCCTACCGATCCGGTCTTCTGGTTTCGTCCGGACGCTCACGATCTGGTCGCGTCCCTGCGTCGAGAGTCACCGGTTGTGGAGCACGCGACGGCACACGAGGGAACGATCTGGTCGTTGTTCTCCTACGACGCCGCAACGATCGTCTTGGACGATCCCGAGGTCTTCAGCTCGGAAGGGGGATCGTTGCTGGGGACCGGCCCCTCCGCGCCTCCTGGGGCAGGAAAGATGATGGCGTTGGCCGACCCTCCTCGCCACCGCGAGCTCCGTTCGCCCGTCAGGCCTTTCTTCTCCACGAAGCACGTGGGCGGTCTCAAGGCTCGCGTCCACCAGCTTGCGGAACGCGTAGTGGAACGAGCGATCGAGCTCGGAGAGGTGGAGTTCGTCCGCGACGTCGCGTCGATCTTGCCGATGGAGGTCATGTGCGACCTGATGGGCGTCCCGGCGTCCGACCGCCACGACGTGGTTGCGATGTGCGATTCCGCTTTCCTCGGACATACACGGGACGAGAGAAGCGCAGGTCACCTCAGGTTGATGGGCTACCTGTTCGAGTTGGCGCTCGATCGCCGCCGGGCCCCCCGTCACGACATCGTCAGCGCGGTTGCCACTCATCGCATAGATGGTGAGCTATTGCCGCTCGAGGACGTCGTGCTGAACTGCGACAACGTGCTGGTCGGCGGTGTGCAGACCGTACGGCACGCCGCCTCGATGGGTCTCCATACCCTTGTGAACCATCCCGGAGCATGGCAAGCCCTGCGCGGGGGCGCCGATCTCGACCTTGCCGTCGAGGAGTTGCTCAGGTGGACGTCCGTCGGATCTCACACCGTCCGGACGACCAAGCGGGCCGCATCCGTGGCGGGAGCGCAGATTCCCGCCGGACAACGACTCGTGGTCTGGTTCACGTCGGCCAACCGCGACGAGACGGTGTTCGCGAGGGCAGACGAGCTGGATCTGTCCCGGGCAAACAACCGCCATCTCGCCTTTGGGGCAGGTCTTCACTACTGCATTGGCGCTCATTTGGCGCGACTGGAGCTCCGCATCCTTCTTTCGGAGCTCATCCGGAAAGTGAGAACGGCCGAGCAGACCGGAAGCGCAGTGCCTACCCCCTCCATCATCGACCTCGGCCTCGAGTCGCTGCCGCTCAAGCTCTACCCCGCATAGCGCAGCCGGAGCTCTTGTTGCACCGCGGCCCTTACAGCCGCTTGACCATGTACAGCTCCGGGCGCGTGTCGTCCGGGGCCAGGCGGATCGCCTCTGGGATCGTCGCTACCAGCTCGTAGCCCAGGCCCTCGTAGAACGACTCCGTCCCCGTGCCCCCGCGCACCGTCAGGTGCAGCGCCTCCAGCCCCAGCTCCCGCGCGAAGTCGTGGCATCCCTCCAGCAGAGCCCGCCCGATCCCGCGACCCTGTGCGTCGGGGCGCACCTGCAGCCGCTTGACCGTTGCCCAGTGGCGGAAGAGAGGGCCGGGCCGGTGCTCCAGGAACGCGAAGCCGACGATCGCTCCGCCGTCGTACGCGACCACGATGTGGTCGCGGCCCTCACGAACCGACCGGAACGCGGCGTCGGCCACCGGTGCGACGTCTTCCGCCGTGACTGCCGGCGGCGGGGGAGCGAAGCCCACCGCGCCGCCTTCGTTCGACACGTCGACCCATACGCGCACGAGAGCGCGCGACGTCTCGTCGTCGAGCGGCGGGTCGAGGCGGAGCTCGACGCCGCTCAGGCCGGTTGCTCGGCCAGCGCCTTCAGCCACGCGACCGTGTACTCGATCGTGCGCAGGAAGTCCTCGACGCGCACGTTCTCGTTCGGCGCGTGGATGTTCGACTCGGGGCGGCACACGCCGGCCGGCGAGACGGTCGGGATGCCGAGCACACCGGCGACCGGGTACATCGGCCCGGTTCCGATCATCATCGGCGAGACAGCCGGCCCCTCGGAGTACACCTCGCGCGCGGCGGCGATCGCGGCCCGTGCGATCAAGGAGTCCGACGGCGAGCGCACCGGGTGCTCGTTCGAGAAGCGGTTGATCTCGATGTCTGCGAACCCCCGCGTGTCGAGGTGCCGGCGGAGCTTCGCGACGATGTCGTCCGGATCCTGGTCCGGCACGAGGCGCATGTCGAGCTTCGCCATCGCCTCCTTCGGCAGGACGGTCTTCGACGCGCCGGGGACGGTGAAGCCCGCGACGATCCCGGCGATGTTGCACGTCGGCTCGAAGTAGTAGCGGCGCAGCAGGTCGATGCCGGTGTCTCCGCCGACGAACCCGTCGACGCCGAGGCGTTCACGCTCCGCCTCCTCCTCGAACGGGAGCGCGCGCAAGACCTCGAGGTCCGCCTCCGCCGGCGGGATCACGTCGTCGTAGAAGCCGTCGATGAGGACCTTGCCGTCGGGGCTCCGCAGCGTGGCGAGCGCTTCGACGAGGTGCCACACGGGGCTCGGCGCGACGACAGCCAGCGACGAGTGCTGGTCTTCGGCGAGGCCGCGGTAGACGAGCTCGACGTACGCCAGCCCCTTGGCGCCGAAGACGAACTCGGGCCGGCCGACGTGGTCGATCCCCATGCCCTCCCAGATGCACCCGTCGGCCTTCAGCTTCTCGCCGTAGCGCGTGACGATCGACTGGAACGACTTCGACCCCGTCTCTTCCTCGCCCTCGACGAGGAACTTCACGTGAACGGGGAGCTCACCGTGCACGGCCCGGTAGACGTCGAGGCCGGCGAGGCGCGCGACGAGGTCGCCCTTGTTGTCGGCGGCCCCGCGCGCGTAGAAGACGCCGTCGCGGATCTCGGGCGAGAACGGCTTCGAGTCCCACAGCTCGATCGGGTCGACCGGCTGCACGTCGTAGTGGTCGTAGACGAGGACGGTGCGGCCCCCGGAGCCGAGGTTGCACAGCAGCGCGTCCGGCGCGCCCTGGTACGTGAGCCGCTCGGTCGACCCGCCGAGCTCGCCGAACCTCGCCTCCAGCCACGCGGCCATCCGGGCGAGCTCGTCCGGCTGCTCGGCGAGCGAGGGGATCGAGCACGCCTCCTCGTACCACCTGAGGTATTTCTCGGCGTTGTCGCGGACGTAGTCGCGTGCGTTCAAGGGGCGGCTCCTTCGAGTCTCGGCCGGGCTAGAGCGGGTGAAGGGAATCGAACCCTCATGGCCAGCTTGGAAGGCTGGAGCTCTACCATTGAGCTACACCCGCGGGTCTGCCGTTCGAGGATATCGACTGTGGCTCGCACCTACTCCCGGTTGGCGAGGTCGTCCACCTCGTAGATCAGGCGCGCGAGGGCGTCCATGTCCTGCCTCTCGCCGTCGAACTCCCTCGCCGCCATCGTGCCGACCGAGCTCGATGCCGGCACCTCCATCTCGCCGGCGGCTATCGCGCGCAGCCGCGCTGTCAGGACCACTTGGAGCCACGTCACGAACGGGACCGCGTTCATGCCGAACGCTCCGCCCGCGACCACCTCCTCCTCCGCGGGCGGGTCCGGCATCCACATGCGCAGCCGCTTCAGCTCGGCCTCGATCTCGTCCGCCAGCTCTCCCGCCCGCGCGCGCGTGCGGCCGCTCGTCGGCGGTGCCGAAGGAGCGGCCTCGCCTGAAACGGTTGGGGCCCCCACGCTGGGATCGTCGAGCAGGCGGAACATCTCCCGTGTGATCTTCCCGAGCCGTCCGGTCATCGAGGTCGACTCGAGCTCGTGGTGGTCGCCGGTCGCGGGGACGTCGATCGTCAGCTTGCTCGCGACCATCCGCGGGTCCGAGCGGGCGACGACGTCGCGCCGGTCCCACACGCGCACCGGCGGCTCCACGTCGAGGTTCATCCTCTTCACCTTGTACTCGAAGACGTAGATCTTGGTCTGCCCGACGGCGATGATGACCGTGTCCGGCAGCCCTCCCGCCCGCTTCCTGACGTCCTTCGAAGGACGCCCGAAGAGGCCGCCGAACAGCAGACCGTTCGAGATGCCCCACCCCCAGCCCCCGGCCCCCTGGAAGGTCGCGGCGGCGAAGATCGTTTCGTCGCAGAAGGGCTGGACGGCCCGGATCGTCGGCTCCATCCACTCGTAGAGCTGCTCGTCCACCGCCGCCTCCCGCTGAGCCGCTGAGCGTCGGGGCGGCCGGATTCGAACCGGCGACCTCCTGCTCCCAAAGCAGGCGCGCTGGACCAAGCTGCGCTACGCCCCGTGTGGCGATCTTCCCACGCCGGGTCCTCGGGCACGGGGAAGGGCTCGGACCCGCCCGCCGTTGTGCAACCTGTATAGAAATCCGGCTGTTTGACGACGCGGAAGTACGTGCATAATGCGGTCGGAGCAACTACGTTGGGTGAGCGCGGTGGTCACCGCATCGCTTCAGAGGTCGTATTGTTGAGGCGAGGCCGCGTCCTAGTGCGGCCAGGAAAGTAACGCTGCGTAACCAAAACGTTGAACGGCGAGTCTAGAGCGTTCTGCTTGAGGGCCAGGGGTCGTCATCCCCACTTTCGTCCGCCTAGCGCGGCCCCTGGTCCTCAACCAGAGCTCTCTAAACACCACCTGTAACTGTTCCCGCCCCAGCGTTCGTCATCCCCGCCGTGACTCCTTCTCGCAGGTAAGCGGGCGATCGCGGAGTCCACGCGGCCCCCCGGGGCTACTATGGCGAACCCATGGCCCCCGACCTCCAGATCTCCTCAGAGCGGCTCGACAAGGACCGCGTCAAGATGCGCGTCGAGGCGCCCGAGGCGTCTCTGAAGCCCGCGCTGGACGCGGTGTACAGGCGGTGGGCCGGCGAGATCAAGGTGCCGGGGTTCCGCAAGGGCAAGGTCCCGCGCCAGCTGATCGACGCCCGGGTCGGGCCGGAGGTCATCCGGGAGGAGGCGCTCAGGGACGCCCTCCCCGACCTCTACCGGGAGGCCCTGGCACAGGAGGACCTCGAGGCGATAGCTCCCCCCGAGATCGAGGTGATCGAGTTCGACGCGGGGCAGCCCCTGCTCTTCGAGGCGACCGTGGACGTCCGGCCCGAGGTGAGGGTCCCGGACCTGTCGTCGATCTCGATCGAGGCGCCCCCGTCGGACGTGACGGACGAGGAGCTCGACGAGCAGCTGGACCGGCTACGCGACCGCTTCGCGGAGCTCGAGCCCGTGGGCCGCGAGGCCCGCCGCGGCGACTACGTCCTCGTGGACCTCAAGGGATACCGCCACGAAGAGCTCGTGGAGGGGGCCAGCGCGCCCGACTACCTGTACGAGGTCGGCTCCCGGACCGGGCCCCCGAAGCTCGACGAGGAGCTCGAGGGCACCCGCCCGGGGGCGATCCTGAAGTTCAACGACACGATGCCGGAGGGCAGCGACCTCGCCGGCGAGGAGATCTCGTTCACCGTGCTCGTCAAAGAGGTGAAGGTGAAGAAGCTCCCGCCTCTCGACGACGAGCTCGCGAAGACCATGGGTGAGTTCGAGACGCTGGACGAGCTGAAGGACGACCTGCGGGAGCGGCTCGGGGGGATCAAGCGCGGGATGGTCCTGGACGAGATCGCGAACCGGGCGATCGCCGCGCTCGTCGACGCGTCGGATCTCGACCCCCCGGAGAAGCTCGTCGAGAGCGAGCTCGAGCACCGCCTGGAGCACTTCGCGGAGGACGTGAAGCGCGCCGGGCTCACGATGGACGATTACACGCGGCAGGCGGAGCTGACGGAGCTCGAGATCCGGCGGGACATGCGGGCGCAGGTCGAGCGGTCGGTCAAGGCCGAGCTGCTGCTCGAGGAGATCGCACGCACGGAGAGATTCGACGTCACCGAGGAGGACATCGGACGCGAGATCGCGGTGCTCGCCCACCGCAGCGGCCGGGACCCCAAAGAGGTGGCGGAACAAGTGGTGAATGCCGGGCGTTTGGGCTCTCTGGCGGCCGATATCATGCGTCGCAAGGCCCTGGAGCATGTCGTCCAGGCCATAAATGTGGCCGGTCGCCCGACCGAAGAACCCCTCGAAGAGCCGGCGGATCGGCTGGGAGACCCGCCGGACCAAGAACTGGAGGCACACCCCTCATGACGAACCAGCCGCACAACTACCTCGTCCCGATGGTCGTCGAGCAGACGAGCCGGGGTGAGCGCGCGTTCGACATCTACTCGCGCCTCTTGAAGGAGCGGATCATCTTCCTCGGCACACCCGTCGACGACCAGGTGGCGAACGTCATCGTGGCGCAGCTGCTCCACCTCGAGTCCGAGGATCCCGACAAGGACATCAGCCTGTACATCAACTCGCCGGGGGGCCAGGTCTACGCTGGCATGGCCATCTACGACACGATGCAGTACATCAAGCCCGACGTGTCCACGATCTGCGTCGGGATGGCGATGTCGATGGGCGCGATCCTCCTGTGCGGGGGCGCCCACGGCAAGCGCTTCTCGCTGCCGAACGCGAAGATCATGATCCACCAGGGCTCGGCCGGCTACCAGGGGACGGCGGCGGACATCGAGATTCACGCCCGCGAGATCCTGGACGTCAACCGCAGGATGATCGAGATCATCTCCGACCACACCGGACAGACCCCCGAGCAGGTCCGCAAGGACCTCGACCGGGACCGGTTCATGAGCGCCGACGAGGCGAAGGGCTACGGTATTATCGACGAGGTGATCGCAAGCCGGACGGTCGCGGAGAAGCGCGGAGGCGCGCTTCTGCAGGGGGAGCCGGCACGTATCGCCAACGCCGAAGCCGAGGGTGCTCCGGTCGAGAGCCCAGAGGCGTAGCGAGGGAGCGGGATAGGTGCCTAAGTTCGGTGACGGCGGAGACCTGCTGAAGTGCTCCTTCTGCGGCAAGTCGCAGAAGCAGGTCAAGAAGCTCATCGCCGGCCCGGGCGTGTACATCTGCGACGAGTGCATCGACCTCTGTAACGAGATCATCGAGGAGGAGCTCGCCGAGACCCCCGAGCTCAAGCTCGAGGACCTCCCCAAGCCCAAGGAGATCTACGAGTTCCTGAACGACTACATCGTCGGTCAGGAACAGGCCAAGAAGGTCCTCTCGGTCGCGGTCTACAACCACTACAAGCGGATCCAAGTCGGCGCGCACGTCGACGGAGACGTCGAGCTCGCGAAGTCGAACATCGTCCTGCTCGGCCCCACCGGCTGCGGCAAGACGCTGCTCGCGCAGACGCTCGCGCGCATGCTGAACGTCCCGTTTGCAATTGCCGACGCGACCGCGCTCACCGAAGCCGGCTACGTCGGTGAGGACGTCGAGAACATCCTCTTGAAGCTGATCCAGGCGGCGGACTACGACGTCAAGCGCGCGGAGACCGGCATCATCTACATCGACGAGGTCGACAAGATCGCGCGCAAGAGCGAGAACCCCTCGATCACGCGCGACGTCTCCGGCGAGGGCGTCCAGCAGGCGCTGCTGAAGATCCTCGAGGGCACGACCGCCAGCGTCCCCCCGCAGGGCGGCCGCAAGCACCCGCACCAGGAATTCATCCAGATCGACACGACGAACGTTCTCTTCATCTGCGGCGGCGCGTTCGCCGGCCTCGAGAAGATCATCGAGAGCCGCATCGGCCGCAAGGGCATCGGCTTCGGCGCCGACGTCCGCAAGATGGAGGAGAAGAACCTCGGCGACATCCTCGAGCACGTGTTGCCCGAGGACCTGCTGAAGTACGGGCTGATCCCCGAGTTCATCGGGCGCCTGCCGGTGATCACCAACGTCCACAACCTGGACAAGGACGCGCTCGTCCAGATCCTCACCGAGCCGAAGAACGCGCTGATCCGCCAGTACAAGAAGTTCTTCGAGTTCGACGGGGTCGAGCTCGACTTCACCGAGGACGCGCTAGAAGCCGTCGCCGAGCAGTCGATGCTGCGCGGCACCGGCGCCCGCGGCCTCCGCGCGATCCTCGAAGAGGTGCTGCTGAACGTCATGTACGACCTGCCGAGCCGCGAGGACGTCGGCAAGTGCGTGATCAACCGCGAGGTCGTGCTCGAGCGGGTCAACCCCACGCTCGTACCGAGGACGAAGGAGCGCACGGAGCGCCCCGCCCGCGGTGAACGGTCGGCTTGACCCACCGTCTCCATCCGCAGCCGTGCTCTTCCCGCGTAACGCTCTCCTAGCATCCGTGTCTCGCGACGCCTCGGGAGGTCTCCGTTGAAAGCAAAGATCGTGGCCATCGTCATCGCCGCCGTGCTGCTCGTAGGCGGAGGCGCGTTCGCGCTCACGCGCTTCCTGGCCCCCGCCGAGGACGACGCGCTCGCGTTCGTGCCGCCCGACGCGTATTTCTACACGAACTTCTTCATCGATCCGTCGAACTCGCAGAAGCAGGCGCTCGACGAATTCGTCCAGAAGTTCCCGGGCGTCGACAGCGTCGAGGACCTGATCGAGAAGCTCATCGAAGCGATCGACGACGCCCTCGAAGAAGACGGCCTGTCGTACGAGGAGGACATCCAGCCGTGGCTCGGCGATCAGTTCGCCGCGTACGGCGTCCCCGGCGGGACACCGGACATGCCGAACGGGGCCGTGCTCGTTGAGGTCACCGACGAGGAGGCCGCGGAGCGCTTCCTGAACGAGAGCTCGGACGGCGACTTCGGCGACACCGAGAGCAAGACGTACAAGGACACCGAGTACCGCGTCGAGAAGGACGGCCCCATCGCTCTCGCGTTCCTCGAGGGGTTCATGGTCGTCGGCACCGAAGACGCCGTCAAGGAGTCGATCGACGCGCTCGAGAGCGACGAGACCCTCGAGACGTCGAAGCGGTTCACGGCCGCGACCGACCCGTTGCGTGACGACTGGATCGGTCTGTACTACCTGGACACTCCGGCGCTCTTCGAGGAGTTCCAGCTCGACGAGGCGCTCTCGGCCGCCGGGCAACCCGCGCTCGGGGGAGCGTCGCTGGAGGACCAGCGGCCGCAGGCCGGGGTGCTCTACGTGACGTCGGATTCCGCCGTCTTCGAGGCGTCGGGCTCGATCGGAGAGGGTCCGTACGCGCCGATCGCTCGTGGCTTCGCCGAGCCGGGCCTGGTCCCCGAGCTGCCGGCCGAAGCGTGGGCGGCGTTCGGCATCCCGGACCTGGGCGAGATCATGACCCGTGCTCTCGAGGCCGTCGCCGGAGTCCCCGGGTTCGACCCCGTCCAGCTCGAGGCGATGTTCTACGCACAGACGGGGTTGCGGCTCGAGCAGGACATCCTGTCGTGGATGGGCGACGCCGGTTTCTTCGTGCAGGGAGCGAACCTCCAGGACATAGGCGGGGGCCTCGTCCTCGAGTCGACCGACCCCGCGAAGACCACCGCGTTCGTCGGGAAGCTCCGCGGCCTTCTCGTGCAACAGGGCATCCGGCCGAAGCCCTTCGCGCTGGGTGGGCTCAGGGGCTTCAGCGTCCAGATCCCGGGGACCCCCGCGCCGATCAACGTCGTTGGCGGCGACCGCCTCGCGATCACCTACGGGAGCGACGCGACGACGGCGATCGCCGAGGCCGGCCAGACGCTGAGCAGCTCCGATGCGTTCTCGGCCGCGCAGGAGGACATCGGGGAGGACTTCAACATCGCCTTCTACGTCGACGTCGACGCGGCCCAGGCATTCGGCGAGGCGATCGCGACGCTCGGAGGCGCCGTCGACGAGACGTACAACGACGAGGTGAAGCCGATCTTCGACGTGTTCACGCACGTGGTCATAGGCGCGAAGGCGGCAGGCGACGACTCGATCGTCTCCAAGATGGTGGTCGGAGTCGAGTGACGCTGGGAAAGGCGTATCAGCCCGAGGACATCGAGAGGCGCTGGTACGAGACGTGGGAGCGCGAGGGCGTCTTCGGCGCGGACGCGGCATCCGCGAGGGAGCCGTATTCGATCGTGCTGCCCCCGCCGAACGTCACGGGCGCGCTGCACATGGGGCACGCGCTGAACCACTCGCTCCAGGACGCCCTGGTCCGCCGCGCGCGGATGCTCGGCTTCGAGGCCCTATGGGTGCCGGGAACGGACCACGCCGGGATCGCGACGCAGAACGTCGTCGAGCGCTCTCTGAGCGAGGAGGCGAAGGAGCGCGACGAGAAGTTCGACCGCCACGACCTCGGGCGCGAGGCGTTCGTCGAGAAGATCTGGGAGTGGAAGCACCGGTACGGGTCGCGGATCACCCAGCAGATGCGGCAGCTCGGCGAGTCCTGCGACTGGGAGCGGGAACGCTTCACGATGGACGAGGGGCTATCCCGCGCCGTCCGGACCGTCTTCGTCCGCTGGTTCGAGGACGGCCTGATCTACCGGGGGCTGCGCGTCATCAACTGGTGCCCGTTCTGTACGACGGCGCTCTCGGACATCGAGGTGGAGCACGAAGAGGTCGCGGGTGAGCTGATCACGTTCCGCTACGAGCTGGCCGACGGGTCGGGCTCGATCTCCGTCGCGACGACGCGGATCGAGACGATGCTGGGCGACACCGGCATCTTCGTGCACCCTGACGACGAGCGCTATGCGCCGCTGGTCGGCAAGACCGTCAAGCACCCGTTCTTCCCCGACCGCGTCCTCCCGATCGTCACGGACGCCGCGGTCGATCCCGAGTTCGGCACCGGTGCTGTCAAGGGAACGCCGGCCCACGATCCGAACGACTTCGAGATGGGCGAGCGCGCGGGCCTCGACAAGATCAACATCTTCGACGAGACCGCCCACGTCAACGAGAACGGCGGACGCTTCGCGGGCCTCGACCGCTACGAGGCGCGCGGCGCGGTCCTGAAGGAGCTCGACGCGCTCGGGCTCGTCGAGAACGTCGAGCGGCCGTACATGCATTCGGTGGGGCATTGCTACCGGAGCGGCACCGAGATCGAGCCGTGGCTGTCGGAGCAGTGGTTCGTGAAGATGAAGCCGCTCGCGGAGCCGGCTATCGCAGCGGCCAAGGACGGCCGGGTGCGGTTCCACCCGCCCCGCTTCACGAAGGCCTACCTCAACTGGATGGAGAACCTGCGCGACTGGTGCATCTCGCGGCAGCTCTGGTGGGGGCACCGCATCCCCGTCTGGTATTGCGACGACTGCGACCGCACGATCGTCGCGCTCGAGGACCCCGAGAAGTGCGAGTGCGGATCGAGCGCGTTGACGCAGGACCCGGACGTGCTCGACACGTGGTTCTCGTCCGCGCTGTGGCCGTTCGCGACGCTCGGCTGGCCGGACGACACGCCCGAGCTGCGCGCGTTCTACCCGACCTCCGTCCTGTCGACCGCGCGCGACATCATCTTCCTCTGGGTCGCGCGGATGGTCATGTTCGGGCTCGAGTTCGCGGGCGACGTGCCGTTCCGCGACGTCTACGTGCACTCGGTCATCCAGGCGCCCGACGGGCGGCGGATGTCGAAGTCGCTCGGGACGGGCATCGACCCGCTCGATCTGATCGACCGGTACGGCGCCGACGCGACGCGCTTCGGCCTGCTCGCGATGTCCTCGTCGCAGGACGTCCGGTTCAGCGAGGAGAAGATCGAGCAGGGCGCGAAGCTCGCGAACAAGCTTTTCAACGCGTCGCGACTGATCCTGATGAACGTGGACCCGGACCTCGACGCGCCGCCGTCGCACGTCGAGGACCGGTGGATCCTGTCGCGGCTCGAGCGCGCGAAGGCGGACGCGACGGAGCGGATCGAGGCGTTCGACTTCTCCAAGCTCGCGCTCGGCCTCTACGACTTCGTCTTCAGCGAGCTGTGCGACTGGTACCTCGAGATGGTCAAGCCGCGCCTGTACGACGGTGACGCAGCCGCGCACGCGACGCTCCTGCGTGTGCTGGAGGAGACGCTCGCGCTGGCGCATCCCGTCATCCCGTTCGTGACCGAGGAGCTGTGGTCGATGCTGCCGGGGGAGCGGGGGCTGCTCGCGGCGTCGCGCATGCCGGACGCCGACCGCTCGCGCCTGGACGACGACGCCGAGCGCGCGGTCGGCGACGCGATCGGCGCGATCCGCGCGCTGCGCAACTGGCGCGAGTCGATCGACGCGAAGCCAGGCCTTCTCATCAACGCCGTCGGGCCGGACGCGCCGACCGCGCCGCTCGTCGCGCAGATGGCGCGGATCGAGTGGGTGGACGGCGGCGAGCCGGCGGCCACGGTGCCGACGCCGCTCGGCCCGGTCGGCGTGCTCGCGACCGACGGGGTGGACCTCGGCGCGGCGGAGCGCAAGAGGACCGACGAGCGCGTGCGCATCGAGAGGGAGATCGCGCGCGCG
>DASZDG010000088.1:0-3372 GCA_035942255.1 Actinomycetota bacterium | reverse complement strand
GCCTGCTCGCGATGCTCATGCGGGCCGAGCTCGCCCAGCCGGGACGCCAGTTCGTCGACGCGGACACCTACAACGGGCTGTTCTCGGTCCACGCGTCGCTGCTGATCTTCCTGTTCATCATCCCGGTCTTCGCCGGGCTGGCGAACTACGTGCTGCCGCTGATGATCGGCGCGCCGGACATGGCGTTCCCGCGGCTGAACGCGCTGTCGTACTGGCTGCTGCCGATCGCCGGGATCATGATGCTGCTGTCGTTCTTCGCGCCCGGCGGCTCGTTCGCGACGGGTTGGACGGCGTACGCCCCACTGTCGGAGACCTCGCCGATAGGCCAGAACTTCTTCACGATCGGCGTGCAGTTCGCGGGCGCGTCGTCGATCGCGACCGCGCTGAACTTCCTGGTCACGATCATCACCATGCGCGCGCCCGGGATGTCGTTCTTCCGGATGCCGCTGCTCGTGTGGGCGAACTTCTCGACGTCGCTGCTCGTCGTCATCGCGACGCCGTTCATCGCCGCGTCGCAGTTCTTCGTCCTGCTCGACCGGGCGCTCGGCTTCCGCTACTTCGACGCGGCGCTGGGCGGGGACGTGCTCATGTACCAGCACGTCTTCTGGTTCTACTCGCACCCGGCGGTCTACATCATGATGCTGCCCGGGTTCGGGATCGTGTCGGAGCTCATCTCCGTGAAGGCGAGGAAACCGATCTTCGGCTACCGGATGATGGCGTTCTCGCTGCTGGCGATCGTCGTGCTCGGGTTCACGGTGTGGGCGCACCACATGTTCGTGTCGGGCATGCAGTCGTGGATACGCATCCCGATGATGATCACGACGGCGGTGATCGCGGTCCCGACGGGGATCAAGATCTTCTCGTGGCTCGCGACGCTGTGGCGAGGCGTGCTCCGTGTCGACACGCCGATGCTCTTCGCGCTCGGCTTCCTGACGATGTTCACCCTCGGCGGGATCAGCGGGGTGATGTTCGCGATGATCCCGATCGACATCCACACGAGCGACACGTACTTCGTCGTCGCGCACATCCACTACGTGCTGTTCGGCGGGTCGGTCTTCACGATCCTCGCCGGCGTCTACTACTGGTTCCCGAAGATGACGGGCCGGATGTACGACGAGGGCCTCGGCAAGCTCCACTTCTGGCTCACCTTCGTCTTCTTCAACCTGTCCTTCGGGCCGATGCACCTCATCGGCGTGCAGGGGATGCCGCGGCGGGTCTACGACTACTCCGAGGGCTTCGCGGGCTGGAACATGATGATCACGATCTCGAGCATCTGCCTCGGGCTCTCGTTCCTCGTCTTCGCCTACAACATCGTCGCGTCGTGGCGCGGGGGGCCGCGCGCCGCCGCGAACCCGTGGCGGGCGCTCACGCTCGAGTGGCAGGTGTCGTCGCCCCCGCCGATCTTCAACTTCGACCACATTCCGACCGTGGTCGGCGGGCCGTACGAGTACGGGACGCCGGGCGCGATCCACGGCGTGTTCAAGGACGGCGCGCGGGTCGAGCAGCCCGCGGGCGCCGCGATCGAACCGAGTAGGGAGTGAGCAGCGGCATGGCGAAGCGAGTTCTCGTGGTGGCGAACCGGACGGTCGGCGGGCGCAAGCTGCTCGAGGCCGTGAAGGCGCGGGCCGAGAAGGGCGACGTCGAGTTCCACCTCGTCGTGCCGCTGACCCGGCCGCGCCACGGCGACGTCATCTACGACCACGCCCAGCGCGACGCCGCGCAGCTGCGCATCCAGCTCTCGCACGACTTCCTCAAGAGCATGGGGATCTCGATCACCGGCGAGGTCGGCGACGAGGACCCGTTCACGGCGACGCTCGACGCGGTCGCCACCTACGCGCCGGACGAGATCATCGTCTCCACGCTGCCCGAGACGCGCTCGGGCTGGCTGCGGCGCGACCTGGTCGACCGCATCCGCGACGAGACCGACCTCCCCGTCGAGCACCTCGTGACCGACGTCGAGAGCGAGGGGCTGGCGGTCGGCGTGACGCTCGTCGTCGCGAACCGGACCTCGGGCGGGCAGGAGCTCATCGACGTGCTGAAGGAGCAGGCCTCCGCCGACGACAAGCGCGTCTTCGTCTGCGTCATCCCCCAGGAGGGCGGCGAGGGCCACGCCGCGCACGTCGCGCGCGAGCGCCTCGGCCGGCTGCTGCGGACGCTGCGCTCGAACGGGATCCTCGCCTCGGGGATGATCGGCGATCCCGACCCGTACGACGCGACGCTGAACGCGCTCGACCTCTTCACGGTCGACAAGGTCGTCATCTCGACGCTGCCCGGCGAGAAGAGCGGCTGGCTGCGCAACGACCTCATCGAGCGCGTGCGCGGCGCGACCACCGCGTCGGTGGAGCATGTCGAGGTCGACGTCTCGGAGACGGCGAACGTCTGATGGAAGCCGCGGCCGTCGCGCATCACGGAGACCATCACGGTCCTCCTCCCGCGAACAGCTCGTCCCGCGTGGAGCCCCAGCTCCTCGGGATGCTGCTTTTCATCATCTCGGAGATCATGGTCTTCGGGGCCTTCTTCACGGCCTACTTCTTCATCCGGGTCGTGGCGGGGTCGGACTGGTTCCCGGTCGAGGAGTTCGAGCTCCCGAAGGCGGTCGCCGGCGTCAACACGCTCATCCTCGTGTCGTCGTCGCTGACGATGCACTGGGCCCTGGAGGGCGCGAAGCACGGCAACCGGGCGCACCTGAAGACCGGGCTCGTGCTGACGCTGCTGCTCGGCGGCACGTTCCTCTTCGTGCAGATCAACGAGTACGTGAATCTGACGCAGGAGGGCCTGACGCCCAAGGTGCTCGCGCAGGGCTCGGTCTTCTACGGCCTGACGGGCCTGCACGGCGCGCACGTCTTCATCGGCCTGCTGCTGCTCCTCTTCGCGACGATCCGCGCCTTCCGCGGGCACTTCACGCCCGACGAGCACCGCGGGGTCGAGGTGCCGGGGATCTACTGGCACTTCGTCGACGTCATGTGGATCCTCGTGTACTCGTCGGTCTACCTCCTCTAGAGGAGCCTCGCTCCCGTGCGGCTCCTCCGCCGCCTCGGCAACCCGATCGCCTCCGAGGCCGCCGCCTTCCGGTGGCTGCTCTTCGCCGGCTCGGTGATCCTCACGATCACCCTGCTGACGCTCCTGGTGCGCGCGATCTTCTGAGCCCGCATCCGTTGCGTCAGGCGGCGAAGCGTCGCTGGTCGCGAAGCCGGGCCGCCCTTTCGCGTCTACGCGGGACTCGCTGCGGGTTCGACGCGCAGCAGCCGCGCAGCTCGGGTGGGCATCCACCAGTTCCAGCGGCCGAGGAGCGCTACGGCCGCCGGGGCGAGGATGCCGCGGATGATCGTCGCGTCGATCAGGATGCCGCCGCCGAGCGCGGTGGCGAACATC
>DASZDG010000087.1:0-2700 GCA_035942255.1 Actinomycetota bacterium | reverse complement strand
GCCGACCGCCAGCCGCGCGGCGATCTTCGCGATCGGGAAGCCGGTCGCCTTGGAGGCCAGCGCGCTCGACCGCGAGACGCGCGGGTTCACCTCGATGACGAGGATCTCCTCCGTCGCCGGGTTGACGGCGAACTGCACGTTCGACCCGCCGGTCTCCACGCCCACCGCGCGAATCACCTGGAAGGCCTGGTCGCGGAGCTGCTGGTAGAGGCGGTCGGTGAGCGTCTGCTGCGGCGCGACCGTGACGGAGTCCCCGGTGTGGACGCCCATCGGGTCGACGTTCTCGATCGAGCACACCACGACGCAGTTGTCGTTGCGGTCGCGCATGACCTCGAGCTCGAACTCGCCCCAGCCGAGCACGGACTGGTCGAGCAGCACCTGGTTGATCGGCGACGCGTCGAGCCCGCGCCGCACGATCGCCGTGAACTCCTCGCGCGTGCGCGCGATCCCGCCGCCGCGGCCGCCGAGCGTGAACGCCGGGCGGATGATCGCCGGCAGCCCGACCTCCTGCGCCGCCGCCTCGGCCTCCTCGAGCGTGTGGGCGATCGCGCTGCGCGGCATCCGCAGCCCGGCGACCTCCATCGTCTCGCGGAAGAGCTCGCGGTCCTCGGCGCGGGTGATCGCGTCGTAGTTGGCTCCGATCAGCTCCACGTCGAAGCGGTCGAGCGTGCCGTCCTCGTAGAGGGCCTTCGCGAGGTTCAGCGCGGTCTGCCCGCCGAGCGTCGGCAGCAGCGCGTCGGGCCGCTCCTTCTCGATGATCTGCGCGACCGGCCCCGGCAGCAGCGGCTCGACGTAGGTCGCGTCGGCGAACTCCGGGTCGGTCATGATCGTCGCCGGGTTCGAGTTGACCAGAACGACCTCGTAGCCCTCGTCCTTGAGGACCTTGCACGCCTGGACGCCGGAGTAGTCGAACTCGGCGGCCTGCCCGATGACGATCGGCCCGGAGCCCAGGATGAGGATGCGCTGGATGTCGTCGCGGCGCGGCATCCGGCGACCGCCCCCGCCTCGCCGCGGAGCGCGGCGACGCACTCGTCGCACAGGTGCCGGGCGTCGTTTGGCCCCGGCCCGGCCTCGGGGTGGTACTGGATCGTGCCGGCGGGGACGTCGAGGAGCGTGAGCCCCTCGACCGTGCGGTCGTAGAGGTTCACGCGGGAGAGCTGCGCGGCGCCGAAGTCGGTCTCCCAGCGCACCGGCTCGTCGACGTCGATCGTGTGCGCGCCGTCGGGCCCGACGACCGCGAACCCGTGGTTCTGCGACGTGATCTCGATCCGCCCGGTCTCGACGTCCTTGACCGGATGGTTGCCGCCCCGGTGGCCGAAAGGCAGCTTGAACGTCTCGAGCCCCACCGCCCTGCTGAGCAGCTGGTGCCCGAGGCAGATGCCCCACACCGGCTTTTTCCCGACCACTTGTCTCACGGCGTCAACGATGTACTCCAGGGCGGCCGGATCGCCCGGTCCGTTGGCGAGAAACACGGCGTCCGGGTCGGATTCGAGCAGAGTTGTCGCAGAGACGTCACAGGGATGGAGCGCGACGCGCGCCCCGCGTGACACGAGGTTGCGGATGATCGACGCCTTGATGCCCGTGTCGATCGCAGCGATGAGCGGCCCGTCGTGAGGCCCGACCACCTCCAGCCCGGAGGGCGTGACCTCGCGCGCCAGGTCCAGGCCGGCCATCGGCGGCTCGGCCTGCACGAGCTCCATCGCCTCGCGTTCGGAGATCGTGCCGGGAAAGACGCCGCCGCGCATGGCGCCGGCGTCGCGGATGTGGCGGACGAGCGCGCGCGTGTCCACGCCGGTGATCGCCGGGATGCCGCAGTCGCGCAGCCAGTCGAGCCAGCCCGCCTCGGCGCCGGGGGCGTCCTCGCGGTTGACGGCGGAGCGCATGATCGCCGCGCGCGCGTGGACGCGGTCGGACTCCATCGCCTCGGCGGACACGCCGTAGTTGCCGATGTGCGGATAGGTGAACGTGATGAGCTGCCGGGCGAAGCTCGGGTCGGTCATCGACTCCTGGTAGCCCGACATGCCGGTGGTGAAGACGACCTCGCCGGTGGCGTGGGCGTCGTGCGCGACGTAGTCGCCGTCGAAGCGCGTGCCGTCCTCGAGGAGGACGAAGCCCGGGGCGCTCACTTGATCAACCTCTGGACGGCCTTGAACTCGTCGGTCCCGGCGCGGCCGCAGAGCTCGAGCAGGGCCATCTCGACCGTCGTCGGAACCGCGCCCGCCCGCTCGGCCCGCTCGAGCGCGACGACCTTGTTCGCCGGATCGCGCGACGCGACCGCGTCGGCGCAGACGTGGACCTCGACGCCGCGGGCGGCGAGGTCCTCGACCGTCTGGTGCACGCACACGTGGGCCTCGATGCCGCAGACGACGACCTGGTCGCGGCCCTCCAGGTCGAAGCCCTCGGCGCACGACGCGGCGAAGACCGTCTTCTCGAGCACCGGCTCGCCGTTCAGCCCGACCTCGTCGACCGTGTGCCCGAGGCCCTTCGGGTACTGCTCGGTCACGACCGCCGGAACGCCGAGGATCCGCGCCCCCTCGACCAGCGTCGCCGTCCGCCGCGCGATCTCCTCGAAGTCCGGGATCGCCTTGCGGAACCCCTCCTGGACGTCGACGACGACGAGCGCGGCGCGGGAGCGGTCGAGCATCGCGGTCGGCCGATCGGCGCGCGGTGGGCTCGCCATCACGCCGCGCTCACCGCGAA
>DASZDG010000086.1:0-2257 GCA_035942255.1 Actinomycetota bacterium | reverse complement strand
CACGGCGCCCGGAGGCCGTGACCCGCCGCCGGTTACCGCTGCTCGAGCGGCACGTAGTCGCGCGTGCGCTCGCCCGTGTAGATCTGCCGCGGGCGGGCGATCTTCTGCTCCTTGTCGTTGATCATCTCCAGCCACTGGGCGATCCAGCCGCTGGTGCGCGGGATGGCGAACAGCACGGGGAACATGCCGACGGGCATCCCGAGCGCCTCGTAGATGAGCCCGGAGTAGAAGTCGACGTTCGGGTAGAGCTTGCGCGAGACGAAGTAGTCGTCCTCGAGCGCGATCTTCTCGAGCTCGGTGGCGATGTCGAGCAGCGGGTTCTTGCCGGTGACCTCGAAGACGTCGTCGGCGGCCTGCTTGATGATCTTCGCGCGCGGGTCGTAGTTCTTGTAGACGCGGTGGCCGAAGCCCATCAGGCGCTCGTTGCCGTCCTTCACCCCCTTGATGAAGTCCGGGATGTTCTCCTTCGTCTCGATGCGCTTGAGCATCCGCAGCACGGCCTCGTTCGCGCCGCCGTGCAGCGGGCCGTAGAGCGCGGCGACGCCGGCGGCGACCGCGGAGTACGGGTCGACCTGCGTCGAGCCGACCGACCGGACCGCGCTCGTCGACGCGTTCTGCTCGTGGTCGGCGTGGAGGATGAAGAGGATGTCCAGGGCCTTCTCGATCCGGGGGTCCGGCTCGTACTTCAGCTCCGTCATCTTCCTCATCATCCCGAGGAAGTTCCCCGAGTACGTGAGGTCGTTGTCGGGATAGACGTACGGCTGGCCCATCGAGTGCCGGAAGGCGAACGCGGCGAGCGTCGGCATCTTCGCGATGAGCCGGATCGTCTGGATGTGCCGGTTGTCCGGGTCCTGGATCTCGTTCGCGTCCGGGTAGAAGGTCGAGAGCGCGCCGACCGACCCGACGAGCATCCCCATCGGGTGGGCGTCGTAGCGGAAGCCCTCGATGAACTTCTTCACGTTCTCGTGCACGAACGTGTGGATCGTGATCTCCTCGATCCACGTGTCGAGCTCGGCCTTCGACGGCAGCTCGCCGTGGACGAGCAGGTACGCGACCTCGAGGTAGCAGGACTGCTCGGCGAGCTGCTCTATCGGGTAGCCGCGGTACTCGAGGATCCCCTTGTCGCCGTCGATGAAGGTGATCGCGCTGCGGGTCGACGCGGTGTTGGTGTACGCCGGGTCGTAGGTCATGAGGCCGAAGTCGTCCTCGTCGACCTTCATCTGGCGGAAGTCCATCGCGCGCACCGTGCCGTCGGTGATCTCGAGCTCGTAGCTCTTGCCCGTGCGGTTGTCGGTGACCGACAGCGTGTTGTTGCCGGACGGCGTCGCGCCGTCGCCGTCGGACTGCTGCTGCGTCTGCGTGTCGGCGCTCATGGCCCCTCCCTTACCCGGCTATGTCGAAATGACGACCATGGAGGCTGCGGTCAGGACGACCAGCACCACTCCGAGCCCGGTGATCGCGCGCGTCGCGCTGTCGGGCAGGTCGGGCTTGCGGATGCCGATCGTCGCGACGACGACGGCGAAGACCGCGAGGACGACGCCCATGACGATGAACAGCGTCTCCGAGTGCCCGTGGCTCTCGCCCTCGGTGGCCGCGGCGAGCAGCGTGACCAGGTTCATGGGCGGGAAGCTACCGGACCGGCCGCGCGGGCTCGCGCGACGTCGCGGCCGTGCGTGTGCGCGGGGGCGCGGGGAGCACCGGGTCGCCGTGCGGGCCGCGCCGCCGCGGGGCGGGCGGGAGCGGTCTGCGCGGGTCGCGCGGCCCGTGACCGATGCCGCCGTCGCGGTCGTCCTCGCCGACCGGCTCGGGCGTGGCGCGGACGGCGTACCAGACGAGGTACAGCAGCATCGCCAGCGGGATCTTCAGCGCCAGCATCACCCAGAGGAAGCCCCAGACCTCTCCCACGAGCGGGAGCGTACCCGGATCAGCGACGCAACTCGACGGGCACGTCGGCGAAATGCGTGATGCGCGCGAGCTCGGCGACGCGCTGCGTCACCTCGTCGGCGGTCAGGCGCTGCACGCGCTCGGTGCCGAACTCCTCGACGTTGTACGAGGCGAGCGCGGTGCCGTAGGCCATCGCGCGGCGCAGCAGCCCGTCGTCGAGCCCGCCCTCGCCGTGGGCGGCGATGTAGCCCATGAAGCCGCCGGCGAACGAGTCGCCCGCGCCGGTCGGGTCGACGACCGTCTCGAGCGGATAGGCCGGCAGGCCGAAGAAGCCGTCGTCGGTGAAGAGCGCCGCGCCGTACTCGCCCTGCTT
>DASZDG010000085.1:0-29878 GCA_035942255.1 Actinomycetota bacterium | reverse complement strand
ATCTTCGAGGCCGAGACGAACCCCGGCACCAGGCTCCGCATGCCGAGCTGCTAACACCGAACTGGGAGCCGCACCACGGCAACGCCCCACAGACCTATCCGACCCCGGCTCAATCTCCCAGCGAGCCGACCGAAGACGAAGGCCCCGAACTCCCAGCGGGGCCTTCGTCGCGTCCACCTTCTGTAAAGAGATGAGTGGAGCCCCGCGCAGCGACCGCACAGGCTGGGTACGAACAGCCCGAAGCCTAGGAGGCCCCCTTGCGCCGCACACGCTGCACCGTCGTCGTGGTCTGCCTGTGCGCGCTGGCGCTCGCGCCCGCGGCCCGCGCCGGCGGCGACGACTGCTTCGGGCGCGAGCCGACGATCCTCGGCACGCCCGACCGGGACCGGCTGACGGGGACCGGCGGCGTCGACGTCATCAACGGGCTCGGCGGCAAGGATCGGATAGACGGGCTCGGAGGGAACGACTTCCTCTGCGGGGACAAGGGCGCGGACTTCGTCTACGGCGGCTCCGGGGGCGACCGCATGAGCGGCGGGGGATCGGCCGGCGGGCTCGACTACCTCTATCCGGGGGCGGGGAACGACGTGGTGCGCGGCGGCGAGGGCAAGGACGTCCTGCACCACAGCCCCGGCCGAGACACGTTCGACGGGGGGCCCGGCCTCGACTCGGTCACGTTCGACAGCGCGGCCCGGGCCGTCCGCCTCGACTTCGCCGCCGGCACCGCGGACGTGGGCGACGAGCGGGACACGCTCCGGCGCGTCGAGATCGCGCAGGGGTCCGCGAAGGCCGACATCCTGCTGGGGAGCGGGCGCGACGAGCACTTCACGGGGCACCACGGCGACGACCGCATCCTCGGCCGCGGGGGCACCGACACTCTGAGGGGCGACATCCCCGATACCGTCGGCGACGACTACCTCTCGGGCGGCCCGGGGGCCGACGTGCTGTACGGCGACGACACGGAGGACGAGTTCGGGAACGACACGCTGCGGGGAGGCGACGGGCGCGACACGCTCTTCGGCGACTACGTCTACTACGACTCGAACGGGCTCGGGCGGGACCGCATCTACGGGGGTGACGGCGACGACACGATCTACGGAGACCACGTCGTCGAGCCCGAGGACGGCGGACCGCAGACCGGTCCCGGCGAACGCGACGTGATCGACGCCGGCAGAGGGGCCGACAGGATCTTCGGCGAGGGCGGCCCGGACGTCGTGGACGGTGGCCCCGGCCGCGACCGCGCCGACGGGGGCCGCGGGAACGACAGCTGTGCCTCGGTCGAGATCGAGAGGAGCTGCGAGGGCTGAGCCCTCAGGCCCCCACGGTGAAGAACACCTCGGGGCTGGGGGCCGAAGCGTGGTCGCCGTCGGACTTGAACCACGTGATCGCCCGGTACCTGACGCCGGCGCTCGTGTCGGGCAGCGCCACCTCGTACGAGTAGCTCCCGGAGTCGTCCAGGCGCCGAGCGGCCTTCGCGATCCTCGTCATCGTCCCGTCGACCGCCACCTGCCACACGCGCACGACCACGCGCTTGCCCGTGTGCGGGGGCGTCACCGTTCCCGTGAGCCGCGCCGAGGTCGTGCCGACCGGATAGTGGTACGTGCCGAACGCGTCGGCCACCGCGCCCTCCGGCACCAGCGACACCTCCGGCGCGACGCGGATCTTGAGCTGGCGGCTCTGGCTCCCCCACGTCTCGTCGTTCCCGTCGTAGACGACGAACGCCCTCGTCTCCGCCTGCGGAGCGAGCGAGAACGAGAACGTGCCGTCGGGCCTCGTCGTGGTCGTCCCGGCGACCGTCCAGCCGCGGCCCCCCTCGTTCGTGTAGAGGACGATCGACTGCACCGCCAGCGGCGTCCCGTCCGACAGCGCGAGCGTTCCCGAGACCGTGGCCGACTCGCCGTACGTGACCTCACGCGGCTCCGCCGTCGCGGTCATCGTCGACGAGGCCTTGCCCTCCCCCATCGCGGCCGCGGTGTCCTTGCGGACCTGAGGCAGCGCCGCGTACAGGAAGTTCCCGGGGCACTCCGTGTAGCCGGCGTCCCGGTGGCCCGCGATGTACTTCAGGCGGCGGGTCGAGCCGGTCTCGGGATTGCGATAGGTGTGCTCGCCGCGCGGCTTCAGGTCGTGCCGGTCGGCCTCCCACGCGAGCAGCTGCGCCAGTGACTTGCGGACCGCCGGCGGAGGCTGCACCTCGGAGAAGTTGCCCATCACGCTGATCCCGACGCTGCCGGAGTTGTAGCCGGAGACGTGCGCCCCCGCCACCGCCCGTCCCGCCGCGTCCTCCGACGAGTGGACCTCCCACGGCGCGTACTTGCGCGCCCACCGGCCCTCGTAGATCCTGCCGTTCCAGTCGACGACGAAATTGTAGCCGACGTCGCACCAGCCCTGGCGCTGCGTGTGGAAGTAGTAGATCGCGCGCATGGCCGCCTTCGGGTTCGACTCGAAGTTGCGGCCGACGGTGTGGTGCACGAACAGCTGCTGCACCGGGAAGAACCTGCGGACGCAGCTACCAGTCGTGCTCTTGACCGACTCGTCCGCGCCCCACTCGGCGCGCGTGACGATGTCCGGGGCTCCCGCCGGCGCGGCCGCCCTGCGCTCGAGCGGCACCTCCGCCTCGACCGGAGCTCCGTCGACCGTGTTCATGTAGTCGAGCGTGACGTCGGCGACGCGCTTTCCGGGCGGCGCCACCGCCTCCCACTCGACGAGCGTCGACCGCCCGACGCCGAGCACCCCGCTGAAGTGCCGCTGCCCTCGCTCGGCGTCGTGGTTCTCCGCGGCTCGCCGCCAGCGCGAGAACGTCCCGTCGATCCGCCGTACCCGGTAGCGGATGCGGGTGCCCTCGTCCCCCTTCCACGAGAACCCGACGTGCGTCGCCGGCCAGAGCAGCGCCGCGCTCCCGTCGCGCCCGGAGTGGAACGACCGGGCGAGCGTCCGCGGGAACGAGACCGTGCGGGTGCGGAAGACCGGGCCTTCGGCCGAGGCCGAGGCCCGCGGCGCGACCGCGGGCAGGACCGCGGTCGCCACGACCACGGCCAGCACCAGCCGGAAAACGCGCTTAAAGGATGTAGTCATGTGCCTCCCGCCCCTCACAGGTCACTGTAGTCCCACGCCCTCGTCCTCCCAAACGTTCCCGGAGCCGCCGTCGTTACCCCGCCGCCGGCCCGACGTTCCGTAAGGCAGGACGAGCGTCCGGGCAGGCCGGACGATCGGGGTGACGAAAGGGGCGGACGCGATGAGGCGACTGGCGAAGGTACTGGCGGGGGCCGCGATGGCGCTGTCGATGACGGTGATGGGGGGCGCTGCCCAGGCGCAGGAGGTCTGTGCGGGAACGCAGCAGATCTTCGCCGTCTGCGTGGACGTGACCGGCGGGACGCTCTACGAGGACTGCGTCTACCTGGTGCTTCCGCCGTGTATGCCGGTGTCGGTGCCGGGACCGGTGATCACGCGCTGCGGCAACGACGTCATGACCTGCAGCCTCTAGCCGTCGGGACCTACCGGGGGGCGCCGGCACCGCTGCGGCGCCCCCTTCCCGCGCTCGGATAGTTGTGGCACTCCTATAGGAGTGCTATAAGGGCGGAATGGACCAAGCCCCAGGGGTCCCGGAGGCCAATGTGGCCACGGGAGCCCCTCCGGCCCCCACGGGAGCCGAAGCCGCGCCGCCGGCTCCCCGCCTCCGGCGCACCCCCCTCCAGAAGGCCGGGGCGTACGCGTGGTGGACCGGCCGGTTCGTCCTCGCGCTCTTCCTGTTCGTCGGTGCGCTGCAGCTCATGAAGGAGGGCGCGGCGGGCCTGAGCGTCCTGAGCCACGACGGACTCGCCCGCAACGCGGGGGCGACGCTCGGCCTCGGCTGGATCGGAGCGCTCTTCGTGCTCTCGGGCTCGCCCATCGCCGCGTCCGCGCTCACGCTCGTGAAGGCCGGCACGATCACCGAGGTCGAGGGGTTCACGATGCTCACCGGGTCGCGCCTCGGCGCGGCATTCGTCGTGCTGCTCGTAGCGGTGATCGCCGCGCTGCGGAGCGGCGAGGGCAAGCGGATGGCGCCGGTGTCGACGGCCGTGATGGCTTTGTCGACGACCGCGCTGATCTACGTCCCGGGGGCGATCCTCGCGTTCTTCCTGCTGCGGTGGGGGCCGTTCCACTCGCTCGAGCTGCAGTTCCCCGCGCAGTTCGGCGACCTCGTCGACTTCGTCTACGGCGACCTGCTCGCGCTGGTAGAGGACTGGTCGGCGCCGTTGCTGTTCCTCGGGGGCCTCGCCGTCCTGCTCGTCGCGTTCAAGCTCATCGACTCCGTCGTCCCCGAGCTCGACGACCAGGCGATCGAGAGCTCGCGGCTGTCGTGGCTGCGCCGGAAGTGGCCGATGTTCGGGCTCGGGTGCCTCGTCGCGCTGATCGCGATGTCGGTGTCGGTGGCGCTCACGGTGCTGGTGCCGCTCGTCGCGAAGGGCTACGTGAAGCGCGAGGACATCCTCCCGTACATCATGGGCGCGAACATCACGACGCTTGGCGACACGCTGCTCGCCGCGTTCCTGCTCCACTCGGGGGCCGCGGTGCGGATCGTGCTCGCCGGCATCCTCGGCACGACCGTCGTCAGCGTCCTCCTGCTGGCGTTCTTCTATCCTCAGGTCCGGCGGGGGATCTGGAGGTTCCAGCGGCAGATGGTCAAGAGCAGGACGAGGCTCGCGGCGTTCACCGCGGCCCTCTTCGTCGTCCCGCTGGCGATCGTCGGCATCTCGGTGGCGGCCGGATGAAGCGTGAGGCAGCGGATCAGGTAACGCTGAAGATCCCCCGGCCGCTCTACGAGCAGCTGAAGCAGGTCATCGAGGGGTCGGGCTTCCACTCCGTCACGGAGTTCGCGGTCTACGTGCTGCGAGACCTCGTCTCGCATCGCGGGCAGCCGGTCGTCCCGCGGCCCCCGGAGCCGCAGCCCGACGTCGAGCCGCTCAGCCCCGACGAGATCGAGGCCATCCGGCAGCGCCTCAGCTCGCTCGGGTATCTCTGAGACCGGCCGCTCGCCGGTACGTTCGGGGGCTTCCTCCGCTAGACTCCCGCCTGCATATGGGGGCAACTGAGACTTCTTCGAGTTCGACCGCGCGTTCCAACGGCCATCTGGTCGTCCTCGACGACGTCAGGAAGAGCTTCGGGAGCAACGTCGTCCTCGACGGCATCGACCTCTCGATCGACCACGGCGAGGCCGTCGTCGTCGCCGGCCCCTCCGGCTCGGGCAAGTCGACGTTGCTCCGCTGCATCAACGCCCTCGAGACCATCGACTCCGGCGAGATCATCTTCGACGGGCAGTCGATCCCGAACGCCGGCAAGGACATCTACCGGATCCGCGCCGACATCGGGATGGTCTTCCAGCAGTTCAACTTGTTCCCGCACAAGACCGTGCTGCAGAACATCACGCTGGGGCCGACCGAGGTGAAGGGCCTGTCGGACGCCGACGCGAAGAAGAAGGCGACCGAGCTCCTCGAGCGCGTCGGGATCCCGCAGAAGGCGGACGCGGTGCCGGCCGACCTCTCCGGGGGCCAGCAGCAGCGAGTTGCGATCGCGCGTGCGCTCGCGATGGAGCCGAAGCTCATGCTGTTCGACGAGCCGACGTCGGCCCTCGACCCGGAGATGATCCGTGAGGTCCTCGACGTGATGAGGGACCTGGCCAAGAGCGGGATGACGATGATCGTCGTGACCCACGAGATGGGCTTCGCCCGCGAGGTGTGCGACCGGATCATCTTCATCGACGAGGGCAGGATCGTCGAGCAGGGACCGCCCGAGGAGTTCTTCAACAACACGAAGAGCGAGCGGGCGAAGGAGTTCGTCGACAAGATCATCCATCACTGATCGCGGGCTAACCGCAGACGACACGGCAGCCGCCGACAGGCGGCTCGGAAAGGGGGAGGTACGTGAGCAGAAACAAGGGGTGGAGATGGCTCGTAGCCATGCTCGCCGCGCTGACGCTTCTAGGAGCGGCGTGCGGCGGGGGCGACGAGGACGAGGACGCCGGCGCGACGGGCACCGGCAGCGGCACGACGACCGAGACGGAGGAGTTCCCCGCCGGCTCGACGATGGCGGAGATCCAGGAGCGCGGGACGCTCGTCGCCGGCGTGAAGTACGACGTCCCGCCGTTCGGGTTCAAGAACCCGCAGACGGACGAGGTCGAGGGCTTCGACGTCGACATCGCGCAGGAGATCGCCGATCGTCTGGGCGTCGAGCTCGACGCGATCGAGGCGATCTCGGACAACCGCATCCCGTTCCTGAAGGACGGGACCGTGGACATCGTCGCGTCGACGATGACGATCACGACCGACCGTGACGTCGAGATCGACTTCTCCGAGCCGTACTACATCGCCAACGGCCGGATCCTCGTCGCCGAGGGCACGGACGACGTGGAGACGCTCGAGGACCTCAAGGGCAAGAGCGCGTGCACCGCGCTCGGCTCGACGTACGAGGGCCTGCTGAAGGACGTCAAGGGGATCGACGTCCAGCTCCCCGAGACGTACTCGGAGTGCTACGAGCTCATCCAGAACGGCTCGGTCGACGCGGTCGTCACGGACGACGTGATCCTCACGGGCATGATCATCCAGGACGACACGCTGCGCCTCGTCGGCGAGGAGCTGACGGTCGAGCCGTACGGCATCGGCATCCCCGAGGGCGACACCGAGATGAAGGAGTTCGTCGACGGCGTGCTCCAGGAGCTCTACGACGACGGCACCTACGACGAGATCTACCAGGAGTGGGTCGGCCAGTACACCGACACCGAGACGGAGATCCCGGACATGACCCTGGAGGAGGCCCTCGAGCTGCGTCCGTGCGAGGAGCTCTGCGACCAGGTCAAGAAGTAGCAGCAGTCAAGCAAGGATAGTCGGATGGCGGAGCTCTGGGACGTTCTCTCGCGGAACTTCCCAGAGTTCCGCGCCGGCTTCCTGGTGACGCTCCAGCTCGTCGCGGTCTCGTTCCTGATCGCGATGGGCGTGGGTGTCGTCATCGCCGCGCTGCGGGTCCAGCCGATCAAGTGGCTCCAGCGCGTCGGTGTCGTCTACGTCGAGATCTTCCGCAACATCCCGCTCGTCGTGCTGCTGATCATCGCCTACGCCGGCCTGACACGAGCGGGCCTCGACCTCAACAAGTTCGTCTCCGCGACCGGAGCCCTGGGGCTGTACACGGCGGCCTACATCGCCGAGGCGATCCGCTCGGGCGTGTTCGCGGTCGGCCAGGGCCAGATCGAGGCGTCGCTCTCGCTCGGCTTCAGCTACCGGGAGACCCTGCGGCGGATCGTGCTCCCCCAGGCGATCCGCACGGTCATCCCTCCGATCGGCAACCTGATCATCGCGATGATCAAGAACTCGGCCGTCATCGGGGCGACGCTCGCGCTGGCGACCGACCTCTTGAAGACCGCGCGTGAGGTCAACAACGACACGTTGCAGACCATCCCCGTCTTCTTCTGGGCGGCGTGCGGCTACCTGGTCCTGACGATCCCGACGACGTTCCTGGTGCGGTACCTCGAGACGCGCCTGGCGATCAGGAGATAGACGTGGACCTCTTCTATCTCTTCGACCCGGCCAACTGGGAGTGGCTGTTCGCGGGGAACAACTCGTCGTTCATCCTGAAGGCGTTCCTGGTCAACCTCGAGATCGCCGCCATCTGCATGGTGCTGTCGCTGATCTTCGGGCTCTTCCTCGCGCTCGGGCGCATATCGAAGAAGCCGTGGCTGAGCGGCCCCGTCGGCCTGTGGATCGACGTCTGGCGGAACCTCCCGCTGATCTTCATCCTGCTGTTCTTGTTCCTCTGGATGCCCGAAGGCATCAAGGCGGGCTACGAGGACAACGCGCCGGGGTTCCTCCCCGACGCCCTCAGCACGAAGTTCACCGTCGCCGCCATCGTGGGGCTCACGGTCTACAACTCCGCCGTGATCGCCGAGATCATGCGGGCCGGCATCCAGTCGCTCGAGAAGGGGCAGGGTGAGGCGGCCGCGGCCCTCGGCCTCCCGTACGGCAAAGCCCTGCGGCTGGTGATCCTCCCGCAGGGGCTCCGCCGGATGGTGCCTGCGACGGTGTCGCAGCTGATCACGTTGAACAAGGACACGACGCTCGTGTTCATCATCAACATCCAGGAGGTCGTGCGCAGCGCGCGCACGGTCATCGCCACCAGCGACAGCCCCTTCGTGGGGCTCGGCGTCCCGGCCCCCTATCTGCAGGTGTTCGTCTTCGTCGGCGCGCTGTTCGTGCTGACGAACTTCACGCTGTCGCGCATCTCCCGCCGTCTGGAGATCAAGCAGCGGGAGCGGACGGGCGTAGCCCTCGAAGCCGTCACCGGGCTCGAGGACCAGGTCGCCCTCGATACCGACGTCGCCGCCCGGACGCGTTAGCCTCCGCGCCATGCGGAGGTCCCGGCTCTTTCCCTTGGCGCTCGTGCTCGCATGCGCGGGCGCGTGCGTTCCTCCGGTGCCCGACAACGACGAGTTCACGCGCTTCGACGAGGAGACCGTCATGGGCGTCATCCAGGACGCCGGCGTCCTCGTCGTCGGGCTCCCTGAAGAGGTCGGCCTGCCGTGGGCGGCGCTCTCCGGCGACGACGCCACCGGCTTCGCGCCCGACGTCGCCGCCGACATCGCGGAGTCGCTCCGCGTCGATCTCGAGTTCCGCGAGGCCCCCAACGACGAGCTCGTCGACCTCGTCGACCAAGGTGACGTCGACGTCGCGTTCCCGGTCCTGACGGTGACCGAGGAGCTCGTCCGCGGGCACGCGTTCTCGGATCCCATCTACGTGTCCCACCAGCGCCTCCTCGTGCCCGCGAGGTCGGGGATCGAGACGGCCGAGGACCTGGACGGCGAGGTGTGCTCGCCCATCGACGACGCCACCGGGGTCGAGCTCCACACGCTCAACCCGAGCGCGGCGACCGTGCCCCTGAAGCCGGGCAACGCCGCCGGCTGCATCCCGTTGCTGGAGGACGGCCTGGCAGACGCGGCGACCGCGACGGACGTCCTGCTCGCGGCGATGATCGCCCGGCTCCCAGACGGGTTCGAGGTGACGGGCGAGCAGCTGACGACGGAGCCGCTCGGCGTCTCGCTCGAGAGCGGCGCCTCCGGCTGGGTCGACTACGTCAACAAGATCATCACGGAGTTCGACCAGGAGGGCCGCTGGGCCGCCTCGTACGAGCAGCACTTCCGGCCGCTCCTCGGCGGCGAGACGCCGGAGCCGCCCATCATGACCGTGGAGGAAGCCGCGGCCCTCTTCCCGGCCGACCTCGAGGAGTGACGCCGCCGGCGTAAACCCGCGGCGGTCCCCCCGGACTTGCACGGGTGATGGGATCGATGGCCGGGTCGGTGACGACGGCGGAGGTGGGGCGGCTGACGTTCGAAGCGTTCTACGCGAGCGAGTTCACGCGCGTCTTCGACGCCGCCTACGCCCTGAGCCGGGACCAGAGCACGGCGCTCGACGCGACGCAGGAGGCCTTCGCCCGCGCGTACGTGCGCTGGCGGAGGCTCGAGCGTGAGACGTGGGCGGGGGCCTGGGTCACGACGACGGCCCTCAACGTGGCTCGCCGCGCGCTGCGCAAGGAGCGGCGGCGCCTCCCGGGGCCGGCGGCCGCGACCGCGCCGGACCCGGGGTCCCGGCTCGACGTCCTCGACGCGCTGCGGGCGCTCCCGCGGCGCCAGCGCGAGGCCGCCGTCCTGTTCTACGTCGCCGACCTCCCGCTCACCGCGGTCGCCGCGGCGATGGGCCTGAGCGAGGGCGCAGTCAAGTCGCACCTGTCGCGGGCGCGGGAGCACCTGCGCCGGAGCCTGGAGGAGATCGATGTCTGACGAGCTCAGGGACGCGCTCCGTACGTCGCTCGAACGGGGGCTGCGGCGGCCGCAGCCGAACCTCGCCGAGGTGATCCGGCGCGGCCGCCGCAAGCGCGCGGCGATGGTCACCGCCTTGGCCGTCACGCTGGCGGCCGTGGCAGGAAGCGGGTACGTCGCCGCGGACCTCGTCGCCGGGATCGGGAAGACGACGGGCCCCGCGGGCGATCCCACCCCGCCGGAGCAGCGTGGCTGCCCCGAGTCCCGCGGGAGCCGCGGCATCCGCTGGACGAGCCCGACGGTGCTGGTCGCGCGCGGCGAGGAGGACGGCGACCCGTGGGTCCTCTGCGCCCGCACCGCGGCCGACGAGAAGCGCGGCGCCGAGACCCTCTGCACGAGCTGGCAGTTCCGCACCCCGCTCGGCTCGGGCATGGACTGCGCCTTCGGGTTCCGGCGCAACGGCAAGCCGGTCGCGCTGGGGAAGGAGCACTTCTCGCCGATCATGGGTCCCGACGAGGGCTACCTCTTCGGCACGGCCCCCGCAGCCGCGGCGACGATCGAGCTCGTCACCGACGACGGCGGCACGTTCGCCGGCGTCGTCCACCCGGCCCCCCGCAAGCTCGGCGTGCCGTTCCAGCTCTTCACGCTGTTCGCCGAGCCGTACGCCGAGGGCGACCTCGTCGTACGCGACGCCGGCGGAGACGTCATCCGGACGCGCCGCATGGAGCACGACCTGACGCCGCTCACGGTAGAGACGGCCGGGTCGGGGCGCGTCGTCGGCTACCGCACCGAGCTGCTCCGCATCCACGAGGAGTGCGGCGGGACCGAATCGGAGTGCGGGGAGCCGCGGCCCGCGTGGATCGACTGCGGCGACGAGTGCGAGGCGGCACTGGCGGGCGCGGGGATCACGCTCGTGGCGGAGCCGGCCGAGGGCTGGCGGTTCGCCGGGTGGGGCGGGGCGTGCACGGGGACCGCACCGGAATGCGAGCTCGTCGTCGACCGGCCCCTGCACGTCGAGGCGACGTTCGAGGAGGTTCCGTAGGCCCGTGTGTTTTTTTCAGAATCCGTTCTGAAGAAAACACAGGGCCTCGGGAGAATCCCGCGAGTGTTCCTGTCGCACCCTTGTCCTAGCTTCGGGACATGACCCTTCCGAGGCTGCGGGCCGGGCACGAGCCGCTCCCGCTGGTGACGACCAGCGATCTCAGCCGCAGTCCCAACGACGTGCTGACGCGCGTGGAATGTGGCCAACGGCTGCTCGTCTGCCGGCACAAGCATCCGGTCGCGACGCTGCAGCCACTGGACGGGTACGTGTTCCAGCCGTTCACCGGAACCGCCCAGGACGTCTTCGGGTGGCCGTTCGGGGACGAGGCGTCCCAGACCGAGCGGCTGTCGGAGCCGCAGCAGCGGATGCTGACCGACTGCTACCGCGACTGGCGGATCCGGCCCGGCCGGATCGAGCCCCCGTTCGATTGGAGCACCCTGATGCGGGCGCTCGAGGACATGTACGTCCGGGGCCTCGTCGTCAAGACGCCCCGCGGGAACGAGCTCACCGGGCGCGGCCTCGCGCTGCGAGAGACCCTGCTACGGATGGAGGGGCGGGAGGCTTAGGGCCAGGACCAGATGTTGCCGGGGTTCCGGCGCGACTCGAAGACCGTCTGGACGTACAGGCGGCCGCCCTTCCACTGCGTGCCTACGCCGATGAAGCGCCAACTGCCGAGGATGTTCGCGCGATGGGGGGCCGAGGCCATGAACGAGCCGAAGAGCTTGCGGCACCGGCCGCCGGCGCCGGTGTTCTGGCCGAGGCTCCGCCAGCGCGTGACCCGCCGGCCCAGGTTCTGGTCGTGCCAGACGCCGCCGTGGTTCGCCATCACGTTCGCGTGGCGGCGGGCGACGTAGCCGAGCTGCTTGTCCCAGTTCAGGCGGCGCTGGCCCTGGGCCGCGCGGACCTGGTTCACCCTGCGCATGAAGCACTTCTCCGACTTGCGGTAGCGGTAGCGGGGGGCCTTGCCGCCGCCGAAGAGGTCCGCGTCCGGGGACTTCTTCGCCGCGACCGGCAGCGACTCGGTGGCCGAAGAGGGCACGGCGGGGTTGAGAACGAGAGCGGCGGAGATAGAGAGACCCGCAAGAGCCCGGGTTAGACGCCTGCGAGCAGGCAGCGCGCGCGCCGTAGGCATGTGCATCCTCCTGCTTTGGTTGTCTGTGGGGGAATTGCCCGCGATGTCCTAAAAGCCTCTTTTACTTAACAACGGAGCGGCGTCGTGTCCACTAACGCCATATACGGAGAGTGACCTCGCGCATCCATTGTGTAAGGAGATGCAGGTCAGAGCCGGGAAATAAAGTCAGGAAAAATCTTCGCGTTTCTGCCATTTGCAGGCGAATCCCCGAACTATTTTCCGGAAGTCGCCGGGCGACCCGGGCAGGGGTGGACAAACCAGGGCGCGGTTATGCAAGCTGTGCCCGTGACGACCGACACCACGACCGCCACCAGCACCGTCCTCATCGTCGACGACGACGAGGAGATCCGCCACGTGCTCCGCCTGCTGTGCGAGAGCGAGGGCCTCGAGGTCATCGGCGAGGCGGCGAACGGCGTCGTGGCCGTTCCGATGGCCCTGAAGCACCAGCCCGACATCGTGATCCTCGACTTCATGCTCCCGCGCCTCGACGGTGAGGGGGCCGCGGAGATCCTCCGTGCCGTGACGCCGAAGTCGAAGATCGTCGCGTTCTCGGCGATCCTCGACAGCCAGCCGGTCTGGGCCGACGCTTACCTCAACAAGGACCGCATCACGGAGCTCATGCCCCTGCTCCGCAGCTTCATCCGTTAGATTTCGCCGCATGGCGAAAGACGCATCGTTCGACGTCGTCTCCGAGGTCGACATCCAGGAGGTCCGCAACGCGGTCGACCAGGCGCGCCGCGAGATCGGGCAGCGGTTCGACTTCAAGAACACGGGCTCCGCGATCGAGCTGGCCGAGGAGAAGGACGCGCCGGTCCTCACGATCAAGTCGAACACCGACGGCAAGGTCAAAGAGGTCGTGCGGGTGCTCGAGGAGAAGCTCGTGAAGCGGCAGGTCGCCCTGAAGGCGCTCGACAAGGGCGAGATCCAGCCCGCCGCCGGTGGGACCGCCCGTCAGGAGATCAAGATCAACCAGGGCATCTCCACGGAGAAGGCCAAGGAGATCGTGAAGTTCATCAAGGACAAGAAGCTGAAGGCGCAGGCCGCCGTCCAGGGCGACCAGGTGCGGGTCTCGTCGAAGTCCAGGGACATCCTCCAGGACGTCATCCAGTCCCTGAAGGACGAGGACTTCGGGATCCCGCTGCAGTTCACGAACTACCGCTGACGACCGGCCCTCGACGCGAAAGAACCCCGGCCGGAGCCGGGGTTCTCTTGTATCCGGAGCGTGTGGTTACGGAAGGTTCGAGATCGTCGCCGTGATCGTGCCCTGCGTCACGACACCGGGGCACGGGGCGCCGTCGGTGGTCACGCCGGGGCCCTCCCAGAGGAAGACCGTGACCTCGTAGCCCTCCTCGACCTGGATCGGCTCGGCGCTGCTGCCACAGATGTCGACGCTCGTGTCCGCGAAGGTGTCGCCGTCGAGGTCCTGCGTCACCGACGCGAAGACGCCCGCGGGCACCGTGTCGACGATGTCGACGTTGATGTAGCGCTCGCCCGCGCCGAGGGGGAAGCCGAAGCAACCCAGCGTGTTCGGCGAGCAGATGCCGCCGCCGGCGACGCCGACGGCCGGGCCCTGGTAGCTGGCCTCCATCACGCGCTCGGTCCTCTTGGGAGCCTTCTTCTTCTTGCCGGCCTGCGCCTGGGGCAGGGCGAGCGCGCCGAAGACCATGCTCGCGGCGAGCAGCCCAGTGATCGTCTTGCGCATGTCGTGTCTCCTTGGTCGTCTGCCGCCCCTACGGCGGGATGCGTGGAGGTTGGCCGCGGGGGCCGCGCCTCCTGCTCGCGGCCCCCAACACGACTACCGGAGATCGATGCCGAGAAGCTCCTCCAGCTCGGCGATCGTGCGGCCGGGCTCGCGGTGGAGCACGGTCGTCATCCCCGCCTCCGCGGCGCTCGCGAGGTGGCCGGGGTGGTCGTCGACGAACACGCAGGCCTTCGCCGGTACGCCGAGGCGACCGACGGTGAGCTCGAAGATCGCCGGGTCGGGCTTCCGGAGCCCGACCTCGCCGGAGATCACCGAGACGTCGAAGACGTCGGCGAGGCGGTCGTGCGGGTACAGCCCGGTCCCCCACGAGTTCGACAGGAGCCCGGTCTTCAGGCCGGCGCGCCGCGCGGACTCGACCGCGGCGAACATGGACTCCTCGAGCGCGAGGCCGGAGAACATGCGCGTGACCAGGCCGGAGGGATCGACCGGCGTGCCCGAGTACTCGCCGAGCCGGGCGGCGAACTCGGTGCAGAACTCGTCCTCGGTGAGCTTCCCGGTCTCGAAGTCGAAGACGAGCGCGTCCTCGCTCCCCATGTAGCCGCCGAGGGCCGCGCGCGCAAGGTGCTGCAGCTCGATGCCCATCTCCGCTGCGAACGCGACCATGGCGTTCTGCAACGGGGTCGTGAGGACACCGCCGAAGTCGACGACGAGGGCCTGGAACCCGTTGCGCGCGGTCACGACTCCGCGACCTCGAGCGCCTTCGCGGCCAGCGCGGGGACCCGATGCTCCATCTCCGCGAAGAAGGGATCGTCGGTCATTCCCGCGAGGTGCCGGGCATACGAGCCTTCGAGGAGGATCGCCAGCTTCCAGACCGCGAGCACCGTGTACCACCTGAGCTCGCTCACGTCGCGGCCGGTCGCCGTGGCGTAGCGCTCGACGAGCTCGGCGCGGGACTGGAAGCCGGAGAGCGCCGTGACGCGGCTCGTGCGCGAGAACACGTCTCCGTCGTCCTCGCCGGGCTCCCGCCAGAACGACACCATCCACCCGAGGTCGGCAAGGGGGTCGCCGAGCGTCGACATCTCCCAGTCGAGGATCGCGACGAGTCGCGGCGGGGGGCCAGCGGCGAAGACGACGTTGTCGAGCTTGAAGTCGCCGTGCACGAGCGTCGTCTCGCTGTGTCGGGGCCGGTGCTCCTCGAGCCAGACGCCGATGCTCTCGAGGTCCGGCAGCGGCCGGGTGAACGGGAGCGTGAGCTCCATCTGGCCCTTCCAGCGGCGGAGCTGGCGCTCGAGGTAACCGGTCGGCTTGCCGAAGCCGCCGAGGCCGCACGGTTCCGGGTCGACGGCGTGCAGCTCGACGAGCGCGTCGACGAGCTCCGAGCCGACGCGGCCGCGTTGGTCCTCACCGAGCCACTCGGGGAGGTCATCGCGGATGACGACGCCGTCGACGCGCTCCATCAGGTAGAAGGGCACGCCGATCACGCTCTCGTCCTCGCACATCAACACCGTCCGCGGGACGCGCACGGACGTGCCGGCGAGGCCGGACAGGACCGTGTGCTCGCGCTTCACGTCGTGCGCCGAGGGGAGGAACGCACCGTGCGGCGGCCTCCGCAGGACCCACCGTGCGTCGCCGCGGGTGACGAAGAACGTCTCGTTCGAGTGCCCCGCCTGGTGGCGCTGCACGACGAGCTCGCCGTCGCCGGGCAGGGAGTGCGCCAGGAAGTCCTCGAGCGCCTGGGGATCCACGAGGGGCGGGGGGCCGTTCATGTGAGGCCACAGGCTAACTGGAAGTACCCTCGGCTCGATGACCCGCGCCCGCTTCGCCGCCGTCGTCGCGGCCGCCGGGATGGCGGCGTGCGCTCCCGATCCGGCCGGCGAGCAGGGGGCCGCGGTCAAGGACCTCTACGACGTCTTCTTCTACGTCGCGGCGGTCGTGTTCGCCGTCGTCGCGGGCCTGATCGCGTGGAGCATCGTCCGCTTCCGCGGCAAGCCCGGGGACGACGAGCTCCCGCGGCAGACGAAGCACAACCTCGCGCTGGAGATCACGTGGTTCGCGATCCCGACCGCGATCGTGATCGGGCTGTTCGTGCTGTCGGCCGGCGCGCTGCAGGACGTCAACGACGAGCACCCCGACCCGTACGTGACCGTGCGCGTGGACTCGTTCCAGTGGGGCTGGCGCTTCACGTACGACGACGAGGCCGTCGTGGTCGAGGGCCTGCCGGAACGGCCCGCCGAGATCGTCCTCCCGGTCGGCGAGCCGTTGCGCTTCGACCTGCTGTCGAGCGACGTCGTGCACTCGTTCTACGTGCCGCGGTTCCTCGTCAAGCGCGACATGGTTCCCGGGGAGACGAACCGGCTCGACTACACGATCCGTGAGGCTGGGACGTACACCGGCGAGTGCGCGGAGTTCTGTGGGCTGCTGCACGACCGCATGCTGTTCACGGTGAAGGCGGTGCCGGTGGAGGATTTCGAGGCCTGGCTGTCGGAGCAACGGACGGAGAACGAAGATGCAGGCATCTGAGGCCGCCGTCGCCGGCGCGCACGGGGGGCCGCGGGGGCTCGTCGCGTGGCTGACGACGACCGACCACAAGAGGATCGGGTTGCTCTATCTCTGGAGCGCGCTGATCTTCTTCGTCGCGGGGGGCGTGATGTCCCTGCTGATGCGGGCGGAGCTCGCGCAGCCCGGGCTCCAGCTCCTCGAGCGCGAGACCTACAACCAGCTGTTCACGATGCACGGGACGGCGATGATCTTCTTCTTCGCGACGCCGGTCGCGGTCGGGCTGGCGAACTACCTCGTCCCCCTGCAGATCGGGGCGCCCGACGTCGCGTACCCGAGGCTGAACGCCTTCACGTACTGGCTGTTCCTCGCCGGCGCGCTGACGGCGTTCTCCGGCTTCCTCACCGCGAGCGGCGCCGCGCAGGTCGGGTGGACGGGTTACGCGCCGCTGAGCGACTCGACCTACTCGCCGGGGGCCGGGGTCGACCTGTGGATCGTCGGCCTGTTCCTGTCGGGGATGGCGTCGATCCTCGGGGCGGTGAACTTCCTCGCGACGATCTTCGGGATGAGGGCGCCGGGCATGACGATGTTCCGCGTGCCGATCTTCACGTGGAACATCGTCGCGATATCGGTCCTGATCCTGTTCTCGTTCCCGGTCCTGTCGGCCGCACTCGCCGCGCTGTTCGTCGACCGGAACTTCGGCGGGAGGCTCTTCGACCCGTCCGAGGGCGGGAACCCGATCCTGTGGCAGCACCTCTTCTGGTTCTTCGGCCATCCCGAGGTCTACATCGTGATCCTGCCGTTCTTCGGCGTGGTCTCGGAGATCGTCCCCGTCTTCTCACGCAAGCCGCTCTTTGGCTACAAGGGCTTCGTGTTCGCGACGCTGCTGATCACCGCGTACAGCTTCTCGGTGTGGGCCCACCACATGTTCACGACCGGCGCCGTCAGCAGCCTCTTCTTCGCCACGACGTCTTTCCTCATCGCGATCCCGACCGGCGTGAAGTTCTTCAACTGGATCGCGACGATGTGGCGCGGCAAGCTCTCGTTCGAGGCGCCGATGCTCTTCTGCGTCGGGTTTCTGTTCATGTTCCTGATGGGTGGGATCACCGGCGTGTTCCTCGCGTCGCCGCCGATCGACTACGCGGTCCACGACACGTACTACGTCGTCGCGCACATGCACTACGTGCTGTTCGGCGGGACGACGTTCGCCGCGTTCGCCGCCCTCTACTACTGGATCCCCAAGTTCAGCGGGCGGAAGATGGGCGAGGGCCTGGCCCGCGTGCACTTCGCGCTGATGCTGATCGGCATGAACCTGACGTTCTTCCCGATGCACCAGCTCGGGCTCGACGGCATGCAGCGCCGCATCGCCGACTATCCCGAGGCGTCCGGGTACGGCGACCTCAACATGCTGAGCACGATCGGCGCCGGCGTCATCGCGGTGTCGATCCTCGTGTTCGCCGTGAACTTCGTCGTGTCGATGCGTCGCGGCAAGGTTGCGGGGGCCGACCCGTGGAACGGCTACTCGCTCGAGTGGGCGACGAGTTCTCCCCCGCCGCACCACAACTTCGAGAGCCTCCCGCCGGTGCGCTCCGAACGCCCGGTCTTCGACGCGCGGCAAGGTCGGGCCGATGCCTGAAGAGCTCCGCGTCTTCGTCCGCGCGGCCCTCTACCTCGCGCTGATCACGACGATCTACTGGTTCGTGAGCTACGAGAAGGCCGGCACGCTGCTGCTCGGCGGCATGTTCGTAGCCGCCGTGCTGTTCGCAGTAACGGCGCGGAAGCTGGGCCGTCCGACGGAGCGGCGTAGCGGCGGCCTGTTGCGCCGCGCGGCGTCGCTGGTCGCGCTGGACGACGAAGGCGGCGACGTCCCGCCCCCGCTGGAGGTCGAAGAGGAGCCGGTAGTGACGGCGAGCCCGTGGCCGCTGCTGGCGGCGGGGGCCCTGATGCTCGTGGGCCTGGGCCTGCTGTACGGACCGTGGCTCTGGATCCCGGGCGGGGCCCTGGGGGCGCTGACCGCATGGGGCTGGATAACGCAGACCGACGTCTGACGGCGTCAGGTCTTCGAGCGCGCGGCCCCCACGTAGCCCAGCCTCGGCGATACCTCTAGCTCCACCGGGGCCCCCTGGCGGACCTTGTCGTACACCTTCGTGCTCACCCGGTACGCGATCAGCACGTCGGCGCGGCCGTCGTCGATCGCCACGTAGCAGCGCACGTACTGGCGGTCGTCGGACTGCGTCATGTACGGGATCGGCCCCCAGCGCGTGCGCGCCCGCAGGACGGTCCCCTCGACCTTCCTCCGCGCCGTGACGTCGAGCAGGCCCATCAACAGCTGCGGGGCCGAACGCACGAAGATCGCGGTGCCGGCGACGACGGCCACGAGGGCGGCGATGCCGAGGCCCCCGCCGGCTCCCACTTCGCCCGCGCCTAGCCCCACGATCTTGTAGCCGGCGAACGAGCCGAGCCCGCCGATCAGGATCGCCAGCGCCGGATGGCGGCCCCAGCCCGGGCGCAGCCTCGGGTAGCGCACGAGCACCTTGCGCCACTCGCCGCCCCGAGTCGTCCACGCCTCGCTGTCGCTCTCAGCGCCCATCGGCAGCGAGCCGACGGCACGCGGCGCTACGCCGAGCGCGGCCGCGTACGCGAGGTGGCGTTCCCACACGACAACGCCGCTCGGGGGCACGACCGCGAACGACGGGCTGCTCTCGATCGCCTCGCGCACCCCCAGCCACCGGGCCGCGGCGCGGCGTCCGGCCTCGGTGTCCGTCTGGCGCTTCGAGCCTGCCGCGGCGACCAGCGCCGCGACCATCGCGCCGCCGGAGATCGTCACGACGTCGAGCAGCGTCGACTCCGTCACGTTGTCCGGGTCGTTGAAGCCCGTCGCCCAGAGGTACAGGAGCGCGACCGTGCCTGCTGCGAAGAAGAGGATCGCGGTAGTGACGAGGTCCCACAGGTTGCGCGAGAGCCCGCTCGCCTGCGCCTCGGCGACGACGTGCTTGCGGAAATCGCGCCACCACGCCTTCGAGGCATCCTGCGGCCCCGTCGTCAGCGCACCGGCCGGGACCACGCCGTTGGCGGCCTTGCGGCCGAGGTGGTCGACGAGCATCCGCTCGTAGGCGGCGAGCTCTGAGGGGCGTCCCTTCAAGCGGCACCAGTAGTCGCCGATGCCGCGGTCCTCGATCTCGACCACGCCCCGCGCCGCGAGGTCTACGAGCGTCGCGGGGACCGCGTCGCGGGTGAGCTTGAAGCGATGCGTCACGAGGTTGGCCACCGCGGGCGACTCCGCGCCGAGGTCGGTCGTCTCGGGCCCCGGCCGCGGGCGGCGCGGAGCGCGCACGACGCGGATCGCCCCCAGGAGCAGGAACCACGCGACGATCCCGCCGAGCGTGAGGCGCAGCAGCGCCGGGTCGGGCACGTAGAGGTCGTCCACGGGGGCCGAGGGTATCCGGCCCGCCTTGCTGAGGCTGATCGGTCGCCTCAGCAAGCGGTTGGTCGACATGTAACCGTTGCAGATGCCTATGAACCGAGCTGGCTAAGGCGGTGCGTTAAGGGGCACCGGGTTAGCCTTTACTCACCCCACCCATTGGTAAAGGCTACGTCGTAGCCTTTACTTATCCGTGGTCGACGCGGGCGTGTTGCGTCCTCTATCGGAGTCGCAGAGGAACCTGGCCTGGGAGGCGAGCGAGCTCCTGGATCTGATCGTCGACCTAGAGGACGGGGTTGTTCCGTCTTCTTAGCTGCGGGTGCGGATCCTCAGCGGTCGCGACGTCAGGACGTCACCCTCCTCGGACGTCCACGAGCTGCGGAAGGTCGCGCTGCCGAAGCTCGCCCGCAGCTTGAACGCCGCCTCGCACTCGTCGTCGAGCGTCGTGTCCGCCACGTCGACGAACCGTCCGTCCTTCTTGCGCTGCAGGGCGATGACCTCCGCCTCCTCCGAGCACGCTTCCGTCAGCCCCGCCCTCAGCGTGATGCGCGCTCCGCGCGGCGGGCGCGCCGGCCCCTTCAAGAAGGCCTCGTTCGAGACCACGGGGTCGACCGGAACGTCGGCCCCGCCGAGGACGATGTACCGGTTGAGCGGCGACGCGAGGTTCCAGTGCGACTCGAGCCACTCGCCCGGCTCGGGGGCCGCGTCGAAATACGTGTCGAAGCCGCAGTCGAAGTACATGTTCCCGGGGCACTGCATCTCCGTGCTCGGGTAGCACATGATGTCCTCGTGCTCGGTGCAGTGGCCGCCGCCGTCGCTGCCCGGCGGGCCCGTCTGGACCGCTCCCTGGTTGTGCCCGTTCTCGTGCATCGGAGTACGGCTGAACCAGCAGTTCTCGTAGGTCACCGCGTAGCCGCCGTCGTTGTTCGCGTTGCTCTCCTCGAGCCGCGTGTCGTCGCTGAACTCCGCGATGCCGCAGACCCCCGGGAACTCGCCGTCGTAGAAGACGCTGTAGTCGACGTTCGGGTCGTCGAAGCCCGCGTCCCGGGCCCCCATGATGATCGTCGTGATGTACGGGACCGCGGAGGTGTTCACGAACTCGTCGACGCGTATCTCGCCCGCCTCGTCGCACGCGACCCTGTAGTCGGCGCTGGTCCCGCCGGACTCCTCCGCGGCTTCGTTGAGGACCGCGTTCATCCGCCGCACGTGCGCCCGTATCTCCTCGACGAAGTCGTCGTAGCGGCTCGGCAGGCCGGGCGGCCGTCCGAACAGCACGTGCTGGACGTGGCCGGTCCCGCAGATCGGGGCGCGCTCGGGGTCACCCGGGCCGAGCGACTCGCCGTGGCCGAGTTCCGTCGCCACCGGGTCGGCACCGTGCGTCGTGAACGTGTAGCCGTCCTCCAGCGTGACGCGGTAGAGCCCGTTCGGCAGCGTCTCGACGCGGTCGCCCGCCCCCACCGGAGGAGGGATGCTCACGGGGCGCGAAGCGGCCGCCCCCGCGCCCTGCGAGGCCGCGACGAGCGCGACCGCACCGAGCGCGACGGCGTGCCTGAGCTTCGTCCGCCTCATCCCCGTCATCCCCGAACCTGGTTCGTCGCCGCCCGCCGCCCCTCCTGCGTGTGCCCTACTTGGCCTTCTTCTGCTTCTTGGCGGCGCGCTTCTCCTTCAGGGTCTTCTGGGACTGCTTCTTGTCGGGCTTGCTTCCACCCTTGTCCTTGCTCGCCACGCGTCCCTCCTGGGTAGACGGTCCGTTCCATCATCGTCCGCCGGGCGGCCTCTGCCAAGCGGGATCAACCGGGAGCCGGACGACGAAGTCCTCGATCGCGGCGGCGACGGGGGTCGCGGAGTCGAAGTTCAGCACGTGGGCCCCGCCCGGCACGACCCGGAGCTCGCCGCGCGGGAGCAGCGCCGCCACCTCCTCCGCCCACCGCTGCGGCGTGATCGCGTCGTTCTCCCCGCGCATCACGAGGACCGGGACGTCCACGCGCGGGAGCTTCGCCTCGACCGGATCGTGCAGGGCGTCCCGCAGCGTCTGCAACGGCCGCCGGATGCCGGCCTGGAGGTAGTCCGCCGCGAGCGGCCGCGTCAGCGCGCGCGGCTCGCGCAACGCGGTCAGGACGAACCGCGCCGCCTGCTGCCGGGCCGTCCGGTTGCGCCGGTCGATCGTGGGGCCGAGGAAGATGCCGGCGGCGAGGCTCCGAGGAGACGCGAGCGCGATCTCGGTGATGACCTCGCAGCCGAAGGAGTTCCCGGCCATGACCGGCCCCCTCAGCGCGAAAGACCGCATCCACTCGACGAGGACCTCGGCGAGCGCGCGCAGCGGCAGAGCGTCGCGCGGCTTCGCGCTGCGCCCGAAGCCCGGGAGGTCGGGGACGTATACGGGATGGGCGGCCGCAAGCCGCCGCGCGAGCGGCATCAGGTACCGGCTCGAGGCACCGATGCCGTGGACGAGAACGAACGGAGCCGCACCTCCTCGGTCCGAGACGCGAGCGTGCATCCACCCGCGCGACGTGCGCGTGTAGACGGAGTCGAATCGTTCCCTCAATCGCCCGTGAAGCCCCCGCGCTCGTTCCTGCGCAGGATCACTCCCCCGCCGCGCCGGAAGACGTTCGTGCCGGAGTCGCGGAGGTCCTTCGCTATGCGGTAGGCGACGAGGCCCCCGAACAGCGGCAGCACGAACGTCGCGTACCGGAGCATCACCGTCATCGTCTCGACCGGCACGTTGAACAGCAGCGACAGCACGTCGTTGCCGCCGGCGATCGTCAGGACGCCGAAGTAGAGGAGCCCCGCCACGCCGACGGCCGTGCGGAGCGGCGCGTCGCGCGGCCGGTCGAGCAGATGGTGCTCCGCGCGGTCCCCGGTGAGGCGCGCCTCGATGAACGGCCACAGCGCGAGCACGGTGAAGCCGAGGCCGGGAACGACGACGCCGGGGACGAACGGCGACGGGATCAGGATCCCGAAGACCTCTACGTCGAACGGCGGGAACAGGCGGAGCGCACCCTCGAGCCAGCCCACGTACCAGTCCGGCTGCGAGGCGGCGCTGACCGTCGTCGCGTCGAAGGGGCCGAACTCCCAGATCGGGTTGATCTGGAACAGCCCGCCCATGAACGCGAGCACCGCCGCGGTCAACAGCAGCAAGCCCGCGGACTTGAACACCTGGGTCGGCCACAGCGCCTTGCCGACGACGTTGCCCTCGGTGCGGCCCGCGCCGCGGTGCTGCGTGTGCTTCTGGCGCACGAGGATGCCGAGATGGACGGTGATGAGCCCGATGATCAACGCGGGTAGCAGCATCACGTGCAGGACGAACAGGCGCGAGATGATCCCCTCGGTCGGGAACTCGCCGCCGAAGACGAGGAACGCGAGGTAGGGGCCGACGAACGGGACCGAGATCAGGACGGAGTACGCGATGCGCAACCCGGTCCCCGACAGGAGGTCGTCCGGCAGCGAGTAGCCGGTGAAGCCCATCCCGATCGCGAGCAGCAGCAGCCCGACGCCCACGAGCCAGTTGATCTCGCGCGGCTTCCTGAACGCGCCGGTGAAGAACACCCTCATCGTGTGGACGACGATCGACGCGACGAACACGAGCGCGGCCCAGTGGTGGATCTGCCTCATCACGAGCCCCGCACGCACCTCGTACGAGATCCGCATGACGGACTCGAACGCGGCGGAGACCTCGCGTCCCCGCAGCGGCTCGTACGGCCCCTCGTAGATCACACGCGTCGCGTCGGCCCGGTAGAACAGCGTGAGGAAGATTCCGGTCGCGAGCAGGATCACGAAGCAGAACAGCGCGATCTCGCCGAGCAGGAACGACCAGTGGTCGGGGAACACCTTGCGCAACGCCTTGCGCGTCCACGCCGCGGCGCCGACCCGCGAGTCGAGCCAGCGCAGCATCAGCCCTCACCGCCCGGAAGGTTCCAGAAGCCCGGCCCCACCGGCTCGCGGTAGTCCGACAGCGCGACGAGGTATCCCTCGTCGTCGAGGCCCATCGGGAGCTGCGGCAGCGGGCGGTCGGCCGGGCCGAACGTAGGCACCGCGCCGCGCAGCACGTCGAACGTCGACTGGTGGCAGGGACAGAGGAGCTCGTGCGCCTCGGCCCGGTAGAGCCCGACCGGACAGCCCGCGTGCGTGCAGATCTTCGAGTAGCCGACGCACCCCTCCGGTGCCCACGCGAGCCGTTCCTCCGGCAGCTCCAGCAGCTCGCGGTCGACGCGCAGCACGAGCGTCTGCGCGTCCTCCGACCCCGCGTGGCCCTCCGGGTAGACGGTGGTGACCCCTTCCGGCACGAGGTCGAGCGGCTTTAGCGGGTTGCCGTCGGCGTCGACCAGGCGCGCGCCCTTCGTCCACGCGGTCCGGAAGAGGCTCTGCCCGGGGCGGGGGCCGAGCGACAGCGCGGGGATCGCGAGAGCGGCCGCAAGCGCGCCGCCGGCGGCGGTGAGCATCCGCACCAGCAGCGAGCGCCTCGTCACGGCGCGACCGGCGCCGCCGGGATCGCGCACGACGGCCGGTGGCGACGCCAGGTCCTCGCGCGACTCGGTCTCCTCCGGCGCGTCCATGAGCCGCGTCGCCCACACGACGACGCCCGTGCCGAGGCCCCCGAGCCCCAGCCCGAGCAGGATGCCCTCGGCCTGCGCCGAGCCTCCCGCCCAGTAGACGCCGACGAGCGCGAGCGACGCCCCGATCGAGACGCCGAACGCAGCCGCGGCGGCGCGCTCCGCGCTCACGCGGAGCCTCCCCGCTTGCCCCGGCCCCCGATCAACAGCGACACGACGAGCAACGACAACATGCCGACGCCCCACGCGACGAACCCCTCCGGCACGGGGCCGATGCCGCCGATGTCCGCGCCTCCGGGGTCTCCGGCGTCGTCGAGGTGGTCGACGTACGCGACGACCGCGTCCCGCTCCCCTTGCGAGAAGCCGAAGCGAGGCATCTCGCCGGGACCGATCACGAGCGCCTCGGCGATCTCGACCGGCGTGGCGCGATGGAGCCCCGGCGCGATTGCGCCGCGACCGGCCGCGCCGCCGTTGCCTCCGGCACCGTGACACGGCGCGCAGTTGCCGACGTAGAGGAGGGCCCCGAGCTCGAGCGGCGCGGCCTCCGGGTACACCGCGGGGATCTCCGGCCCCGACCCGAGCCGCGCGACGTACGCGACGATCTCGGCTATCTCGTCCTCCGAGAACGCGGGGTCCTTGCGCACCGCCTGGTCGTTCGAGCTCGCCAGCGGCATCCGCCCGGTCCGAAGGTAGAAGTCGACCGCCGCGGCCCCCGACTCCGTCAGCGCGGGCCCGTTCCCCGTGCCCTCGCCCCCGGCGCCGTGGCACGAGGCGCAGGACTCGACGTAGAGCGTCTTGCCGCGCAGCACGCCGTCCGGCTGAGCGGCCGCCGCGGGGGCTACCGCGGCGAGCATGCACCAGGCCGCTAGCACGAGAGAGGACCGAACTGCGGCGGACGGCGCCATGGCGCCCACGGTACCGCCGCAGGGGCGGAGCGTTCGCCCGGCTACAATCCCGAGCGTCCGGAGCGGGCGGCCCAACAGCGGGAGGCGCGGTGGCAGACAGTGTGCACGCTTACATCCTGATCCAGACCGCCGTGAACGCAGCTCACGTGGCGGGAGAGATCCGCGGCCTCGACGGCGTGGAAGAGGCCGACGACGTCTCCGGCCCCTACGACGTGATCGTGCGAGCGTCCGCGAGCGACATGGACACGCTCGGGAAGCTCGTCGTCTCGAGGATCCAGGGAGTCGAGGGCATCACCCGGACCCTCACCTGCCCGATCGTCCAGCTCTAGCCCTCTTCGGTGCCGCGGGGCGGCGGGGCCGCCGCGGGGGCCGCGACCGGTACAGGCCCATCGCCATGAACACCGCGGAGGCCGCGCTGCAGACGATCGACGCGATCACCGGGGGCTCGGTCGCGCTGATCCATCCGTAAACGAGCGACGCCGCCGCGGCGACGATCAGAAGGAGCGCATAGGCGAGCAGCGCGGTGATGGACACCCCGCGACTCTAAAGGGACTCAGGGCGTCACCTTCTGCATCGAGCGCGCGGTGAACGCCATCACCACCGCGGCGAGGCCGGCCAGCGAGACCAGGCCCGGCCACGTCCCCGCCCACGTCACTTCGCCGAGGAACCCCTCGCGGGCCAGCGACAGGATGTTCGTCATCGGGTTGAAGCGGGCGACCGTGTGGAGCCACCCCGTGAGCAGGTCGATCGGCATCTGCGCGGTCGAGAGGAAGATCAGAAGGAAGGTCCCGGTCTGCATCAGCGGCGCGGCCTGCTGCGACTTGAACCTCAGCGCGAGGCCGACCGACCACGCGCCGCCGACGAAAGCCATCCCGAGCGTCGCCGTCGCGAGCGTCACCGCCGTCAACGGGCCCCCGTGGAAGTTCGCGCCGGACAGGAGCGCGATCACGAGCAGCATCGCCAGCGGGATCAGGGCGCGCAACACCGACGCGAGCAACGGCCCGGCCAGCAGCGCGGCGCGCGACGCGGGACTCGAGAGAAGGCGGTCGTAGAAGCCGCTCTCGAGGTCGCGAGCGATCCCCATGCCGGTCGTGATGCCGGCGAACGCGCCTCCCTGGAGCGTGGTCATCGGGATGAACCAGTCGATCGCCTTGTCTGCCGGGAACCCCGGGAGCAGGACGAGACCCGCGAACGCGCCGGCCATCGCGACCGTCAGGAACAACGGCATGACGAGCGAGGGCACGAACGTCGAGGGGACGCGCGGGATGAGCTTGAGGCTGCGCCCCGCGATCGCGACGGCCACGCGCGGCGTCGACATCAGGCGCTCACCGCCAGCCGCCTGCGCAGCGCGGCATTCGACAACGTGATCCCCGCGGCGAAGATCGCGCCGGCCACACCGACGGCGACGAGGAAGTCGCCCGCGTGGAGACCGTCGATCACGAGCGCGCGCAACGACTCGATGAGGTACGTGAACGGGTTGTAGCCGGCGACGGTCTTGAACCAGCCGGTCATGAGGTCCCGCGGGAAGAACGCGCCGGACAGGAACAGCCCCGCGAACAGCAGCGGGAAGCTCCCCTGGACGGCCTCGGCCGATCCCGTGCGCAGAGCGAACGACATCGCGATCGATCCGACGCCGGCACCGAGCACACCGGCGGCGAGCGCGATCAGGAGCATCCCGACGACGCCGCTCTCCACCGTAAGCCCGAAGACCATCGCGACGCCCATGAACACCCACGCCTGGACGAACGCGAGGACCGCGGCCCCCGCGACGCGGCCCACGAGGATCGAGCTGCGCGACGAGGGGGCCGCTATGAGCCGCTCGAAGAACCCGTTCTCGATGTCGGTAGCCATCGCGGTGCCGGCCGCGACCGAGCCGAACAGCGTGCCCTGGACGATCGACGTCGCGACGAGGAACTGGAGGAAGCTGTCGACCTCGGGGAACCCCGGGAGCCGCGTCGAGCGTTCGAACGCCGCGGACGACAGCGCCATGAACAGCAGCGGGAACGTCATCGCCGGGAGGATCGCCGTCGGCTGCCGGAACGTCGTCACGATCGCCCGGCGGCTGAGCGCTACGTACTGGTCCACGGTGCTCATCGCTAATGCGACGCGATCTCTTCCGGCTGCTTCTCCGCGGCCCCCTCGAGCCTCCGGCCGGTCGCCTGCTGGAACACGTCGTCGAGCGACGGCGACGTGAGCTCGAGGCTCTCGAACGAGATCCCCGCGTCCTCGAGAGCGCGGGCGACCGCCGCGATGCGTGACGCGCCGCCCTTGAGCCTCACCGCGACGTAGTCCGCGGAGCTCGGCGCCGACTCACCGAACTGGAGCAGCGCCGCCTCCGCCGCCAGCCGGTCCTCTTCCGGGCCGATGGCGACGCGCAGCGTGGGGTCGCCGACCTTCGCCTTCATCAGCGAGGGCGTGCCCTGGGCGACGATCGTGCCGTTGTCGATGATCGCGATGCGGCCCGCGAGCTGGTCGGCCTCCTCCATGTACTGCGTGGTGAGGAAGACCGTCGTGCCGGCCTCGCGGTTGAGCCGGCGGACCTCGTCCCACAGCGCGACGCGGGAGTTCGGGTCGAGCCCCGTCGTCGGCTCGTCGAGGAACAGCACGACGGGTTGGTGGACGAGCGCGAGCGCGAGGTCGAGCCTGCGCCGCATGCCCCCGCTGTAGGTCCCGACCCTGCGGTCGGCCGCGGCCGTCAGCGCGACGGTCTCGAGCAGCTCGTCGGAGCGGCGCCGGCCTTCGTTCTTGTCGATGCCGTGGAGGACGGCCTGGAGCTTCAGGAGCTCGCGGCCGGTCATCAGCGGGTCGATCGCGGCGTCCTGCAGCGCGACGCCGATCGAGCGTCGCACGGAGTGCGCCTCCGCCACGACGTCGTAGCCGGCGACGAGCGCGCGGCCCCCCGACGGCCTCAGCAGCGTCGTGAGCATGCGGACGGTCGTGGACTTCCCCGCGCCGTTCGGGCCGAGGAAGCCGAAGACCTCACCCGACGAGATCGAGAGGTCGATCCCGCGCACGGCCTCGATGTCGCCGAAGCGCCGGACGAGGCCTTCGGCCAGGACGGGGGTGTCGGTGGTCTTCTCGGTGCGCGTCAAGTCGATTCTCCTTGGTCCGCTGGAGCAACCGGGCGGGGGCCGGGGCTATTCCGGACGGCCGAACTTCGGCTGCCCGAGCACCGCGTTCAACGACCCGGACTTGAACCCGCCGAGGTCGAGCGTGACGAAGCGGAAGCCCAGCGCGGCCAGCTCACGATGCAGCACCGTCCGCGCGGCCGCGGCGCGCGGCAGGTCCTCCGCAGGGACCTCGATCCGCGCGAGGTCGCCGTGGTCCCTCACCCTCAGCACGTCGAAGCCGAGGCCGCGCACGATCTCCTCCGCGGCGTCGATGCGCCTCAGCCCCTCGGGCGTGACCTCGACGCCGTAGGCGAAGCGCGACGCGAGGCAGGGCGATGCGGGCTTGTCCGCGACCGGGAGGCCGATCCGGGCCGCGAGCGCGCGGACGTCGGACTTGGCCATCCCGGCGTCGACGAGCGGCGACCGGATGTCTCCCTCGCGCGCGGCCCTCAGCCCCGGGCGGTGGTCGCCGAGGTCGTCGGTGTTCGTGCCGACGGCGATCTGCGCGCCGAGGCCCGAAGCGATCGGCGCGAGCACCTCGAAGAGCTCGTGCTTGCACCAGTAGCAGCGGTCGGCGTGGTTGCGCGCGTACTCGGGGCGGTCGACCTCGTGCGTCTCCACCACGGTGTGGTTCCAGCCGTAGCTGCGGGCGAGGCTCTCTGCGCCCTCCCGTTCCCGGCGCGCGAGGGACGGCGACACGGCCGTCACCGCCAGCGCCGCGCGGCCGAGGACCTCGTGCGCGACGGCGGCGAGGAACGCCGAGTCGACCCCGCCCGAGAACGCGACGACGACCGACCCGTAGCCGGCCAGGGTCTCCTCGAGCACGGTCCGTTTCGCGAGCAGCGCGTCCATCCAGCCGATCTTCGCAGCCGCCGGGTACGTTGTGCGCCAGATGACGACGTCGGCGCTGCAGACCCAGCCCCTCGAGGAGCTCGCTCAGGACCCGCTGCTGACCGTCGCGTCGGTTCTCTTGATCGTCGTCGCGGTGGGTTGGATCGTGGTGTCGCGGCTCGTCAGCCGCAACCTGCGCAAGAGGGCGGCCGCCGGCGCGAAGAAGAAGGGGACGGTGCGGCCCGCCAAGGACATCTGGACCGAGCCGCCATAAGCGTTTCTGCCCCGTGGCCGATCGCCGAGGCGATCGGTCGCTAGCGCCGGCGCCTGAACCAGCGCCGCTTCCGCGGGCCGTAGAACTCGTCGTCGGGGATGTCGGCGTTCGCGCGCCGGGGCGCCGGAGGGGACGCGGCCTCGCTCCCGGCCGCGTCGCGTGCCGGCTCGTGCCACTGGACCTCGGTCGCGGGATCGGGCGCGACCGCCGGAGCGGGATCGGGGGCCGGGGACCTCGTCCAGATGTCGTCGAGCGAGATGCCCGGCGTGGCCCGTTCGGTGCCTTCTGTGGGAACCTCGCCGGCGCCGGTCCCGCGGTCGTCTGCCGGCAGCTCCTCGTTGGCCGAGCCGGAGCCCCAGTCGATGATCTCCGGGCCGGGCTCGGCGTCTCCCGAAGACGTGGTGCCGGTCCAGGAGGTGCCGGCTGTGACCGGCGAGTCAGAAGTCGTGGCGCCGTAGTCCGGCTCGTCCCGAAGGGCCTCGGCGGGAGGCGCCGGCCATCCGCCGGCCCCCGCGACGTCCTCGGTCGCGGCCGGCTCCGGCGCGGTCACGGGGGCGTGCGGCTCGTCCCACCCGGAGGGCACGACCGGAGCGGGGGCCGCGGAGCGCCCCGCCTCGGCCTCGGCGAGCCGCCGGCGCATCTC
>DASZDG010000084.1:0-21535 GCA_035942255.1 Actinomycetota bacterium | reverse complement strand
ACCGAGCTGGGGTGGTTCATCCCGGACGGCGCCAGCAGCTGGTCCTCGAAGTTCCACAAAGGCCCGTACATCTACTCGAACGACATCAACCGAGGCTTCGACGTCTACAAGATCACGGCGAAGTAAAGAACCTTCGATTCGCAGAGAGCCCCGGGGGATCCCCGGGGCTCTTTGCGTTCTAGCGGGATCGCAAGCGATCCCGCCCTATGCGGATACCTCGAAGCTTGGCTTCGTCGCCTTCCGGCGACGGTGCTGGCCAACTCGGTTACGGCCGCAGGAAAGCGATGCGATCCCGTCGAACAAGGTGAGCATGAAAAAGACCCGGACATCCATCGCAGCAGCAACCGCAATCTCCGCGCTCCTCGCGCTCTCCGTGCACGCCAGTGCGCGGCCGGCCGCCGCTCCCCTGAAGGGCGAGGGCGAAGGCCTCAAGCTCGTCGCCAACCTCAACACCGGCAGCGGCACCGACATGGAGTTCACGACGATCAAGGGCCACGAGTACGGCTTCGTCGCGTCCCGCACGGTCGCCGACGGCGTCACCGGAGGCGTCAACGTGATCAACGTCGACAACCCCGAGAAGCCGAAGCTCGTCGCGAAGCTCCCGTGCAACCTGAACCAGGGCGACATCCAGATCAGCCACGACAACAAGACGCTGATCCAGGCGGCGGACGCCGCCGGGGGCCCGGACGCGTGCCTGATGGTCGCGAAGGCGGGCTTCATGACGATCGACATCTCGAACCCGCTGAAGCCGAAGGCGGTCGGCGTCGCCGAGATCCCGCGCGGCTCGCACAACACCACTGCGCACCCGAAGGCGCCGTACGTCTACAACTCCGACTCCGACGGCGCGGCGTCCCGCGGCGAGATCCAGATCTGGTCGATCAAGAACCCGGCGAAGCCCGAGCTCGTCAACACCATCCAGAACCCGACGCACTCGCCGCACGACCTCTCGTTCAACGCCGACGGCACGCGGATGATCACCGCCGCCCGGACGCTCGTGCACCTCTACGACACGTCGGACCCCGAGAACCCGGTCCTGCTGTCCGCGGTCGCGTGCCCCGGCTGCCAGCTCGCCCACGACGCGAAGTTCACGCCGGACGGCAAGTGGGCGATCGTCGGTGACGAGGCCAACGGTGGCGGCACGTACCCGTGCCCCGGCGGTGCGCTGTACTTCTACGAGATCACGAACGGCACGGCGCTCGTCCTGAAGGGCATCTACGAGCCGAACGAGGTCGTGTTCGCCTCGGAGGGCCAGACCGCTCCGGGATCGTGCACGAGCCACGTCTTCGACATCTCGCCCGACTCGAGCAAGCTGGCGATCTCGTGGTACTCCGCCGGCACCCGCTACCTCGACATCAGCAACCCGACGGGGGCGACGTTCGGCGAGAACACGAGCCCGGCGGGCGGCGTGACCGAGCTGGGGTGGTTCATCCCGGACGGCGCCAGCAGCTGGTCCTCGAAGTTCCACAAGGGGCCGTACATCTACTCGAACGACATCAACCGAGGCTTCGACGTATACAAAATCACCAAGTAGTTCTAGCGGGATCGCAAGCGATCCCGCCCGATGGGAACCCCCTCGGGGCCCAGGTTCGTCGCCTCCGGCGACGGGCGCGACCCCCGGGACCCCTGCCGTCGCCGGAGGCGACGACGCCAGGGGGCGAGGAATCCGCATAGGACGGGGCCGCTTGCGGCCCCGTTAGGACAAACGACGCAGGCCCGACTGGGCCTGCGTCGTACCCTTTCCAGGTGATGAGAACTCGCGCGCTCGTGGGCCTGATGGCCCTGCTCACGCTGCTCGCGCCCTTCGCCGGAGCGTCGGCGCAGCCCGCCTGCAAGTCGGTCGCCCGCGCCGGTTTCTACGACGTGATCCAGGCCCCCGCATGGCCCGCCGGACCGGCCTCGATCAAGACCTACACGGTCGACCCGGCGCAGCCCGACCGGCTCCTGGCCTCGAACGGGAACGTCGTCATGGAGACCCTCGACGGCGGGTGCTCGTGGGAGCAGGTCATCGCTATCGAGCTGCTCCCCTCGCTCGACGTGCCCGTGTCCTCGGCGAACGCGACGGTCGAGCTGCTCGCCGTCCCCGGCGGCGGGAGCAAGCTCGTCTATGCCGTCGTCGAGGAGGCCGCGGGCCCCGTCGTCCGGCCGCACGTGGTCGTCTCGCGCGACGGGGGCGACACGTGGCGCGCGTCCGACGAGGGGCTGCCGCCGCTGAGCGCGCCGGCGACCTCGATCAAGCCGCTCCCGGGCAACCCGCAGACGACGTTCCTCCTGCTCAAGGACGCCGCGACGAACGAGGACGCGCTGTACGTCACGACGAACGCGGGCGCGTCGTGGCAGCGGCGGTCCGAGCCGGGGAGCTTCGCGTCGGCGGACTTCGCCGTCGACCCACTCGACCCCGCGAGCGTCTGGTTCTGGGGGGCGACGGGGCTCCACCACTCCTCGAACGGGGGCCGGACGCGCGCGCTGGAGAACCGCATCGCCCCGCCGGTCCCGTTGTTCGACATCCACCACGTCCCGGGCAAGCCCGCCCGCCTCACGGCGTACATGGGCGAGACGCAGGACTTCATCCGCAGCGACGACGGCGGCTCGTCCTGGTACCCGGAGGGGACGCCGCTGGGCAGCGCGATCGACATGACCCACGCGCCGGCTACCGGGCAGATGGTGATGTCCGTGCACAACGGGCTGTACCGCTTCGAGGAGCCGAGCTACTGGATCGAGATCACGCCTCCCGGGATCGAGGAGATCGACCTGCTCGACCTGCAGGCGGACGCGACCCGCAACCCGTCGGTGTTCGGCAACGCCGGGGCGTACCTGCTCCGTTACAGGGGCCTCACGTTCGAGGTGCAGCTCCCGGACGTCGGGGTCGACCCGCTCCCGCCGATCGACACCACGGGCGCGAGCCTGACGCCGCCGAAGAAGCGCCTCGAGATGAAGCCGGGGTCCGAGCGCAGCGTCCCGTACCACCTCACGCTGCCGGAGCACCCGACGGGCCTCGACGTCTTCTTCCTCGTCGACGTGTCCGACAGCATGGACTCCACGATCAACGGCCTGCGCGAGGGCATGAACGAGATCGTCGAGCAGCTGGGTGAGTCGAAGATCGACGTCGAGTTCGGGCTCGGCAGCTTCAAGGACTACCCGATCCCGGGCTACGGAGACCCCCGCGCCGGCGACTACCCCTATCGCCTCGACCGCGCGATCGGCCCGGCGGACGAGTCGTTCACCGCGGCCCTCGAGTCGCTGCAGTCGAGCGGCGGCGGCGACCTTCCGGAGTCCCAGCTGACCGGTGTCTACCAGGCCGCGACCGGCGCCGGTGACCCCGGGTTCGTACCCGAGGGCCAGGGGGCGGGGTGGCGGCAGGACGCGCTGAGCGTGATCGTCCACATGACCGACGAGGCGTTCAACAACTCACCCGCACACCCGTCGCCGCCGTTGACGCAGGTGGGCCAGATCCTCGCGGACAAGGGCATCTACCACATCGGCCTCGGCGTCTGGGGGCAGAACGGCAACACGCGTGCGGTGCGCGACCTCACCGCGCTGAGCGACCTCGCTCAGTCCCACGCGCCGTCGGACGTCGACTGCGACGGTGACGGATCAGCCGACATCGCAACGGGCGAGCCGCTCGTCTGCGACGTCCGCAGCGAGACCCGCGTCGGCGTCCTGAACCTCGCTCCGGCGATCATCGCGACCGTCAAGTCCGTCACACGCGAGGTGCCGGTCGAGCTCGAGGCGACCGGTGGCGGCGACATCCTCGAGTCGGTGTCGCCCGAGATCTACCCGAGCATCGACACCGTCCGCGCCGCCGGGCTCGACTTCGACGTCACGTTCAACTGCCCGCGCCTCCCGAGGCGGACGACCGAGCAGGTGACGCTGCAGGCGAAGGTCCTCGACGTCCCGGTCGCGTCGGCCGAGGTCGACGTCGTGTGCAAGGCGGTTCCCGCCGCGGCCCTCCTCCCCAAGCGCAAGGAGAAGAAGCCGCCGCCCGCGATCGTCCCGCCACCGGTGGTTCCCGCCGCGGCGTTCGTCGCGGTGCCCCCGGCTCCCCCCGCCCCGATCCCCGAGCCCATCCCGGGAACGCAGCCGAACGCGCAGGCGCAGGGGGCGATGGCCGAGCAGGAGCAGGAGCAGACGCAACTGGCGTTCGTGCACGCGGGGCTGTGGCAGGCCGAGCTCGAGGAGGAGCTGGCGCTGTCCGACCACTCGGACCGAAGCCGGAAGGCCGTCCCGCCGCTGGCGCTGTACGGGGCCGCGGGGCTGATGGCCGCCGGGTACGCCTTCGCCTGCGTCACGAGGAACCGGACGCAGGCGGCGTTCCAGAGGGCCCGGCGCTACTGAGGATCTCGCAGCGCCGGGCCGCTCGTCGGTGTGGCGCTTACTTCGCCGGGCCCGCGAAGGTCCCGGTCGCCGTGCCCGTCGTGGCGGCCGCCGGCGTCGCGTCGGAGCAGGCGCCCTCCAGCACGTAGACCGTCACCTCGGCCCCCGGCGTGATCTCGACCGGCCCGTCGGTGCTGCCGCAGACCTCGGCGACGAACTTCTGGGGGGCGTCACCGCTGAAGCCGTCGGGGTCGACGGCCACGACCCCGCGGGTCGGCAGCCCGGTCTTGTCCGCGAGCGTGACCTCGAACGTGCTCTCGCCGCACGCGGCCTGGAAGATCGCCGCGCCCACCGCCTCATCGTTGGAGATCCCGAAGGAGCCGAAGACGTATGCCTCCTCCGCCGCGCCGGCGCCCATGGAGAGCACGTAGCTCTTCGTGAGCTCGCGCGGGGCCGCGGGAGGCGGGCACGCCGGGAACGGCGACGCGACCGGCTTCGTCAACCCGGTGAACGTGACGCCGATCGAGCCCGACGTCATCACGGCCGGGGTGCCGTCGGCGCAGGGGCCCGGCTGCACCTTGACGACCACGGGGGCCCCGCCCCGGATCGCGATCGGCTTCTCGGTCGCGCCGCAGATCGGTTCGTCGACGTCCCATGCACCGTCGCCGTCGGCGTCCTGTCGCACGAAGCCCGCGACGGCCCGCCCGGTCCTGTCGGTGATCTCGACCGAGACGTCTCTCTCGTAGCGTTCCGTCTCGAACGTCCCCTCGTCGACGTAGATCGTGGGCTCGCTGCCGGCGGAGCCTGCCGCGCCGACGTAGCCCGACGAGTCGTGCCGCTCGACCTTCACGCGCCGCGGCTTCGCCTGTCCCGTCCCCGCCACGACTCCGCCGATCAACAGCGCCGTCGAGATCGCAACCGCAACTGCTCTCTTCATCTCTCTCTTCCTTTCGTCGTGCTCCACTTGCCGCTGTTCGTTTGCGCCGCTGCAACGCGGACCTGCGCCCGCCAACGAAAGTTGGGCTCCTCAGCGGCCTCCGCCGAGGTGGTCGCGGACCTCGAGCACGAAGCGGGTTCGCGACTGCACGCCCATGCGCGCGTACATGCGGTGGAGGCGCCACTTCACCGTGCCCTCGGGCATTTCGAGGCGCGCGGCGATGGCTTTGTTCGGCAGACCCGCGACCACCATGCGCGCGACCGTCTCGTCGATCTCGTCCGTGAAGAGCTCGTGTGCCATCGCTTCCTCCACGTCGCGCGTGAAGGAAAAGTCACGCCGTTACCGAACGACCACTTCGGACGTGGAAAGGACATGAAGCCCGTGAACGAACCGTCTCGACCGGAAGCCGCCGACTTCGGCGCGGCGTGGGCCGCGCTCGAGGCCCCCTTGCGACGCAGCCTGAGGTCGGCCCCCGATCACGTGATCGACGACGTGCTGCAGGAGACGTCGATCAAGCTGATGCGGGTCTGGGGCTCGATCGACCGCGACCGGCCCGCGCTCCCGCTGGCGCTGACGATCGCCCGGAACACGCTGCGCGACGAGCTGAGGAAGGCCGCGCGCCATTCGCACGCCGAGCTCTCGGAGGAGTCCCGTATCGGAGACGACCTCGACGCGGTCGTCTCCGCACGGCTCAAGCTGGCGGTGGTCGGCGAGGAGCTGACGCGACTGACGCCGGGGCAGCGCGAGGCGTTGCTGACGGAGGTCGGTGGGGGGCCGCGGCCCCCGGACACGCCCCGCCTCAAGATGCTCCGGTCGCGGGCGCGCCGCCGGCTCCGGGAGGTCGTCGCCCAGGCAGGCGGGTTCATCACGACGGGTGTCGCCCGGCTCCGTGCGACGACTGCGGGCCGGATGCTCACGGCCGCCCCGGACATAAGCATGCTCGCCCAGGCTCTGCTCCTCGCCGTGGTCGCGGCCGGGTCCGTCGCCGCGGTGACCGAGGAGACGCCACCTGGCAGCCCCGAGAGGCGCGTCGTCCAGGCGGCCGCCGGCAGAGACGGCGGAGCGCGCAGCGGCGGTCGGACCACCGACGCGGCCCCCGTAGCGGCTCGGCGAGCTCCCGCCGCGCCCCGGGACGAGGTTGCCACGACGGCGGACGTCCCCCCGCGCGGCGGAGGCCCGACGGGCCCGGGATTGCCCACCCCGCCGCTGCCCCGGGCGAAGGGCCGGGCGACGGACGGCGGCTACTTCGGCACCGAGGGCTACGACCTCGTCGGAGGCGCCAGCACGTCGAACGCGGGACACGACGTCGCCTGGCGCTACGAGAGCAAGTGGGAGTCGCCCGGCTGCGTCCAGCGGCTCGCCGAGGGCCAGGACCCCGGCACCTGCGAGGCCCCCGAGAAGCCGTCGGCGACCGCCGAGGTGGAGGTCGACGGCCAGCGGCACCGGGTGAGCACCGAGGACCGCCGGCGGCGCTGACCGCCGTAGCCCTGGCCTGACTGGAACCCGCGGGGGGTTCCTTCAAGCTACTGGAAAAATCTGCCGATAGCTCTTCCTAACTAGTCACTTTCTCCGGGAGCCTCCCGGAGGTGGTCGAAAGGAAGGGCTCCGTGAAGCTGATCCAGAACCACAGCGGGCTCCTCACCGGCGGAGGTCACGGCGCCGGGATCGACATCGAGGCGGAGGCCGTGGCCCCCGTCGCACCCCGGCCGGCCGACCTCCACCAGGCCCTCCAGTCGCTCGTCCGAACGGTCAACGAGCACGACACGTACACGGGCGGCCACTCCTGCCGCGTCGCGACGATGAGCGGCGACATCGCCCGGCTCCTCGGGTTCCCGAAGGACGAGATCGCCTTCATGCAGCAGGCGGGCCTCGTCCACGACATCGGCAAGATCGGGATCCCCGACGGGGTCCTCAACAAGATCGGCCCCCTCAACGCGGACGAGCGCTACCTCATCCGCTTGCACCCCATCCTCGGCGCGAGCATCCTCTCCCGCATGCCGGGGCTGGACCGGCTCGTCCCCGTCGTCCTCAACCACCACGAGTGCTGGGACGGGAGCGGCTACCCGAGCGGACGCTCGGGGGTCAGGGTGCCGATCGAGTCCCGCATCATCCTCGTCGTCGACGCCTTCGACGCGATGACGAGCATCCGGCCCTACGGTCACGTCCGCGGGACGGAGGAGGCCCTGGCGGAGCTGCGGCGGCACGCCGGCACGCAGTTCGACCCGATGCTCGTGGACGCGATGCACGAGGCCTTCCGCAACGGGCTGCTCGACGAGCCGAAGCGCTCCCGGTCCGTCTACCTCGACAACGCCCGCGCCAGCTAGCGCCGGTCGCCTCGGCGAGCGGTCCACGAACGAGAGGCGCCCCCAACCCCCCGCATAATCGGCGGGTGCCCGATGCCCTCATGGTCTCGTCGTCGTTCCTTCCCGGGCGCGGGGGGATCGAGAGCTACCTGGCAGAGCTCTGCAGCGCGCTGGCGCCGCGGCTTGCGGTCCTGGCCCCGGCCCGCCGTGACGGCCGGCCGCTCCCCGCCGACCTCCCGTACCCGACGCGCGGCTACCCCGGGCGGCTGTTCGTGCCCGGCCCCCGCGCGACTCGCGCGACGATCGCGGCCGCGGCCGAGCTCGGCACCGACCGCGTCCTCTACGGGACGCCCTGGCCCCAGATCCTGACGGGACCCCGGCTCCGCACGGAAGGGCTCCGCTACGCGGCGATCGTCCACGGCGCCGAGCTCCTCGTCCCCGCGGCGATCCCCGGGATCCGGGGCCGGCTCGTCCGCGCGCTCGCGGGGGCCGAGCTGCTGCTCCCCGTGAGCCTCTTCACCGCGGCCCGGATCCGGGCTCTCCTCGAGGGTGCCGGTGCGCCCGTCCCCCCGCTCGCCGTCCTGAGGGCGCGCGTCGATCTCGACCGTTTCCGTCCCGCCGGGGGCCGCGCGGAGGCGCGCCGCCGGCTCCACGTCGCCGCGGACGCACCGGTGATCCTCTGCTTCGGGCGGATGGTCCCCCGCAAGGGCCTCCACCGCCTCGTAGACGCGCTGCCGGCGATCGCTGAGAGGGTCCCGGGGGCCGTGCTCGTGCTCGCCGGGACCGGTCCCGAGGAGAAGGCGCTGCGCCGCGCTGCTGCCCGGATCGAGCAGCGGGTGGTGTTCGCCGGGCGCGTGCCCGAGGAGGAGGCGCCGGGGGTGTACGCGGCCGCCGACGTGTTCGCGCTGCCCGTGGCCGACCGCTGGTTCGGCCTCGACACCGAGGGCCTCGGCGTCGTGCTGCTCGAGGCGTCGGCCTGTGAGGTGCCGTGCGTGACCGGCCGCTCCGGAGGCACGCCCGAGGCGGTCGTGGACGGGCTCACGGGGTTCGTCGTCGACGCGCGGGAGGAGGGGCGCCTCACGACCGCGATCGTGCGCCTCCTGACCGATAAAGCGCTCGCGCGCCGGATGGGCGAAGCGGGGCGGAGGCATGTAAGCGAGGAATTCGGGGGACGAATCCCCTCAGCGCTCACCGACTGGCTAGAGTAAGCATCCACCTAGGCAACCAGGAGGTACCCATGCGGGTAACGGTGTCCGCCCCCGGGCAGGACCTGAAGGACTCCGACATCGACGCGATCACGGCCGACCTCGAGAAGATCGACCGCCGCCTCAACGGCGTCGGCGAAGAGGTCGTCGCGAACGTCCGGATCAGCGATGCGCAGAACGCGCAGCGCGTGCCGGGACATCACGTCGTGCTGGAGGTGCACTACGGGCCGAACCACCTCCTGGCCAAGACCGAGAACCCCGACATGGGGATGGCGATACGAGAGGCGCGCGAAGACGTGCTGCGCCAGATCAACGACCGCTCGCGCGGCGGCCACAGCTCGATCGCGAAGGGGCGGTAGCCGCGCCTCCGAACGGCCGGGAGCCGGCGTCCGGGCCGCGGCGCGATCGTCGCGAGGACATCCTCGCGGCCAGCCTCCATCTGTTCGCCGAGAAGGGCTTCCACGGGACGTCGATGCGCGACATCGCGCGCGAGGCGGACATCACCGAGGGCCTCATCTACCACTACTTCGCCGGCAAGCGCGACCTGTTCCGCGCGATCATCGAGGAGCACTCATTCCTGCCGCTGTTGCGGACGCTTCCCGAGCTCGCGGCACAGCTCGACCTGCGCGCGTTGTTGATCGTCCTCGCGCGCGGGTTCTTCGACGTCCTCCGTCAGAACAAGGAGCTCACGCGGCTGCTGCTGCAGGAGGTCCAGGTGTTCCCGGAGGAGAAAGAGGCCTTCTTCTCCGACGCGGTGCGCGAGTCGATCGAGCAGCTCGCGCAGGTGCTCGACGCGCGCATGAACGAACGCGCGCGTACCCAGGTCGACCCGGAGATGGCCGCGCGGCTGTTCTTCAACTCGCTCCTCGCGTTCTTCGTCGAGCAGGAGATCCTCGGCGGCAACCAGGTGTTGCCCGCGGACGAGGGCTCGTACGTCGAGACGCTCGTCGACATGTTCGTGAAGAGGTTGGGGCCGGGCCGGCCGAAGCCGGCGGGGCCGTCACTGGTCAAGTAGCGCGACGCGAAAGGGCCGCGGCCCTTCTGACTAACGGGATCGCAAGCGATCCCGCCCTATGCGGATTCCTCGGCTCTTGGCGTCGTCGCCTGCGGCGACGGCCGCGACCCCTGAGGGCCGCGACCGTCTGTCCGCTGGTGACTACGCGAGCAGCGCGTCGATCTTGTCGAGCACCGTCGTGCGCGCCTTCGTCTCGCTCTCGTAGCGGCGGACGACCTTCAGCTCCTCGGGCGACAGGCCCTCGAGCCGCTCGGTGATCTCGCCGACGTTCAGCGCGTCGTACGTCGGGATCGGCAGCTCGACGAAGCGGGACTCGACCGCCTCGAGGACCGTGCTGCGGTTCTCGTTCGCGCGCTCGAACTTGTAGACCCGCGCGAGCTCCGTCTGCGTGAGGCCCTTCGTCGCCGACACGATCTCGGCGGCGGTCAGGTCCTCGTAACCCTTGATCGGCAGCTCGCTGGCCTTCTTGGGGGCCGCGACGCGGGGGAGCTTCGGGGCGACAGTGTCGGCCGCGGCGGTCGCGCGGCTCGACGCCTTGCGCGCGGTCTTGCGGACCTCCTTCGCGACCTCGGCCGCTCCGTCCTCGACCTGCTCCGACCGGCGGCGGACGACGCGCTCGACCGGCGCGATGCGGTCCTGGCCGCGGTCGACGAGCTCGTCGTACAGCTTCCGCACGCGCCGCCCGTTGAGGTCCGTGATCTGGTCGCGGACTGTCGCGTAGGCGCCGAGCGGCAGGTAGACGCCCACCTCCATCGCGCGGGTACGGACCCGCTCGACGGTCTGGGTGACTTTCGGCATGGCTTCCTCCTCTGGTTGGGTGCTTGCAAGTGTTAAACCCTTGCTAGCTGGAGACTACCCCAACCGGGAAGAAACAAACAGGCTGGCTCAGGTCACCTGGGCGAGAACCCCGTCCAGGACCCCCCGGAGCGTCTCGCGCCAGGGAGAGTCCGGCAGGAGCGCCAGGGCCTCGCCCGCGGCCCCCGCCTCGGCACGGGCCCGCTCGAAGGCCTCGGCCAGCGCCCCGGTGCGCTCGAGGACCGGGAGCACGTCCTCGAGCCGCCGGTGACCCGAGCGCAGCCGCCCGGCGAGAGCGGGGTCGGTTCGGCACGCGAGCAGGACCGGCAGCGTGTAGACGCCCTCCTTGAGGTCTGTCCCCGGGGTCTTCCCCGTGACCTTCGCGTCGCCCGTCAGGTCCAGGAGGTCGTCGACCATCTGGAACGCCAGGCCGAGGTGCGAGCCGAAGCCGACGAGCGCGCGGCGCAGCGGCGCGGGCGCCCCCGACGTCGCGGCCCCCAGGTCGCACGACGCGCGGAAGAGCGCGCCGGTCTTCTTGCCGATCGTGTCGAGGAAGTCCTCGACGGGCCGCGCCGGGTCGCCCGCCGCCTCGGTCTCGGCGATCTGCCCCTCGCACACCTCGGCGATCGCGCGGGCCAGGATCCCGGGGACCTCACCTCCGGCGTCCGCTCCGAGCGCGCTGCCGCTCGCGAACAGGTAGTCACCCGCGAGGACGGCGACGTCCGTGCCCCACTTCTGATGCGCCGTCGGGACGCCGCGCCGGGTCTCCGTCTCGTCGATCACGTCGTCGTGGTACAGGGTCGCGAGGTGGACGAGCTCGATCGCGGTCGCCGCGAGGTCCGTCGAACGCCGTCCCGGCTCGCCGGCGCGCGACGCGATCATCACGAGCGCGGGGCGCAGGCGCTTGCCGCCGGCCTTGATCAGGTGCGTCGACGCCTCGGCGACGAGGGCGAGCTTCGACGCGCCTGCAGCGGCGAACAGGAGCTCCTCGATGCGCGCCATGTCCTCCACCAGCCATCGCGGCCGCGCCGTGGAGGAATCGGGGGTCACTCGCCCAGGACCTGTATGCAGTAGCGCCGGGGGCGGGACGAGTCGAGCTCGACGAACAGCACCCTCTGGTCGGCGCCGAGCGCGGCCGCCCCGTCGATCACGGGGATGCACTCGGAGGTCTTGCCCATGAAGGCGTGGACGATGTGCGCCGGCGCGTTCGCAGGCTCGTCCTCGACGAGGTTCTCCGTGCGGATGTCGAGGTCGTCGTGCGCGTAGTAGTCCCCCTCGGGCGCGATCGCGTCCATCGTCTGCTGGAGGACCTCGTACATGCGCGCGCCGGGCATCGAAATCAGGACACAGCAGGTGGTGTGGGGCGAGAAGACCAGGACGCTGCCGTGGCGGACGCCGGACTCGCGGACGGTCTCGACGACCTCGTCGGTGATGTCGAGCGTGTCGAGCCGCCCGCCCGTCTTCGCCTCGAACTCCTCGAAAACGATCATGGCGTCATTTTCCCGCATGCGCGCGCAGACGGTATTGGGCGGGCGTTAGGGGTCGCTGAACGCACGTTCAAGCGGCGGCGATTGGCGCGGACCTTCGGCGGGTATGACTCGCCGGTACGGCACCCCCATCGATCCGGAGGTCCCACGTGAACCCGTTCCTGAAGAAGGTCCTCGCAGCAGTCGCGATCAAGGAAGGCATCGAGAAGGTCCAGGAGATGCGGCGGCCGAAGCCCTCGCTGTGGTCGCGCGTGTCGCCGATCGCGCTCGTAGCCGCCCTCGGCGGCGCGCTCTTCTACCTCAACAAGAGCGGCAAGCTCGGGTCGCTCGTCGGCGGCTCCAAGGGCGACTCCGGCACGTCCGGATCCAACGGCTCGGGGACGTGGAACGGCGGCGCGGGGGCGACGAGCACCACGAGCCCCGGCTCCACTCCCACCACGGTCTAGGGGAACCCGGGCCCAACCCGGGGCGTCGGAGTAGGAAATGCCCGAAACAGGTCGAACCACCTGAATATGGCCCGCGAGTCAACGCCTCCCTTCGCGTCCGACCGCGACCTCGTCGTCGCCTTCCAGGAAGGCAGGATCGGCGCGTACGACGAGATCTACCGGCTGTACTCCGCGCGGGTCCGGCGCGTCTGCGCCCGGATGCTGAAGAACCCGCAGGACGTCGACGAGGCGACCCAGGAGACCTTCCTGAAGGCCTACCAGGCCCTTGGCCGCTTCAACGGGCAGTACCAGCTGGGCGCCTGGCTCTCGCGTATCGCCTCCAACGTCTGCCTCGACCTGATCCGGTCCCGCTCCCGCAGCGCCGGCCAGGTCGCCCTCTCCGACGAGCACGAGGGGGCCGGGACGGAGCGCGGGCCCGAGGACATCGTGGTGGGCGAGAACCCGCGCATCCACGAGGCGATCTCGGGGATCCAGCCGCTGCACGCGCAGGCGCTGAAGCTGCGGGCCCTGGGCGGCCTCTCGCACCGTGAGATGGCGGGCGAGCTCCACATGACGCCGGCACAGGTCAAGGCGCTGCTCCACCGCGCACGGAGCTCCTTCCGAAGGGCATGGGACCAGGCAGAGGGGTGGGCGCTGGCGCCTGTCGTGGCGATCCGCGGGTTCTTCTCGAACAAGTCGGGGGCGGCATCGGAGGCGTCGTCGAACTTCGTGAGCCTGACGCCGTCGTTCAGCCCCTTCCTCGCCGAGCGCGTCGCCGCCTCCGCGGTGATCGTAGCGGTCGCTCTGACCGGCGCACCGACTGCGCCGGAAGCACCGGCCGACGCGCCCCGCCGCACGCCCTCCATTGCAGCGGGCACGGCTCCGCGAGAGGCCCGTCCGCCGGCGGCCAAGGGCCGCGTCGTGTTCGCACGGCCGGCGGCGCCTGCACGGGCGGCCGCACCTGCGCACGGCGGCGGAGCGGCCACCGCGCCGGACCCGGCGACGAAGGTCCTCGAGGCCGTCGGCGAGCAGACGGCGAACCTCGACGAGAAGGGCGGGGGCCGCGGCCCGAAGCACGACGACGAGAACGGCGGCCTCGGCGAGCCCGGCGCGGCGTCGGCCCGGGGCGTTGTACGAAAGGCCCGCAAGGTCGTCTCCGAGATCCTCGACTAGCGCTCCGCTTCGGCCGGAGGAGCCGCCGGCCGCCACTCCTGGTATATCCAGGCCATGTCAGTCACCGGCTCCGGAGTGCCGCCCCCACCGGCTCCACCGCCGTCGTTCCTCGACACGGGCCGTTTCAGCGTCCTCTGCGAGATCCAGCCCCCGCGGCGCCCCGACATCGAGATCGTCCGCGACCAGATCAAGGTGCTGAGCCCCGTCGTCGACGCATTCCTGATCCCCGACAACCACCTCGGCCGCGCGACGGTCTCGAGCGTGTCGGTCGCGCACGAGGTCGCGTACATGGGCGGGCTCTCGATCGCGTGCATGAACGCGCGCGACCGGAACGTCCTCGGCTTCCGGCGCGACCTCCTGACGGCGGCGGCGTACGGGGTGGACCACTTCCTGTTCGTCTACGGCGACGCGCCGAAGGAAGGCCGCCGCACCGAGGACCTCACCGTCCGCGGGATGATCGACGAGGTCCGCTCGTTCGGGACGGGGCCCCTGTTCCAGGGATACCCGGACTTCCGCATCGGCACGGTGGTTCGGGCGGGGCGCGACCTGCTGTGGCGGACCCGCGCAGACTTCATCTTCGTCCAGATCACGTACGCGACGTCGAGCCTGTTCGAGTGGCGGAGATCGCTCGACTACGGGGGCCGCGTGTACGCCGGCGTGCTCGTGCTCTCGAGCAGCCGCATGGCGCAGCGCGTCAACGCGGCGTTGCCCGACGTCCACATCCCGAGGCGGATCATCGACAAGCTCGACGACGACCCGCAGGTCGGCATCGACCTGGCGTGCGACCAGATCGAGGAGCTGCGCGAGTCGGGCCTCTTCGACGGCGCGCACCTGATCCCGGTCGGGCGCTACCGCGAGGTAGCGGAGAGGCTAGCGAACGGCCCCCTGTGCTCCTAGCGGGATCGCAAGCGATCCCGCCCGATGCGAACCCGATCGCGGCTCGGCGTCGTCGCCTTCGGCGACGGTCGCGTGACTACCTCACCTTCGGCAGGACCTGCTTCTCGTAGAAGTCGAAGAAGCCGTCCTGGTCGGGGCCGATCTGGTGGATCCACAGGTGGTCGAACCCGGCGTCGGCGAACTTCCTGATGTTCTCGATGTGCACGTCCGGGTCGGGCCCGACGGCGAGCGTCTCGGAGACCTTGTCCTCGTCCAGCGGCTCCGCCGCGGCCTCGAAGTGCGACGGCAGCGCGAGCTCCTGCATGAGCGTCCCGCCCAAGCCTGCGACCGGCCACCACTCGAGGGCCGTCTTCTTCGCCTCGTCGGCCGAGGCCCCCCAGCAGACGTTCACCTCGGCGTACTTCGGCTTGCCCGTGCCTCCTGCCGCCTCGAACCTCTGCACGGTGTCCTCGGCGGGGGCGACGCAGATCAGCCCGTCCCCGCTCTCGCCCGCGAGCTTCGCCGCGCGGGGGCCGCTCGCGGCGACGTAGATCGGAGGCGGCTCGTCGAGCGTGAACAGCCGAGCGTTCTCGACGGTGTAGTAGCGGCCGTGGTGGCTCCTCATCCCGCCCCGGAAGAGCGTGCGGATGACCTCGATCGCCTCGACCATCATGTCCTGCCGGACGCGCGTCTGCGGCCACCGCTCGCCGGTGACGTGCTCGTTGAGGTTCTCGCCGGAGCCGACCCCCAGCCAGAAGCGGCCCGGCATCATCGCGGCGCTCGTCGCCGCGGCCTGCGCGACCAGCGCGGGGTGGATGCGGATCGTCGGGCACGTCACCGCCGTCCCGAGCTTCAGCTCCCGCGTCGCGTGCGCGATCGCGCCGATGACGTTCCATACGAACGGGCTCTGGCCCTGCTTGCTCGTCCACGGGTGGAAATGGTCGGAGATCGCGGCGAACGTGAACCCGGCGTCCTCCGCGCGCCGCGCGTACCGCACGAGGTCGTTCGGGCCCTGCTCCTCCGACGACAGCTTGTAGCCGAACTCGATCATCGGGCGGTCCTTTCGCGTCGGGAAAAGAAAGAGGGCGGGGCCACGCGGCCCCGCCCTGCTCCTACCCTGCTACGGCCGGGCGTTAACGGCGCACCCTCACCGTGATCGTGCGCGACTGGGCCGCGGAGCACGAGCCGGCCGCGGAGACCGTGGCGCGGAACTTCCGCGACTTGCGCATCTTGATGCTCACCGCGTAGTCGCCGTCCTCGTCCGTGGTCGCGGTCTTCACGGTCCCGAACCGGCCCCCGCTCACCGGCTTCGCCTGGATCGACACCGGTTGTCCGCCGGAGCACGCGGGATCGCCCTGGATCGCCCCGGAGAGGCGGACCCGGCGGCCCTTCGCGACGCGGCTCTTGTTGCTCTGGATGGTTATCGAGCGCTCGCCCGGCGGCTGCCACGTGACGGTGGCGGACTTCGACGGCTCGCCGCTCAGGAGGTCGTCGTCGTTGCTGTCGATCCACACCTGGAGCTGGGTCTCACCCGGCACTTCCGACTTCACGCCGAACACGAACTTGCCGTTGGAGTCGGCTTCGCCTTCCGCGTGCCTGGTCCCGTCCTCGTGCGCGTCGGCGAGGTGGCCCCCCGACTCGGGCGCGCGGCGGGCGCTGAAACCCTCCGGGTCGCAGAACTCGACCCCCTCCGGGCCGCTGGCATGGATGTCGACGTTCGCGCTCGAGAACGGGCTGCCCCCTCGGCGCGCCAGGATCTCGAACGCGGCGCACGACCCCGTCGAGGCGGTCGCGGAGGCCGGCGTCAAGAACACGTCCAGCGACGGCGGAGGCGGCGGGCTGCCCCACCCGAGCTGCGTGCCTCCGGACGCCTCGGTCAGGCCGAGGGCGTCGTCGTCGTTCACGTCGGCCCACGCCGTCACGAAGGTGCCCCCGGCGAAGTCGCTGCGCAGCGCGAAGCGGAACCTGCCGCCGTCGCTCGTCCCGTCGACCGACTCGATGTGCTTCTGGTCGTCGCGCCCCGGGCTGTTGTGGTCTCCCTGCTGGCCCGAGTTCGCGTTGTCCGAGCACCTCTTCGCGTTCTCCCTCGAGACGTGGCCGTTGTCGGGGGCCTGGAAGGTGTCCGTCTGGTTGGTGCTGGACTCGAAGTACAGCTCGTCCTCCGGGCCCTCGGCGTGCAGATCGACGTTCGCTGCGGCGATCGCCCTGCCGAACTGGTCCTCGACAAGGGCCGCCATCAGGAAGCATTGAGCCAGGGGAACGGTCTGCGCGCCCGGCGAGACCTCGACGGTCCCCGGGACCTGGGCGTAGGGGAGGACCCTGTGGGCGTCACCCGTGTCGTCGAGCTGCGCGCTCGGCGGAGCCGGCGGAGCGGTCTTGTTGCTGACGATCGCGACCGCGTTCACGTCCAGAGGGTTGTGACCCTCCCGGAGCGTGCACCTGACCTTTCCGAACCCTTGCTCGTCGGGGGTACCCGTCCCGCACGCCTCACCCCATACGGGGTCGGCACCGGGATCGCTCAACGTGTAGAACGCGCGCACCTGGTTCGTGCCGGTGCTGGCCTGGTAGTCGAGCACGATGTTCGGCCGCTTCCCCTTGGGGGTGAAGAAGCCGGCTCTCCCGCCGTTCTCCGGGTAGGAAAGCTCTACCGTCTGTCCCTGCGGCGGCGGGACCTCCGACTGGTCGACCTCGACGAGGACCTCGTCGTTCGCGACCTCGTCGGCGTTGCCCGCGACGCCGCTGTAGAGGCGAGCCGTGAGCGCGTAGCCCGCGACGTCGGGATAGGTGTCGGGGATCGGTATGAGCTTCTCCCAGGTGTCGTTGCCGACGCGGTCCGCTACGAACGTCGCGGCATTCTGGCCCGGCGGCTTGAGCTCGAACTCGACGAGCGCGTTCGCCGGGATCTCCTTCGCCCACGCGACCAGGTGGACGAACCCGTCCCGGTCCTCGGCGTCGGAGAGCCTCATCTGCGTCGTGTACGCCGACGGGTTCAGGAACGCGATTGACGGAGCCGCTACCGCGGGGGCCGCGGGAAGGAGCGCCCCCACCAGCACCCCCACCAACAAGACGATCTTCTTCATCCTGGTACCTCCTGTCCGCCGTTCAGTTAGATCAGCCGCGGCCTCGCCGCGAAGGAGCGCGAGCCGCGCTCGCAGCGGCGCAGCCGGTCGCGGCCCTTGCCGCCCAGGCAGTCGTCGCGGCCGCCTCCGCCGTCGAGCCGGTCGGGCCCGGTGTTGCCGCGCACGCGGTCGTTGCCGCGGTGGCCCTTGACACGGTCGCCGTCGCCGCCCCCGAAGACGCGGTCGGAGCCGCCGCCGCCGAAGACGAAGTCCCTTCCGGCGCCTCCCCGAACGACGTCGTTCGCGGCGTTGCCGCGGAGCGTGTCCGCGCCGCCCCCGCCGAGGATCGTGTCGTTGCCGCCCCCGCCCGTGATCGTGTCGTTGCCGCCGAAGCCGCAGATCTTCTCCGGCTCGTCGCCGCCGGTCAGGTTGTCGGGGCCGTTCGTGCCGGTGATGTCGCAGACGCCCTGGGCCTCCCAGTGCATGACGGAGATGTCGTTCACCTCTCCGTCGGACACGAGGTCGTCGCCGTCTTGGTCGAACCACACCGTGAGCTGCGCGTCGCCCGTCGTCTGCGACTCGATGCCGAGCACGAAGCGTCCGTTCGACGTCGACTCCGCCTCGGTGTGGTGGACGCGCGTCCCGCCCTCGTCGTGATACGCCTCGTCGGTCTCGTCGCCGTCGGCGATGTGCCCGCCGGCGTCCGGCGCGCGGCGGTTGGTGCCGGTGCCGTCGTCGGGCGAGCAGAAGTTCCCGGAGTTGCCGGGGCCCGTGAGGTGGGCGTCGAGGTTCTCGCCGCCGATCGGCTGACCGGTCTGGTCCTGCAGCGAAACGACGAACTTCTGGCAGGTCCCGGTGTTCGCCGCGGTCTCTGCCGGCTCGATCGAGAGCAGCGGGTTCGCCTCGGCACCGAAGACGCGGTGGGCGTCACCGGAGTGGTTCGTGCGCCCGATCGTGCAGTTCCCCTGTGTGCAGTCGTTCACGAGAGCCGCGACACCCGTCACCATCGACGGCTGGTCGGACCCCTGCAGCGTGCAGTCGAGCGTGAACTCCTTCGGAGCCGAAGAGGACGCCAGGTTCGACGTCCCGCACTGCGTCCACGCGCCCGATCCCGGCGTAGCCACGGAGCTGGCGCGCGTGTAGTAGAGCGTGACGCCGTCCGCGCCGGCACTCGCGACGCCGCGGATCGGGAGCTTGCCGCGGACGAAGGAAGCGCGTTGTCCGTCGAGCGGTGCGGTGATCTCGACGGTCTCGAACGGGACGTCGGCGGGGTTCGTCGGCGTCGTCGCGTTGTTCACGGTGATCGACTGCTCCGCGGTCACGGGCGTGCCCGGGATCCGCGCGACGAGCGTGTACGACGCGTCGGCGACGTCGACCGTCCAGTACGTCTCGTACGTGTCGGTCTGGTTCACCTGGGTCGCGTCCCCGATCTTCACGAGCTCGTTCGAGGAGCCGCGGTAGAACACCTCGACCCCCGGCACCGGGACCACCGAGGAGACGCGCGTGACGATGTGAAACGCCGTGTCGACGTCCTGCTTCTTCCCGACGTTCGTGCCGGCGCTCCCGTACGGGGACGGGTTCAGGAAGCTCAATGCCGCGTCGCCCGTCGACTCGACCCAGTTCGTGGTCGCGGTCGCCGTGGCCTCGCCCGTGGCCTGCTCGTCGTTGTCGAACGGCGCCTCGCCCGAGTCGTACCACGCAGTGAGCGTGGTATCGCCCGGCACCGGCGACCTGAGCCCGACGACGAAGTTGCCCTGGTCGTTCGTGTTGCCCTCGGTGTGCTGGGCGACCGGGGGCTGTCCCGCGTGCGCGACCTCGCCCACGTCCTCGGCGTTGTGCCCGGTCCCGCCGTCGGGTGCTGCCCGCGGTGACGCGTCGGACGGGTCGCAGAAATCGAGCTCGTTGTCGGGACCGGCGGCGTGCACGTCGACGTTCGCGTCCCGCACCGCACGGTTCCCCGACCGCACTCGCACGACGAAACGCTGGCACTCTCCAGCCGCCGCGGTCGCGCCCGTGGGATCGATCGTGACCGCGGGAGCGGACGGCAGCCATTGCGCGAAGTTCGTCTCCCGCGGCTCCCCGTCTTCCAGGACGTCGTCGTCCTCGGGACGCTTGTCGGCTTCCGCGGGTAGCGACTCGTCGTCGATCCACACGGTCAGATCGGTGTCGCCGAGGGTCCCGGAGAGGAGGTGGAACCGCCACTGCCCGTAGGTGGTGGCGGCGCCGCCCCCGATGCCGGAGCCGGTCACCGACTCCCTGTGCTTGACGTCGTTGCCACCGGGGACGTTGTGGTCCCCCTGCTCGCCCTCGTTGCCGCCGATGGTCGCGTCGCAGTTCGCCGCGAGCTCCTTCGACGGGTGGCCTTTGCCGGGAACCGCGTACGTGCCGCTCTGACTGCCGCTGCTGCCCGTCGTGTCGTCGTCGCCGAACCGGATCTGGTCGTCCGGCCCGACCATGTGGATGTCGAGGTTGGCGCCGAAGATGGGCCTGTCGAAGACGTCGGTCACGGTGACGAGGTAGGCGAGGCACCGGTTGCGGGTGCCCTCGTGACGGCGCGTCGGCTGGTCGGTGGTCGAGTTGGACGAGACGTCGATCTTCAGCTCGGCCGGATCGGGGACGTACGGCTGCACCCGGTGTGCGTCCACGCCTTCCTGGCTCGGCTGCCTGGTGTTGGTGTCACCCGCGATCCTGTCCGGGTCCTGGTCCTGGATCGCCATCGCGGCGACTGCCTGGACGTCCGACGGAAGATGGCTCCCGGTGAGCGTGCAGATGCCGGCGAACGTCCGAGTGGCGTCCTCGCGCGCGCCGCTGACGTCTGTCGTGGTGCCGCACGGGACGTACTCGGGAAGCTCGCCGATCGGTGTCACGCTGTAGAACAGACGCACCTGGTACACGTTCCTGTTGCCCTGCTGCCCGGCCTGGTCGGTCGAGGCCCCGACGACACCGGCACTCGTGGTCCCGTTGATCAGCGTGCGCCAGACGGCGCCGGGCCCACTGGGCTTGTAGAACCCGAGCGGCCCGTTCTGCGACGGCCACGCGAGCTCGATCGTCTCGGCCTCTTCGATCGTGGGCTCGCCGAGGTTGGACGTAGGGGTCGAGGTCTCGTGCTGCAGCCGGACCGGCACCTCGTGGGCCGCGACCTCGTCGAACCCCGAGGCGGTCTGCTGGAACAGGCGGACGGCGAAGGTGCCGAATCCCGGGTTGAGCGTCGCCTCGCTGATGTCCCAGAAGAACTCGTAGGTGTCGTCGCTCCCCGGAACGGGGGACAACTGGCCAACCGTGACCTCGTTCTGGCCGCTCGCCGCGTAGTACGCCTCGATCAATAGGTTCGGCGGCGGGTCCTTCACCACGGCGACCACGTGATACGCCTCGTCCACGCCGTCGAACTCGTCCGAGATCTTCGGGACGTCAGGGTCGGCCGTCGGCTCCATGGGGTCGCTCGGCTCCCTCGGCGGCTCGGTGACCGTGAGGTGTGGGTCGTAGGTCGGGTTCGGGTTCAGCAGGAAGATCTGAGGCCCGTCCGCTCCAGGCGACCCGGAGGGCGAGCCGCTCGGCGACGGCTGCGAGAGCGCGACCGAACCCGTGAGGCCCATGGACGCGCCGGCGAGCACGAGAGCGAGGCACACGACGGCCACGACCACGGCCAGCACCATCCGCGCGGCTACGCGCTGATCGCCCGCGGCCAGCGGGATCGACTTCCTGATCCTAGATATCAACACACACCTCCTGGGGTGCGGCTTCGCCCCTCAGAATCGTCTTTGATCGGCCCGCTCAAGTATCCCCGACACTTGGCTCCGGCGGTGGGATGCGCTGAGGCCTCTACCTGCATCAACGCCCGGGCGGCGGCTTGGGTTGCGCGGGGGCCGGGCACCGTCGGCCCCCTCGATGGCCTTTCTCTGTACCGAGCGGACCGACCGATTGGTTCTATGGAGACGAAGAGGCCGGCACG
>DASZDG010000083.1:0-6493 GCA_035942255.1 Actinomycetota bacterium | reverse complement strand
CTCGTTCGACCGCGTCGTCTCGTTCGACCCGCTGATCGCCTCCACCGCCGAGTCGATCCTGCCGGTGTGGCGGTCGGTGCCGCTGCCGGTCAGCGACCGCCTCTACCGCGACGTGCGGCCGGCGACGGGGAAGCCGCGCGTCCTCTTCGTCGGGCGCTCGACGCCGCACCGCGAGCAGATGCTCGCGGCGGCCAAGGCCGAGCACCCGGACCTCCTGCACGAGGCGTTCGGCGTCGGCGCCTCGGACCTCGAGTCGCTCCTCGGGTCGCACGACGTCGGGATCAACCTCCACAACGACACGTACTGGTCGTTCGAGAACCGGGTCTGCCTGCACCTCGCGGCCGGGCACCTCGTCCTCAGCGAGCCGCTGTCGCCGCAGCACGGACTCGAGCGGGGGATCGACTACCTCGAGGTCTCGCACGGCGGCGGGCTCTCGTTCCTCCTGACGCAGCTCGAGAAGTTCCCGCGCACGTGGCACCGCGTGCGCGTCCGCGGGCGCATCAAGGCCGAGCAGTTCCGGGCGTCGCGCGTGTGGCCGCGGCTCGTGAGCGACCTGCACGCGGACCTCGCCGCGTTCGGGACGCACCGCGTCGTAGGGTGAGCGGCCATATGGCCCGATTCGAGAGACTCGACACCCGGATCGAAGGGGTCGGCCTCATCCAGGCGAAGGTCCTGGGTGACGAGCGCGGCTTCTTCGTCGAGACCTACCGCCGCAACGAGTTCGCCGACCTCGGGATCGCGGAGGAGATGGTGCAGGACAACCACTCGCGCTCCAAGCGCGGGATCGTCCGCGGCATGCACTTCCAGATCGGCGAGGGAGCGGCGAAGCTCATCCGCGTCGGCCGCGGGCACATCGTCGACGTGGTCGTGGACCTGCGCAGGGGCTCGCCGACGTTCGGCGAGTGGGAGGCCTTCGACCTGACCGAGGACAACGGGCGGATGGTCTACTGCCCGATCGGCTTCGCCCACGGCTTCTGCGTCGTGTCCGACCTCGCCGACGTCTTCTACAAGCAGTCGAACTACTACTCCGACGAGAACGAGCGCGGGATCAAGTACGACGACCCCGACGTCGGGATCGAGTGGCCGATCCCGACCGAGGAGCTCATCCCGTCGGAACGCGACAAGACGGCCCCGACGCTGAAGGACGTCGAGGCCGACCTGCCGTTCCGCAGCGGCAGCTAGGGTGTTTCTGCGCAATTCGCGCATTATGGGAAATATGAGTCAAGTTCGGTATGCTCGCGTCGACTGCCTCTGAGTAGGTCCCACGCCATGGCTCTTGAACCAGATCTGATCCCACGTCTGATCACGCCCGCCGAGGCGTCCGAGATCCTCAACGTCAGCCGGCGCACAGTGCTGAACTGGATCGCCAAGGGCACGGTCCCCTACGTCGAACTGCCGACGGCCGGCGAGAAGGCCTCGTATCGCATCCCGCTGCGCGGGCTCCTCAACTCGCTATCCGGCAACTACGATCTCGCCGCCGAGTTGGAGACGCTCCAAGGCGAAGCGCCGAAGCCCGTTCCGGGCCAGGCGCGGCCGCGGCCGTCGCCGGCGCGCGCCCGCGCGTAGCGCCCGGCGGCCACTGGGTTCAGTGCTCAGCATTTCTGCGGCGGCAATACCATGCGGCCGTTGCACGCACTGGTTCTCGACGCGCCGCATCTCGTCTCCGCCCTCGCGAATCCGCGCAGCGACTCGGCGCGGCTGCTCGCGCTCTGCGCATACGGCGCGCTCGCCCGTGAGGCAGCCGGGCAAGCCGGGTATGCGAACAACCGGTCGCGCGCCGCGGCGCGGCTGTCGCGGGTGCGCGGCGTGCTGCCCCCGGGCACGCCCGACGACCTCCTGCTCGTCACCTCGCTGGAGGTGCTCGACGACGTCGCCACGCTGACGCGCGAGGTTCAACGTCGGCAGCGCAACGTGCATCCCCACATGGTGCGCAACAGGATCCTGGCCCACAGCTGGGACGTGCTCACCGACCTCGGCGAGCGGTCCGTCTACCGGCCGCCCGCCGCGGGGAGGCGCGAGCACGTCGTGCGCACCGCGATCGCCGCCCGCGCACAGTCGATCGTGACCGAGGACCGCGGACTCCTGCTCCGTGGCGACGGCGTCTACCGCGACGAGCCGACGGGTCATGAGGTACGCCCTCGCCGGCTGGCGGCTTTCGTGGGTCATGTGCTGCCCGCCGGGTTGCGGTTCCGCGCCTTCGATCCGGTCGAGGTACTGCGTTTCGCGACCGACTGAGCTAGGGCAGCTCGGCCGGCTTGTCCGCCGTCGCTCCGTCGATGCCGCCTGCGATCGCGCGCAGCCCCGTGCTGCCCCGCAGCCGCGCGCCCTTGAGCGAGGTGTCGAGGAGCGTCGCGTCGTCGAACTGCGCCCCGCGCGCGGCCACGCGCTCGAGCGTCGCGTCCTGAAGCTGCGCGCCGATCAGCCTCGCACTCGTGAGGTCGGCGTTCGCGAGCCAGGCGCTCTGTGCCCGCGCGTTCGTCAGGTTCGCGTCGCTCAGGTCGGCGTTGGGCAGGCTCGCGCCCTCGAGCCGCGCCTCGCTGAGATCGGCGCGGCGCAGCGCAGCCTTCGCGACGTCGACGCCGCGTAGGTCCGCCCCGGCCAGGTTCAGCGTCACGCTGTCCGGGTCAATGCGGCGAAGCCGGTCGGCCGCCGCGAAGGCCTCCTGGATGTCGGCCCGAGCGCGCCCGCCGGAGGGCGCGTGCGTCACCGGCGGGTGGCGCAGGAACGCCGCCAGCGTGTCGACGACGGCCTGGCGGTCGCCCGGCGACTCGCGCACCAGGCGCTCCAGTCGCCTGATCGCGGAAAGACGCACCGCTACCGCTGCGTTTGCGAGCTGCTCCGCTCCCTTCGCGTGGCGCTCGGCGTGTTGGCCGCCACGCGACAGGTAGTAGGTCCGCGCGGCGAAGTACGTCGCGATCGCGGCCCCGAGAGCAGCGACGAGCGCCACCGCCGCGGTGCGTGCGCCGTTGCGCGCGGTGACGAGATCGACGCCGTTCGGGGTCGGTGCGGGATCCGCGCCCTTCGGCGGGTCCGCCACCTTCTCGTTCAGATCCTCCGCGGTGATGATCGCGTCCGGCAGCCAGAAGTACGCGGCGGCCGCCGCCGCGACCAGCACCAACGCGATGACCAATCCCCATCCGAGCTCCGCGGCTGTGCGCTTCATCGACGGGATGATCGTGCAGCGACGACTGACCGATCAACCTCGCGCGGCAACGAACACGACGTTGAGGACGTCCTCGCCCGCGTACGGGCGGAGGGCGCCGTCGTAGAAGTGCGGCTCGTAGCCGTGGCCGCGGAGGACGTCGATCGCCGCGGGCATGTACGGGCCGTTCTCCATGAAGACGACCGGGTGGTGCGCGGTGAGCGTGGTCTTCAGGCCCTCGAGGACGTGGAGCTCCCAGCCCTGGACGTCCAGCTTCACGAAGTCGGGGGCGAGTTTCAGCTCGTCGAGGGGGCGGACGGGGACGGTCGTCTCGACGATCTTCCACGGCGGGCGGCCGGGATCGAGCCCGAGGTCCCGCATCACCGGCTCCTCGCGCTCGCGCACCTGCTCGGGCGACAGCGAGGCCTCGCCGGTGAGCGGGATGCCGTTCAGCGTCGGGGTGTGGAGGGTCAGCGAGCCGGCGGTGTCGCTCGCCCCGCAGAGCAGGTAGTCGAAGCTGTCGATGAGCCGCCGCACGAGCCTGAGGTCGGGCTCGTGGAGGGGGTTCGGCTCGATCGAGAGGATCGGCGAACGCCTGTTGAACAGGCGGAACGCGAGGGCGCTCATCCCCGCGTTCCCGCCCACGTCCAGGAAGAGCCCGGTGCGCTCCGGCCACAGGCCGAACACGGCGAAGTCCGGCTCGTGCGGGCGGCGCAGCAGATGGCGCGCCACGAGGGCGGAGCGCCGCGCGACGTTGTGGGCGTGACGGTGGCGGAGGAGCGCGCGGTAGAGCGCCGCGCGCACTACGCGGTGGCGCCGGCGGAGAGGCCCGCGCGCGACATGTAGTCGTGCAGCGCGTCCTCGACCGGCCGGAGCTTGGGGATCCCGAGTGCGTCGGCGCGCGGCCGCGCGAGCACGCCGTTCAGCGGCCGGTCGACCCCGCCCGGCGCGATCGTCGTCGTTCCCGCCTCGATCGGCACGTCGATCGCCGCGTTCTCCATGATCGCGACGGTGAAGTCGTACCAGGACATCGCGCCCTCGTTGACGAGGTGCAGGACACCCGTCGCCGAGCGCTCCACCGCGTCGACGAGCGCCTTGGCGAGGTCCTCGGTGAACGTCGGCTGGAGGCGCTGGTCGGCGACCATCTTGAGCGAGCCCTGGTCACGGGCGCGGCCGATCATCCGCTGCACGAAGTTGCCGCCCTTCGACGCGTTCCCGGCGAACCCGTACAGGCCCCCGGACCGCACGACCAGGGAATCGGGGGCGTAGCCGAGCGCCGCGTACTCGCCGGCGAGCTTGGTGAGCGCGTACACGGACCGCGGCGACGGCAGGTCGTCCTCGCCGTACGGCTCGGAGCGCCGGCCGTCGAACACGTAGTTCGTGGAGAGGTGGACGAGCTTCGCCGGCCGCTTCGCGAGCTCCATCACCGCGCGGACGTTGGTCGCCCACGACTGGTCGGGCTCGCGCTCGCACTGGTCGACGTTGTGGAAGGCGGCGCAGTTGAAGACGACGTCGGGGCCGACCTCGGAGAACGCGCGGTCGATCGAGGCCGCGTCGTCGATGTCGAGCTCGGCGTGCGAGAGCGCGACCGCGTCGTCGCCGAGCAGCGTGGCGAGGTCGGAGGCGAGCTGGCCGCCCCCGCCCGTGATCAGCGCTCTCACAGGACGGTCTCGAAGCGCTCGAGCGACGGCTTCAGCTCGCTCATCAGCTCGAGCCACCGGATGTTGTAGTGGCGCGGGTCGGTGAGCTGGACCTTGTCGGCCCGGTCGAGGCGCTGCACGAGGTCGCTCGCGGCCTCGAGCACCGAGTGGCGCGGGATGAAGCCGAGCGTCGTCGAGAGCTTCGCGTTCGAGCACTCGTAGTCGCGCGTCAGCTTCGGCGGCGGGGTCTCGGCGAGCGTGACCGTCCGGCCCGTGAGCTGGACCGTCCCCGCGACGAGCATCGCCAGCTCGCGGATCTGGTAGTTCGAGTGCAGGACGTTGAAGATCTCGCCCTTCACCTTCTCCGCCGGCGCCTCGTAGGCGGCGATCATCGCGTCCGAGACGTCGCGGACGTCCACGAGCGGGCGCCACATCCACCCGCCGCCGTGGAGCATGAGCTTGCCGTTGAGCAGCGCGTCCTTGACGAAGGTGTTGACGACGAGGTCGAAGCGCATGCGCGGCGACCAGCCGTAGACGGTGCCGTTGCGCAGGAGTACGGGGGTCAGGCCCTCGTCGGCGAGCCGCAGGAGCGCCTCCTCGCCGTAGCGCTTGGAGGTCGCGTACGCGGCGCGCGGCTGGATCTCCGCGGTCTCGTCGTGCATGCCGGGCGGCAGCCCGTCGTACAGCGAGCAGGACGAGGCGAAGACGTACCGCTCGATCCCGCGCTCGACGCACTTCTGCCCCAGCGTCTCGGTCGCGATGGCGTTCATCTGCCAGTTCGCGTCCGGGTCGAACTCGGCGGTTGGGTCGTTGGACAGGCCTGACAGGTTTATGACGCCGTCGATGCCGTCGAGGGCCGTCTCCGGGATGTCGCGGACATCGGCGACGACGAGCTCGATCTGGTCGCGGAACGTCGCGATCGACTCCTCGCCGAAGTACAGGCGGTCGAGCAACCGCACGTTGTAGCCGCGGTGCAGCAGGCGGGGGATCAGGACACAGCCGATGTACCCGGCGCCCCCTGCGACCAGGATGGTCTGGTCGGCGTTCGGTGCCTGCGGGGAGAGGCCGTTCTGGCGGCCCTCGTCAGGCTGGAAGGGCTGGTTCATGCGGCTCCGAGGGTAGCGGGCAGGTTCTCGGCGGGCCGGCCGCGGCCGAACGTGCGGACGTCCCGGATCAGGTCCCTCACGAAGCGCGGATAGACGGACGAAGCGCGCCAGCGCTCGGCCGCCCGGCGGCCGTTGCGGCGGACGGTGTCGAAGGCGTGTGGGGTCCGCGCGGCCTCGGCGACGAACTCGTACAGGTGGTAGGGCTCGCGCACCTCGAGCAGGTCGCGGCCCGGCTGGAGGCCGTGGTGCGGGCTCAGCGGCTCGCTGATGACGAGCAGCCCCGCCGCGAGGTACGCGGGGACGCGGTTCTCGAACGTCGGGTAGGGCTCGTTGTGCAGGTTCACGCCGACGTCGGTCTGCCCGATGAACGGGAGGAGCTGCTCGTCGGTGACGCCGTGGGCGAGGTGCACGGTCGGGAAGTCCTTCTTCACCGGGCCGAGGAAGCGCTCTCGGTGGTCGGTGCTGCGGCCCGTGAACAGCACGTGCGGCTGCGGGTTCGGGGGGTTCACGGGCGCGAAGTAGGAGTCGGACACCGGGATCGGGAACGAGCGCCACACGCGCATGTGCGCGTCGACGGGCGGGGCCACCAGGGGATCGAACGACAC
>DASZDG010000082.1:0-35943 GCA_035942255.1 Actinomycetota bacterium | reverse complement strand
CCGCCGATCTCGCCCAGCCCCCCGCCGATCTCGCCCAGCCCCCCGCCGATCTCGCCGAGCCCACCGCCGATCTCACCGAGCCCACCACCGGTGTCCCCGAGCCCGCCTCCGCCTCCACCCGAGCCGCCATGGCGCGGGTGTCGATCGTTCCGGCTCGGCGGCTGGATCGTCAGGTGGCCCCCGGAGTGGAGCGCGTCGCCGCGGCATCGGGGGCGGGTGCCCTGGCACCGGGACGGGACCCGGATGCCGCTGTCGGTCGCGCACTCCCGCCACCCGGGCTGTGCTGCATGGAGGTCGCACGCAGAGCCTCGGGGACATCTCATACGTCTGGCGTCGCCGTCGCGGCAAAGGACGGCGGGCCGCGCATCGCCTCGCGGCGCCCGCGGACGTCGCGTCCCGCCGGGTCTCGTGACGAAGGGCGGCCCGCCGGGGCAGGCCAAGCGGGCGCGCATCCCGCCCGGTCACGCGCGCCGGCGGTAGCTGCTCGCGGCATCCGCTTTCCGCCGCGTGTGAGAGATTGTTCCGCTCACCAGCGGAGGACCGAGATCACACACCCCATCGATAGACGGACGTTTCTGAAAGCCGCGGGGGGCTCCGCGGCCACCGCGGCGTTCCTCGCCTCTTGTGAAGGCGGCGCCGATCCCGCGCCGTCGGACGGGGGGGCCGCGGCGCGCGTCACCGAGCACTTCGAGACCGACGGGCCCGGCTGGGGCGACAAGTGGCTGAACGTCCGCTACGAGGGCCCGCTGTCGGTGCGCGACGGGAAGGGCGTGGTCGAGGTCGAGCCCGCGGTCGAGAAGGCGCTCCAGGAGGGCAAGGAGGTCGCGGAGTACATGGCCCGTCCCGTGATCGCGCCCGAGCTCGACGCGGCCGACGTCCAGGTCGCCGCGACCGTCGAGCTGGACGGTCCGGTCGAGGCGGGCGTCGTCGCCCGCGTCACGTACGACGAGTCGTACGCGCTGCTCGTGCGCGAGGGCGAGGCGCGGCTCTACCGGTACGACGTCGTCGACCGCACGCTGCTCGCGAAGGAGACGCTGTCCGCGTCCGGGCCGGTCGTCGTCGCGCTGAAGGCGAGCGGCGGGCGGATAACCGGCTCGGTCGGACGAGAGGACGAGGAGTTCGTGCGCCTCGAGGCCGAGGACGCGGATCCGCTCGAGCGGGGATTTGCCGGCGTCCTCGTCAACCCGGCGTCGACTGCCGAGGGGGGCCGCGCGCTGTTCTCCGACGTCCTGATCCATCAGCTCGGGCGCGGCGACGACGCGACGCCCCGCTTCGCGTTTCGCTTCACCGGCGCCGTGCAGGAGGACCGGGCGCGGGTGACCGCGCGCACGGAGGTGCCGATGGCGGTCGCGTTCGAGTACTCGACCGACGAGGGGTTCGCGGACTCGGTCGTGACGCCGTCGCGGCGCCCGGAGGGGAAGCTCGGCTCCGTCCACCGGTGGCTCGAGGGCCTCGAGCCGGACACGCTCTACCACTGGCGCCCGCTCGCGGTGCGGGACGGGATGAAGTTCCCGGGCCCGGCCGCGACGTTCCGGACGCCGCCGCCCGCGGGGGCCGCGGTGCGCTTCGCGTACGGGTGCTGCACGTCCGGGCGGATCACCGAGTACCCGTCGTTCGAGGTCGCACGCTCGCTGGAGCCCGCCTTCTACCTGCACTCCGGCGACTGGGGGTACGCGGACCTGACGTGCCTCGCGCGCCGCGCCGACCACTTCCAGGCGAAGTGGATGCGGATGCTGCGCGAGCGGAACATCGCGGCGATGGTGGGCGAGGTGCCGCTGCTCTTCTGGCAGGACGACCACGATTACCAGGGCGACAACGGGTGGGCCGACACGGTGCAGGAGTACACGATCGGCGCGTTCGACGAGCTCCACGCAAACCCGACCGACGAGTACTTCGACGTCGTCTGGGGCGACGTACACGTGTGGTGCCTCGACTGCCGGCTGTACGCGACCGACCCGCTCGCGCCGGACGGCCCGGAGAAGTCGCGCATCGGCTTCGAGCAGAAGGAGTGGCTGAAGCGCGGCATGACGGAGTCTCAGGCGCCGGTGAAGGTCGTCGCGTCGGCGATGGTGTTCCGCAACAAGCCCCCCGAGGATCCGGGCTGGCACAACGTCTACGCGTACGAGCGCGACGAGCTGCTGGAGTTCTTCTCGTCGGTGGACGGGACGGTCGTGATCCTGTCCGGTGACTCGCACGGACAGCGGCTCATCCACCACTTCGAGTTCGGCGAGCTCTACGAGATCAACTCTTCCGGCACCGACTTCGACGGGGGATCACAGGGGAACAACGACCCGGAGCACACGCTCGTGAACGTCAACGGCGTCGGAGGCTTCGCCCTCGTGGACCTGGACGAAGCGGGACCCGACCGGAAGGTGACGGTTCGCGTCGTCGGCGGCAAGGACGGGAAGACGCTGTTCGAGAAGAGCCTGCCGGTCGAGGGGTGACCTCTCTGACGTCACGCGTCTCGTGTGTGCACCATGTGAGGGTCATGGGGAGGAGAAGGGCCGGGATCGTCGCGCTGGTTGCCGTGCTCGCCGGTGCGGGCGTGGCCGTTGTCCGGGCGCGCGGCTGCACGTGGGGGACGTTCGCCTACGAGATCTTCCCCGAGGAGCGTGGCGTGGCGCCCGACATCGGCGTCCTGCGCGACGGCGAGACGCTCCGGGTCACCCACGGGAACGTCTCCTCGACCGCGTCCCTGAGCCCCGACGGCGAACGCATCGTGTTCGGCCGCGGCCGGTTCTCGGACGAGGAGGGGATTCGGGGACTCGCGCTGTTCGTGTCCGACCTCGACGGCTCCGACGAGGAGCTGCTCACGCGCCGCGGCGGGACGCCTCATTGGTCGCCCGCCGGGGACGAGGTCCTCGTCCTGGGCGGCGCCATCCGCGTGGTCGACGTCGAGACGAAGAAGGAACGGCTCGTCTACCGGCTGCCGCCCCCGCAGGGCTACGACCCGGACTACATCGGGACCGCGGCGTGGTCCGGGGACGGCGCCCGGATAGCGTTCTTCGTCGGCAAGACCGCGCGCGAGCAGAGCCCGGGGCCCGTCTCCTACACGGAGCTGTGGGTGGTGGGGGCCGACGGGTCGAACCCCCACCGGATCGCGCGGCTGGAGGACGAAGGGCTAGGCGACCTCGCGTGGTCGCCCGACGGGGAGACGTTCGCCTGGACCGGCATACAGGACCTGGTGCTCATGGACGCCGATGAGCTCGAGCCGTGGGTCGCGGAGCCGAACGCACGCAGGCCGCAGTGGTCGCGCGACGGTGACCAGCTCGCGTACGTGATCGGCGACGAGGGACGCTACGACTTCCGCATCGTCGTCGGCGACGCCGACGGGAGCAACGCCGTGGCAGTGCCGGGTTCACCGACAGGGGATCAGGACCTTCGGCTGCGGGACTGGGCCTCGTGTTGACGAAGCGCCTGACGTTCGGGGCGGTCGCGCTCGCCGCCGTCGTCGCGGGTGTCCTGCTCGTGAGGTCTCAGGGTTGCTGGGGGACGTTCGCGTTCGAGATCTCCCGGGAGGAGGTCTACGAGGCGGAGGACATCGGGATCCTGCGCGGCGGCGACATCACGCGCGTCACGCACGAGAACCTCTCGACGTATGCGTCGCTGAGCCCGGACGCCGAGCGAGTCGTCTTCGGCCGCGCCAAGTCGTACGGAGACGAGACCGGCTTCCAGAGGCTCTCGCTGTACGTCGCGAACGTCGACGGCACGGGCGAGGAGCTGCTGGTGCGGGACGGCGGCCAGCCGTCGTGGTCGCCGGTGGCGAACGAGGTCCTGGTTCTGAGCGGCAACGCCATCCGGGTGGTCGACGTGGAGACAAAGGAGGAGCGGATCGTTTACGAGCTGCCGTCGCCCAGGGGCGCAAACCCCGTGGACCCCGATTACATCGGAGAGGCGGAGTGGTCGGCGGACGGGAAGCGGATCGCCTTCTTCGTCGGCAAGACCGACCGTGCCCGGTCGGAGAACGCGCGCTACTACACCGAGCTATGGGTGGTCGGTGCGGACGGGTCGAACCCGCACCGGATCACGGCGCTGGACGACGTGCTCCCCACCGACCTCGCGTGGTCTCCGGACGGCCGGACGTTCGCCTGGTCGGGGATGGACGGGCCCGCTCCGTCCTTGATCTTCATGGACGCAGACGACGTCGAGCCGCGCGCTGGCGAGCCGAACGCGCGGTCCCCCCACTGGTCACGCGACGGCGATCAGCTCGCGTACGTAATCGGCCACGAGGGCCACTACGACTTCCGGATCGTCGTCGGCGACGCCGACGGAAGCGATGCGGTGACCGTGCCGGGCTCACCGAGAGAAGAGGGCGGCCTCAGCTTCGAGGACTGGGTCTCGTGCTGAGGCCGCCGTCACGATCTCAGCAGGTCGGGTCCCAGAGCGTGCAGTACACGTAGTACACGGCCTTGCCGGCCTCTTCGTAGTAGTGCTGGATCCAGGGGCCGGGCTTGTCGAGCGTGCTACACACGAACGCCAGGACGGGGTCGTTCGACGAGCACGATTGCGGCTGCGCCTGTGCGGGCGCCGCAGCCATCGAGATAGTCGCCCCGGCCAGCAGCCCGGCCGCGACCAGGGACAGCTTCTTGCGCATGGCATCCTCCTCTTTTGTCCGAATTCGGCCCCGCGGGTGCCGGGTCAAGGGCACCTCGGCGGCCATAGCGTGCAGTACACGAGCCGGACGATTTCCCCGGGGTCCCCGACGACGTGGCACACGTAGCTGACGGCCGGGATCGTGCTCGCGCATGGGGGCTGAGCCGCTGCGGTCGATCCGGCCGCGAGGGAGATCGTCGCCCCGGTGATCACCGCGGCCGCGATGCGAGGGCTCTTCCTGCGCATGAGTCGTCCTCCGCGTCGGACTAACAGGTCGGGTCCCAGAGCAGGCAGTAGACGCGGTACCAGGCCTCGCCAACCTCGTTGTAGTAGTAGCCGACCCACGGCCCGACGCTCTCGACCGTGTCGCAGACGTGGTCCAACACCGGGTCCTTCGCGTCGCATTCCTGTGCGTGGGCGGGTGATGCCGACGTTGCGATCGTCGCTCCCGCCAGCAGTCCCACCATCGAGAGTGAAAGCTTCTTGTGCATCGGTCGTCCTCCTGACCTTGAGAGGATTAGGGGCACTCCCACAGGTCGCAGACCACGCCGGTGACGACGCGCCCCACGAGCGTGTAGTAGTAGTTCGCCCAGCCGACCGGGTCGGCCTCGTTCAGCACCGTGCAGACGTAAGCCAGCGTCGGGTCGTGCGCCGTGCACCCGTCCTGAGCGTGTGCGGGCGACGCGACCGTCGTCGAGAGCGTGGCCCCCGCGAGCAGCCCGGCCGCGACGAGAGAGACCTTCCTGCGCATGATTCCTCCTCCGCCTGTCGGAGACCCGCCGTCTCCGCCCGGGGGAGCTATTCGGGAGCCGGTGGCCGGTTCCTCCCGATTTGCCCGAATCAGCCCTCGGCCAGGGCGTTCGTGCACTCCACGATCTTCGGCAGCTTGCGCCCCGGAAAGACCGCGTCGAAGATCCGCTCGTCGAGCCGGTCCTCGAAGCCCTCCGGCACCTCGGCCCCCTCAGGGATGTTGTCGCCGATCGTGTAGCGCGAGAGGAACGACGAGACCTGCTCCGGCGTGACGCCGTTCGCCTCCATCTCGTCCGGGTTGCTGAAGAACGAGGACGCGGACGTCCGGCCGATCACGCCCTTCTCGTTCGCGATGCCGTCGAACTCGCGTCCGAGGTCGTCTCCGATCTCCGAGCGGCTGATCGCCCAGCCCCCGAGCGGCGTCTGACCGTGGTCGGCGGTCACGACCAGCACGTACTCCTCTTCGCCGACGTTGTCGTCCAGCCAGCCCACGAGCTCCTCGATCGCCTCGTCGACGGAGCGGATCACGTCCTCCTGCTCGGGGGCGATCATGTTCCACGTGTGGCCGGCCTTGTCGGGGGCCTTGTAGTTCACGTAGAAGAGGTCGGTGAGCTCATCGGCGCCGAAGCCCTCGCGCTCCATGATCTCGAACATCGTCGCGTTCTCCCACGGCGCGAACGCGGGCGACCCGTCGAGCGGCTCGACGCCGTGGCCCTTCCACTTCCCGTCCGCCTGCCCGTCCGCCCGGTCGACCGCGTCAACGAACTCCTCGGGCCCGGGAACCTCGGTGTTCACGTACTCGGGCAGCGAGTAGAACTCGGGGTTCGTCGCCCACACGCCGCGCGACAGGATCGCGGCGATGTCCTTGTCGCCCCCTTCGAGGGCGGAGCCGTGGCCGATCATGCCGAGCTGCAGGTTCCCGGCGGCAAGCATCCCGATCAGCGGCTCGTTGCCGTTCGCGCGGTCCCAGAGGTCCGCGAGCGTCGTCTTCGTCATCGTCACGCGGGCATCCATGACGGCCGGCCCGGGGTTCCCCGGCACTTCCGAGAACGACCCGACGATCGAGCCATCGTCCGCGCGCACCGCGATCGCCGTGACGCCGTGGTAGCGCGGGAAGGTGCCCGTGGAGAGGTTCGTGTGCGTGGCGGGCGTGATCGAGGGCGACGACCCGACGATCGTCTCCTCCACGTTCGCGCCCTCCTCGACGAGCTGCTTCATGAACGGCCACGCGTCGGGCCACTCCTCGAGCGCGTTCCACCCGCCCCCGTCGATGACCGCGGTGACGATCAGCTTCGGCCTCTCGGACGTGTCCTTCAACACCTCGGTGATCGTCTCCGCCGTCCGGTCGGGGAACTCGTCGAAGCCCATCATGTGCGCGTAGGTCGGCGCGAGGTCGGCGATCGTCGGCTCCCGCTCGAGCGTCACGCGGCCCACCGGCTCGACGAAGCCCTTGCCGTAGAAGATCAGCGGCACCTTCTGCAGGAAGTCGTACGGCGCGGAATGCGAGGTGTTCACGAACGTCCCCATGTAGTTCGGGGGCTTCGGGACGATCACGAGGTCGTAGTCGCGGATGCCGCCGGGAGCCCAGCCGCGGTGGATGCGCTTGACCCACTTCGCCGGGATGCGGCAGGCGTCGCGCAGGTAGGCCTTCTTCGGGAGGTCGGCCACGGGCTCGCCGTCACCGGTCTTCAGCGGCTCGGCCGTCGGCTCCGGCGTCGCCTGTGTCTCGCCGTCCGAGCGTGTCAGCACGAACGTCCCTCCACCGATCAGGACGAGCACGACGACGAGGATCGGCAGCGCGCGCGTGCGGCGGCGCCTGCGGGCTTCCGGTCTCATGCCTTCTGCTTCGCGCAGTGCCAGATGCGCGGGAGGGCCTCGCTCGGGAACGCGGCGGAGAACAGCAGCGAGTCCTCCATCCCCCGGTACTCCTGCGGGATGTCCGCGTCGGGCCGCTTGTTGTCCTTCAGCCGGTAGTTCACGAGGAAGTCCGCGAGGTCCTCTGCGGTGACGCCCGTCTCCGCCGACACCTCGGGATGGATCCACCAGCCGACCGGGCGGCGGTCCTGGAAGAGCTCGGCCGGGTCGACGTCGAACTCGCGCGCGATGTCCTCCTCGATCAGCGCCTGCCCGATAGGCCATGCACCGACCGTGAGCGGGTCCGGCCCCTGCCCGTGGTCGGCCGTGAACGCCATCACCCACGAGTCCTCGCCGACGAGGTCGTCGAGGAAGCGTGTGATCTTGCGCAGCTCGTCGTCGGAGTACTCGAGGATCTCGCGCATCTCCGGGTTCAGCATGTTCCAGTCGTGCCCGACGTCGTCGACCTGCTTGTAGTTGATGAAGAAGAGGTCCGCGACGTCGTCACCGCCGAAGTCCTCGCCCTCGAGCACGGCCTTCAGCAAGCGCGTCTGGTACAGCGCCCAGACCGGTGTGTGGCGGAGCTTGTTGGGGTCGTTCAGGACCTCGTGCCCCATCCACGTGTCGTCGATCTTGCCGTCGTCGAGGTCGACCTTCCGGACGTCGTCCTCGAAGCCCTCGACGTCTTCGAGGTACGGGGGCAGGGAGTAGTACTCGGGGTTCGTCTTCAGCTCGCCGGCGAACTTCTCGGAGATGAACGCGATGTCCTTGTCGCCGCCCGGGACGTAGCTCCCGTGGCCGATCATCCCGAGGTGCCACGGCTTGTAGGCGAACATGCCGATCTTCGCCTCGTTGCCCGTGCGACGGTCGTAGAGGTCGGCAAGCGTCGGCACCTGCAGGAAACGCGGCGTGAACCCGTCGTACGCGCCGTAGATCTCGATGCCCTCGCGCACCGGGATGTCGACGATGCCGTGCTGCTTCGGGAACGCGCCCGTGCCGAGGTTCGTGTGGACCGCGGGCGTTACCGACGGCGACGATCCCACCTCGACGTCCGCGACCGACGTGCCGTTCTCCATCAGCTTGCGCAGGTACGGCCAAGAGTCAGGCCACGCGTCGAGGACGTTCCAGCCCCCGCCGTCCCACACGACCGTGACGATCACCTTCGGTACGCCGTTGCGCTCCTCCTCAGGAAGGAGTGCCTCGCTCACGGAGTTGCCGGGGCGTCCGCCGGGGAACGGCGTGTCGAGCAGCTCCGCGAGCGTCGGCGCGAGGTCGGCGATCGTCGACTCGCGGTCGAGCGTGATCTCGCCCTGCGGCTTGATGAACCCGGGGCCGTAGAAGACCAGCGGGATCGACTGCACGTAGTCCCACGGCCCGGAGTGCGTGTACGACGCGAAGCTGCCGAAGTAGTTGGGCTCGCGCGGCACGACCAGCAGCTCCGGCGAGCGGCCCGGGACGTAACCGCGGCGGACCCTCTTGAGCTGCTCCAGCGGCAGGTTGCACGCGGCCTCGAACCAACCGTCCGGCGCCTGCGTCACGGGCTCGGGCGATGCGATCGACGCGCGACCCTGGTTGGGGGCCTGGCTCGGTCGTGGGGTGGCTCGCGTGTCGGGATTCTCCTCCGCTCCGCTGCCGGTGCACGCGGCGGCGAGGAGGAGGGCGGCGAGCGGTGCCGCGACTCTTCTCATGTCGACTGTCACTCTCCAGACGGTTCGTTCGTTCCGGGTCCGCGGCGGGGTGCGGCACACTGCACCACCGTGGAAGTCGTCGAGGTCCTGGGCGTGCCGGTCGCCCGGCTAACCGCTGCCGCCGCCCGGGAGGAGCTGGTCCGCCTCTACGAACGGGACCGCCCTGCCCTCGCCGCCTACGCCAACGCCCACACGCTCAACCTGGCCAGCAGGGACGAAGCGTACAGGGGAGTCCTTCGTTCTGCGGACATCGTGTTGAACGACGGCGCGGGGCTTGCGATCGCGGGCCGCATGTTCGGGCGGCCGTTCCCGGACAACCTCAACGGCTCGGACTTCAACCCGGTGATCCTGGAAGAAGCTGCCGCACGCGGGTGGCCGGTGTTCTTCCTCGGCGCGCGGCCGGGCGTCGCAGACGAGGCGGCGAGGCGCTTGTCGGAGCGGATTCCCGGGCTGAAGGTCTGCGGGACCTGTGACGGCTACTTCGCGCCGTCGGAGTCCGGCGATGTCGCGCGAACGGTCGCGGAGTCGGGGGCCGGGCTATTGATGGTCGCGATGGGGAACCCGCGGCAGGAGATGTGGCTGGCGCAGCATTTGCCCGCAACGGGCGCTCGCCTCGGGGTCGGGGTCGGAGCGTTCCTGGACTTCTCGGCGGGCGTAGTGCCCAGGGCCCCCGCGTGGATGAACTGTCTGTGGCTGGAGTGGCTGTACCGGCTGCTCCAGGAGCCGCGCCGCATGTGGCGCCGTTACGTCGTGGGGAACCCGCTGTTCCTGGCGCGGGTCCTGAGGGCCCGCCTGCGGCGCTCCGCTGAGGATCGAGCGAACAAGGACGCATAGCGTCGCGTTTCACTCATCGGTCGAGCCGCGTGCGCAGGCAAGGGCCTCTTCCAGGGCCTCCGGGGTCAGCGCCGTCAGGAACAGGCGGTCCTTCGTGTGGTCCTCGAAGCGCGGTAGGACCTTGTTCGTGTCCGTGACGTTGTCCTCGATCCTGTAGTCCCGCACGAACGCCGCCACCTCGGCCGCCGTCACGTCGTTCTTACGCATCTCGTCGCGGTCCAGCATGATCTGGTAGCCGCGGTTCGACAGGATCAACGGCACCTCCGGGGTCACCTTGTCGAACTGCTTCTCGATGTCCTCGCTCATGTCGCGCGTCTCGATGTCCCAGCCCCCGGACACGTGCGCGTACGGCGTCATCCCGTGGTCGGCCGTCAGCGCCAGGACGTACTCGTCCTCGCCGACGATGCGGTCGAGGGCCTCGACGAGCACCGGGAGCTGCGCGTCGGTCTCGCGCAGGTTCTCCTGCACCTCCGGCTCGACCATGTTCCAGAAGTGCCCCGCGAGGTCGACCGGCTTGTAGTTGACGTAGAAGAGGTCGGCGACGTCGTCGGCGCCGAAGCCCTCGGTCTCGAGCAGCTCGATCAGCTTCTCGGTCTGGTAGATCGACCACGCGGGCGTGAAGCGGACCTGCGCGTCGTACGGAAGGATCGCGTTCCCGAGCCACTCTCCGTCGGACTCGCCGTCGCGCTGGTCGACCTCCGCAACGGCCTCCTCGAGGCCCTCGAGCCCCAGCAGGTACTCGGGCAGCGAGTAGTAGTCCTCGTTCGTGCGGAACTCGATGCCGCCGAGCTCGTCCAGCACCGCGATGTCGTGGTCGCCCTCCAGAAGGTACGCGCCATACCCCACCATCCCGAGGTGCCACGCATCGCGCGCCATCATCCCGACCAGCGGAGCATTGCCGTTCGCCGCGTCCCACAGGTCGCCCAGCGTCTGCGCGCGGAGCCGCTTCGGCGAGCTCTGCTCCCACGGGTCCTTCATCTTGTTCTTCACGCGCATGCGCGTGTCGGTGATGCCGTGCGTGCTCGGGAACGCACCGGTGCCGATCGTGGCGTGGACCGACGGCGTTATCGACGGCGTCGAGCCAACGGTCGCCTCGGTGTAGTGGGTGCCCTCCGGCGTGAGCGCCGCGAGCTCCGGCCAGTCGTCCGGCCACTGCTCCAGCACGTTGTCGCCGCCCCCGTCCCACACCAGCGTCAGGATCAGCTTCGGTACGCCGTTGCGCTTCCGCTCGGGCAGCAGCGCCTCCTGCAGGACGCGCCCGTCGCGGTCGGGGAACTCGTCGAAGCCCAGCAGCTTGGCGTAGGTCGGAGCGAGGTCCGCGACCGTGACGGGCCTCTCGACCGACCTTCCGGACCGGATGAACCCGGGCCCGTAGAGCAGCAGCGGGACATCCTGGTGGTACGGGTACGGCGAGGAGTGCCGGGTGCTGTACTGGTTCGGCGCGTGCTCGACCGCGAGCACGTCGCCCGACCGGTTCGGCACGTAGCCGTTCCACATGCGCTCGAGGATGTCCACGTCGACGTCGCAGGCGCGGACGAGCTTCTCCTTCGCGCTCGTCTCGTCGCCCGAGGGCTTCAGCAGCAGGTAGCTCCCGCCGGCGGCCGTGAGAATGACCAAGAGGATGATCGGGAGGCCGCGGCTACGGCGCCGCCTCCGCTTGAACGAGAGCGCGGGCGCGGAGCTCTTGCGCGGTCCCGACCGTGCAGAACGCATGGCACCTACCCTATGGGCAGCCCAGGCTCCCGATCTCGATCGCGAGGATCGTCCCCGCGGGGAGCCGCGCGCAGTCCTTCGTGCGGTTCGGCCACTTCACGACGACCTTCGCGGCCAGGCCTTCGCCGTAGCCGAGGTGGACGTAGCCCACCTCGTTCTGGCCCTTGAACACGACGTCGTCCGTAACGCGGCGCTTCAGCACGCGTCCGTCGACCTTCCACACGACGACCGTTCCGTAGCCCATCGGGTTCATGCGTGAGCCCACGAGGTCCACGCCGCCCCAGTTCCCGGCGCGCGAGCGGTTCCGGAGGAGGACGGTCGGGCCCTTGTAGTAGTGGAGGCCGTTCGTGACGAACACGTCCAGGCGGCCGTCACGGTCGTAGTCGGAGATCGTCGCCTGCTCGCCGTTGCCCGTCGTGGGGCCCCTGAACGAGCTGTGCTCCACCCGCTTGAACCCGCCCTTGCGCCGGACGACCAGGAAGTCACGCCAGTTGACGGAGCCCGGGCGCGGGTTGTTGCCGCGCGCACCCTGCACGACGAACGAGTCGAGGTCGCCGTCGTTGTCGACGTCGAACCACGTGCCTGCGCGGCCCTGCCTCAGGCGCGTCTTGAACACCGGGCGCAACCGCCCCTCGCGGTTGCGGTAGATGCGCAGCCTCTTGCGGCCGGCCACCTGGAGGTCGACCCACCCGTCGCCGTTGAAGTCCCCCCAGCTCGCCGAGATCCACGACTTGTTCGTCACCCGCGGAAGGTCGACCGGCTCGAAACTCCCGCCCACGTTCTCGAACGCCAGCGCCGGGAGCGGGTGGTGCTGCGTGACCAGGAGGTCCTGGTCGCGGTCGCGGTCCCAGTCGGCCCAGGTGGACGTCAGGACCGAGAGGTCCTGCGCGAGCCCGACCCTCGCCTGGCGGAAGTTCTCGCGGCCGCGCTTGTAGAGCTGCATCGGGTACGCGTTCCTGAAGGTCGTGCCCAAGAACACGTCGAGGTCTCGGTCGCCGTCGTAGTCGACCCAGTTGACCGTCCGGCCGCGCGCCTTCGCGTACTGGACGCGGAACTGCCGGGCGCGGTCTCTCAGCCCCTCGCCGGTGTGGAGGAGCAGCTCGTTCGGGCCCTCTCCGTGGCCCCGGTCGGCGCCCTGGGTGCACAGCAGGTCCGGCTGGCCGTCGTGGTTCGCCTCGCCCCACGTGCATTGGTGCCGGTCCATCTCCGTGCCCTCGAGGTCGCGCGGCGTGTCGCGGGGCTCGAACCGCCCGTTGCCGTCGTTGAGGAAGAGGATCGGCTCGCGCCAGTGCCGGACGAGGAAGAGGTCGGGGTCGCCGTCTCCCTCGAAGTCGATCCAGGAGCTGCCCCACGAGCGGCCGGCGTCGCGGACGCCCGCGTCCTCCGTCACGTCGCTGAAGCGGTAGCGCGACTCGTCGACCTCCCGCTCGTTCACCGGCGGAGGCGCGGCCTCGAACGCGAAGCTGGCGGTCACGATGCAGGCTGCGAGCAGGACGACGGACGCGGGAAAGAGGACGCGATTACGCCAGGTCCTGCCCTCCAAATCGCCACCTGCCCGGGCTCGATCGACGGGGGTCTCTCGTGCGGGGGCCACCGTGGGCTCCACGCACGAACCGGGCCCAGGGTTCCCTCGGGCGCGGTCGCTCTGACGGTACCCTGCCTCCCGTGTCCGGAAATACAAGCCAAGCTAGGGGTCCCGCCGAGGCGGCCCGCGCTCAAGCTCAATCCTCGTTCGTCATCGCGACCCGGAACCGGCCCGACGACCTGCTCCACACGGTCCGGAGCCTCGTCGCGCAGACGGTCCTGCCCGCAGAGCTCGTCGTCGTGGACTCCAGCGACGGCACGCCGACGCGCCGCGAGATCGAGGAGCTGTGCTCGGCGGCCGGGATCAAGCTCGACTACCACCACCCGGCCCCCAGGGGGCTGACCGTCCAGCGCAACGTCGGGATCGACCGCTCGAGCGGCGACCCCGTCTTCTTCGTCGACGACGACGTGTGGATGGACCCCGACTGCCACGAGCAGGTCCTGAAGGAGTACGAGAAGTGGGGGCCGGAGCTGGGGGGCGTGAGGGCGACGCCGAAGCGGCCCGCACGGCCCTCCCTCGGCACCCGCCTCTACCGCAAGCTGTTCGGGATCGGCGGCTGGTGGCCCGAGGCCTCGGGCAAGGTGCGGCCCGGGTTCTACGCCGAGGGCGTGTCGGACTCCGCGGGCGTGCGCCGGCTCGAGTACTTCAACGGCTGGTTCATGTCGTACCGCCGGGAGGTCTTCGACCACGAGCGGTTCGACGAGGCCCTCGCGGGCTACGGCTACAAGGAGGACATCGACTTCTCCTACCGCGTCTCCCGCCGCTACGTCCTCGTGCAGACCCCGAAGGCGCGCTGCGACCACCTGAAGAGCGGAGCGTCGCGGCTGAACTCGCACCAGCTACAGCGGATGAACCTCGCGAACCAGTTCTACCTGCACCGCAAGCTCATGCCGCAGACCGCGTTCCACAAGGCCGCGCTGTGGTGGGCGTGGATCGGGCTGTTCATCCTCAACGTCGGGAAGGCCGCCCAGACGCGCGACCCCGGCCTCGTCACCGGGATGGTCGCGGGGGCGTGGGAGCAGATCCGCGGCCGCGGCCTCGTCGACCCGGCGGCGGAGGCGAGGGCGGCGAGGGCGTGACGGCCGCAGCCGTGGCACCGCCCGGAGCCAAGAAGCGCGACTACTGGTGGACGGTGCTCGCCACCGACCCCGTCGCGGTCCCGCTCGTCGGCTTCCTCGCGCGCCGGCGGTGGCTCACGCCGGACCAGGTCACCGCGTTCGCGCTCGTCTCCGGCCTTGCCGTGGGGGCCGCGTTCGCGACCGGAACCAGGGGCGGGCTGATCGCGGGCGGGGCCCTCTTCTACGTCGCGTTCCTGCTCGACTGCGTCGACGGGAAGCTCGCCCGTGCGCTGGGGGTCACGAGCGAGAGGGGTGAGGCACTCGACCACCTCGCCGACGGCGGCCGGCGCGCGAGCGCGTCGCTCGGCCTCGCGCTGTGGACGTGGTGGTCCGGAGACGTACCGCGGGAGCGCATCCTGTGGGTCGTCGTGTACGCGGTCCTCGCGTACTACTTCATCGAGATCTCGGGGGCCGAGAAGGGCGAAGCGGCCGGCGGCGTAGCGGGGCGCATCTCGGGGGCGCTGGCACGACGCCGGCTGCTGCCGAACCCGGGGATGCCGGACGTGCAGGCGGTCGTCTTCATCCTGGGCCCGATCACCGGCCTCGTCGTCCCCGCCCTCGCCCTCGGCATCGCGATGGTGTCGGCGGCCATCCTGCTGACGGTCTGGAGGCGGCTGCGATGACGGCCCGGCGCGTGCTGTTGCTCGGCCTCGACGGCATGACGTACTCCGTGCTCGACCCCGCGTTCGAGGCCGGGCACATGCCGGTGTTCAAGCGGCTCCTCGAGAAGGGCGCCTCGGGGGTCCTCACGTCGACGGTCCCGCCGTACACGCCGCCGGGATGGACGTCGATCTTCACCGGCGTCAACCCCGGCAAGCACGGGATCTTCGGCTTCACGCTCGGCAACGTCCAGTCGAGCAAGGGCCTCGTGAGCCTCGACCGCGTCACGGCCCCCGCGGTCTGGAACGCGGCGAACGCGCAGGGCGTCCGCATGGGCCTCTTCAACATCCCGATGACGTACCCGGCCCCCGCGATCGACGGCTTCGCGGTGTCGGGGATGCTTACGCCGGAGGGCGGCGGCAAGACGCCCGAGAACTTCACGCACCCGCTCGAGCTCCGCGCCGCGATCGAGGGCGTCGCGCCCGGCTACGAGATCGACATCCAGGTCGACTACGACCAGGACTGGAAGTCGACGGCGATCATCGAGCGCCTCTCGGCGAACCTCGCGAAGAAGCGGGCCGCGCTCGCGCACCTGATGGAGAGCCACGACGACCTCGGGCTCCTGTTCGGCGTGCTCGAGGCCCCCGACCGGCTCATGCACGTGCACTACAAGTACATCGACCCCCGCTGCGAGCACTTCCACCGCCCCGAGGCCGCGGCGATCCGCGAGCGCGCGTGGGCGTTCTTCGACGAGATGGACGGGATGATCGGCGACATGCTCGCGTGGGCCGGCAACGACGGGTTCGTCGTGACGATGTCGGACCACGGCTTCGGGCCGAAGGACAAGAGCGTGAACGTGAACCTCGCTCTGCGGGAGTGGGGATTGCTGTCGATCGGCGGAGCGGGGGCCGTGACGAAGTCGGCCGGGGTCCGCACGCTCGCCCGCAAGGCGAAGAAGGTTCTTCCGAAGTCCGTGTGGCAGAAGGCCAAGGGGGCCGCGCAGGCGTCGATCGACTGGGGCCGCACCAAGGCGTTCTCGGCCCCCATCCCGCAGCAGGGGATCTACGTCAACCTCGAGGGCCGCGAGCCGCACGGGGTCGTCCCGCAGTCGGAGTACGAGGCTGTGCGCGACGAGATCGTCGCCCGCTTCTCGGAGCTCGTCGACCCCGACGACGGACAGCCCGTGCTCGACCGGATCTACCGGCGCGAGGAGGTCTTGTCGGGGCCGCAGGCCCCCGACGCGCCGGACCTCTTCCCCGTGTGCCGGGCCTACTCGTACGAGCTCTCGGACGGGCTGTACTCGCCGGGGGTCCTCGACGACTACCGGGGGCTCCCGCGGGGCTTCCACCACATGGACGGGATCTTCGGGATCGCCGGCCCCGGCATCGAGCCGCGGACCGGGCTGCAGGCGAGCCTCTACGACATCATGCCGACGGCGCTCTACCTCGCCGGCCTGAAGATCCCCGAGGTCGACGGCCGGGTCCTGACGGAGTGGCTGCCCGAGGCGATGGTCACGGGCTCGCCGCCCGCGGTCGAGGCGATGGACCTGCCGCTCGCGGGGTCGGGGGCCGAGGCGTCGCCGTACTCGGCCGAGGACGAGGCGGCCATCGAGGAGTCTCTGCGGAACCTCGGCTACCTCTGATGTAAGCAACAGTCTCCGAAGTCGAAAGGAATGTCCTTCACGCTGTCCCAGAGCGCCTGCGTAGCCTCGTCGTAGCCCGGATTCATGAACCTTCCGATCGGGACGACGGCGACGACGTCGCCGCCGGCTTCCTGGAGTGCGGACGCCGCGGCCTGAGCATGAGTCCCGCTCGTGAAGGTGTCGTCCAGCAGGAGGAAAGCGCGGCCACGGACATCGGCGATCACCTCGAAATTCTCTTCCCGTGGGCGGCCGCGCTCGACCTCCCTCAGACCCGGGTTCATGGTGCGTTCGTGGGCAGCGGCAAGCTCCCTCACTCGCGAAACCACGTCTTCTAGAGGTCTCCACCCCGAGCGCGACCGCGTTGGGGGAACGGTCGTGATGGAATCCCAGGACCGCCCGGCGGCGGCAGCAATGCACTCGGAGTGACCATCGAGAAAACGGGCTACGACCGCGGCGAGGCGGATCGTGAACTTCTTGCGTACGTCTCGCCGCTCGCTGTTCTTGTAGCTCCAGAGAACGTGATGGAGCTGGCTGCTCCGTTCGCACAGAGCGATCGGAACGACGAGGTCTACCGGGCAACGGACGCGTGCCGCCGTTTCAGTGCAGCTGCGACACCTGCGCGAACCTCGACTGGCGCCATGACAGAGCGTGCAGATGCCAACCCCATGGCGGGGAACGACCGTCAGAGACGCTGAAAACGCATCTGTTAGCTCGGTGATGGTCGGCCGCACCAGGCCACTCTAGCTAGCTGAGGCTGAGCTGCTCCGGTGGTTTAGCCATCGCGACCAGCACGTCGAGGACGTCGTCGACGGACTGGACGACGGTAACGCCTGGGCGCTCGGCATAGTCACGCGCCCATTGCTCCTGCAGCACCAGCGACTCGACAAGGAAGAGACGCTTGCCGTGCTCCAGCGCGCGGCGAGCTTGGTTCTTCGCCCCGCTGGTGCGACTTGCTTCGATCACGACGGTCCCCAGGGCCATGCCGCTGGTGACGACGTTGCGCATCGGGAATGACGATGGTGATGGCGGGTGATCGGGCCAGAACTGAGACACGAGCGCGCCGCTCGATAGAGCAATCCTCTCCGCGAGGGCGTTATTCACCTTCGGGTACACCGGGCGGCGAATGCCGGTTCCCATGACGGCAATTGTCCTTCCACCGGCATCTATAGATGCCGCATGAGCGGCGGTGTCGATTCCGAGGGCGAGGCCCGAAACGACCGTGACTCCCGCCGACGCGAGTTCCCGAGCGAGCCGGTCCGCCTGATGAAGCCCTTCTGTAGAAGCGGCGCGCGTTCCCACAATCGCGATCGCATGATTGTCCGTCTCGTTCAAGTCTCCGCGGACGAATAGAAAGGGAGGCCGGTTGAAGACAAGGCGGAGATTGCTCGGATAGCGGTCATCCAGAACTGTGAAGAGGGCGATTCCGTCTTCTGCCAGTTCGTCGATCAGCTGGTGGAAGCGATCAAGCTCCTCGGGTGTCACTCGATCGGCCAGGTGCTCCGCCTCTTCACGCGTGACGAAGTCAAACGACTCGAACCCCGTCCATGCTTTGTTGAGAATGCGTTCGGCGCTTCCGATCTCCTCGATGAATGACGCGAGCCGGTGCCACTCTGCATCGGTCCGGCTGACAAGACTGAGAACGGCGGCCTGTTCGTGTCGGCCGGTCACGCGGCCGGGCTCCGTTGAGGTTTCGCGACAGCGATGATCGTTCCCCGTCTCCCCGCGAGGTGTCGATACTTCTGACGCGCTCGACGATACAGGCGCGCACGCGAGTTCCGTCGGGACTCGCGAAGAAGATTCGATGAATAACGGTCGCACGATCTTCCTCCGTCTCGCCGACTACAGAGCATACGAACATACGTTCGATTCGTCAAGAATTGATGACAAGCGCGCGACCTGTAACTCCACGTCTGCGACGCGCGTCTAGATAGGCGCCAATCCGCTGAATAGGTTTGTTCCGAACGGGGAAGCGACATACCTATTCGAGGACTTCTTGGGTGAAAGGGGATACGAGTTGGCAACCACCGCTACGGGCAATCGCTCCAACGCGCAGCTGTTCGCTTTGGCTTTCGGTGTGGTCTATCTCGCCGTCGGCGTCATCGGTTTCGCGATCACGGGCTTCGACGACTTCGCGAAGGAGTCCGACAAGTCGCTGCTGATCTTCGACATCAACCCGCTCCACAACATCGCGCACATCGGGGTCGGGGCGCTGCTGCTCGCCGGCTCCCGCAGCCACGACGCGGCGAAGTCGATCAACCTGATGGTCGGGATCGTCTACGCGCTGCTCGGCGTCCTGGGACTCGCCGGCGGCATCCTCGTCGAGGACCTGCTGAACAACAACATGGCCGACACGTTCCTGCACCTCGCGACGGCGGCGCTGGCGATCTTCTTCGGGACCGCAGGCGCCACGGCGTCGCCACGCCCCCGCACGGCGTAGCCGCAGTCGCCACAACATGAATGAGGGGCCCTTCGGGGCCCCTCTTGTCTTACGCCTCTTACGCCTGCTCGGCGGCCTCGTAGTCGTCGACTGCGATGATCAGCTCGCTCTCGCCTCCGCCGCGTCGCGCGACGTACGCAGACGAGATCGCGACGCCCGCCTCCGCGAGCCGGCGGCAGTAGCGGCCGAGCTCTCCGGGCCGGTCCTCGAGCGTCGCGGTGAGGACCGAGCGCGAGCCCTGGACGTCGAAGCCGTTCGCGAGGAGGACCTCGCCCGCGTCGTCGCCGTCGTCGACGACGAGGTGGACGACGCCCTTCCCGTCGATGTTCGTGGCGGCGAGCGTTCCGATGTTCACGCCCGCGCGGCCGAGCAGCTCGCCGATCTCCGCGAGGATCCCGGGCCGGTCGTCGTTGATCGCGATCATGATCTCTTCGAGCATGAGCCGAGCGTACTCCGCGGAGCCGGGGGCCGCGCGAGCGGCCGGACACGTCAGCAGGAGAACCCGTCGCCGCCCGGGACGCACAGATCGCGCCGCTCCACGACCTCGCCCGAACGGTCTCGCACGGTCGCGGTCGTCCGCAGAGGCTCTCCCTTCTCATCCGGGAGGAACGCGACGAAGAAGCGCAGATCGGGATCGGGGCCCGGCGGTGAGTCGAACATCTGCGCCTCTATCTCGCGCCCGGGAAGGGAGAACATGACCGACCCCGTCGCCGGGTCCGTGACGCCCCCGAGCGCGATCCATCCCGGGAGCTCCGGCGCGGACGATGCGCTGACGCCGATCGCGGAGCCGTCTCCGAAGCTCGCGTCGCAAGGGCCGTACGGCCGCGTGAGGTGCGGGCCGACGAGCACGCGTGTGCACGTGACCTCTCGCCCGTCGTCGTTCACGCCGTACACCTCGAGGACCCACGGCACGCCCTCGTGCGTGCCTTCCGCGACCGTCACGTAGCTGAACTCCCCTGCGGGAGGCGCGTCGGGACGCGACGAGTCGAGGTCGCGGTCCGCCACCACCTCGCCGTCGGAGCCGTACGCCACGAGCCGCGCCGCGTCCTCCGGCAGCCACACGAGGTAGAAGCCCGCATGGACCGGAGAGCCCTCGGGGGCCGGGTAGATCTCGAGCTCGAACGAGTCGCCGCCGCTCTGCTCGAGGTAGAGCGACTCCGCGGTGGCGGGGACGTGCCCGTAGGCGAGCAGCGGGAGGTCGCCGATGCCCGTCTGGTCGAGACCGATCGCCCCCGGCTCGTATTCGCCGCAACTCGACCCCGCGCCGGCCGCCCCCGGCCCCCCCACCGTCTCGAGCACCATGCACAGGTCGCCGTTGCGCTCGACCGAGACGCCGAGGGTCCACGTGACGCCGTCGCGCTCTCCGGTGGCGATGCAGGCAGACGCCTCGTCCTGGGGGCCGGAGCCGAGCTCACAGGGGTACTCGCCGCCGGCGCCGCGGGCGTCGAGCATCCTCTCGCCGGGCGCGACCGGGACCATCTCGGGCCCTGCGAAGACGTCGCTCCCGACCCTGACGGCGCCGAACGTCCCGGCCAGTGCGAGGACCCCCGCGGCCCCCATCAGCGCGACCTGCCTGGCTGTCACCCGCCGGCGCGGCAACGGTGGCGCCGGAGGTGCCGCGTCCGCGGCTCCTGCCAGGCTCGTGCGGACGAAGTCCTCGAAGGCTCGCTGGCTCACCGGTCCTCACCTCTCATCGTTGCGCGCAGCGTCTCCATCCCGCGCGAGATCAGCGACTTCGCGGCCGAGAGGGAGCACCCGAGCGCGTCGGCGACCTGCTGCTCCGGAAGGTCCTCGTAGTAGCGCAGCACGACCGCCGTCCGCTGCCGCTGCGGCAGCGCCCGCAGCGCGTCGAGGACCTCCTGCTGCGCGCCGACGTCGGGCAGCGCGTACGCGCCGGCGCGCGCGGAACGCCCCTCTCGCTCGATCTCGCGCCGCTCGAGACGCCGGCGCCGCCCCCGGTCGCGCGACAGGTTCACTATCGTCCGGTTCAGGTACGCGCGAAACGACGTCCTTATCCGCAGGTGGGCGAAGCTCCCGAAGATCCGTACGAATGCTTCCTGGACGAGGTCCTCGGCCTGCTCCCGGCTCCCGGTGAGCAGCAGCGCGAGGCGCATCGCGCCCGGCGCGTGCTCCGCGTACAGCCGTTCGATCCGCGCCGGCCGCTCCGCCACGCCTCGTCGCTCCTCGGCTCCGCTCGCCGTCTCCATGCTCTACAGACGAACTACCCCGCCTCGGCGATTCGGTGCGGCCTACGGGATCAGTGGGCCCCCTCGGCCGTGAACACCGCCCGCGCCGTCCGCCACAAGATCCAGAGGTCCAGAGACAGCGACCAGTTCTGGATGTAGAAGAGGTCGTACCGGACGTAGTCGGAGAAGCTCGTCTCCGTGCGGCCGCTCACCTGCCACAACCCCGTCATCCCCGGCTTCACCTTCAGCCGGTTGCGGATCCAGTCGTCGTACTGCTCGACCTCGCTCGGCAGCGCGGGCCGCGGCCCCACGAGGCTCATCTCGCCCCGGAGCACGTTCCACAGCTGGGGCAGCTCGTCGAGCGAGTACCGGCGGAGGACCTTCCCGGCCTTCGTCACGCGCGGGTCGTCGGCCAGCTTGAAGAGGAGGCCCGGCCCCTCGTTGAGGTGCTCGAGCTCCGCTCTGCGCGCCTCCGCGTCCTCGAACATCGTGCGGAACTTCCAGCACTTGAAGAGCTCTCCGTCGCGACCGACGCGTACCTGACCGAAGAACGGCCCGCCCGGCGAGTCGCGCCGTATCCACAGGGCGATCGCGGCGAGGACCGGCGAGAGCACGATCAGCCCGGCGATCGAGCCGGCGACGTCGAGCGAGCGTTTGATCGTCCGCTGGATCTTGTCCATGCCGGTCTTGCGGACGTAGATCAGCGGTACGCCCGCGACCGACTGGACGATCATCCGCGACGCCATCAGGTCGATCGTCCCGGACGTGATCTGCAGGTCGACGTCGCAGTCCTGCAGCTCCCAAAAGAGCCGGTTGAGCCGCCCCGCGTCGAAAGCCGTCGCCGCGACGAGGACCAGCCCGGCGCGGTGCTTGGCGATCAGCTCCTTCAGCTCGCCGGTCCCACCGAGGACCACATGGCCGTCGGTCAGGTCGTGTCCCGCGGGGGCCGCGTCGTCGACGAAGCCGACGATCCGGTAGCCGAGCCACGCCTCGCGCTGCAGGGTCCGTGCGACCGTGCGCGCCTCGTGGTTCGTCCCGAGCACGATCGTCCGCGTCGTGTCGCCGCCGCGCCGCCGCAGGAAGTGCAGCGCCTTGCGGACGAACAGCCGCTCGCCGGCGACGACGGCCATCCCGCAGACGAACGCGAGCAGGGCCCAGCGGCGCGCGAGGTTCAGCGTGAACAACGAATCGGCGATGAAGATCAGGGCCGTTCCGGCGACGACGCCGTGGAAGACCTGCTTGAACTCGTTGACGGGGCCGAGGACCTGGCGCGGCTCGTAGAGCCCGTAAAGCCAGAACAGCACGATCCACACGCCTGTCGCGACGAGCGTTATCGACGTGTAGTCGAACCGCGCCGCCGGGGCCCCCTCGAAGAGCTCGAACCGGATCGCGGTGGCGAGGAAGAGCGCGGCGGAGACGGCGAACGCGTCGGCCAGCACGCGGAGCGCGATGCGGCGGCCGGACGTCCGCGAGCGCGGCGCGGGCGCGGGGGCCGGGGCGGTCGCGCGCTCGGGCTTCGTTGCGGTCTGCGCCAATGCGGCTCCTTGGTGGCGGGGCGCTAGAGGTACCCGAGGCCCCTCAGCGACTCCTCGATGAGGGCTTCTTCGTCCTGCGAGTACGGCGAGCTCTCGTCCTTCTCGCTCGATGATAGGGGGGCCGTGGTCGCGACGGGCCGCTCTGCGAGCGTCGCCGCGTCGAACGCGCCGGTGAGGACCTTCCCGTCGAGGCCCTCGGGGACCTTCAGCCCCGCCTGGTAGAGGAGCGTGGGCGCCACGTCCATCACCGATCCGTCGACGCGCCCGCGCCGCGCCCCGGCCCCCGCGACGATCACGATCCCGTCGGGATGGTGGACGCCCCTGGGGAGGTGCCGGAGGTCCGTGAACGCCTCCTTGTGGAACAGCTCGTCGTCGAGCTCGTAGCGGTGGTCGCGCAGCACCGGCAGGACGTCGGGCGCGCCCTCGAGCGCATCACCCTGGAACACGTCCTCGGCGCGGTGCACGTGGTCGGTGACGGGCTCGCCGCGCGGGTCCCGCAGCTCCGTGAAGCGCGCGGCGATCTCGTCCTTCAGCGTCTCGAGGTCGGCCGGCGGCACGATCCCGAAGCGCTCCCGCCCGGCGACGTTCACGAAGACGCCCTGCTGGGGGATCGGCGACGCGAACGCGCGCGTGCTCTCCCAGTCGATCGCCCCGAACGTCCGCCCCTTGGCGCGGCGTGCGAGCTTGCGCGGGAGGAACCGCTTCGCGACCGGGATCATCTTGCGCGCCAGCTCCGACTGCATCGCCTTGCCGGTGCCCTTCAGCTTCAGGTAGCCCCACTGCTCGAGCAGCGCGTTGACGTGGACCGAGACCTCCCAGGCCGTGAAGCCGTGGTCGGAGCAGACGACTACGCCACCGTCGCTCCCCGCCCAGTCCTCGAGCAGCCCGACGATCCGGTCCATCGCGGTGAAGCATTCGACGACCGCCTCGCGCAGCCGCGCCCCGTCGCCCGACGAGTAGAGCTCGTCGGCGGGGTCCATGTAGCGGTAGTAGACGTGCTGCAATCGATCGGGGGCCTCCATGACCGTGAAGAGCACGTCGGGCGGGTCGATGTCCAGCAGTCCCCGCAGCACGGCCTCGCGCTGGCGGATCGACCGTAGCGCGCGCCGCGCGAGGCCGTCGTCGCGCCAGTCCTGCTCGTAGTTCGCGGAGACGTCGACGACGTAGTCCGGAGCCCACTCGAGGATGCGCCGTTCCAGCTGGTCGCCGGTACCGGTGCGCCCCCACGAGGCGAAGCCCCTCAGGTGCTCGCCGTACCCGGGCGTCATCATCCCGGAGACCATCCAGCCGTCCAGCGGCCGCGGCGGGTACGTCAGCGGCAGGTTGTAGATCCCGGCACGTGCTCCCTGCTCGTTCGCTATCTCCCAGATCGCCGGCGCCTTGATCATCCCGGAGTGCACGAGCTCCTGGCGCTCGCTCTGGGCGTTGCCGGCGATGAACCCGTAGATGCCGTGCCGGCCGGGGTTCACGCCCGTCGCGGCCGACGTCCATGCGGGCGGTGTGTAGGTGGGGACGGTCGACTGCAGGGTGCCCCACGCGCCCTTCTCCTTGAGGGCCGCGAGGCGTGGCATCGCACCGGACTCGAGCATCGGGTCGAGGAGGTGCCAGGCGGCCCCGTCGAGGCCGATGGCCACGGATTTGGGCGGCATCAGCGGCAGTCTATGGCTCGTCCCACAGCTCATCGACGATCTTTCGCGCCGCGGGCTCGTCCAGCCCCGCGGCCTCCACGACCGTGAAGCGGCCCGGGCGCGTCTCCGGCGCGTGCAGCAGCACGCGCACGGTCTCTTCCTTCGACAGGCCGAGGTCGGCGGGGCGTTGCGGGAGGCCGAGACGGCGGAGGCGCTTGCGGAACAGCGCGGGGTCCTCGCCGTACAGGTGGACGGAGAAGATGCACCCGAACGCGACCTGCGCGCCGTGGAGCGCGCGGCCCCCGAACAGCTCGTCGATCGCGTGGCTGATCTCGTGCTCGCCGCCCGAGGCGGGACGCGACGTGCCGGCCTGGATCATCGCCATCCCCGAGAGCACGAGGGCGTCGGCGAGCGTCCTGAGGAAGGCGGGATCCGACGCGTGGGCCGCGGGGTCGTCGTCGAGGAACCGCTCGACGAGCGCGAACGACTCGGCCGACATGTCCCAGGCGCGCGCGTCCGCGTCCTCGAGCCCGCGGTCGACCGCGAGCGACCAGTCGCGCAGCGCGAGCGGGTTCGCGAGCAGGTCGCCTATCCCCGCAGTGACGGACTCGGCCGGAGCCGTCGCGGCAGTCGGGACCGAGACGAACACCGCCCGCGGTGCGATCGCGCCGACGCTTTCCGCTCGGCCGGCGTCGTTGGGGACTACTGCGACGGGGGAGCAGATGCCGTCGTGCGTCAGCTGCGTCGGGACCGTGATCAAAGTGAGGCCGGCGCGGGCCGCGGCCAGCTTGCCGACGTCGAGGCAGCGGCCGCCGCCGATCGCGACGATCGCGTCGGCGCCGAGGCGCTGCGCCCGCGCCCCGGTCTCGATGGCCCAGGACTGGTCCGCCCCCGCTACCGGCACCTCCACGGGATGCTGGGACCCCGCGCCCGCGGCGAGCGTCTTGCCGTGGATCGAGGCGACGACGAACGGCTCCTCGATCCCGAGGTCCGCCAGCATCCGCGCGAGAGCGCGCCCGGCCGCGATCTCGTCGGGCGAGTCGTCGTAGACGTGGATCTCGGGGAAGTCCACGTTATGCCGAAGCGGTCCACGCCCCCTGATGGGTGGCGATGACCTTGATCGCGTCGGGGACGTTCGACGGCTCGTCGACCTCGGCGTACTCGCCGTCGCGGACGAAAGCCGCGGTCACGCGCACGAGGGGGATCATCGTGGCGTAGACGTCCTCGTAGTAGACGTGCGTGGTGCTGCGCCATTCGGCGTCGGTCGCGGCGGTGAGGTACGCGCGGGCCGCGTCCGGGCGCAGCAGCGACACCCCGGCGTACTCGCCGTGGCTGAGCCCCATCGGGAGCGCCTTGCCGATCCCGCGGACGACGTGACCGTCGAGCTGGACCCTCATGTCCTCCTCGTCGAGGCGCGTGCGCTTCTGGACCGCCAGCACGAGGTCGCCGTCGGTGGCCGCGACGCGCTCGTAGACCTCGGGGGCCACGACGACGTCGGAGTTCACGACGAGGACGTCGAGGCCGGGGGACTGGTCCAGCGCGACGCGCACGGAGTGGAAGTTCCCCCACGACGCGTAGCGGGCGTTGAAGACGAAGACGGGCTTGTCGCCGCGCCAGTGCTCGTTCACGTACTCCTCGACGTGGCTTCGGCCGTGGCCGGTCACGATCATGAGGTCGTCGATCCCCGCGCCCTGAAGCCCGCGCAGGATGTACGACAGCAACGGCTCCTCGTCGCCCATCGGCAGCAGCGTCTTGGGGACGAGCCCGCCTCCCATCCTGACGCCGCGTCCCGCCGCGAGGACGACCGCTCTTACTCCTGCCACGACACCTCCAGGTCCAGGTCGGTCTTCAGGGGCTTCGTCCACGTCAGGACGTTCCCCTTGCGCTTCCATCCCGGCGCGTCTATCCGCCGGGCGCCCTCCGGGAGCGTGAGCGTGACGCTCAGCTGCTCCGGGCGGACCTTCGGCTGATGCTGGACGATCAGCCGGTAGACCTTACGGCCCTCCACCGACCTCACGACGCCGGGGACCCGGTAGTCGAGCCGCATCGCCGCCTCTTGGTCCGGTGGGATCTCGAACGTCGCCGACCATACCTTCTTGCCCTTCTCGACATGCTCCGACGGGGTGTCGGAGACGCCGACGAGGTTCGGCGGAGACGGGATCCGTGTCCCCTCGTACGTCGCGCCGGTGAGCGACGCGTCGAGCGGGACGTACACGTTCATCATCGGGCGGTGCAGGCCGGTCTTCGCGGAGTCGCCAGCCGACCAGCGCGGCTGCGGCAGGAACACCCCGTTGCGCACGCGTACCTCGGTCGAGACGAGCGCGTCCTCCCCCTCCAACGTCACGTCCATCGCGGTCGTGTTCGTCGCGAAGTAGTCGAACTTGTTGCCGCCGACGTTCTGCTCGACCACGTACAGGTAGTCGGAGTCGTGCGCCGCCCTGACCTCTCCATCCCAGTCCATCTGCTCGACGAACGCCTGCTCGGCGGGGTCGGTCATCCATATCTGCATGTGCTTCTCCGCGAGGGCGGAGCCGAAGCCGTCCACGAGCTCGCTCGGGTGCTTGGGCTTGAAGACGTTCTCGTAGAAGCCGTCGACGATGTCGCGCAGGCGCGCCCGCCGGAAGTTCTGCATCGGGTACTTCGCGTACGCCTTGTAGAGCACGAAGTCGACGAGGCGGTTCGCGGTGACGTACACGGTGCGGCCCTCCTTGCGGCCGGCCTTGTACGGGCCGACACCCGGCATGAGCTTCTCCATCGCGACGGGGTCGACCGCGATCATCCCGTCCACCCGGTCCAGCGGAAGCGTCGCCGCCTCGGGGTTCACGGCCGCGCTCGCGCGTGCGTACTCGACCGTCAGCTCCGCCGACAGCGGCCAGTCCGGCGACCAGTTCGCGTTGCCGAACCGCTGCGCGTCGGGGATCCCCGCGACGTACCACGCGTCCTCGGGGAGCGGGATCGAGAGCTGCTGCCGGTCCGCGTCTACGTCGTAGACCGTGCTGCTGTCCTTCACGAAGTGCGGCTCTCCGTCCTCGATCGTGAGGACGGCGAACTGCAGCAGGGCGCCCCCCGTGCCGCGCTGCTCCGCCGAGTTCTGCATGCCGAGGACGTAGGTACGGGGGCCGTCGGCGCCGAGGATCGCCGGCAGGACGGCGAAGCCGTCGCGGGCGTCCGCGAGGATGTCGTTCGTCTCCTTCGCCCTCCGGATCCCGTCGGTCACGGACTTGCGCGCGCGCTTCGGGAGGTTGCGGAGGTCCACGGCCTCCAGCTCGCCCTTCGCAGCGCGGATGGAGTCCTGCACGTCCGCGATCGTCCGCGCTATCGCCTCGATGCGGTCGATCCGGATGCGGCCGCCCCCCTCGGGGTCCTCCGGGTCCTTCGCGATGACCTTGTCCGGCCCCCGCAGCGCGTTCTGGGCCACGTCGAGCGTCCCCTCGGCCGCGGCGGCGGAGTGCTCGGCGGCCGCGACGAGGTGCGGCACCTCCTTCAGCGCGTCGCCGGCGACCGGCACGTCCTCGGCGAGCACGAGCAGGGGGCTCGACGAGTCGAGGCCGGTGCGCGCCCGCTCGGCCGCGGCGACGGCCGCGAGCGTCTCGTACCGCGCCGCCTTCGTCGCGGCCTTCGAGAGCGCCTTCTCGGCGCGCTCGAGGTGGTCCTTCGCGCCGAGGAGGCCGGTCGCGAGCCGCACGGGCCCCGCGAGCATCGACACCCACAGGAAGATCCCGGCGAGCCCCGTGAGGAGCGCGAGCGCTCCCGCGAGCCCGGCTCGGCCCCCGGCCCTGCGCTGCCGTTCCTCCATCCGCGTCACGCCGCGGACGCGGCCTCGCGCAGGCGCGGGGCCACCTCGCGGGCGAACAGGCGGATCGACTCGGCCGCGGGGGCCGCGTCCATGCCCGGGTAGTGGAAGCGCAGGATGAGGTGCGACTCGTCGTGGCTCCCGAGGATCCGCGCGAGCGGCTCGAGGAAACGGGCGACGTCTTCCGGCGTCCCGTAAGCGGTGGTGGAGCGGATCGTCGCGTCGTCCGGGGGCGTCACGCGGAGCGGGACGCCGGGGACGTCGGTCCCCGCGCGCCAGCCCGCGTACACGCCGAGCTGGTGGCCGATCCCCGCCGCGATCATCGGCCAGTCCGCCTCCGGGTCGCGTGTGACGAACGCGTTCTGCAGCAGCGCCGCCAGCGGCTCTCCCTCACGTCCCGCCTCGCGGCGCGCCTCGCTCGCGAGCCGGAAGGCGTCTGCGACGCGGTCCGGCTGCGCGCGCGACGAGATGTAGCCGTCCGCGATGCGCCCCGCGCGGGCAATGGCCGCGTCCACGAACCCGCCGACGTACACGGGGATCGGACGCGCCGGGGGCGGGGTCACCGCGACGGACTCGTAGCGGTAGTGCCTCCCGCCGTAGTCGAAGCGCTCACCCGTCCACGCGAGCTTCAGGATCTCGACGATCTCGGTCAGCCGCCGCACGCGCGACGAGACGTCGATCCCGAACGCGCGGAACTCCTCCTCGCGCCAGCCGATGCCGAGCCCGCAGATCACGCGGCCCCCGGAGATCTGGTCGACGACGGCGAAGTCCTCCGCGAGCCGGAGCGGGTCGTGGAACGGCGCGAGGACGACGCCGGTGCCGAGCTCGATGCGCTCGGTCCGCGCCGCGAAGGCGGCGAGGAGCGGGAGCAGGGACGGGAGGTAGCCGTCGCCGGAGCCGTGGTGCTCGGAGACCCACGCCGAGTCGAAGCCCTCCTCCTCCGCGACCTCGGTGAGCGCGATCGCGTCGGCGTAGTCCTGGTGGAACGAGCGCGTCGATCCCGGCGGCACCTGCCCGGTGAACAGCCCCACGCCGATCTTGAAGCCCAACGCGCCCTCCCGCCGCTGCGCCCGCGCACGGGCGGATACGAAAAGAAACAGGAGCCCCCGAAGGGGCTCCTGAAAGATACAAGCAGGTGTAGCGCTACTTACTTCTTGGGGACCTTGTACGGCGTCGCCATGACGGTCTCGTCGACGATGGTGCTCGGCGTCAGCGACCGCTCGGCGTAGTGGGGGACCCAGCAGATCTGGCAGTTCGTCGAAGCCGCACCGGTCGAGCCGCCGGCGATGATCGTGCCGGTCTTCGCCTTCAGCGCAGCCAGCGGGACCTTCCACGTGATCGTGGCGGCCGTGGCGTCGAACGCAGCCTCGAAGTACTCGGTCGCCCGGCAGTTGACCAGCGTGAGGACGGCCGGGAGGGCCTCCTCCGAGCACTGCTCGAGGCGGGCGAGGCCCTGGTAGACCTGGCCGACCCGGTCGGTGCCCTCCTGGGCGATCACGTCGGGCTTGCCGACGTCGAGGCTCTTGATCGTGAAGCGGTACTCCTCGCCGCCGACGTTGATGTGCCACAGCAGGCGGAAGGTCTCGGGGGCGCTGCCGAACTGCGGCATCGCCGCAGCGTTCGTGACGGTGAACTCGAGGTCGGCACCGGACTTGACGATCGTCCCGCTGAGGAGGTCGAGGCCCGCCAGCGTCGCCGGCGGGAGCGCCACGCCCTGCTGGTAGTTGCCGGCGTCGTTCGCCGCGTCCTCGAACACCGTCACGGGCTTCGCCGCGTGCGCGCTGCCGATGAGGCCGAACAGCAAGGCTCCTGCGATGAGGGTGGTGCCGATCTTGCGCATGTCGATGGCTCCTGCTTGGTTGTGGTCCGTCCTTGTTGTGGGTTCGACGCCCGTTCGGGCCCTCCTGCTACTTGCCGGTGAACCGCAGGATGTCGATGCCCCTCGTGTAGTCGACGGAGTAGACGATCTCGTCCGTGATCCAGTACGAGGCGCCGGTCGAGCCACCGTGCGGCATGAAGTACCCGACCTCGGTGATCTTCCCCTTCGAGCTGACGTCGAGGAAGCGGGTCCCGTGCTCGAAGAACGCGGCGGAGACGAGCCCGCCGTTCTTGAAGTCCGGGTGCGACTCGAGCCAGTGCGACGAGCAGCCGACCGCGTTGACCGCGGGGGAGCCGTCGGCGTAGGTCCCGTTCTTCATCCGGTACTCGTCGATCATCGTGAACGTCTTCGTCTTGCGCCACTTCGACGCGTCCCACGTCATGAAGGCGCCGTTGCGCTCGTTGCAGCGGACCTGGTTGTTGGTCTCGCCGCCGGCGAGGAAGAACTTGTCCGTGCCCTTGTTCGGCCAGTCGTTCGAGTGCATGAAGCGACCGTCGGTGTTGAAGCCGGTCGCCAGCAGCTTCGGGTGGAGCGGGTCCTTGCGGGCGTCGAGCAGCAGGATCGGCTGCGACGACGTGAGGACGATCCCCGGCGCGACCTCGTTTACGTCGTGGCCGCCCTGCGCGGGGAGCCCGTCGCCCCACTTCTCCTCCATCAGCACCGGCTTGCGGGGGTTGCGGAGGTCGATGATGTTGCCGTCGGACCCGTAGGCCCACTTGCAGTCGAGGATGCAGCTCATCGTGTGCTGCTCGGAGCCGTTCAGCTGGGCGATGATCGTCGGGTTCGTCTTGTCCTCGACGTCGATGATGTACGTCGCGCCGGCGGCCTTGGCCGTCTCGGTCTCGCCGGGGTTCGGGATCACCGTGTTCGGCACGACGAGGATGTCGCCGTTGCCGTCGATGTCCTCGCGTGAGTAGAGGACCTCCTGAGGCATCGGGACGAAGCCCGTCATCTCCGGGTTCAGGGGATCGGAGATGTCGAAGATCATGACCTTGTTCTGGTCGTTCGTGTAGAAGTAGTCGCCGATCACGCGGCCCCCGACACCGTCGATCGAGAGCGGGATGTTCTTGATGAACTCGACGTTGTCGGACGAGATCCCGCCCGCGGAGGGGCCGAGGTCCGCGCCGGCGTCGGGCGCCGCTTGGGCCGCGCCGGTCACCGCCAGCACGAGGGCTGCAGCGAGGTAAACGATCTTTCGCACTTGGGGTGCCTCCGTCTGTGGGGTCGGTGCCGTCCTGCCGTGACGGTTCGACCCGCGGCGAGCTAATCCCTTTACGGGGCGTGAAGCCGGTACCCGCCCCGGGCGGTGCGCTTCGCCTCCCGCAGCGCGTCGAAGGCGGCCTCGAGGATGGCCTCCGCCGAGCTCCCCGGGTACGTCGCGATCCCCGCCGTCGCCGACAGCGTGACGTCGGGGTCCTTCAGCAGGGGCTCGCGCAGCGCCACCGCCACCTTCCGCGCGACGAGCTCCGCCTCACCCGGCCCCGACAGGCCCTCGAGCAGGATCGTGAACTCGTCGCCCGCGGGGCGCCCGACGGTGTCGACCTGCCGGACGGAGCGGTGGACGCGCACGCCCGCCTGACGGATCAGCTCGTCCGCCTGCTCGTACGTCCACCCCTCGGTCGCGGCCTTGAACCCGTCGAGGTCGAGCCACAGGACGGCCACCGTCTTCCCGGTGCGGTCGGCTCGAGCGACCGCCTGCGCGACCCGCTCCCGGAACAGGGCGCGGTTCGCGAGGTCCGTGAGCGGGTCGTACAGCGCGTGCCGCGCGAGCAGCTGCTCCCTCTTCTTGCGCTCGATCGCGTAGCCGAGCCTCCGCAGGAGTGCGGGACCCCCCGGCTCTCCCATCCGGAAGTCGTCCTGCGCGCCGGCGCGGATCGCCCGCAGCCCTTCCTCGGCGGTGTCCGCGTCGGTCACGACGACGACGGGCGTGCGCGGAGCCGCTCCACCGATCGCAGGCACGGGGTCGGTGACCCGGCCGGTCGTGAGGTCGACGACGACGACGTCGAAGGTCTCGGCATCGAGCCGGCGGAGCGCCTCACCCAGCCCCCCGGCGGTCTCGGCCGCGGCCCCCGTCAGCTCGTGGATCCGGTCCTCGGTGCCGAGGAAGAGGATCCTCATGGCGTCAGGAGCGCGCGGGGACCAGCGAGGCGATCTCGGCGATCATCGCCGTCATGTCGTAGTCGCGCGGCGTGTAGACGCGGGCGACGCCGAGCTCCGAGAGCTTCGCGGCGTCGTCGTCCGGGATGATCCCGCCGACCACGACCGGGACCGCCTGCGGGTCGACGCCCTCCGCCTTCAGCCGGTCGATGACGTCCGGGACGAGCAGTCCGTGGGCCCCCGACAGGATCGAGATCGCCACGACGTGCACGTCCTCTTCGGCGGCCGCGCGCGCGATCTGCTCGGGGCTCAGCCGGATCCCCTGGTAGACGACCTCGAAGCCGGCGTCGCGCGCGCGGACCGCGACCTGCTCGGCCGCGTTCGAGTGCCCGTCGAGCCCGGGCTTCGCCACGAGCATCCGGAGCTTCGGCACCCCCGCCCGCTGCGCGGCCTCCCGCACGGCCTGCTGCGCACGGTCGATGCCGGCGGAGCCGCCGGCGGTCTGGGCCCCCACGCCGGTAGGCGCGCGGTACTCGCCGAACACGTCCCGCAGGACGTCCGCCCACTCGCCCGTCGTGACCCCCGCGTGGGCGGCCTCGATCGACGGCGGGAGCAGGTTGTCGCCCGCCTCCGCCGCGCGCCTCAGCGCGTCGAGCCCCGCGGCTACGGCCCGCTCGTCGCGCTCGGCCCTCCATTGCGCCAGCCGCTCGATCTGCGCGGCCTCGGCGGCGGGGTCGATCTTCTCGAACGCCATCTCCTCGAGGCCCTCGACCAGCGGCGACGGCTCGGCCTCCACGTACGCGTTCACGCCGACGACGGTCTCCTCGCCGCTCTCGATCGCGCGCCGTCGCTCGGCGTGGGACGCGACCAGGCGCTCCTTCATGTAGCCGAGCGCCTCCACCGAACCGCCCGCGTCGAGCACCCGGTTCAGCTCCTCCTGCGCCCCCTCTTCGATCTCGCTCGTCAACCCCTCGATCACGTGGGAGCCGTCGAACACGTCGCCGTGCTCGAGCAGGTCGGTCTCGAACGCGAGGATCTGCTGTGCCCGTAGCGACCACTGCTGGTCCCAGGCCCGCGGCAACCCGAGGGCCTCGTTCCACGCCGGCAGCTGGACCGCCCTCGCCCGGGCGTCCTTCGACGCCGTGACGGAGAGCATCTCGAGCAATATCCGGTACACGTTGTTCTCGGGCTGCGCGGCGGTGAGGCCCAGCGAGTTCACCTGCACGCCGTAGCGGAAACGCCGGTAGCGATCGTCGTCGACGCCGTAACGCTCGGTCGCGATGCGCCGCCACATCCGGCCGAACGCCCGCATCTTGCAGGTCTCCTCGACGAAGCGGATGCCGGCGTTGCAGAAGAACGAGATGCGTCCGACGAGCCGCCCGAAGTCGCCCTCGGGCACGGCCCCCGTCGCCTTCACGGCGTCGAGGACCGTGATCGCGTTAGCCAGCGCGAACGCGACCTCGAGGACAGGCCCGGCCCCCGCTTCCTGCAAGTGGTACGAGCAGACGTTGATGGGGTTCCACTTCGGCGACTCGTGGAAGGTCCAGGTCACGAGGTCGGTCGTCAGCCTGATCGACGGCTCGGGCGGGAAGATGTGCGTGCCCCGCGAGAGGTACTCCTTCAGGATGTCGTTCTGCGTCGTCCCCGCGAGCAGGGCGCGATCGGCCCCTTGGTCGTCGGCAGTCGCCACGTAGAGGGCGAGGAGCCACACCGCCGGCGCGTTGATCGTCATCGACGTGTTCATCTCGGCGAGCGGGATCCCGTCGAAGACCGTCTTCATGTCCCCGAGGTGCGAGACCGGCACCCCGACCTTCCCGACCTCGCCGCGGGCCATCGGATGGTCGGAGTCGTATCCGGTCTGGGTCGGGAGGTCGAACGCGACCGAGAGGCCGGTCTGCCCCTTGGCGAGGTTCGCCTTGAACCGGGCGTTCGTCGCGGCCGGGCTGGCGTAGCCGGCGTACGTCCGGAAGATCCAGGGCCGGTCCTTCTCGCGTCGTTCCATGAGGTGAGTTTAGGCTCGCCTCTCCCCTCGAAAAGGAGCTATCCGTGCCCGTAGAGATCAAGAAGGTGGGCGTCGTCGGGTGCGGGACCATGGGGTCCGGCATCTGCGAGGTGTGCGCCCGCGGCGGCTACGACGTGATCTTCACCGAGATCACGCAGGAGGCCGTGGACGCCGGACGCGAGCGGATCGCGCGCAGCCTGACCCGTGCCGTGGAGCGCGGCAAGATGGAGGGGGCGGAGGCCGAGGCCATCCTCGGGCGCATCTCGTCGTCCACGACCAACGCCGACCTCGCCGGGTGCGACATCGTCTTCGAGGCCGTGCCCGAGCACCTCGAGCTCAAGAAGAAGGTCTTCGCCGAGCTCGACGGCATCCTCGGCCCCGACGCCCTGCTCGCGACCAACACGTCGTCGCTGCCCGTAATCGACATGGCCGTGGCGACCAAGCGGCCGTCGAAGGTGATCGGCTTCCACTTCTTCAACCCGGCCACGGTCATGAAGCTCGTCGAGCTCGTCCACACCGTCGCGACCGAGGAGGACTCCCTGGGACGCGCGCGGGCGTTCGCCGAGGGGTTGGGCAAGACGCCGGTCCCGTGCCGCGACCGCGCCGGCTTCATCGCGAACCTGCTGCTGTTCCCGTACCTCAACTCTGCGGTCCGCATGTTCGACCAGGGCTACGCGTCGCGCGAGGACATCGACGCCGCGATGCAGCTCGGCTGCGGACATCCCATGGGGCCGCTCGCGCTCCTCGACCTCATCGGGATGGACTCGGGCTACGAGATCTGCGAGGCGCTCTGGCGGCAGTTCCGCGACAACCAGGACGCGCCGGCGCCGTTGCTGAAGCAGTACGTCGCCGCCGGATACCTCGGTCGCAAGACCGGACGCGGCTTCTACAAGTACGCGGCCCCCGAGTCGTCGAAGGTCGTCGACGCGGTTCCGGAGGATTCCAGCGTCGCGACCTCTGATGTCACGACGATCGGCATCGTCGGCACGGGGCTGATGGCGTCGGGCATCGCGGAGGTCGCCGCGAAAGCCGGCAACGACGTGATCCTGCGCGGCCGCAGCGAGGCCTCGATCAAGCGGGCGAAAGCCGCGGTCGCGGCGAGCCTCGATCGCGCCGTCACCAAGGGGAAGATCGAGCAGGTGGACGCGGAGGCGATCCTCGACCGCATCACGACCACGCTCGAGTTCGAGGACATGGCCGAGGCCGACCTCGTGATCGAGGCCGTCGCGGAGGAGCTCCCCGTGAAGGAGGCGATCTTCCGCGAGCTCGACCGCTCGACGAAGCCCGAGGCGATCCTCGCCACGACGACTTCGTCCCTCCCGGTAGTCGACCTCGCGTCGGCGACCGACCGTCCCGACCGCGTCGTCGGGCTCCACTTCTTCAACCCGGCCCCCGTGATGAAGCTCGTCGAGGTCGTCCGCACCGTCGCCACCTCGGGCGAGGTCGAGAAGCGTGCGACCGCCTGGGCCCGGGCCCTCGGCAAACGGCCGGTCCGCTGCCGCGACCGGGCCGGGTTCATCGTCAACTTCCTGCTGTTCCCGTACCTCAACGACGCGGTCCACATGCACGAGCAGGGCTACGGGACCCCGCAGGACATCGACACGGCGATGAAGCTCGGGTGCGGCCACCCGATGGGGCCGTTCGAGCTGATGGACATCGTCGGCCTCGACGTGACGTACGCGATCCTGAACTCCCTGCACGACGAGTTCCGCGAGCGCCGCTACGCGCCGGCGCCGCTGCTCGAGCACATGGTCCGGGCGGGATACCTCGGCCGCAAGACGGGCCGGGGCTTCTACGACTACTCCGCGTAGGGGCCATGACAGCGACGCTGTCGTCCGGACCTTCCGGTACACGCGGTACGCGCGGTACACGCTGGCCTTGCCCCGGTTTTGTGGACACTCAGAATGGTCACGTAGGTGACCGGAGGGAGGGTCCATGGCACGGTCGCACCGATACTCGGAGTTGTTCAAGGAGCAGGCGGTCGAGCTCTATCTGTCGCTGGCAGACAT
>DASZDG010000081.1:0-1671 GCA_035942255.1 Actinomycetota bacterium | reverse complement strand
ACTACTCGCCCGCGCTGCTGTACCAGCTGGCCAAGATGGACGGCGCGATCGCGCTGAACGGCAACGCCACGAAGATCCCGTGGTGCAACGTCCAGCTCATGCCGGACCCCACGATCCTCAGCCTCGAGACCGGCACCCGGCACCGGACGGCGGAGCGCGTCTCCAAGCAGAACGACGCGCTCGTCATCGCGCTCAGCCAGCGCCGCGAGGTCGTGTCCCTCTACGTCGACGGCGCGAAGTACATCCTCGAGGACATCCCGGTCGTCCTCGCGAAGGCCAACCAGGCCCTCGCGACGCTCGACAAGTACCGCACCCGCCTCGACCAGGTGAGCACCCGCCTCACCGCGCTCGAGTTCGAGGGCGGCGCGACGCTGCACGACGTCCTCACCGTCCTCCAGCGCTCCGAGATGGTCACCCGCATGGCCGTCGAGATCGAGCGCTACATCGTCGAGCTCGGCACCGAGGGCCGCCTCATCGAGATGCAGCTCGAGGAGACGATGGTCGGCGTCGCCGGCGACAAGCAGGCGCTCGTCCGCGACTACATCGTCGACGCCTCCGACGAAGCGTTCGCGGGCGCCCTCGACCTGCTCGGGCGCCTGCCGCACCAGGACCTCCTCGACTTCGGCCGGCTCGCCGAGGTCCTGGGGTTCGATCGCAAGCTCAACACGCTCGACTATCCGGTGAGCCCCCGCGGCTACCGGATCCTCGGGCGCATCCCGCGCCTCCCGAAGCTCGTCACCGGCCAGATCGTGCGCGAGTTCGGCGGCCTCGACGGCATCCTCGGCGCGACCGACTCGGAGCTCGAGACCGTCGAGGGCGTGGGCGAGATCCGGGCGAAGGACATCCGCGAGGGCCTGCGCCGCCTCCAGGAGATCAACCTCGTGGACCGCTACCTGCAAACTTAGAAGAACCGGCGCCCGGGAGCCCGGGACGCCACCGACCAGGAGGACCAACCATTCCCGACGCAGCTGCTGACATCGAGATTCTCGACGAGGACCTTCTCCCCGAGCCGGAGTGCATCGACTTCGAGATCGGGGACTCCGTCGTCTATCCGCATCACGGCGCCGGCCGCGTCGTGAAGAAGGAGGCGAAGAAGATCCTCGGCGAGGAGCGCCAGTACCTCACCATCAAGATCCTCCACAACGACATGACCGTCATGGTCCCGTGCGAGAACGCCGGCAAGGCGGGCCTTCGCCGGATCATCGACGAGGAGGCCGTCAAGAAGGTCCTCGGCGTGCTCCAGGACGACGTGTCCGAGATGCCGAAGAACTGGAACCGCCGGTTCAAGCACAACCGCGACAAGATCAAGACCGGCGACATCATGGAGCTGGCCGAGGTCGTGCGGAACCTCGCGATCCGCGAGCACGAGAAGGGCCTCTCGACGGGCGAGAAGCAGATGTTCACCCGGGCCAAGAAGATCCTCGCCTCCGAGCTGATGTACGCGCTCGAGAAGGACGAGGAGGAGGCCGAGCTCTACCTCGACGAGCTCCTGGCCGACAGCGCCGGGCAGAAGGTGGTCGCGGCGAAGTAGCGCCGGGACGACGACGGAGCGCGTCCCGATGGCGGTCGCACTCCTCGTGGCCGCAGGACTGGGCGAGCGCCTTGGGGCGGAGGGGCCCAAGGCGCTCGTCGTCGTTGCAGGTCGGCCGATGCTCGAGTGGTCGCTCGACG
>DASZDG010000080.1:0-14981 GCA_035942255.1 Actinomycetota bacterium | reverse complement strand
CTCGGGGGCCGCTCGTTCTTTGAAGGCGAGGCTTCTAAAATCAGGCACGCATAAGAGGCCTGATGTGAGACACCTCGGGGGCGCGGGGAAATCGATGTCGGGCTGGGTGTCGGATTCCGGGCCCCAGCCCGACGCGACCCGCAAGGGCCGCGGCCCCCGCGCCGGGTTCCGGGGCCGCTCGTTTTTCTTCAGAAGCGATTCTGAAAATTCTTAAGGGGCTACTGAGAGGGGTGCGCGGGGTCCTGGCCGGCCCCCTCCTCCGGCTCCGGGTCGGGATCGCCCGACCTCGCCCCCGGTCCCACGGCCGCCGCCAGCACTCCCGCGTTCGGCAGCACGACCGGCCCCTTCTTCGTCAGCATGCGGACGTAGAACAGGCTCATGTCGGTGACCGTGCCCTCGTACTCACCGCCGAGGGGGCTGGAGCGGAGCACGACGTAGTCGCCGAGCGTGAACGGGCGCACCATCAACAGCACCATGCCGGCGAAGAAGTTGCCGAGTGTCTGCTGGGCCGCGATGCCGAACACGACGCCGGTCAGCGCGCCGCCGAGCAACAGACCCTGGAGCTTGATCCCGAGCACCGAGAAGACCGACAGGATCACGATCGAGTACCCGACGAAGGTGACGATCGTTCCCAGGGCCGCACCGCGCGCGTCTCCGGTGTGCTCCTGCATCGCGCTGCGGACCGCCCGCGCGAAGCAGCGCGTCGCGGTGATGCCACCGGCCAGTACGAGGAGCGCACCACCGAAGGCGAGCGTCAGCTCGACCGCCGTGACCTCTTGTGCCTTGGGGCCGCCGTCGGGGTTGGCGAACACCTGGCCGCTCCCCGCCAGCACGAGCCCGCCCAGCGTCACGGCGCCCGCGGCGAGGCCCCGCACGATGTACGGGCGCGCCGCGCGGCCCGGTGCGGCTATCCGTTGCGTGTCCATGCGCGCAGGCTAACGCGCCTCTGGCGGAGCCCCTTCATCCGCGGGCTCGATCAGCACCTGCACCACGCGGCGCCGGTGCATCGCACGGACCCGCAGCCTCCAGCCGTCGTGCTCGACGACGTCACGCCGCTTCGGGATGCGCCCGAGCCGGTCCATCAGGAACCCCGCTACCGTCTCGTACTCACCTTCCGGCAGGTCGACGCCCAGGCGCTCGCCGGCCTCGTAGATCGGATAGCTGCCGGGGACGAGGAACCTGCGGTCGCTCAGCTGCTCGACCCCCGCCTCGGAGAAGTCGTACTCGTCGCGGATCTCGCCCACGAGCTCCTCGAGCAGGTCCTCCAGCGTGACGATGCCCGCGGTCCCGCCGTGCTCGTCCACGACGAGCGCGAACTGCCGGCGCTCGCGCCGCATGTTGACGAGCAGCGGATGGAGCCGGAGGGACTCCGGGACGACCAGCATCTGCCGGATCCACCGGCGGTCGAGCGGCCGGTCGCGGCCCCCGGGCTCGATCTTCAACAGGTCCTTCGAGTGGACGAAGCCGATGACGTTGTCGAGGTCGCCCGCATACACGGGGAAACGCGAGTGTCCGGTGTCGAGTACGGAGCGTTCGAGCTCGGCCGGCGTGATCGTCGACGGCACCGCGACCATCTCCGTGCGCGGCACCATGATCGAGGCGGCGTCGCGGGTCCCGAACCCGATGGCGCCCGAGAGCAGCCGTTCCTCGAACGCGCCGACCATGCCCTCCCGCGCGGAGTCGGCGATCATCGCCCGCAGCTCGCCCGCGGTGTGAACCTCCGTACGCTCCTCCTGGGGCTCGACCCCGAAGAGGCGGATCCCCGCGTTCGCGATCCCGTTGAGCAGGCGGATGAACGGACGGAAGAGGTTCGCGTAGATGCGCAGCGGGATCGCGACCCACAGCGCCGTGCGCTCGGGCTCGGCGATCGCGATGTTCTTCGGCGCCATCTCGCCGATGACCATGTGGAAGAAGACGACGATCGTCAGCGCGATCACGAACGAGATCGTGTGCAGCACGCCGGACGGCAGCTCCGCGAACGACTCGATCCCGTTCTCGATCAGGTGCGCGACCGCCGGCTCCGCTACGGCCCCCAACGCCAACGACGCCATCGTGATCCCGAGCTGTACGCCGGCGAGCATGAACGACAGCTCCTTGATCGACTTCTGCGCGAGCCGGGCGCGCAGGTCACCGGACTCCGCGAGCCCGTCGATCTTCGTCCGGCGCGCGGCGATCACTGCGAACTCGGCCCCCACGAAGAACCCGTTCGCTATGAGGAGCCCGACGGCGACGAGGAGCAGCCACCAGTTCACGAGGACTCGTCCTCCTTGGCCGCTCGCCGAGGCGACCGGTCGTCCTCTTCGTCGGCTGCCGCGGGCGCCACGCACAGCACCTGCGAGATCCGCCGCCCGTCCATCTCGACGACCTTGAACTCCCATCCCCGGAACGAGACGTGGTCTCCGGCCTCGGGGATGCGCTCGAAGCGGTCGAGCAGGAAGCCCGCGAGCGTGTCGTAGTGGCCCTCCGGGATCTCGAAGCCGGTCGCGTCCTCCACCTCTCCGCGGTGCAGCAGCCCCGACAGGACGTGGATGCCCTCCGGGGGCTGCGTCAGCCGCGCGCCGGACGTTGGGTCGTGCTCGTCCTCGATGTCGCCGACGATCTCCTCGAGCAGGTCCTCGAGCGTCACGATCCCCGCGGTGCCCCCGTACTCGTCCACGACGATCGCCATGTGCTTGCGCTGGCGGCGCATCTCGAGGAGCAGCGAGTTCAGCGGGCGTGACTCCGGGACGACGAGCGCCTCCTGCATGACCTTCGAGACCGAAGTCGTCGCTCGATCCTCGAGCGCGACGCCGTAGCCGTCCTTGACGTAAGCGATCCCGACGATGTCGTCGAGGTCACGGCCGTAGACGGGGAAGCGCGAGTAGCCGCGCTCGACCGCGACCTCGAACATCCGTGCGACGGGCTCGTCCTCGTGGAGAGCAACGACAGACACGCGCGGCACGAGCGCGTCGTCGGCGGACTTCGAGCCGAAGTCGATCGACTTCGCGAGCAGCTCGAACTCCTCCTTCGGCAGCGCCCCCTCCTTACGGGACGAATGGATCAACAGGTCCAGCTCCTCGAGCGACCGGACCGCCATCAGCTCCTCCTGCGGCTCGATGCCGAAGCGCCGCACGGTCCAGTTCGCCGCCTCGTTCAGGAAGACGATCAACGGACGGAACAGCTTGTTGATCGCGATCAGCGGACGGACGACCACGAACGCGACCGGCAGCGGCTTCGCGACGGCGAGGTTCTTGGGGATGAGCTCTGCCACGACCATCTCGAACGCGGTGGCCAGGAACAGCGCCAGCGCGATCGAGACGCCGAGGGACGACCGCTCCGGGACGAACGAGAGGTCCTCGATCAGGGGCTCGATGAGCCGGCCGATCGTGGGCTCGGCGATGAACCCGACGACCAGCGACGTGATCGTGATCCCGAGCTGGGCCCCCGAGAGCTGGAACGACAGCGTGCGGAGCCCGCTCAGCGTCCCGACCGCCCCGCGGTGGCCCTCGTCCGCGAGCTGCTCGACACGCGTGCGGTCGGACGCGACCAGAGCGAACTCGGCGGCGACGAAGAAGGCGTGGGCGAGGATGAGTGAGAGGACCGCGAGCAGTCCCCAGGCGCCGTCTATGTCGGCTACACCCCTGGTGGGGCCGGTATGAGGGGAGTCAGGTGCACCCGACTATCATGCCTGCATGAGCGGCGTGACCATCGACACCATCGTCAACCTCTGCAAGCGCAGGGGGATCGTCTTCCCGTCCAGCGAGATCTACGGCGGGCTGCGTTCGGCGTGGGACTGGGGGCCGCTGGGGATCGAGCTCAAGAGGAACGTGAAGAACGAGTGGTGGCGGTCGATGGTGCACGAGCGGGACGACGTCGTGGGCCTTGAGACCTCGATCCTGATGTCCCCGAAGGTCTGGGAGGCGTCGGGCCACGTAGCGACGTTCACCGACCCGCTCGTCGAGTGCACGAACTGCCACCATCGCTTCCGCGCCGACCACCTGGACCTGTCGAAGGCGTGTCCGGACTGCGGCGCGAAGGACTCCTGGACCGACCCTCGCCAGTTCAACCTCATGTTCAAGACGCACATGGGCCCCGTCGAGGACTCCTCACACGCGGTCTATCTCCGGCCCGAGACCGCGCAGGGCATGTTCGTGGACTTCGCGACCGTCCAGACCACGTCGCGCAAGAAGGTCCCGTTCGGGATCGCGCAGCAGGGCCGCTCGTTCCGCAACGAGATCACGCCGGGCAACTTCGTCTTCCGCACGCGCGAGTTCGAGCAGATGGAGATGGAGTTCTTCGTAAAGCCCGGGACCGACGACGAGTGGCAGGACTACTGGCTCGCCGAACGCATGCGCTGGTACACGGACCTCGGGATGAATCCCGAGAAGCTGCGGCTGCGCGAGCACGAGGCCGATGAGCTCTCGCACTACGCGAAGCGCACGTTCGACATCGAGTACGACTTCCCGGGCATGGGCTGGTCCGAGCTCGAGGGCATCGCGAACCGCACGGACTTCGACCTCAAGGCCCACGCGGAGCACTCGGGGCAGGATCTCTCGTACTTCGACCCCGAGACGGAGGAGCGCTACGTCCCCTACGTGATCGAGCCCGCGGTCGGCGTCGAGCGTCCGACGATGGCGTTCCTGCTCGACGCGTACACCGAGGAGGAGGTCCGTTCGGCCGCCGGCAAGCTCGAGAAGCGGACGGTGCTGAAGCTCCACAAGCGCCTCGCCCCGACGAAGGTAGCGGTGCTGCCGTTGTCGAAGCACGCGGACCTCGTCCCGGTCGCGCAGAAGGTCGCTGCGGATATCCGGCCCCACTTCGTCACCGAGCTCGACGTGACGCAGGGGATCGGCAAGCGCTACCGCCGGCAGGACGAGGTGGGGACGCCCTTCTGCGTCACCGTCGACTTCGACTCGCTCGAGGACCACCAGGTGACCGTGCGCGAGCGCGACACGATGGAGCAGGAACGCATCCCGATGGAAGGCCTGTTGGAATATCTGCGAAAGAGGTTCTAGCCATGCGAAGCAAGGTCAGCGGAACCGTGATGGTCCACGATCGCCCGGCCAACGCAGCGACGGTCGAGCTGCACAACTCCTCCGGCGACGTCGTGACGCAGATCATGACCGACGACGACGGCCGGTTCGCGTTCCACGTGAGCGAAGGAAGCTGGTCGCTGAACGCCTGGGATGCCCACGGCCACAGGGGCTCGGCCCCCGTGACCCTCGCCGAGGGCGAGGAGAAGGACCTGAAGCTCGTGCTCGAACACTCCGAGGGGGGCCACTAGCAACATGACGAAGTGGGTCTACGACTTCACCGAAGGTGACGCGTCCCAGAAGAACCTGCTCGGGGGCAAGGGCGCGAACCTCGCCGAGATGACGAACCTCGGCCTGCCCGTGCCGCCGGGGTTCACGATCACGACCGAGGCGTGCAACGCGTACCGCGAGGCCGGAGGGGAGTTCCCGAACGGGCTGCTCGTCCAGGTCGGCGAGCAGCGCAAGTTCCTCGAGGAGAAGATGGGCCGCGGCCTCGGTGACCCCGACGACCCGTTGCTCGTCTCCGTCCGGTCCGGCGCGCCGTTCTCGATGCCCGGGATGATGGACACGGTCCTGAACGTCGGGCTGAACGACGAGTCGGTAGAGGGCCTGGTGCGCCAGACCTCCGACGACCGCTTCGCGTGGGACTCGTACCGGCGGCTCGTGCAGATGTTCGGCAAGACCGTGATGGGCGTTGACGGCGACCTCTTCGAGGAGGCGCTGGACGAGCTCAAGCACAAGAAGAAGGTGGCTAACGACGTCGACCTGGGGGTCGCGGACCTGAAGGGCCTCGTCAAGACGTTCAAGAGGATCGTAAAGAAGGAGACCGGCGAGGAGTTCCCACAGGACCCGACCGACCAGCTCGAGCGCGCGATCGACGCGGTGTTCCGGTCGTGGGACAACAAGAGGGCCCAGGACTACCGCCGGCGGAACCGCATCTCGGACTCGCTCGGAACGGCCGTCAACGTGCAGGCGATGGTCTTCGGCAACAGGGGCGGGGACTCCGGCACCGGCGTCGCGTTCACGCGCGATCCCGCGACGGGCGAGGACAAGCCCTACGGGGACTACCTCGAGAACGCGCAGGGCGAGGACGTCGTCGCCGGGATCAGGAACACGCTCGCGCTCGAGGAGATGGGGCGTGTCCAGCCTGACGCGTGGGCCGAGCTGCAGGGCCACATGAAGACGCTCGAGCGCCACTTCAAGGACATGTGCGACATCGAGTTCACCGTCGAGGGCGGGAAGCTGTGGCTGCTCCAGACCCGCGTCGGGAAGCGCACCGCCCTGGCCGAGTGGGTGATCGCGAACGACATGGTCGAGGAGGGGCTGATCGACCTCACGACCGCGCTGCGGGACCGCGTCACGGCGGGGAAGCTCGACGAGCTCTTCAAGCCGAGCATCCAGGCCGCGTCGAAGAAGGACGCGATCGCGACGGGGTTGAACGCGTCGCCGGGGGCCGCGGTCGGGCGCGTCGTGTTCACCGCCGCCGACGCGTCGGACTGGGCCGAACGCGGCGAGAAGGTCATCCTCGTGCGCCGCGAGACGAACCCCGACGACTACCACGGCATGGTCGCGTCGCAGGGGATCCTGACGTCGGCGGGAGGCACGAACTCGCACGCGGCCGTCGTCGCGCGCGGCGAGGGCATCCCCGCGGTGTGCGGTGCCGACGCGATCAGGATCGACCGCAACAAGAAGCAGTTCACCGCCGGCGGCGCGACCGTCAAGGAAGGTGACTGGATCACGATCGACGGCAGCGACGGCGCGGTCTATCTCGGCGCTCTCGAGACCGAGCCTTCGCCGATCGAGAACGCGATGGCGGGGAACAAGCGGGCGCGCCGCAGCCCCCTGTGGACCGCCTACGCGCGCATCGACGAGCTGGTCGAGTCGACGCGCGATCTGAAGGTGCGCGCGAACGCCGACACGCCCGAGCAGGCGCGCAACGCACGCGCCCGGGGGGCCCAGGGGATCGGGCTCTGCCGCACCGAGCACATGTTCATGGGCGAGGAGCGCGTCGCCGCGGTCCGGCAGATGATCTTCGCCGAGACCGAGGAGGAAGAGGCGGCGGCGTACAAGGTCCTGCTGCCGCTGCAGCGGCGGGACTTCGAGGGGATCTTCAAGGCGATGGACGGGCTGCCGGTCACGGTCCGGCTGCTCGACCCCCCGCTCCACGAGTTCCTGCCGAACCACGTCGACCTTGCGGTGGCGGTCGCGGTTGCGGAGGCCACCGGCAAGCGGAGGGTGAAGCTGAAGGACGCGTCGTCGTCCCTGAAGGAGGCGCACGCGCTCCTCGAGAAGGTCGAGGCGCTGCACGAGGCGAACCCGATGCTCGGACTGCGCGGCGTGAGGCTCGGCATCGTCAAGCCCGGCCTCTACGCGATGCAGGTGCGCGCGATCGCCGAGGCGGCCGTGCGTCTGAAGAAGCGCGGGCTCGACCCGCGACCCGAGATCATGATCCCGCTCGTCGCGACCGCGGAGGAGCTGCGGCAGATGCGCGAGGAGCTCGAGCCGGTCGCGCGTGCGGTCGTGGACAAGGCCGGCGTCGACCTGCACATCGAGTTCGGCACGATGATCGAGCTGCCGCGGGCCGCGGTGACGGCCGGCGAGATCGCCCGCCACGCCGACTTCTTCTCGTTCGGCACCAACGACCTCTCGCAGACGGCGTTCGGGTTCTCCCGCGACGACATCGGCAAGTTCCTCGCCCTGTACGAGCAGCGGAAGCTCGTCCCGAACAACCCCTTCGCGACGATCGACGAGCCCGGCGTCGGACGGCTGATGTCGATGGCGGTCGAGGAGGGCCGGGCCGCGAACCCGGAGATGCACTTCGGCATCTGCGGCGAGCACGGCGGTGACCCCGAGTCGGTGTGGTTCTGCCAGGAGATCGGGCTCGACTACGTGTCCTGCTCGCCGTTCCGCGTGCCGACGGCCCGTCTGGCCGCGGCGCAAGCGGTGCTGGGAGAGGCGAAGACCTCCTCCAAGTAGTCGCTACGAACGAGCCTCGCGGGCGAGCCGCGCCATCGGGTGCCTCCTGAGGTAGCCGCCGGTCGTCAGCCAGCGCAGGTGGCGCGTGCCCGACCTCAGCCACGAGTCGCTGTCGGCGGTCAGCTCGATCGTCGTGCCGCAGTGCTCCGACAGCCTCTCGGCCACTATCTGCGCCATCAGGAGATGGCCGCGCGCGTTCGGGTGGAGCCCGTCGATGCTGCAGATGCCGAGCTCGAAGCCGCGCGGGAGATCGTCCATGTCGAAGCACAGGACGTCGTGCGCCGCGGCGACGTCGTGGATGACACCGCGGACCTGCGCCAGACGAGCCTCGATCCTGCGCCGCGCGGCCCCCGGGACCAGCCGCAGGGCCGGCGTCGTCTCGGGCACCGCCGCGGTGAACACGAACGCTCCGGTCGCCTTCAGCGGGCCGACGGTCGCCGCGAGGTCGGCGCGGAGCGCGTCCACGTCGAGCGACGGCGCCAAGGCGTCGTTCATCCCGGTGACGACGCTCGCGAGGTCGGGCCCCAGCTCGAGCGCCCGGGGGAGCTCGTGGACGCGCACCGCCCTCGTGCGGGTCCCGAGCCGGGCCAGGTTGTAGTAGTCGAAGCCCTCTCCCGCGAGCCCGGCCGCGAGCCGGTCCGCCCACCCCCGCAGCCGCCCGTCCGGCCCCGGGTCTCCCACGCCTTCCGTGAGGCTGTCGCCGAGGGCGACGAACCTTCTCCACATGGTGCCCTCCCGCATCCGCTCTATCGTTCAGAACGAATGGTACCATCCGTACTATGAAGGGCGAAGACCGGGAGCTGACGACGATCTCGTACGTGGTGCTCGGATTGGTCGCGAGCACGCCCCGCTGCACGACGTACGACATGAAGCGGATAGTCCAGATGTCGATCGGCAACTTCTGGGCGTTCCCGCACACCTCGCTGTACGCGGAGAGCGCGCGCCTGGTCGAGCTCGGGATGCTGGACGTCGACCAGGAGGAGACGGGACGCCGGCGCCGCGTGTACTCGCTGACGCAGTCGGGGAGAGAGGCGCTGACCGACTGGCTGCACGAGCCGGACGCGCGGCTTCCCGGGATCCGCTACCCGGCGTTGCTCAAGCTCTACTTCTCGGGCCTCGCGCCGGACGCGTCGGACGGGCTGGCCGCGGCTCAGGTCGAGTCGCTGTCGGAGAGGCTCTTCGAGCTGAAGGGCATGTACGACGAGTACGCAGGCCGGCCGGACGTGACCGCGCAGCTCTCGACGTTGCGGCTGGGCATCGGGCTAGTGGAGGCCGCGCTGGCGTTCTGGCGTTCGATCCTGGAGACGCAGCCCGCGGGGGCCGCGGTGAGCGAGACGGGCGGCTCGGTCGATAGGGGCTCCGCCCGAGGTGTGTCAGACACGACAGACATGTCAGTCGTGTCTGACGTGTCAGACACCTCCCGCGCAAAGGTGGTTAACGACGCGCGCCGCTAGCACTGCCTGATCGGATACTCCACACGGAACGGCACCGCGGCCGGGGGCCCGTCGTCCACAGGCCACGACACCTCCAGCCCCGAGACGAAGCCCAGCTTCGCCGCGGTCTCCCCACGCCACGTCACGCGCACGCGGTCGGTGTCGTCGTCACCGTCCTTCCGGGACCGCGACAGCGAGTCCGGGTACAGCGTCATCCTCTTCTTGACGGAGCCCTTCTCGGTCGCGTGGCCGCCGGCGTCGACGACCAGCTTCGACGTCACGCCGATCCGCTTCGGTATGTCGCGCGCCTTCGGGACCCGGTTGTGGATCGGCATGTCCTCGGGGATCGAGACCTCCGTGTGGACCGTGAACGCGCACCAGCCGCCCCTCGTGTCGACGTTCGTCTGCGCCCACATCACCCCGTAGTCGTTCGCGTCGTCGTCCTCCATCTCGGAGTCGAACGAGTACAGGAACAGGCAGATCTTCGCCCGGGCGACGACCTCTCCCTCGATCTCGTACTTCGAGACGCGGCACTTCTTGCCCTCGCCGGCGGCGTGGAGGGGGCCGGACACCACCGGCTCCTCGCGCGCGTCGAGCTGGGCCTGCGCCGGGACCTGCCACCAGACGACGAGAGCGCCCGCCAGCACCGCCGCCAGGGGGCGGCGCAACCGTCTCTTCACCAGGCGCCCCCTCATAGTCGTCGTACCCCAATGCTAACGTCCCCCGCGTGAGCGGGACCTGGCGCGAGCGCACCGAGGACAAGGAGCGACGGACGTTGTCGGAGCGCGCCCAGCTCGCGTCGGAGTCGAAGGGGCGGGACCGTCACGAGCCGGAGGACGACCTCCGCACCTGCTACCAGCGGGACCGCGACCGGATCGTCCATTCGAAGGCGTTCCGGCGCCTCGCCCACAAGACCCAGGTGTTCCTCGCGCCCGAGGGCGACCACTACCGGGTCCGCCTCACGCACACGCTCGAGGTCAGCCAGGTCGCCCGCACGATCGCCCGGGCGCTGTCGCTGAACGAGGACCTGGTCGAGGCGGTCTGCCTCGGCCACGACCTCGGCCACACCCCCTTCGGCCACCTCGGCGAGGAGGTCGTGGCCGCGTTCCACCCCGGCTTCCGGCACAACCTCCAGTCCGTGCGCATCGTCGAGGTGCTCGAGGACCTGAATCTGACGTGGGAGGTCCGCGACGGGATCGCGAACCACACGTGGTCGATGCCGATGCCGGCGACGCTCGAGGGCCAGATCGCCCGGTACGCCGACCGCATCGCGTACCTCAACCACGACATCGACGACGCGCTGCGGGCGGGCATCCTGACGGAGGGCGACCTCCCGGCCGTGACCGTGGGCGAGCTGGGCGCGACGCACTCGGACCGCGTCGAGCGGATGGTGACTGACCTGGTCGAGGCGTCGGAGGGCTCCGACGAGATCACGATGTCGCCCCCGGTCTTCGCCGCGATGGGGGCCACGCGGAAGTTCCTGTTCGAGCGCGTCTACCTCGGCCGGATCGCCCGCGCGACGCGGGAAGCCGTCGAACGGATCATGCAGACGCTGCTCGACCACTACGGCGCCGACCCGCTCCGCCGCCAGGAAGCGGTCGACTATGTGGCCGGGATGACGGACCGCTTCGCGCTGCGAACGTTCGAGCGGCTGGTCGACGGGCCGCCGCCGGGGCTCGGGGGCCTAGAATGAGGCCACTTCCCCACCCAGCGCTCTAGCGCGCCCGGAATCGGTGAGGCAGGTGGGATGGCGAAGATCAGAGAAGACGACATCGATGCGCTGCGCGAGCGCGCGGACATCGTCGAGGTGGTCTCGGCCCACTCGCAGCTGAAGCGCTCGGGAGCGCACACGTTCAAGGGGCTCTGCCCCTTCCACTCCGAGAAGACTCCGTCGTTCCAGGTCGATGCCGCGAAGGGGCTGTGGCACTGCTTCGGGTGCGGCGAGGGCGGCAACGTCTACCACTTCGTGCAGAAGGTCGAGAACCTCCCGTTCCCCGAGGCGGTCGAGTGGCTGGCGCGCAGGTTCGCCTTCGACCTGCACTACGAGGAGTCGAGGGCGGGGGACCGGGGGGCCTCGCGGGGGCTGAAGGCGCGGGTGATCGAGGCGAATGAAGCAGCAGCGGCGTTCTTCCACGTCCAGCTGTTCACCGCCGCCGACGCGGCCGACGCGCGCACGTACCTCGAGAGCCGCGGGTTCGGGCGCGAGGTGGCCGAGCGGTGGCAGCTCGGGTACGCCCCGGGACGCAACGCGCTCGCCCGCCACCTCCTGTCGAAGGGCTTCAAGCAGGACGAGATCCTCCAGGCCGACCTCGCCCGGGTCAGCGACAAGGATGGGTCGCTCTACGACACGTTCCGGCGACGCATCACGTTCCCGACGTGGAACCTGCAGGGCGACGTCGTCGGCTTCGGCGCCCGCGCCCTGGGCGACCAGCAGCCGAAGTACCTGAACACGTCGGAGACGCCCGTGTTCTCGAAGTCGCGCGTGATGTACGGGCTGAACCGCGCGAAGTCGGCGATCGCCCGCGGCGCGGCCCTCGTGGTCGAGGGGTACACCGACGTGATCGCGCTGCACGAGGCCGGGGTCGAGGAGGCGGTCGCCACGAACGGCGTCGCGCTGGGGGACACGCACTTCGAGCAGCTGAAGAAGTTCTCCTCGCGCGCCGTCCTGATGTTCGACGCCGACGCGGCCGGCGCGGGCGCGACCGAGCGCGGCTTCGGCATCCACCACCGGATCGGGATGGAGGTGCTCGTCGCGCCGCTGCCACCGGGCCGCGACCCCGCCGACGTCGCCAAGAGCGACGGTGACGAAGGCATTCGCAAGGTCATCGACGCGGCGCAGCCGTTGCTCGAGTTCAAGCTGGAACAGACGCTTGCCAAGCTTCCTTTGGACACCCCGGAAGCCCGCTCCCACGCCGTGAGAGAAGCGTGTGAGGTGCTAGGGTGGCACCCTGATCCGATAGCGCGCCACGAGTACGCGTTCATGGCGGCGAAGCGGATCGGGGTGGATCCCGAAGTAGTGCACCGGGCGCTGCAGGAAGGGCGTTCCCGGGCGTCGGGATCGGGGGGAGCAGAGACCGACGTCGCGCGCGACCGGCGCTTCCCTGGGCACGTGAAGGTAGAGCGGGAGGCGCTCCAGTTGCTGTTGCTACGGACTCACGAAGCGGGTCCCTGGACGAAGGACGTCGACCCCGCACACTTCACCTCGTCCGCTCGCCGCGAGCTGTTCACTCAGGCGCGGGCATGGCTGGAGGAAGGGCGTGCCGTCGAAGGCCCGGCGTTCGCGCAACAGCTGTCACCCGACGCGCTGTCGCTGTTCACGGAGCTCATCGTGGGCGCCGATGTCCCCGAGGACGACGAGCTTCACGCTAGATTGCGGGAGGTCTTCGTACGCTTGCAGGTCTTCGGCCTGGAGCGGGACATAAAGAGCCGGCGCAACACTCTTCAGGAGATCAACCCATTGGACGACCCACAACGGCACGACGAGCTGTTCACGGAGCTGGTCGGGCTCGAGGCGACGAGGCGTGACCTGCTTCGCAAGGTGCAGGGGGCCGCGTAGATGAGCGACAACGAAGCCACCACGGTTCCGCCGCCGCCGGCCGCGCCCGAAGGGGCCGCTCCCGCCGCGACGATCACCGACGTCACGCCCGCGCAGCTCGAGGTCGACCGCATCACGCGCGCCGCGAAGGCCGACGGGTCGATCACGGCCGCCGAGCTCGCGGACAAGCTGTCCACGCTCGACCTCAATCCCGACGAGACCGACGCGGTCTACCAGCGTCTGATCGACCTCGGCGTCGACGTCGTCGAGGACGAGGTGATCGAGGAAGAGGAAGAGGAGGCGGACGAGCCGGTTGTCGCCGCGCCGGACGTCGACGAGGACCGGGTGCGCGCCCGGCGTGAGGTCGACATGGCGCTCAAGGCGCCGACGAACGATCCCGTCCGCATGTACCTGAAGGAGATCGGCCGCGTGGCGTTGCTGACCGCGCAGGAAGAGGTCTCGCTCGCGAAGCGGATCGAGGCCGGCGTGCTCGCGGACGCGAAGCTCGAGGCGGCCGGCGAGGACCTCCCCGACGATGAGCGCATAGAGCTGCGGTGGCTGAGCTCCGACGGAGGCCGGGCCAAGCGGCACCTCGTCGAGGCGAACCTGCGCCTCGTGGTCTCGATCGCGAAGCGCTACGTGGGCCGCGGGATGGCGTTCCTGGACCTGATCCAGGAGGGGAACCTCGGCCTCATCCGTGCCGTCGAGAAGTTCGACTACACGAAGGGCTACAAGTTCTCGACGTACGCGACGTGGTGGATCCGGCAGGCGATCACCCGTGCGATTGCAGACCAGGCACGGACGATCCGCATACCGGTCCACATGGTCGAGACGATCAACAAGCTGCTGCGCATACAGCGGCAGCTGCTGCAGGACCTGGGCCGGGAGCCGACGGCCGAGGAGATCGGCGAGCAGATGGAGCTCCCGCCCGAGAAGGTCCGCGAGATCCAGAAGATCAGCCAGGAGCCGGTGTCGCTCGAGACGCCGATCGGCGAGGAGGAGGACTCACACCTCGGCGACTTCATCGAGGACTCCGAGGCCGTCGTCCCGCTCGAGCGCGCGTCGTTCCGGTTGCTTCAGGAGCAGCTCGAGTCTGTCCTCCACACGTTGTCGGACCGTGAGAAGGAGGTCATCCGGCTCCGGTTCGGCCTCGTCGACGGGCAGCCGTGCACGCTCGAAGAGGTCGGTAAGAAGTTCGGCGTGACCCGCGAGCGCATCCGCCAGATCGAGTCGAAGACGCTGTCGAAGCTGCGCCACCCCTCGCGCAGCCAGAAGCTAAGAGATTATCTGGAGTAGGAGCGGCAGCCCTCGACGCGCGGTTAGCTCTGCGGCGGGGGAGCGACCGACAGGCCCGACGGGTGGCCGTCTCCGCCCTTGACCTTCGCGATGCCGTCCGACGCCAGGTCCTTCGCCTGCTCGAGGCCCGAGCCCACGGCCTCCTTCGCCTTACCGGTCGCCTGCTGGAAGCCAGGCGAGCTGACGAGGTTGTCGTAGAGCCTCTGGAGCTGCTCGTAGCGCTCGGTCCCCGCCTTCGCACCCAGGACGTAGCCCGCGCCGAACCCGATCAGTAGTCCCAGACGACCCCGCATGTCGACCTCCCGTAGAAGATGTGAGCGCTCGGATGATGATCGTATGCCCGCTTTGCCGGGCGCCGAACCGGGGGCCGCGTCGTCCGGCGAGGCCCCGTCCCGATAGGATGTGACCCGTCGATCCGGGGTAGCTCAACCGGCAGAGCAACCGGCTGTTAACCGGTAGGTTGCGGGTTCGAGTCCCGCCCCCGGAGCTCCCATCGACTGACCAAGAGGCGGCCTCGGGCCGCCTCTTGCGCGTCCCGACATACCTATGTCGCGGGGGGCGGCCCCGCAAATCATCAACCAACTGATACTGGGATCCCCATCTTCTCGAGGAGCAATGCATACCAGCGCGTCACTTCCTTCGGGCACGGCGTGTTCTCGCCGAAGAACCTGCCCTTTCTGACGCTTTTCGCCCGGAATCTCTTCGAAGCCTCCCTCCACACACTGGGAT
>DASZDG010000079.1:0-100268 GCA_035942255.1 Actinomycetota bacterium | reverse complement strand
ATCCGAGGAAGTGGTCCATGTCCTCCTCGTAGCCGGCGACGATCACGACGAGATCGTTGCGGTGGTCCTCCATCAGCTTGACGAGCGTCGCCACGGCCTCGTGTCCGAAGTCAATGTCGCTGTCGAGCGGTGTGAGGGCGTACGCCTCGTCGATGAACAGCACGCCGCCAAGCGCGCGCTCTACCGCGGCGCGGACCAGCGGCGCCGTCTGTCCGATGTAGCGGCCGACGAGCTCGGCGCGGGAGACCTCGACGAGATGGCCCCCCGATAGCAGATCCAGCGATTGATAGATGCGGGCGAGGATCCGGGCAACCGTCGTCTTGGCCGTCCCCGGGTTTCCGGTGAAGGCAAGATGGCGTGTCGGCGGCGCGACCTTGACACCGGCCTCGCGGCGCGCACGTTCGGCCTTCGCCTCGGCCGTAAGCAGGCGCACTTCCTCTTTCACGACCTCTAGCCCTACGAGTGCATCTAGCTCGGCAAACGGATCGTCCTCGGGTCGTTGGCCCGTCACGTCCTTCGGCAGGTCCTCGACCGCCACCGCCGGGCGGTTCTCGCCGACGCGCGTCCGCGCTCGCACTACGGCCTCAGTAGCCAGAGCGCCTACCAGGTGACCGTTGCGGAGATTGCGGAAGGGGCGCATCTCCACGAGTCGTCTCGCCGCCTCGGCCACGGTGGCGTCGTCCGTCTGCCCACCAAGTTGCTCCACCTTGTGGCGGAATATCTGGGCGAAGGTGGCCTCGTCGAAGTCGCGCGTGCGCACGACGCGGAACGCGCGCTCGAGGACGGGGTTGGCAGCGAAGACGTTCGCATCGCCGCGGGGGTCACACAGGGCCACGACATGGAAGTCGGGGCGTGATTCCAGCAGACGGAGGAGCTCCTGGCCGGTCTCCTCCGCCGACTCCCCCACACTCATCATCTCGTCCAGTCCCTCCAGGACGAGGAGACCCTTTCCCGTGCACCGGTCGGCCTCGTAGCGCAAGCGCTCGACCGCACCGGCGACCGTCTTCTCGGTCACCATCCCGGCCGGCAGCCAGACCGGCAGCTCGACGAGACCGCGCCTGCTCAGGAGATCCGTCACGGCAGCGACGGCAAGTCCCTTGCCGCTGCCGGGCGGCCCGGCGACGAGCAGGCGTATGGGGCCACCTCTCGTCGCCGCATCGAAGAGCGCGTTCTCCAGCTCGGGCTGTCCCACGACGTTGAAGCCCAACGACGGTGACGCGCTCTTCTCGTCCTCCTCTTCTGTAGCGGCAAAGCGCTTCCCAACCGGATTTGCCACCGGGCGGTTCGCCAGCAGCGATCGGACGTTCCATTCGAAGGTGCCGACCGGCACCCATATCGTCGATGGGGGCAGCAGCGCGCGTCCCGGGAGTCCGGTCGCCGCGCCCGTGAGGCGCATAGCCAGGTCCAGCCAGGCGCGGCACGCGGCCAGCTCGCCGCGGATCGTCGCGCGGACTAGCCAGCGCGCCGTAGCGTCCCTCCACGTCTCCGGAACGAAGCCCGGCTGCAATGCTCGGACGCGTTCCTCGACCCGCGGGAGCTCGGCCTGATGACCGGCCGCGGCGAGCTCGGCGGGGACGTGGTCGAGCTTCGCGGCGATCACCAGGTTAGCGAACGCGCTCTCGGCGTCGTCGCCGTCGCCGACGACGTTGCAAATGTAATTGTGGACATCGGTGAAACCCTCGAGCGCCCACGCGAAGTAGCCCGCCGGCCCGCTCAACTCGGGAAGCACCGCGAGCGTCTCGTCGTCGGCGGCACGCGCCCACTGGTCGGCGAGGCCGTCGACCGGCGCGCGGACGTCCTCTTCGAGCGCCCCCGCGAGCCGTCGGTCGAACAGCCGTGTCAGCGCGGTACGCCGCGCGGCCACCGGGTCGAGCTCCGCGAACACGTCGACGATCGACCGCGTCACCTCGAGCGCGGTCCGGCGCCTGGCGGGGTCGTCGCCGGCGGTCGTCTGCAGCAGCCACCCGGGTGGACGCCACGAGCCCGCCTGGGTCCGCAGGTAGTTCCAGTTCGGTGTGCGCGCCCCGGGCGGGTTCGCCCAGTAAGGGTCGGTGAAGCTCCACACCACGTCACCCCAGTAGCCGGAGCGGATCGCACACGCGCCGCACAGGAACTGGAACACGAGGTCGAGCGTCTCGGGGACCCCGTTCGTCGGTCGCCGGTACGTCGCGTGGGCGTGGGTCGCGTCCCAACCCGCGATCCGCTCGTCAGCGACGGCGCGCGCCGCTCGGCCCTTGAGATCGTCGAGGAAACCGTCCGGTACCCGCCACGGCCCTACCGCATAAAGGTCGAAGACCGGTCCTTCGGCGAACGCGAGGGCGAGATCATCGGGCAGGTCGAGCCGGATCACACCGGAACGATAGAGCGAATTGAGCAACGGTCGAGTGGTTCGTATCCCTGAACCTTCGGATTAGGCCCCTAGCCCCAGCATGCTCCTAGCCCGCGTCGGCCCACGACTCTTACGATTACGGCATCAAGGCGATCGCGAAGCGCCGGTTGTCAGCGGATGTCTTTGGGGGCCCAATCGGTTACGCGGTAAGACGCCGCTCGCACGCCCACGAGCTTCGTCAGGCGCGTTCCGTCGGAGCGGATCTTGTAGACGGCCCAGTTGTACGGACCTCGGGGTCGCTCCCTGCGCTCGATCCAGTTGAAGGCGATCCACTTCTCGTTCGGCGACACGGTCGGCGCCGTCTCGGTGTGTGGGCCTCCCGCCAGGATCCGGCGCCGGTTGCCGTCCCATCGCGCGACGTAGATGTCGTCGTCGCAGTCGCCCTCGCACTCCTCGTACCCGGCGACCCACACAAGCCGGCGGTCGTCCAGCCACTGAGGTTGCACGTCCTTCGTCTCGGGGAGGTTGCTGACGTTGGTCATCTCGCCGCCGGTGGACGACGTCACGTAGATCTCGGCCGTCCAAGCCAGGCCGCCGTCGTCGCTCGAGGTGTCGTCACGCGTGCTCACGACCGCGATCTTCGACGAGTCCGGAGACCACACCGGATAGCTGTCTCCGCCGCCCCAACCGATCGGCGTGATCTCCGCGCCTTCCGTGAGCCGGACCTCGTCGGTGCCGTCGGGCGCCATCGTGTAAAGGTCGCCGTTGGCGAGGAACGCGATCAGAGAGCCGTCTGGTGACCACGACGGGTGGCTCTCGGGGCGTTCCGGTGTATCGGTCAAGCGTTTGCGCTCGTTCCCGAACGCGTCCGTCACCCAGAGGTCCGGCTCGGCGGGCAGCGGTGGCGGGGGAACCGTCACGTAGACGAGCTCCTCGCCGGTGTTGGACCACCCCCACCCGAAGACCCTCTCCGCGACCTCACGCGGTGCGCGTCCGCGCCGGCCGGCGACGTACAGCCGCGTCGAAGCGCGGGGGCCGCTGCCGTAGGCCGTCCACGCGATCCGGCGGCCCGACGGCGAGAAGCGGCCGCCTTGCTCGCAGTCGTCCGTCTCCGCCACGAACCTCCGACGTCCTCCCGGCGGCGCTGTGGCGATGTCGCTGCACGTGCCCTCCGCCCCTGTCCTGCCGTGAACCTCGTAGGCGATCGGGCCGTTGCTCCCGACCGCCGCGGCGGGGGCCGCAGCGGCCAGACAGAACACCAGAACGAGCCCCGCCCTCATCTTGCGCATACCCCTCAAACGCCTGGACGGGGGCGAAGGTTCCTCAGTGAGGAATGCGTCACGGTATGCGTAACGGGCTCCTCAGTGACGCGCCCGGTGCTGCAGGGCCCTTGCCGTCGCCATCGCCGCCAGCAGGTGGGCGAACAGGCTCGCCACCATCGGCCCGGCGCTCCAGAACAGCGTCCCGAAGGGCCACAGGGCGAGGTAGAGAAACGTCACGAATCCTGCGAGGGCCACCGCGCCGCGGCCCACGCGGCTCCCGATGACGAGCCCGACCGCGCCTCCAACGATCAGCCCGCCGCCGATCGCCTCGATCCATTCCGGGACCACGCCTCCGCCCGTGATCGGATCGATCGCCGCGTCCAGCACGTCCGAGAACAGGATGTTCGTCACGAAGCTAAGTGCGACCGCTACCACGAGCGCGCCCAGCGCCCACCCCGCCGCCGCAATGCCCGTCGCCTGCCTCCGTGCCATCACCACAGTGTCCGCTGACATCGTCACTCCTTCCATATCGCCGCCGGTACCCGAAGCTGCTCCAAGTCGATCGTGAACGAATGGACCTTCTCGGACTCGACCTCGCACGAGCGCTCGAACCGCGGCGAGTCGCAGCCCGTCTGCAGCCGCAGCTCGCCGTCGACGACGCCGTCGAGTGGTGGAGCGACCACGTAGTAGAAGTCGTGGACCCTCTGCGAGCCTTCGTCGTAGAAGTTGCGAGCTCCATCGAACGAGTAGAAGTAGTTCGAGCCACGCCCTGCCCCCGGGGTCGCGAGGTGCAGGTGGAGGGCTAGACCGTCGTCGGTGCGCGCCACGCGCTCCAGCAGCGTCACCGCGCGCTCGTCCGACAGGACTACGCCGACGTCGGCGCCCGGAGCTGCGTCCACCTGCTCGGCGAGGGTCCGGTTGAACACCGTCGCCCACGCGATCCCACCGGCCAGACCGAGGGCGGACACCGCGACGAGGGCTCCCGTCGTGAACACCCTCCTGCGAAAGCGCCGCAGCGCGCCGCTCACGAGGTCGGGGGCCGCGACGTCACCCAGCGCGGTCAGGTCGAGAGGTCGGTCGTCAGCCACTGGCGCCTCCGGTGTAGGCGTCGCGGAGCCGGCGGCGCGCCCGGTGCAGGCGGACGCGCAGCGCGCCGGGATCTATCTCCAGCGTCCCCGCGGCCTCGCGCGGCTCGAAGCCGAGCACGTCGACGAGCATCAAGACCTCCCGATCGTCGATCGACAGGCGCGCGAACGCGCGCTCGAGGTCGACGCGGTCCTCGTGCTCGACGTGCTCCGCCGCCGCGGGTCCAGGGTCGGCGGAAGGCTCCACCCGAGCGCGGTGCCTGAGGTGCTCGAGCAGGACCTTGCGTGCGATGCCGAACAGCCACGTGCGGACCGAGGACTCGCCGCGGAACCGCAGCGCAGCCACGCACGCCCTGTAGAAGGCCTCCTGCGTGAGCTCCTCGGCCGTCCGCTCGTCACCCACCGTGCGCAGGAGGTACGCGTACACGGACCGCTGATGGGCGCGGAAGACATCATCGAGCTCCACGGGTGCAATCGTCGTTCATCACCCGTTGGTGATCCGGGAGCCGGAATCGTTACAGCCTGATCCACAAAGATTGCCGGACCGCGGGGGCCGCGATTTCCGCCGGCTCGCGAAGAAAACGTTGGTTTGACGAAGGAGTTAACCCGCAGTCGCTGAACTAGAAGGTTCACAACTTGGAGATCCGGTCGCGAACGAGGGGGACGCTGGGCCGGGCCAAACGAGGGGACGAACGGCTCTCGGACGTTACGGGATCTTCCAAACGCGTCGCATCAAGTCAAAGGAGACTGATCTATGCGAGTTTCGAGAAGCATTGCAGGCATTGCCGCGGCCGTGGGCATGGCGGTTCTTCCGCTCACGTCTGCCGCAGCGGGTACCGGGTTCGGTGGCGTCGGCGCCAGCGTCGGTGTGAACGGCACCAACAGGGTCGTGGCGTCCGGCAACTACACGGGACAGCTGCTCGGCACGAACCAGCTGCTCATCGAGTTCGAGTGCAACGCCGAGTCGATCGGCGTCGCGGCGTCGACGGCGATCACGAGCTGCACGCTCCACGCGGCGAACGGCAGCGTCAGCGCGCAGAACGTCGCGCTGCCCGGAAACGCCGCGGCCACCGCCGGCATCGCCACCGTTCCGCTCGCACCTGTGAAGCTCTGCTGGAGCGCCGTCGGAACGTTCGTGGTCGGCGGAACGACGGTTTCCAGCAGCGGCTGCACGCTCGACGTCTAGAGAAGAGATCGATCCACGCCATGCCCTGTCGAGGTGTGGCAGGCGACAGTCGGAGAGGCCCCTGCGCCATGGCCCCGCAGGGGCCTCTCCACGTCACGCCACCAAGACGAAAGGAGTCCTGATGCCCCGCCGGAGAGCGCTGTCAATCGTGATGCTGATCCTCGCCCTCTCGGTGCCGTACCTAGACGGTGCATCGGCGACGGTCGCCGGCGGCGGCATCAGCCTCGACCCCGACGTCGACAGCCGGATCATGGCTTCCGGCACCTATGCCGGGCAGCTCGTTGGCACGAACCAGATACTCGTCGAGTTCGAGTGCAACGCAGTGGTCGTGGGCGTGGTCGCGTCCACGTCCATGGAGTGCGCCCTTTACGCAGGAAATGGGATCCACACCGCTCCACCACTCGCTTCCTTCGGGAACGTCGTAGCGACGGCGGGAACCGCGTTCGTGCCCTTCGCGCCGATGAGGCTGTGTTGGAGGGCTCAGACGCAGTACGTCGTGGGCGGCGGCATCGCCTCGACCAGCGGTTGCTCGGTTCCCTATCCGACGGATCTGCTCCCCGAGACGGACACGGAGGCGTCCGGGGAGCCCGGCGGCCCCGGTGCCTAGCTGCGCCCGAGGGGGCCGAGCAGGAAGGATGCTGCCCCCGGCGAACCGTAAGCCGAGGGGTTACGAACCGTTTCTTTCAGGTGCACACACGTCAGGAGAAGCCATGGGGATGGCCTGCCGGAAGCTCGCGTCGGTAACCCTCGTCACCGCGCTCGTGAGCCTGGGCGTCGGAGCCTCAGCGTCGGCGCGGCCGACCACCCGCCCCGCCCTCGCCCGCACCACTCGCGTCCTCGCGGACGACACATCGGTCGTCCCGGTCCGGCTGCCCAGGCCCGTCTCCCTGCGTGACGGGGTCAACGAGATCCCGGGCTTCGAGACGCATGGACCCCCGGAGGGGATCGTCGCGTTCGCTCTGGTGCGCGAGTCGGACGAACTCTTCGGCCTGCTCGGCGGCCGACTCCCGAGCGGCCCGCCGTTCTTCTCCGAAGACCGGCCGATCGAGTTCCTGCTGCCGCTCGGTGCGGAAGGCCCCGTGCAAGAGGAAGGCGCGTTTGCGCTGCCCGCGGGGGACTACAAGCTGTATCTCGTCACCGACGAAGGTCCCGCCGAAGTGGTCCTCACGCTTGACGGTCTGACCGGGAAGACCCGGATCCGCGCGTCGGGCGACGCCGGCTTCGACAGCGAAGTGATGACGACGCATATCGACGCTCCCGGCAAAGCGATGTACACGGCGGGCGGCTCAGGGGAGTTCGAGACGGACGGCGGGTTGGTTTTCAGCTACATGGTCATCGTGAACCGCGCGTGGGTGGCCGGCGAGTTCGGACGCTGCGTGGGACGAGGCCACCCGAGCGGGCCGGAACCACTCGCGTGGGGTCCGCACTGCCCAACGGCCGAGGACCCGATGGTGGAGACCATCCAGTACGGCCCCGACGAAGTCGGGGTCGAGAACGGGAAGGGTTTCTACTCCGCGACCGCGGGATTGAGCGCGGGAACGTACTCGCTCTCGCATTGGTACGAAGCGGCGTCTCTCGTCGAACGGGCGGCCTCGTATGCGTTCTGGCTAGATCTCTGACGGTCGCCCCTGGTCGCCCGCGGATGCCGCGCCGGGTTCCTCATTTCCTCTCCATAGTCGCCTCGTAGCCGTTCGTTATCGTGTTCCTTCTGGATCACGCAGGCTTGCCGACGAGGTCGGAGAGTGACACTCCCTCCCTCCCGACGTTCTGGTCGACCTTTCTCCCGGCGACGGTGAGACGCGCTTGGGGTCCGAGTTTCCGCTGCACCGGACCGAGATCTTGGGGGAAGAAGTCGTCGCCCGAGGTACCCGCCCACTGCCACAGGGCGTAGCGTCTCCACGCCGCGGGGAGGATCGGATCGCTCATGGCGTTCGAGTAGCGCGGCACCCAGAGATCGGTCTTGAAGTTGTCCGTTTGATTCGGCAGATTGTCGATCCAGAACCGACCCGTATAGATGATCGCCCTTTTCCCTGTGGCGCCGGCAACTTCTGCGACCCAGTTCCGCACCCAGTCCGCCAGGGCCGCCGGGTCGAGGCGCCTCTCGCCGAAGTCCTCGAGATCGAGGATCGGCCGCATGTCGCGGTCGCCGAGATTCGCTGTCTCGAGGTAGAACCGAGCTTCGACGCGAGCCGGGTTGGAGCCCGGCCGCCCGAAGTGGTAAGCGCCGCGGGTCAGGCCGAGGTCGCCCAGGCGGCGCCAGTTGCGTTCGAACTTCGGGTCCTTGAAGGTCGCGCCTTCGGTGGCTTTGACGATACAGAAATCAAAGCCTTCCGCAGCGGCCTTCGCGTGGTCGAAGTCACCCTGATGGTGGGACACGTCATAGCCACGTATCAACCTGACCCCTCCATTCCGAAACGGGGTTCGTGGTTGCAGCGGATGGGATCGCGGTCCATCGGTTGGGACTCGCCGCGACGACCCGCGAAGCCCCCTCTAAGTCGGTCTTGCTACTCCACGAACCTCGCGGGACGCTCGACCGAGGAACCGGTCGTATTCGGACCCACGTGGCGGACGTCGATGTGCCGGACCGGACCCGACGGTGAAGCGTCGGTACCGATGCCCGAGAAGCGCTTCACGCGCAGCACCGCAGCCAAGGGGAACATGGTCACCGGGTCCATGGCGTTGCCGAAGAGATGCTGGCTGTTCGGCTTCCCACCCTCGTCCTCGTTATGAGCTGGGTCCCGGTAGCCGGACAGGACTGTGATCGGACCGACTTCCATCCTGAGCTCCTCGAGACCCAGTACGAGGGCAGCGCTGACCTTGATCGTGAAGTCCTGATTGCCCTTGGATTCGAACTCCGCGAACCGGAAGTTCTCGGAGCAGCGCCCGTCCTTCCTGAGGCAGAATCGCAATGCCTCTTCCGTCTTCGATCCCGCGAACCCGTCTTGGACAAGTGGCCTTCCGAAGGTGAACCCTCTCTGAAAATCGAGAACCGCTTCACGGCGTTGCTTGTCCGTGACGTCGTTCGAGGTCGGGAACCCGATCCCCTGAAGCGCCTTGATCACTTCCCGAGCTTCCATGGCCTCTCCAATCCAGCGCTGGTTACAGCAGAGCCACTCCCGAGCTACGACTGAGTCCGCGTGACCGCGGCTTTACGCACCCCCTTCTTCCGCGCACTGCGCTGTGGGTCGTTCCCCCGCTCGCGTCGAACGCCGGCCTTCCCCTGGAGGCGGCCCGCGAGCGGCACGAACACGCGTCGTCCGCGCGACCTTGGCCGGGCGCACGGGCTGGATCGAGCCAGGCCGCGCCTTTGAGGAATTAGTCACGTCGTGTCGTCGCCCCTCGTCCGCCGCTGTCCCTGACTTTGCCCGCAGTTAAGCGGTTGTGTCAAGAGCCCGCCCGCGGGCCCCGTGAACGGGTGCGATAAGCGCGCGCCGGCCCGGCGCGAACAATGGCTGGGATCGACACGTGCGAGCCCCCCCTTGACCGCCTGTATCGATCCGCTTAACTTGGAAAACCACGCGCGGGGAGAGGGGGGTCAAGAATTGGCCTATCGACCGGACGAAGATAAAGGGGTCAAGCACGTCGACGCCGGGACGTCGGATGAGGAACGCCGCAAGCGCGAAGCCGAGCTCTTGAAGCAGACGGACAACTCGCCACGCCCGGAGGACCCGCAGGAGGCTCCCGATGACAACGCCGGCTGACGTCCTCGCGCGCGCCTCCGCCGACAACGGCTACAACGAGACGGGCACGAACCAGACGAAGTTCGGGGCGTGGTACGGCCTGAACGGCCAGCCCTGGTGCGCGATGGCGGTGTCCTACTGGTTCTTCGACGCGGGCTTGCCGCTCCCGGCCAGCACCGCCAAGGGATTCGCCTACACGCCCTCGGGCGCCGCGTGGTTCCAGCGCGCGGACATGTGGGTCCCGCAGAACGGCAACATCGAGCGCGGCTACGTCGTCTTCTTCTACTGGCCTTCCGAAGGCCGCATCGCCCACGTCGGTATCGTCGACCAGGTCCTCAGCAACGGCTCGTTCTACAGCTGGGAGGGCAACACCAACGTCGCCGGGAGCCGTTCCGGCGGAAGCGTGGCGCGGCAGCTCCGTTCGCGCGCGACCGTGGGTTCGGGTGGTGGGTTCGGCGTCCCCGCGTTCGACGGCGTCAAGACCGGCGCCCACGGAGACGGTGGTGGCGGCGCGGGTCGCCGCATGCTGCAGCTGCAGCAGCCGTTGATGCGTGGCGAGGACGTCCGGAGGGCCCAGCGACTGCTCGCGAAGAGCGGCAATGCGGTCACGGCCGACGGCGTCTTCGGCCCCGCGACCAAGAAGGCCGTGGAGGCGTTCCAGCGCAGCCAGGGTCTCGAGGTCGACGGTGTCGTCGGGCCCGACACGTGGAAGGCCCTGAAGAAGAAGGACTGACGCTCAGGGTCAGCCCCCGCGCAGCATCTCGAGGTCTTCGGCAGGCGCGCGCGGGCTCGTGTCGACTCCACGTCGGTGTCACCGCCGGGCGGGCGAAATCAATCACGACGTCGGCTGGGGGGGAGGATTCGGACGCCCCCATGTCCAAGACTCCGGCGGACAATGCAAGCGGGCAGGACGCCCGCGCCTAGCCAGGAGGTGGGGAACATCATTCGTACCCGCGTCACCGTCGGCCTCGTCGCGGCCTTCGCTGCGGCATCGAGCCTCTTCACCATCACGCCCGCGCACGCCTCGACCTGCGACCCGGACCCGCTCGGCCCGGACTTCTCGGGCGAGGAGCAGATCTGCTACACGGTCATGCGCGCGCTCTGCGCGCCGTTCGAGAAGTTCGGCGGCTGCCCCTTCCGGTAGGCCACGCGGCCCCCGAAGCGGGCGCCGGTAGACTACGGCCCGTGTCCGGGGTCAGGTACAAGCGCGTAGTCATCAAGCTGAGCGGCCGCGCCTTCGCAGGCGAGGACCCGTTCGGCCTCGACTCCGACGCGTTCAAGCACGTCGCCGAAGAGCTCGTCGCGGCGCACGACCTCGGCGTCGAGGTCGCCGTCGTCGTCGGTGGCGGGAACTTCTTCCGCGGGAACGCGGCCGGCGAGTGGGGCATCGGCCGGGCCGAGGCCGACAACGTCGGCATGCTCGGCACCGTGATGAACGGCATCCTGCTGCGCGGCGTCCTGAAGAACCACGGCGTCGAGGACGTCAGGCTGATGACCGCGCTGCCGATGCCGGCGATGGCCGAGCCGTTCATCCGGCTGCGGGCGATCGCCCATCTCACGCAGGGGCGCGTGGTCCTGCTCGGCTGCGGGATCGGCCAGCCCTTCGTGACCACGGACTACCCCGCCGTCCAGCGCGCGATCGAGCTCGACGCCGAGGCGATCCTGCTGGCGAAGGACGGGACCGACGGGATCTACGACAAGGACCCGCGCTTCGACGCGAGCGCCCGGAAGTACCAGACGATCGGCTATCAGGACGTGCTCGAACGGGACATCCGCGTGATGGACCAGTCTGCGATCGTGCTCGCCCGCGACTACCAGATGCCGTTGCACGTGTTCGACGTCGAGGCGAAGGGTGCGATCGCCGCCATCTGCGCCGGCGACAACCGGGGCACGTACATCTCCCCGTCTACGACGCTGGCCTTCTCCGCGCGTTAGCTCAGCAGCCCCCGACTAGGGGCAGGTCTTCGCCGGCTCCTTCGGCTCGGTGAGGTCGTTCGCTCCGAAGAACGCACCCCTCACCTCCTGGTCCGCCTCGTACTGCGCGTCCGCCAGCGGACGGTCCGGCATGTCCTCCTCGCCGCGCAGCACCGCGACCGCCGCCGCGACGGAGTGCTCGTTGATGCCTCCGTAGCCCACGAACGCATAGGCGTCGGCCGCGCCCGGCAGCGTCTTCCACGGCAACGGCGTCGTCGTGCAGCCGACGCAGAAGGGGTTCGCGCCGGGGCCGAACTCGGGATGGTCGGGGGCCCTGGGGTCGCCGGCCCAGTGGATGTCGCCGTCGTCCCGGCCCTCCGAGGGCAATGCCTCGGCAGTGTGCAGGAAGACGTCTTTCAGCTCCTGAAGCGTGAAGATGCCGTCGGCGAGCGGGCCCTTGGCCACGGCCCCCGTCCGGCCGCAGGCGACGATCCCTTCGTGGACGCCGGCGCCGGACGATCCGAGGAGGCGCCGCGCCTCCGCGATCACCGCAGCCGCTCCCCCGGCGGCGTACGGCGACGCCGCGCTCGTGCAGCACGCGATCGGGTCGGGGCGCATCTCCTCCACCGAACGCGCGATAGCGGTCATGCCCGCGTACGCGTCCGCGACGACGTGCGGCGGCGATCCCGCCCACAGCGTCGACTTGCCGTTGTCGTGACCACCGACGAGGACGACCCCGGGCGGAGCGGTCGAGAGCAGGTAGGTCGGGGTCGGCGCGGCCCCCGCGAGGTACGCGGTGCCGTTGCCCGACGCGGCGAGCGTCAGCATCTTCGAGGCCGCGCGCGAGAAGGCCGCGGTCACGCCGCTCGGCACCGGCGGCGGGACGAGGCTGATCCACGAGTTCGACTGGACGTCGATCCACCCCTGGTCCGCGGCCCACTCGACGCTGCGCGCGCCCAGTCCCTCGATGGCGACGATCCGTGCCCCCGGCGCGAGCGAGCTCGGCGCCCCCGCGGCGCGGGACGCCGTCATCGAACCGTGGCCGTGGTCGTCGAGGATCTTGTGCTCGGTGCACTGCTCCTGGAGGAAGGCGCCGACCGGCGGGACCTGGACGGGCGACGGGCAACTGGTGCCGCCGGCGCCGAACGAGATGGCTCCGACGATGCGGGTGCCCGCGACCCAGTAGAGCTTCCCGCCCTGGACCGACTTCCACACGGCCTCGTCGCGCTCTATCGCCTCCTCGTACGGGACGTCGAGCGTGAGCCTCAGCGCGATCGCGTCCTTCGGGTAGCCCGGGAGGTACGTCGACGGGTGGCGCCGCGCGAGCGGCGACTTGTCGCGGAACGCGGGGCTGTACGGGTTGATGCCGGTGTCGATCAGCGCGACCACGGCCTCCGCACGAGGCGGCGCAGCAGCGGCCCCCGCGCCGGGCGCGATTGCGGCCACCCCTACCAGGGCAGCGCATACGACGGCGGCCTTCCACCCGTGCGTCCTCATCCCGCCCTCATGATTCGGCGGCGACCGGCCCGTACCCTCCCGGACTAGGCGAGCGCGCGGGCCCAGGCCCGGGGCCGTTTCGCCGGCCACTCGACCGAGGTCGCCCCTAGGAAGGAAGCGAGGTCGCCGGCGGCCGCCGCCACGTCCTCGCCGGCCGCGGGAACCGACCGCTCGGCGTGCACCGACAGCACGCGCAGGGTCCCCGCCGCCTTGTCGAAGGCCGCGTCCATCCGTCCGATCAGCCGGTCGTGCCACAGGATCGGAAGCACGTAGTAGCCGAAGCGGCGCTTGGCCTTCGGGACGTAGATCTCGATGCGGTACTCGAAGCCCCAGAGGAGCTCGGTGCGGGCGCGGTCGCAGATCAGGTTGTCGAACGGCGACAGCAGCCGGCACGACCCCTCCCAGTCATCGCCCGACAGCGTCTCGAGGCGCTCGGCGTCGGCGGCGTGGACGTACCACCGCCCGGGGAGCCGCGTCGTCCCCTCGGCGACCGCGACCTCCTCGACCTCGCCACGACGCGCGAGCCGCGCGAGCACGTCGGCGAGCCCGGAGTACCGGCCCCGCGTGAAGTGCGCGTTGACGTGGCCGCGCGTCGCGACGCCTAGAGCGCGCAGCGAGCGCACGGCCGCGGCCCCCACGACGCGCCGTTCGGCCCACGTCTCGCGCGGCGTCCACTCCGGCAGCCACCGCTCCATGAGGTCCCAGAGGCGCGCTCCGCCGACGCGCCCGGCGATCGTGACGATGCCCTTGATCCAGAGGAACTCGATCATCCGCTGGACGTCCTGCGAGTCGTTCCATCCCGACGACTGCCACGGCTGCGCCCGCACCCTGCGGAGGTCGGCGAGCTTCAGCGGGCCCTCCGCGCGCAGCTGGTCCACGATGCTGCGCCGCATCCGCGCGTTGACGCGGATCCACTCGCGCACGCGCTGCTCGTACTTCGTCTCGCCCCGCCCCCAGCGCCTCATCAGCAGCGCGTGGATCGGGTAGTCCGCGGTCGGGACGATCGACGCCGCGTGGGCCCAGTAGTGGAACAGCGAGCGGTCGTTCCACAGCAGGTCGTCGAAGCCGGCACGGTCGAACCCCCCGGTGCGGCTCCAGAGCACGAGGTGCTGCGTCGGGGCGACGACCGAGATCGGGTCGATCTGGAGGCACCCCATACGGGTAACCAGGTCGAGGATCCCCGCCGGGGAGCCGCCGGCGCGGACGCGGCCCAACCCCTGAGCCTCGATAGCGAGACGGCGGACGGCCTCGATCGGGACCGGGCGGAGAGCGGCGGGCTTCGGCACGGGCGGACGTTAGCGCCCTCGGGCAGGAGTGGCATCTTCCATACGCATATATGTATAAGATGCAGCGCCATGGGAGCTTCTGCAGCGGTACTCGGCGCATCCGGATACACCGGTGGTGAGGTGTTGCGCCTCCTCGCGCGGCATCCGGCGATCACGGTCACGGCGGTGGCGGCCGGGGCGAACGCGGGACGGCCGCTGGGCGACGCGCTCCCCCACCTCCGGCACGAGCTCGACCTCGAGCTGACGACGGTGGCCGAGGCCGCGGCGTCGGCCCAGCTGTGCTTCTCGTGCCTCCCGCACGGAGCTCTCCCGGACCATCTCGGCGAGGTCGCGGCAGAGATCGTCGTCGACCTCGGGGACGACTTCCGCTCCCACCCCGGCTGGACGTACGGGCTTCCGGAGCTCGCGCGGCCCGGTCACGCGGGAACGCGCATCGCGAACCCCGGCTGCTACCCGACCGCGGCGCTGCTGTGCCTCGTCCCGTTCGCGCGGGCCGGGTGGATCACCGGACCTGTGGTGGTCGACGCGCTGTCGGGCGTCTCCGGGGCCGGGAGGGCCGCGGAGGATCGCCTGCTGTTCGCGAACGTCGACGGCGGCGCGTCCGCGTACGGCACCGTCGCGCACCGCCACGTCGGGGAGATCGAGCGCGGGCTCGCGGGCTTCGGGGGGATGGAGGCGACGGTGTCGTTCACCCCGCATCTCGTCCCGATGCCGCGCGGCCTCCTCGTGACAGCACGCGCGCCGCTGTGCTCGGAGCCCGCCGGTGACCCGCTCGACGTCCTCCACGACGCGTACGCGGACGAGCCGTTCGTGCACGTCACGCCCGAGTGGCCGTCGACGAAGGCGGTGGCGGGGACGAACCACGCGCTGGTCTCGGCGAGGGTGGACGCGCGCGCGGGATACCTCGTGTGCTCCGCCGCTATCGACAACCTCGGCAAGGGGGCCGCGGGGCAGGCGGTGCAGAACGCGAACGCCGCGCTCGGGCTCCCCGAGACGACCGGGCTCGAAGGGATCGCGGTATGGCCGTGAGGTGGCCCGCGGGCATCCGCAGCGCGGGTGTCTCGTGCGGGATCAAGCCCGGCGGGGAGCTCGACCTCGGGATCGTCTCCGCCGAGCGTCCGGTCCGATGGGCGGGGACTTTCACGCAGAGCGGCGCGGCGGCCGCTCCGGTGCTGTGGTCGCGCTCGTTGCTCGGCCGTCCCGTGCAAGCTGTCGTGGTCAACAGCGGAAACGCGAACGCGTGCACGGGCGCGGCGGGGGCCGAGGCCGTGGCCCGCACCGCGGACGCAGCCGCCGCGGCCCTCGGGTGCTCGCCCGAGGAGGTCGCGGTGGCGTCGACCGGGCCGATCGGCGTGACGCTGCCGCTGACGAACGTGCTCGGTGGGCTCCCGATCGCGGCGCGACACCTTGGCGACGACACCGCTGCGTTCGCCGACGCGATCCTCACGACCGACACGCACCCGAAGGTCACTCGGCACGCGGGCGCGGGCTTCGAGGTCGTGGGCGTCGCCAAGGGGGCCGCGATGCTGGCTCCGAACATGGCGACGATGCTGGCGTTCGTGGCGACCGACGCGGACGTAGACGGGGTCACGCTGCAGTCCGCGCTCACGCGGGCGGTGCGGGACACGTTCGACCGCGTCGACGTCGACGGCTGCCAGAGCACCAACGACTCCGTGTTCCTGCTCGCGTCCGGGGCGGGGGCCGCAGCAGGCGAGGACGAGCTCCTCGGCCCCCTCACCGCTGTATGTGCCGGCCTCGCGGAGCAGATGGTGCGCGACGCAGAAGGCGGGACGCGTCTCGTGCGGATCGCGGTCGACGGCGCCTCCGACGAGGCCGCTGCCGAGACCCTCGCGCGCGCGGTCGCCCACTCCGTCCTCTGGCGCGCGGCGGTGTACGGCGGCGACCCGAACTGGGGCCGCGTGGTGGCGGCGCTCGGGGCGGCGGACCCGAAGCTCGAGCCGGAGCGCGTGACGGTCGCTCTGGGGGACGAGGTCGTGTTCGCCGCCGGCGAACCCTGCGGCTCCTTGACGGCGGCGGCGGACGCGCTCGCAGCCGGCGAGGTCGTCGTGGCGTGCCGCGTCGGCGACGGCCCCGGGAGAGCCGAGATCCTCACGACCGACCTCTCACCGGAGTACGTGACGTTGAACGCGGGAGGGATGTCGTGACCGCGGCGTCCAAGGCCGCGACGCTCGTCGAGGCGCTCCCCTACATCCGCTCGTACCGCGACCGCGTGGTCGTCGTGAAGGTCGGCGGGGAGCCGCTCGACGATCCGGCGCTCGCGACGAAGGTCGCGCAGGACGTCGCGTTGCTCGCGTCTGTCGGGGTCGCGGTCGTCGTCGTCCACGGCGGCGGGCCGCAGATCTCCCGCGCGATGGAGCTGCACGGCGTCGAGCCCCGGTTCGTCGGCGGCCTCCGCGTCACCGACGACGCGTCGATCGGCGTCGTGCGGACCACGCTGATCGGGGAGATCAACGCCGAGCTCGTCCGGCGGGTGAACGCGGCAGGCGTTTGTGCCGTGGGCCTCTCCGGCATCGACGCGACGACGCTCGTCGCGGAGCGTGCTGCCGACGAGGAGCTCGGCCGCGTCGGCACCGTCAGCGAGGTCCGGGCCGACCTGCTGCACGCGCTGCTCGACGGAGGGTTCACTCCCGTCGTGGCGTCGCTCGGCGTCACCTCCGACGGCGAGACGCTGAACGTGAACGCGGACGTTGCCGCGGCGGCCGTCGCCGGCGCCCTGCGCGCCGAGAAGCTCGTGTACGTCACGAACGTCGACGGCCTCTACCGCGACCTCGGCGAACCCACGTCGCTCCTCTCGGAGATGAAGCGCGACGACCTCGAGGCGCTCGTGCCGCACCTGTCCGAAGGGATGAGGCCGAAGATGGAGTCAGCGCTCGCGGCGCTCGACGCGGGCGTCGCGAAGGTCCACGTCCTGGACGGCCGCGTCGAGCACGCGCTGTTGCTCGAGATCTTCACGCCCGACGGCATCGGCACGCAGGTGCTGCCGTGACGCCGGTCTCGACGCCCGCGGCCCCCGTGATGGACACGTACCGGCGGTGGCCGGTGCGCTTCGTCTCCGGCCGCGGCGCGACGCTCGTCGACGGCTCCGGGAAGGAGTACCTGGACCTCGTCGCGGGCATCGCCGTGGTGAGCACCGGCCACTGCCATCCCGTCGTGACCGCGGCGATCCAGGAGCAGGCCGCGAAGCTCGTCCACGTCTCGAACCTGTACGAGAACGATCCGGCGGTGGCGCTGGCGGAACGTTTGTCGGGCCTCACCGGCGGGATGCAGGCGTTCCTGTGCAACTCGGGCGCCGAGGCGGTCGAAGCCGCGTTGAAGCTCGCGCGGAGACACGGCGGGCACAGGCGCACGATCGTCGCCGCCGACGGAGGGTTCCACGGGCGCACGATGGGCGCGCTCTCGGTCACCGGGCAACCCGGGAAGCGCGCGCCGTTCGAGCCGCTGGTCGGCGACGTCGTGCACGTGCCGTTCGGCGACGCCGCCGCGCTTGCCGGTGCCCTCGGCCCCCACGTGGCCGCGGTCGTGCTCGAGCCGATCCAGGGCGAGGCCGGAGTGGTCGTGCCCCCCGACGGCTACCTCCCGGAGGTGCGGCGCCTCTGTGACGAGACGAGCGCGCTGCTCGTCCTCGACGAGGTTCAGACCGGGATCGCGCGGACCGGGCGGTGGTTCGCGTTCGAAGCCGCCGGCATCACGCCCGACGTCCTGTGCCTCGCGAAGGGACTCGCCGCGGGGCTCCCGATCGGCGCGTGCCTGGCGCGGCCGGACGTCGCGGCCTCGTTCCGGCCGGGCGACCACGGCAGCACGTTCGGGGGAGGCGCGGTGCCGGCTGCCGCCGCGCTCGCCGTCCTGCGGGTAATCGAAGACGAGGGGCTCGTCGAGCGAGCGCGCGTCGCCGGCGAGCTGCTGGCCGCGAGCCTCGAAGCCGCGTTCCCCGGCGGGACCATCAGGGGCCGCGGGTTCCTGCGGGCGGTCGCGCTCCCCCGGCCCCGGGCGCGGGCCCTCGCCGCGCTGGCGCTCCAGAGGGGCGTGCTCGTGAACGACGTCGGGCCCGACGTCCTGAGGCTGACGCCGCCGCTCGTCACGACGGACGCGGAGATCGTCCGCGGCGTCTCGATCCTGAGGGAGGTGTGGGATGAGGTCCGAACGACGTAGGACGCTGCTCAGGATCCTGCGCGAGGGCCACGCCGCGACGCAGCAGGAGCTGGTCGCGGCCCTGCGGGACGCAGGGCACGACGTCACGCAGGCGACGGTCTCGCGCGACCTGCACGAGATCGGCGCGGTCAAGGTCCGGACCGGCGACGAGGTCGCGTACCGGTTCCCCGACGACGTCGCGCGCCTGCGCACGCCGCGGCGCGACCCGATCGCGGAGCTCCTCGAGTTCGCCATCGACGTCGAGGACGCCGGGACCCTCGTCGTCGTGAAGACGCTCCCGGGCCACGCGTCCGCAGTCGCGCGCGCCCTCGACCTCACGGGCCTCCCCGAGGTCCGCGGCACCATCGCCGGCGACGACACCGTGTTCGTCGCGGCCCCCGACGCCGGGACGGCGGCGGCTCTTGCCGCGTCCTGGTTCCACACCCGCAGCCCGAGCACAGGAGAGGTGTCACATGCCTAGACGAGTCGTCCTCGCATACTCCGGAGGTCTCGACACCTCCGTCGCGATCCCGTGGCTGGCGGAACGCGGCTGGGAGGTCGTGGCGGTCGCGGTCGACGTAGGGCAGCCGGGCGACCTCGGCGCCGCCGCGGCGCGGGCGCTGCGGCTGGGGGCCGTCGACGCGCGGGTGGTGGACGCGCGCGACGAGTTCGTGAACGACTTCGTCCTCCCGGCCCTGCACGTCAACGCGTTGTACGGGCGCCGCTACCCGCTCGTGTCGGCGCTGTCGCGGCCCCTGATCGCGCGGATCCTCGCAGAGGTCGCGGCCGAGACCGGCGCGGCCGCGGTCGCGCACGGCTGCACCGGCAAGGGCAACGACCAGGTCCGGTTCGAGGTCGCGCTCGCCGCGCTCGCCCCGGACCTCGAGGTGCTGGCCCCCGTGCGCGACTGGGGCATGGGACGCGACGACACGATCGCGTACGCGCACGAGCGGGACCTCCCGATCGAGACCACCCGCTCGTCCCCCTACTCGATCGACGAGAACGTCTGGGGCCGGAGCATCGAGTGCGGGATCCTCGAGGATCCGTGGGCCGCACCGCCGGACGACGTGTTCGAGCTGACGCGAGTCACCGGCGACGCCGCGCCGCGCGAGGTCGAAATCGCGTTCTCGGCGGGCGTTCCGATCGCGCTCGACGGCGAGTCGCTGTCGCCGCTGCACCTCGTCGAGGCGGTCGGCAAGCTCGCCGGCTCGTTCGGCTTCGGGCGCATCGACACGATCGAGGACCGGCTCGTCGGGATCAAGTCGCGCGAGGTCTACGAGGCCCCCGCGGCCCTGGCGTTGATCGCCGCGCATTCCGACCTCGAGACGCTCACGCTCGATCGTTCCTTCGCGCGGGAGAAGCGGAGGCTCGAGGAGACGTGGGCGGACCTCGTCTACGAGGGCCTCTGGTACTCGCCGCTGCGCGCGGCGATCGACGCGTTCGTCGCGTCGTGCAGCCATGCCGTCAGCGGGACGGTCCGCCTGCGCTTCGGCCCCGGCTCGTGCACGGTCGTGGGCCGCAAGTCCGAGACCGCGCTCTACGACCACAGCCTCGCGACGTACGACGCGGGAGACGCCTTCCGGCACGAGGACGCCGCCGGGTTCGTGCGCCTCTGGGGGCTGCCGGTGAAGCAGTGGGCGAAGACGCATGGCTGACCCGCTCTGGGGGGGCCGGTTCGCTTCCGGCCCTCACCCCGACATGCTGCGGCTGACGCGGTCGATCGAGGTCGACATGCGCCTGCTGCCACAGGACCTCGCGGCCACGGTGGCGCATGCGCACTGCCTCGCCGAGGCGGGGCTGCTCGACGCGAACGACGTCCCGGTGATCGAACGAGCCTGTGACGACGTCGCCGCCGAATGGGCCGCGGGGACGGTCGTTCCCGATCCCGCCGACGAGGACGTGCACAGCTTCGTCGAGCGTGAGCTCACGCGCCGGCTCGGCGACACCGGCGCGCGCATCCACGCCGGACGGAGCCGGAACGACCTCGTCGCGCAGGACCTGAGGTCGTGGTGCGGCGACGCGGCCGCACGCCTCCTGGAGAGGGCGACGGAGCTCGCCGGTGTCCTCCTCGACCGGGCCGAGGCGCACACCGAAGACGTCATGCCGGGCTACACGCACCTGCAGCGGGCGCAGCCGGTCTCGATCGGCTTCTACCTCGTGGCCCACGCATGCGCGCTGACGCGGGACATACAGCGGTTCCGCGCGGCCGAGACGAGCGCCGGCGTCTCCGCGCTCGGCGCCGGCGCGCTCGCGGGGACCACGCTGCCGCTGGACGCGGAGGTAGTCGCACAACACCTGGGGGCCGAGGCCGTCTTCGTCAACGCGATGGACGCGGTGTCCGACCGCGACTTCGCGTGCGACCTCCTGTACGCCTGCGCGCTTGCGGGCGTGCACCTCTCGCGCCTCGCCGAAGAGGTCGTGGTGTTCTCGACCGCGGAGTTCGCCTTCCTGCGGCTGCCGGACGCGTGGTCGACGGGGTCGAGCATGATGCCTCAGAAGCGCAACCCCGACGTCGCCGAGCTCGTCCGCGGCCGCTCCGCCGGAGGCATCGGCGACCTCGTCGCGCTCCTTACGATGCTGAAGGGGCTGCCGCTCGCGTACGACCGCGACCTGCAGGAGGACAAGGCTCACGTCTTCGCTGCGGCCGACCGTCTCGACGGGTGCCTGGAGGCAATGACGCGCTTCATGGAGGCCGTCGAGATCGACACCGCGCGGGGGGCCGAGGCCGCCGCGGGAAGCGGCGCTTGGGCCACGGACGCCGCCGAGGAGATGGTGCTCGAGGGCGTCCCGTTCCGGCACGCGCACGAGCGCGCCGGAAAGCTGGTCGCCGCCGCCGAGAACGGTGCCGGCCCGGCCCCCGCACCCGACCCGGGCGAGAGCATGCGCCGCCGGCGCAGCCACGGTGGGACCGCGCCGGGATCGGTGCGGCGGCAGATAGAGGCCGTGAGGGCGCTTCTCTAAGCCACGGTTACCTGCGAGGCTGGCGCGATGGAAGTCCCACCGAGCGGTGCCGCGACCGGCAGCGATGGCGTCACCCGTTGCTGGTGGAGCCTCGGCGACGAACTCTACGAGCACTACCACGACCACGAGTGGGCCCGCCCCGTCGCCGACGACCGCCGGCTGTTCGAGAAGGTGTGCCTCGAGGCGTTCCAGTCGGGCCTCAGCTGGCTCATCATCCTGCGCAAGCGCGAGGGATTCCGCCGCGCGTTCCAGTCCTTCGACTTCGAGACGATCGCGAGCTTCGACGACCGCGACGTCGAGAGGCTGATGAACGACGCGTCGATCGTCCGGAACCGGGCCAAGATCCAGGCGACGATCAACAATGCACGCCGGTGCGTCGAGCTGGTCGAAGAGCGCGGGGGCCTCGCGGCCCATGTGTGGTCGTTCGAGCCCGACCCGTCCTCGCGACCCGCGACGCTCGACTGGGCGACGCTGACCAGCATCGGCCCGAGCCACGAGGCGGTCGCGCTCGCGAAGGACCTCAAGCGGCGCGGGTGGTCGTTCGTCGGCCCGACGACGCTGTACTCGTTCATGGAGGCGATGGGGGTCGTCAACGACCACGTGACCGCCTGCGACCTGCGCGACGAGGTAGAAGCCGAACGGGATCGGTTTAAGAGGCCGTCACCCCGCTAGCCCGGCCCGGCGCTACTGCTGGAAGCCGACGTCGCCTTCGAGGTTCTTCACGACCAGCGACACGGTCTCTGAGTCGGTCTCGTCGGAGACCGTGCACTCGATCGTCGCGCCGACCTCCGTCACGAGCACGGCCTCGTCGCCGCAGTCGACCTCGGCGTCCTGCGACTGCTCGTTGAGGTTGCCGCGCAGGAACTCGACCACGAGCGAGACGTCGATGATCGGCTTGACGGGCTCCGAATGGAAGTTCACGGTCTCCTCGTCCTCGTTCACGTCGGTCAGCGTCACGGCATAGGGCGCGTCGACGCCCTCGATGTCGACCGTGCACTCGAACTTCGCGCCCTCTTCGACCTCGACCTCCTCGGGACACGTCGCCTCGCCGACGTCGAGGTCGGGGCTCACCTTCTTCTGCTCTTCCACGAGCTTCGCCTCGACCTCCGAGGTGTCGGGTCCGCTCCCGAACGAGACGTCGAAGCTGCAGCCCGCGAGGAACACGGCGGAGCCGGCGAGCGCGCAGGCGATCGCCGCCTTGGAAGGTGTCATCGAAGTTGCTCCCTCTGTCGTCGGGCGGGGTTGAGCGATAGGCGTTGTGGCCATAATGACGCCATGGCTCGCCGCGGCACTGGAAATACCGACCAAGGCTTGCGGCGGGTGGTCCATCCACGCGACGTGCTGACGATCCTTCTCGTCGCGACCGCGTTCTCGGCCGGGCTGTTCCTCCTCTACGAGCTCCGCCGCGTGATCGTGTGGCTGTTCATCGCGGTGTTCGCGGCCGCGGTGCTCAGCCCCCTCGTCGCGTTCCTCGTCAAGCGCGGGCTCCGCCGCGGGATCGCAGTCACCGTGGTGGTCGTCCTCGTGGTCCTCGCGCTCACGGGCTTGGTGTGGGGCTTCGTCCAGCCGCTGGTCGAGCAGTCGAAGACGTTCGCGGAGGACCTTCCCGAGCTGGTCGATCGCGTGAGGGAGGCACCGGTCGTCGAGAACGTCCTCGAGCGCTTCGACGTCGAGAACCGTCTCGACCAGACATCCGAAGACCTGCCGCAACGGCTCGTGGGCTTCTCCGGCCCCCTCCTCGAGGCCTTCAAGACGATCGGCCATCTCATCGTCGCGACCGTGACGATCTTCGTGCTGATGATCTTCCTGCTGCTGTACGGACCGGGCTTCTATCAGGCCGCCCTCGACCACATCGAGAACCGGTCGACCCGCGCGGAGGTGCGCTCGATCGGCCGCGACGTGCTGCGCGCGGTGAGCGGTTGGGTCGCCGGCAACGTGCTCACGAGCATCGTCGCGGGCATCTCGGCTTTGATCGTGCTGCTGGTGCTCGGGCTCCCGTACTCGGTCCTGCTGTCGTTGTGGGTGGCCGTGGCCGACCTGATCCCGCTCGTCGGCGCGACGCTCGGCGCGCTGCCGGCGATCATCGTCGGCTTCATCGAGGGCCCGACGCAGGGCGTCGTCGTCACGATCTTCTTCATCGCGTACCAGCAGTTCGAGAACCACGTGCTGCAGCCGTACGTCTACGGGCGCACGATCCAGCTCAACCCGTTCGTGGTCCTGATCGCGCTGATCGTCGGCGTCGAGCTCGCGGGCTTCCTCGGCGCGATGTTCGCCCTGCCGGTCGCCGGCAGTGTCCAAGTCCTGATCAACCACTACCTGGCGCGCAACGACACCGAGTCCGCGCCGCTCCCGGTAGAGGACCCGGTTTAAACCGCGTTCAGGACCCGATCGCGCAGCTGACGCCGGTGCCCTTCAGGCCGCAGTAGCCGTTCGGGACCTTGTGGAGGTACTGCTGGTGGTAGTCCTCCGCGTAATAGAAGGGGCCCGCCGCGGCGACCTCCGTCGTCACGTCGTCGAACCCGCGCTCGCGCAGCGCGGCCCCGTACGTCGCCAGCGCCTCCTCCGCCACGCCCTTCTGCTCGTCGGTCGTGTAGTAGATCGCCGAGCGATACTGCGTCCCGACGTCGTTGCCCTGCCGCATCCCCTGAGTCGGGTCGTGCTCCTCGAAGAACACGCGCAGCAGGTCCGCGTACGAGACCTTCGACGGGTCGAAGACCACCTGCACGACCTCGGCGTGCCCGGTCATCCCGCTGCACACCTCTTCGTAGGTGGGGTGCGGCGTCAGGCCCCCGGCGTACCCGGCCGCCGTCGAGTAGACGCCGTCGATCTGCCAGAAGAGCCGCTCGGCCCCCCAGAAGCAGCCGAGCCCGAAGACCGCGACCTCGAGCCCCTCCGGGAACGGCGGCTGGAGGCGGGTGCCGAGCACCGCATGGGTCCCGGGAACGGCGAACGGCGGCGACTCGCGGCCGGGCAGCGCCTCGCCCGGTCCCGGCATCCTGGTCTTCTTCCTCTGCAGGAACATCTCTACCTCCATGCGCGGCCGGTTCGAAAGGGTGGTGGAATGACAGCGTGCCACACGCCTTCGACAACCTCACGAGGCCGCCGGAAGTTCCCGCATGAGCGAACGCTGCGTCCACTTCGCCCAGGCGAGGGTCCTGGAGACCGACACGCGCGTGTGCGCGGAGTGCGTCGCGATGGGCAGCCGCTGGGTCCACCTGCGGCTCTGCCTTACCTGCGGGCACGTCGGGTGCTGCGACTCGTCACCCAACCGGCACGCCACGGCGCACTTCCGCGCGACTCACGACCCCGCGATCAGATCTATAGAGCCCGGGGAAGAGTGGGCCTACTGCTACGTCGACGACGCGTTCGTGGAGAAGCTCTGAGGGCCTAGCAGAACGGCGTGAGCTTGCACCACAGCGGCAGCGGCTGGGGCGGCGGCGGGTCGCACGGGTTGTCGGGGTCGGGGCAGGCCGACGCCACCGCGCCGGGCACCAGGGACAGCGCCGCCACCAGCGCGCCGACGATTGCGATCCGCTTCCTCATCGTCCGGTTCCTCCTCGTTCGCCCGATTGCACGGCCAGAGATTAGGCCAAAGCGTCCAGGAGCGCCCCGATGGGTCCGGCGAGGCCGACCCTCTCGGCCGCCGCGACGATCTCGGGCGCCGGAAGGTCGCGTGGCCTCGTGAGGTCGACGGGGCCCAGCGGGAGGTCGGTCGCGATCGTCACGACCTGCGCCGCCCGGCGCACGTAGTCCGCCTCCCGCCGCACCTTCGTCAGCGCGGTGCTCTCGCCGGTCTCCGCCGCCTCGAGGATCGCGTCGAGGCTCCCGTAGCGCGCCACCAGCGCCGCCGCGAGCTTCTCGCCGATCCCCTTCACGCCCGGCAGCCCGTCCGACGGGTCGCCGCGCAGGACCGCGAAGTCTCGGTAGGCGCGCCCCGGGATCCCGTACTTCCGCTCGACGTACGCCTCGTCCACGACGTCGACCTGGCTCACGCCGCGCACGGGGAACAGGATCGCGACCTCCGGGTCGCGCACGAGCTGGAACAGGTCGCGGTCGCCCGAGAAGACCAGCACGCGTCCGGGCGCGCGGGTCGCGAGGGTGCCGATGACGTCCTCGGCCTCGTAGTCGGGATGGCCGGCGACCGCGACGTCGCACATCTCGAGGAAGCCGTAGAGGATCGGGACCTGCGAGGCCAGCCGGGCCTCGGCCGCCTCCTGCGCGCTCCCGGGGGCCGCGCGGAAGTCCTTGTACGACTCGACGAGCTCGACGCGCCACGCCGGCCTCCAGCTCGTGTCCGCGGCGCACGCCAGGTAGTCGGGGTCGTGGTCGGCGACGAGCCGCGCGAGCATCCGGAAGAACCCGTGCGCCGCGTTGATCGGCGCGCCCTCCGGCGTCGTGACGGTGTCGGGGGTCGAGAAAAGCGCCCGGTAGAAGAGGCTGGGAGCATCGACGAGGAGCGTGAGCGAGTCGTCCATCGGGTCTAATCCTATGAACGGACCGGCGCACGTCTGGAGGGAGCCTGACCCCACACGAGGTAGCGCTGCGCGACGTGACCCCCGAGGACGTGGAGGTCTTCTTCGAGCACCAGCGCGACGAGGAGTCGAACCGGATGGCGGCGTTCCCCGCGCACGAGCACGACGCGCACGTGGCTCACTGGCGGAAGATCATCGCCGACGACGCTTGCGTGACGAAGACGGTCGTCTGCGGGGGCCGCGTGGCCGGCAACATGCTCAGCTGGCACGACGGCACCCGGCGGCTCGTCGGCTACTGGATCGACAAGCGGCTCTGGGGACGTGGCATAGCGACCGCGGCCCTCGCGGAGCTACTGACGCTGGTGCGCGAACGTCCGCTGCACGCGTACGTCGCGGCGCACAATGCGGGGTCGATCCGCGTCCTCGAGAAGTGCGGCTTCCGCCGCATCTCCGAGGAGCAGGGGCACGACGGGATCGTGGACGTGCTGATGGAGCTCGCGCGCTGAGCGCGAGCGGTCAGGCTAGAGGCACTTGCCGAACGTGTAGCACATGAAGTTCTGGAGCTCGATCATGACTTCCTGGCACTGCTCGTAGAACTTCCCGTCGCACGCGGCCTGCGCGGGAGCGGCCATCGGGACTACGGCCATGAGCGAAGCGGCGACGGCGACGAGAGGTACACGGGTCTTGATCTTCATTGTCGTGGCTCTCCTTCTCGGTGGGGGCTAGGCGTAGCAGACGATCGGGCGCAGGTCCTCCGTGGACATCTCCCGGTTGATGTGGCAGCCGCCGCACGGCTGGCCGGGCTTCGTGCACTCGGTGGCGTGGGCCGGCGCGAGGCCGAGCAACGCCGTCATGAGACCTGTGGCAAGAACTACTCGAAGCAGCTTCATCCGCCCTCCTGGTCGGTGGTCCGGACGGCCTTAACCGCCGGTGGAACTGCGGCTCACCTTCGTGGTCAGGAGCCTGAGTTCCTTCCCGAATGGCCGGATTGGGCGAGAAGATTTCGCGCTCTCGGAGGGGGGCGCGGGCATCCGCCGGGCTCGTCGTCGTGGGATGCTCGTTCGCCGGGCGATCAGAAGGGGTGAGGTCCTACGGACACGCAAGCGCACGGCGTCGACTTCCGCGCCGTCGACGGCAGACGCAGCTCCCAGAACGCGGGGAGGACGGTGTTCTCCGAGGCCGCGGCGCCGGTCGACGCGTCGCTCGCCGCGAGCATCGCGCGGCGTAAGGAGTGGCGGAAGAGCTACCTCGGGCCGGTGCGGCAGATCGTCGAGGCCGGCGCGCGTTCGGGCAAGGACGCGCTGCGGATCGCGGGAGAGGGCCTGGCGGCCGTACACCACAACATCGTCTTCCGGCGCGGGGACGAGGACGTGTCGCTGCACGACGCGCTCGAGAGTCCCGCGAACCGTGCGCCCTTCGAGACCGGGACGATCACGGGCCGCGGCGCGCGGCTGAAGGAGATCGTCGTCCCCTACCGCGGTGAGACGCTGCGCGGCGACGGGCTAGCCCGGCAGCTGGACCGATGGTGCGCCGCGGGCGTCGTCGAGCCGTCGTGCGTAGGCGCGGTGACGGCGGTGATGGAGAACCCGGACTGGCTCGACCTCTCGGGGATGACGTTCGTGCTCCTGGGGGCCGCGGCGGAGATGGGCCCCTTCGAGTCGTTGTGCCGCTGGGGTGCCGACGTCGTCGCCGTCGACCTGGACCGCCCCACGGTGTGGGATCGCATCGTCAACGTGGCGAACGAGGGCAGCGGACGCGTCCGGTTCCCGCAGCGCGACGGGGGGCGCGGCGCGGACCTGCTCGCGGACACGCCGGAGCTCGCCGCATGGCTCCGCTCTCTGGAGGGGCCGCTCGTCGTCGGCAGCTACGCCTACGCCGACGGCTCTAGCTTCTTGAAGCTCGCCGCGGCCCTCGACGCGCTGACGGTCTCGCTCCAGCGCGACCGCTCCTCCGTCACGATCGCGTACCTCGCCACGCCGACCGACGTGTTCGCGGTCCCGGTCGAGGTCGTCGATAAGTCCCGCGGCCGCAGGCTCTCACCGCCGTCGCGCCTCGCGCGCGCGGTCACGCGCGGCGGGGCCTTCGCGCCGAACTATCCCGAGCTGGTCGACGGGGAGAACGGGCGGCAATGGGGCATCGCCGATTCGCTCATCCCGCAACAGGGCCCGAACTACGCGCTGGCGAAGATGCTGCAGCGCTGGCGCGCGCTCGTCGCCCGCGAGGAGGGAACGCTCACGTCGGCCAACGTCGCTCCGGCGACGCGCACGCGCTCGGTCGTCAAGAACAAGATCCTCGCCGCGGCCTACCGCGGCGCCTCGGCGTTCGGGATCGAGATCTTCGAGCCGGAGACCAGCCGCGCGCTGATGGCGGCGATGCTCGTGCACGACCTGCGCAACCCGGGGGCCGCAGCGCGGCCCGACACGCCGCTGGACCACCCGTTCGACCTGTTCGCCGACGGGGCCGCGCACGGGGGCCTGTGGAGCGTCCCCTACGCGCCGCGGACGGTGCTCCCGCTCGCCGTAGCCATAGGCGCCGTGAAGAGAAGGTAGGTCCGGACGGCGTCGCAGAGCCTGAGCCGGCGTTCCTTGTGCGAAGAGCTTCGCTGAGCGAAGGAAAAGGCACGAAGAAGCCGGGCCCGTTCAGCCCCCCGGGGTAAGCGACTCGGACTGCGGGGGCGCGACCTTGCGCTCCGCCAGCCGAACCATCTTCGACACCAGCTTCTCCTTCAACCGGCCCACCGCGGCCGTCACCTGCGTCAGGGATTCGGGGGCGCCGGGCTCCATCGCCGTCCGCTCGAGGAACGCCTCGAGCTCGGACATGCGCTCGTGCAGCAGCACCCACGCCTGCCACGTGTGGGGCAGCAGGTAGCCGCTCGCGTGGAAGAGCTCGAAAGACGGCCCCGCCGTCTTCCCGGGGAGCTCCGCCCCCACCGGCAGCTCGGTCAGAGCGATGCCCAGCGGCCGGATCACTTGGATCATCAGCCCGACGGCCACGTCCGCGAGCGTGTCCAGCTGCTCCTGCGTCTCGTGGCCGTGCGCGAAGTAGCGCGCGAGCGCGTACAGGAGGATCTCGTAGGAGACGTTGAACGAGTCCATGACCTTCGACGTGAGCGGGTCCGTGATCAGGTAGGAGCTGTCGGTGTCGACCGGGTGCCGGCAGTTCGCCGCGACGACCGGACGCGACGGCTCGAACGCCGGGTCCTCCCTGCGCATCGTGAGGTACTCGCCGAGGATCACGAGGAGGCGCCCGTAGTGGGCGTCCTTCCAGTGCCCCCGCGGCCCCTCGCCCTGCTCGACCACGACGTCGATCGCCTGCTTCGCCGACTTCAGGTCCGTCACCGGCACGAGCTCCGGCCACTGGAACGTCTCGGGCGTCGCCTGCGAGGACTCGTCGCCGATGAAGACCCACTCCTCGCCGTAGCGCTCGACGAGCCGCTCGAACCCGAGCTCGATCGACCGGTAGAGCTCGCCGACCGTGCTGAAGTCCTGGGGGCGCGGGACGATGTCGTCGGGATTCATGACCGGCTCCGCCTCCCGCAGGGCCTCGAACCCTTCGGCGTCGGCGAGGTTGATGCCCTCGGGCCGCTCGAGGAAGAGGAAGTGGCGCAGCGCCTGCTCGCCGAACGGCATGAGCGCGAACTGGACGCCCGGCGGGTAGTGCCGCCCCTGTACCGGGAGGTTGGGCCGGCCGACGCGCGGCGCGGCCCCCAGCGCCGCGAGCATGTTGTTGACGAGCGCGAAGTGCAGCATCTCCTGCGCCGCGATCTCGAGGATCGTCCTTTGCCAGCGCCCGATCGCGGCAAGCTGCCGGTCGGTCACGCCCTCCGACACCGACTGCTTGAGGCCGAACCCTGCGAAGAGGTACTGGCAGCAGATCGCGTGCTCGATCTCGGCCGCCTCGACGAGCATGTAGACGAGCGCGTCGCGATGCTCGATGACTATGCGGCGGTCCACCTCGCCGCTACTGGAAGATGAGGTGGTTCAGGGCGGTCGTCATGCTCGCCGCGGGCCGCTCCGCGAGCAGCCGTGCGGCGGCGCAGAACCGCGCCCGCTCGGCCTTGGCGCCGGGGGCGACCACCAGGTGCCGGCCCGACAGGAAGACCGTCATGCCGAGCTGCGGGATCGACGTGTTCCCCAGCTGCACGTCGAGGACGTCGCACGTGAGCAGGTCGATCGTCACCGGGACGACCACCGCGGTGCCCTGCGGGATCTCGACGGGCTTAGCGGTGCCGCCGACGTCGGGCGTGCACGTGCCCGTCATCGTGCCGACGGCCGCGAGCCCGTCCCTGACGACCGTGAACCCCGTGACGCTGATCGAGCCCTGGAAGGTCCCCGCGCCACTGTCGGTCAGGCTGCACGAGGCGGTGATGCCGGCGCCGAGGAGGTTCTTGGGCGCCCACGCGATGCCCGTCATCGACCCCGCAAACGCCATCACGGCTACGACGAACGCACCGATCCTCGTCGACCTGCGTAGCTCCACTTGCAGCACCTCTTTCGCCTCGTTCTCCGCCTCGGGCAGACCCTCTCGCCCCCTTGTTATCGCTGCGGGGCCTCGAAAGAAATACGTAATCGGCGCCGCCTCAGGCCATCTCCCGGCGCTCGAAGAACCACGACGCGAGCACGAGGGCCGCGAGCGCCCACAGGGCCACGATCGCTGCCGCCCCGGCCATCGTCTGCTCGGCGGCGCCGAAGTCCTGGGCGCCGTAGACGACGCGGCCCATGTTCGGTCCGATGAGCCAGTCGCCCCACTCGGGCCTCCAGCTGCGGAGCAGCGGCTCTCCGATCAGCAGGTACGCGAAGCCCCCTCCGAAGCCGGCCGCGGTGTTCCTGCCGATCGTCGAGAGCGAGAACCCGACGGCCGAGGCCGCCGCGGCGACGGCGGCGACCCGCGCGACCGCAACCAGGTAGTCCGCCCACCACCCGCCGTCCACGCCGGCGAACGTCCCGTTCACGGCCGCCGCCGGGACCATCACGGCGGTGAAGAGCGCCATCAGGAGCACGACGACGGCGATCGTGAACAGCGCGGCGGCGGCGACCTTCGCCCCCAGCACCCTCCCCCGCCGCGGCTCCCACGTCAGCAGAGCGGTCACGGTCCGGTGCTGCCACTCGGCGCCGATCGCGCTCGCGCCCGTGAGCCAGCCCACGAGGATCATCGGGAAGCCCAGGACCTGGACGAGGTTCGAGTCCATCTCCGAGAACGTGAACCCCTCCGTCGGAGAACGGAGGAAGACCACGGTCCCGCCGATCGCGATCCCGAGAGCGATGAGCCCGCCGACCCAGCGGTAGAGGCGGCGCGACGCGAGCCTCCGGAGCTCGGACCGCAGCAGAGCGCTCACAACGGCGCCTCGCCTTCGCCCGTCAGCTGGAGGAAGACGGTCTCGAGATCGGCCTCGTCGGGCCTCAGCTCCGAGGGATACAGCCCCTGCGCCGCCAAAACACGCGAGACCGCGGCGCCGTCGCCGCCGGGGGGCGACACGCGGATGCGGTCCCCTGCGACCACCGCGTCCATGCCCGCGGCCGCGAGCACCTCGGCGCCGCGCGCGAGATCGTCGACCTTCACGAACAGGCCGTGGCCCGTCGTGCCGCGCAGCAGCTCGTCGACCGAGCCCTCGCTGACGCACCGGCCCCGCGAGAGGATCGCGACCCGGTCGCACATCAGCTGGACCTCGCTGAGGATGTGGCTCGACACGAGCACGGTGCGGCCCTCGGCCGCGAGGCGCCGCAACAGCTCGCGGACCTCCCTGATGCCGGCGGGGTCGAGCCCGTTCGCCGGCTCGTCCAGGATCAGCAGCTCGGGGTCCTTCAGCAGCGCGGCCGCGATCGCGAGACGCTGGCGCATCCCGAGCGAGTACGTCTTGACCAGGTCCTTCTCACGCCCGGTGAGGCCGACCATCTCGATCGCCTCGGCGACGCGGGCGTCGGGGATGCCGTGGATCGTCGCGAGCAGCTCGAGGTTGCGCCGTCCGGTGAAGGTCGCGAACAGCGCGGGCGTCTCGACTATCGACCCGATCCGCCGGATCACGCGGTGGAGGTCGCGCTGCGAGTCGGCTCCGAGGATGCTGCACGTGCCGGACGTCGGCTTCGCGAGACCCAACAGGCACCGGATCGTCGTCGTCTTGCCCGACCCGTTCGGCCCGAGGAACCCGAAGACGCCGCCCTGCTCGACCGTGAGGTCCAGCCCGTCCAGGGCGCGGGTGTGCCCGCCCCGCATCGAGTGGTAGTCCTTGGTCAGCCCGCGCGCCTCTATCACCGCCACCCGCGCACGATAAGCCGTCGGGGCCTCGTGCGTGGCGCATAGAATCCGCGCACTCGCCGACGGACCTGGAGGAGCGCCATGACCCCGAGCACGGACATCGCAGGACGGCTGGACCGGACGATTGCCGGGGACCGGCTCCTCGACCACCCCTTCTACCGGGCGTGGGCCGACGGGACGCTCACGACCGGCGATCTCGACTTCTACGCCCGCCAGTACTGGCACCAGGTCGAGGCGTTCCCGGGGTACCTGGAGGCGCTCGCGGAGAGGCTCCCGGAGTCGGAGGCCCGCCGCAGCGTGCTCGAGAACCTCGCCGACGAGCGCGACGGCGACCACCCGGGGCTCTGGCTCCGGTTCGCGGACGCGGTCGGAGCGGACGAGGCGCAGGTCGCCGCGACTCCGGCGGAGGCCGAGACGCTCGCGTGCATCGAGGCGTTCGAAGCCGCCGCGCGCTCGCGGTCGCCCCTCTACGCGCTCGGGATGATCTACGGCTACGAGTCCCAGACACCGGACGTCTGCGAGACGAAGATCACCGGGCTGCGCGACCTGTACGGCGTCCGCGGCGCGGGGCTCGAGTACTTCGAGCTGCACGGGGAGCTCGACGTCGAGCACGCGGGCGAGCTGGCCGCCGCGATCGAGGAGCTGGCGGACGGCGAGGACGACCTGCGCGCCGCCGAGGAGGGCGCCCTCGCGGGAGCGCGCGCGATCCGCGGGCTGCTCGACGGGGTGGCGCGCGTCCGCGGCATCGGCTGACCACACCGTGACGCGCCGCGCCGCGCGCGTCGCCGCGCTCTACGACGTCCACGGGAACGCCGCGGCGCTGCAGGCAGTGCTGGACGAGGCCCGCGCCGAGGCCGACCTCGTCGTCTTCGGCGGAGACCTCGCGTGGGGGCCGTTCCCACGAGAGGCCGTCGCGCTGGCGATGGACCCGGGCGTCCCCGCGCTGTACGTGCGCGGCAACGCCGACCGCTCCGTCGCGGCGCTCGGCGAGGAGATGCCGGAGTGGGTGGCGGAGGTGACGCGCTGGTGCCACGAGCGGCTCGACGAGGCGCAGCGCGCGTTCCTCCTGGACCAGAGCGAATCGGTGACGGTGACGGTAGAGGGCCTCGGCGACGTCTTGTTCTGCCACGGCTCCCCCCGCAGCGACGACGAGTCGCTGACGGTGCTCACGCCCGAGGCGCGGCTGCGAGACGCGGTCGCCGGCGTCTCGGCCCCCGTGGTCGTGTGCGGTCACACCCACATGCAGTTCGACCGCTCCGCCGGCGCGACGAGGGTCGTCAACGCGGGCAGCGTCGGCATGCCGTACGAGGGGGCCCGGGGCGCCTACTGGGCGCTGCTCGCCGAGACGGTCTCGCTGCGCCGGACCGACTACGACTACGACGCGGCGTCCGCCGCGGTCGCGGCCAGCGGGTGTCCTTACGCAGAGGAGATGGCGAAGGACGTGCTCGCGCCGCCGGAACGCGACGCGGTCGCCCGGCAGTTCGAGGGCCTGGCGCCCGAGTGAGCTAGAGGCGCGCGGAGTAGCTGAACGATCCCTTGACGTCGCCGCGGTCGCTGGGGAGGAGCTCGATCCACGTGGACCCCGGCTTCAGGTTTATCTCCCGGCCGGCGATCGTCTCGTACGTCACCTTGTCGGTCTCCTTCGCGCGCACCCACCGCCCGACGATCACCATGCCGTCGCGGAACACGAGCGCGCGGCCCGAGCCCGTGACGTCGGCGATCTCGATCGAGGGGTTGCCTGCGACGTCGAAGATCCGCGTCGAGTTGTTCACGTCGTGCTCCTCGATGACGACGTTGTCGACCGCGATCTGGCGGCCGGATTCGACGACGAAGTCCTCACCGCGCTCGCTGCGGTACCACCGGCCGTTCTCGAACCGGTAGGTGATCGAGGTCGCGAGGCCGAAGCTCACGGTCACGGTCCTCGCGGGGCGCCATTTCCCGGCCATGTCGCCGAACGCGAAGATCCCGCCGGGCGGCGGCTTCCGGAAGTCCTCGGCCCCCAGCTTCCGGAGCTTGCTCGTGTGGCCGTAGAGCGTGTGCTCGAGCCCGATCCCGGGCCGTTCGATCCTGCGCATCGCCGCGCCGGCGTTGTCCTCGTCGACGAGCACGACGCCGGCCTCGGTGAGGACGTCGCGCACGATGTCGTTGCCGCCGGCGGACGCGAGGATGCGCGTGGCGGGCGCCATGATCGCGGGGTCGACCTCGCGCGCGCTGCGCACCGGTCCCACCTTCGGCGTGTCGTTGCAATGGAAGATCGCCATGAAGCGCGTCATGCCGCCCTCGACCTGCTCCTCGTAGACGACCTCCGCGTGCTCGAGCCCCGACAGCGGGTACGCGGCCGGGGAGTTCTCGACCTTCACGGCGACGGCAGGCCGCGCGGCGTGAGCGGCCGACGGCGCTTCGAGCCCCGACAGCGGGCACAGGATCGGCTCGGGCTTCGGCGGAGGAGGCATCGACCCGGCGTCGCTGCCGGACGCGCTGCTGCACGCCGCCGTAAGCAAGGCAGCGGCGAGGGCGAGGCCCGCGTCTCTACTTCGCAACGTCGAACGTCCCCTTCACGTCGCCCGCCTTGTCGGGAAGCAGCTCGATCCACGTCGTGCCCGGCTTCAGCACGAACGCGTCGCCGCCGCGCGTCTCGAAGCGGACCGGCTCGTCGACCGACTCGCGGGACCACTTGCCGGCGAACATCCTCCCGTCGCGGAACAGGAACGCGCGTCCGGAGCCCGTTACGTCGACGATCTCCGGCGACGGGGTGCCGAGCGAGTCGCTGAGCCGGTCGGAGTGCTCGACGGTGTGCTCCTCGATCAGCACGTTGTCGACCTCGATCTGCTCACCGAGGTCGTTGACGAGCGGCGCATCGCCGTCGCTGCGCGCCCACCTCTCGCCGGTCCAGTCGTACGAGACGACGCTCGCGACGCTGAACGTCAACGTGATCGAGCGGGCGCGGCGGCCGGTCCCCTGGAGGTCGCCGAACTCGAAGATGTCATCCGGGGGCGGGTCTTCGAACGATTGCCGGCCGACTTTGCGGATCGCGGCGGTGTCGGCGTAGAGCGTGTGCTCGGAAGTGATCCCGGGACGGTCGACGCGGGTCATGGCCGAGCCGGCGCGATCCTCGTCGATCGTGATGATGCCGGCGTCGTCGAGCGCCGCCCGGACGATGTCGTTCCCACCGGCGGCGCCGAGGATCGACGTGTACGGCGACATGATCGGCGGGTCGACGATCCGCGCGCTGCGCACGGGGCCGGCCTGGCCGGAGTCCGTGCAGTGATAGATCGCCATGAAGCGCGTGAGCCCGCCCTCGACAGGCTCCTCGTACACGATCTCGGCGTCTTCGAGGCCCGACAACGGATACGCGACGGGATTGTTCTCGATCTTGATGGCGACCGCCGGCCGCTCGGCGCGCGACTCCCTGTCGGGCTCGTGGGACGTCAGCGGGCACGTCGCGTCGCCGACGAGGTTCCCGAGTCCCGGCACGTCGTCGATCGCGTCCTTGTTCAGCAGCAGGAAGAAGATCCCTGCCGCGAGCGCGAGGACGCCGCCCCCGATGATCGCCGCGCGCTTCGCAGTCCTCGTCAAGCGGTTTCCTCCTTGGTGGGTTCTCGTGGGGGCCGCGCGACCGGTGCGTCACACCCGGGGGCCTCGTCGGCGGATGACGGTATCACGGCGCTTCGCCCATTCGGTGGATTGGTTGCCCCGCTGGCGGCGCGCGCCGCGCGGGGCGGGCGACGCTTGCTAGTCTCGATCAGGTGCTGCGGCTTCCAGGCAACAAGCGGAACAAGGTAATCCCGGGCGCCCTGTGCGCCACGCTCGCCTTAGCGCTGGCCCTCCCACCGGGTTCGCACGCGCCTGCGTCGGCGCGCGAGCGGTACCGCGTCCGTCGCGAGCGCGTCGCGCCGGGGCTCGTCCTCGTCCGCATGTACGACCGCAAGATCCCCAACCGCATCCGCGTGCTGCGCGTCGAGCCGTCGCGCGAGCTCACGCTCGACACCGTGCTCGCGAACGACAAGATCCCCGGCCACGAGACGACGAGCTCGATGGCGTCGCGCAAGGGCGCGATAGCGGCGATCAACGGCGACTACACGCTGCTCCCCTCCGACCCGGGAGCGGGACGCCCGGTGAACCTGTTCGCGACCGACGGGCGCCTCGACGCGTCGCCGCTGATCTGGGGGCGCAACTTCGCTCTGTCGTACGACGAGCAGAGCGCGTTCATCGGCCACCCGAAGTTCTCGGCCACCGCGCTCCAGCACGACTCCGGCGCGCTGTGGAAGATCCGCGACTGGAACGTGCAGGAGCCGTCCGGCGCGGGCTACGCCGCGTACACGCCGGAGGGTGGCTCGTTGTTCCGTACGCCCGAGAACGCGTGCTCGGTTCGCCTCGCGGCCCCCGGCGCCGTGGCATGGAACGAAGACCAGACGGGGGTCCAGCAGGACCTCGTCGTCGAGGCGTTCCGCTGCCACAAACGGCGGATGGCGCGCCGCGGGGGCATCGTGCTGTCGGCCCCGATCGGGACGAGGCAGGCGACGACCATGCAGAAGTCGATCGCGGTCGGCGAGACGCTGACGCTGACCTGGTCGTCGGGATGGCCGGGCGTCATCGAGACGATCGGTGGGAACCCGACGCTCCTCGAGGACGGCGCGATCACCGCCGAGGACTGCGAGGACTCGTACTTCTGCGACCGCAACCCGCGCACCGGCGTCGGCGTCACCCCCAGCGGGAAGGTCCTGCTCGTCACCGTCGACGGGCGCCAGGAGCGGTCGGTGGGCATGACGCCGGTCGAGTTCGCGAAGCTGATGGAGCACCTCGGCGCGACGTGGGCGTTGAACCTCGATGGCGGCGGGTCGACCGCGATGTGGGTCGAGGGCGGGCTCGTCAACCGTCCGTCGGACAATCCCGAGCGCGCGGTCGGCTCGGCGCTCCTCGTCCTTCCCCAGCCCGACTACGAGGAGCCAGTTCCGGCGCCGTACCCGGGCGTCCCGGTGCCGAGCCCCTCGCCTTCTCCCTCGACGTCGCCGTCGCCGGTGCCGTCGATCTCTCCGAGCCCGTCGGCTTCCGCGCTCGAGGCGATGTCGCCGGTGTTGCTCACGGAACGGACCGGCTTCGAGCGTGCGCTGCCACTGCCGCTGCCGGTGCGCTCTCCCCGTTGCGCGGCCCTCTCCGATCCCGGCTCGACGGGCGGGATGCTCGACGCGCTGGCGCGCGGCGACCTCGGCCCCCCCGTCCGGCTCCCGCGCACGCTGCGCCGGGCGCTCGACGTCTACCGCGGCGAGCTGAGCTGCGACCGGTTCCTCCGCACGGCCTCCTCCCGTCGCTGACGCCGTCGGGATGACCCGCCCGATACTCGTCACCGGGTCGCACCGGTCCGGAACGACGTGGGCCGGACGCATGTTGTGTGCGTCGCGCGCGGCGGGCTACGTGCACGAGCCGTTCAACCCGAACCGCTCGCCGGGATGGTTCCCGGAGCCGCTTCCCTACTGGTTCATGTACCTGACGGAGGAGAACGCCGTCCCGTACGAGCGCGACGTCGAGCGGCTCCTCGCGTTCCGTTATCCGCTGCGCGCGCTCGCGCGGGCTCGTTCGCCGCGCGCGCTCGCTCGGCAGCTCCCCGAGATCGCCCGCAGCATCGGGTACCGCGCGCAGCGCCGGCGGACGCTCCTGAAGGACCCGATGGCACTGTTCTCCGCGGAGTGGCTCGCGCGCCGCTTCGGCATGGACGTGGTCGTGATGATCCGGCATCCCGCCGCGTTCGTCGGGAGCATCAAGAAGCTCAACTGGGGCTTTGACTACGAACGGAACTGGCTCGCGCAGGACCTTCTCATGCGGGACCTGCTGGGGCGGTGGGCCGGGCACTTCGAGGGCTACGAAGGCGAGGTCGACCTCGTCGGCGAGGGCATCGTCATGTGGAACGCGATGTACGACGTCGTGCGCGGGTATCGGGAGCGGCACCCGGACTGGCACTTCGTGCGGTACGACGACCTCGCAGACGATCCCATGGCGGGGTTCCGCGACCTCTACGAACGGCTCGGCCTTCCGTGGGACGAACGGGCGCAGGACGCTGTGATGGAGTCGACGAGCGAGGCCAACGTCAAGGACGTGCCCGCGTGGCGCAGGCGGGCGATCAAACGCGACAGCCGCGCCGCCAAGAGGACGTGGGGGCAGAGGCTGACGCCCGAAGAGGTGGAGCGCGTACGGCGTGAGACCGCCGAGGTCGCGGCCCCGTTCTACTCGGAGAAGGACTGGGAGCTGCGCCGCTGACGCAGGAAGCGCCCCCCGACCGCGGACCTGACGAACGAGATCTCCTCGACCTTCAGCAGCGTCGCCAGCCCCAGGAAGCACGCTGCTCCGATCGCGACCAGCACCGAGAGCACGGCCAGGAGCCCTATCCCGGGAGGGTCGTGCAGCGCCGCGTCCGCCAAGCGCCACAGCCCCCCCACGACCGCGGCCATCCCGGCGGCCGCCGCCACTATGCGCGCCGCGCTCCTGCCCACCCGGCGGAGGTCGAGGTCCGGGAGGGCCCGCGCCAGCACGCGGCCCTGCAGGGCTATCGCCACGGTGTACGCGAGCGCGTGGCCGGCGGCGAGGCCGGGCGCGCCTATCCAGGCGAACATCGCGAGGTTCAGCGCGACGTTGACGCCGATCACGATCGCGTTGACGACGAAGGGCGTGCGGGCGTCCTGCATCGCGTAGGAGGCCCGGATCAGCACCTGGAAGATCGAGAACTGCACGAGCCCGAGCACGAGGAACGTCAGGAGGTCCACGACGAGGTCGGTCGAAGCCGGCGTGACGACGCCGTGCTCGAGCATGGCCTCCACCACCGGCCGTGCCAGCACGAGGAGCCCCGCCGCGCACGGGACGATCAGGAACAGCGTCGAGCGGATCGCCAGGGAGAGCACGTCGGCCATCCCCTCTCGGTTCGGACGGGTCGCGGCCCGGCTGAGCGAGGGAGCCAGCGCGGTCGTTATCGACCACACGAACAGCCCGATCGGCAGCAGGAAGAACGTGAACGCGGCAACGTACGCGGTGAACGCGCCCTGGCTCTCGTTCGCGATCTTCTGGATGGCGATGAAACCGATCTGGTTCGCGGCCATGAACCCGACGGCGTAACCCGACAGTGCCGCGACGCGGCGCCAGACCGCGCGGTCGAAGCGCCACTCCCAGCGGTAGCCGATCCGGCGCAGTGCCGGGACGAGGAGCACCCCCATCGGCGCGACGCTGAGCGTGGTCCCGAGGCCGAGGAGAGCGAGCTGGTCTCCCGACACCGACCTCAGGTCCACCTCGTCGTAGAGGACGCCGAACGCGACCAGCACGCCGATCAGCACGAGGTTGTTCAGGATCGGCGTCCACATCGCGAGGACGAACCTCCTGCGTACGTTCAGGAACGCGCTCCCGAGGAAGTAGAGGCCATAGAGCGGGATCTGCGGGAGGAAGAAGCGGAGCAGCGTCGTGATCGCGCGCTGCTGTGCGTCCGCCTGCTTCCCCGCGAGGCTCGACGAGTAGAACCGCGCGATCGCGGGGGCCGCGAGGACCCCGATCACGGCGAGGACGGTAAGCGCCACGAGACAGACGTTGAGGATCGCGCTGACCGACTTCGTCCCGTCTCCCTCCTTGTCGAGGAGCTCGACGAAGATCGGGACGAACACGGCGGTGATCGCGCCGCCGAGCACGAGCTCGTAGATCACGTTCGGCGCGGTGTTGGCGAGGTTGTACGCGTCCGGGAGCCGGCTCTCGGCGACGCCGAGGATCGCTGCGAAGAGGGCGAGGCGCACGACCCCGGTGAGCCGGGACAGGACGGTCCCGGCCGTCATCAGCGCGGTGGTGCGCCCGAGCCCCGGCTGGTCTTCCGGCGGGACGCCCGCCTCCGAGACGTCCGTCACACCACGGCGCGCTGCCGCACGCTCACCGCTGTTCCGAGAGCGTCTTACGGATCTCGGCGAGCTCTTCGGCCGTGATCTCGCCACGGGCGTAACGCTCCTCCGCGATCGCGATCGCCGGCCTCGGGCGCGTGAGCGGGACCCCGTCCGGCCCCTCGGGCAGGACGATCCAGAGGATCACGTAGAGGAGGAAGCCCGCTCCGGCGGCGACGACCGAGAGGACCCACGCGACGCGCACGAGCGTGGGGTCGAGGTTGAAGTACTCGGCCACGCCCCCGGCGACGCCGGAGATCTTGCGGTCGGTCGTGGATCGGTAGAGACGGCGCTCGGTCATGGGCACATGGTGCCACGGGGGCCGCGGGGGCCGCGTTGTCGGCCTAGCCCTATGCCCCCGGCTCGAGCTTCGCGATGTTGGCCGCCTCCGAGGGGTCCGGCGACGACGAGAACCACGCGTCGAGCATCTCCTTCGCCACCTCGGGCGAGGTGAGGCGCAGCCCCATCACGAGGACGTTCGCGTCGTTGTAGCGGCGTGCGCCCTCGGCGGTCGACGCGTCGGTGCAGAGCGCGGCCCTCACGCCCGGCACCTTGTTCGCGGCGATCGACGCGCCCGTGCCGGTCCAGCAGAAGAGGACGCCGGTGCCGGCTTCGCCCGAGGCGACGGCCGTGCCGACCTTCCGGCCGGCGTCGGCCCACTCGATGTCCTCGCCGCCAGGGGGGCCGATCAGCTTCACCGAGTGCCCGCGCGACTCGAGGTCGCGAGCGACTGCGTCGGTGAGGTCGGTCTTCATGTCGGAGCCCAGGACGACGTCCATGGTCCCGATCCTAACGATCGGCGAAGCGCTCCTTGATGCGGATGACCTCGTCGATCGCGTCGAGGAAGAGGTCGAGGAGGTCGGCGTCGAAGTGCGACCCGCGGCCCTCCCGCATGATGTCGACGGCCTGCCCCAGCGGGAACGCCTTCTTGTAGACCTTGTGCGAGGTCAGCGCGTCGAACACGTCGGCGATCGCAGCGATGCGGCCCTCGAGGGGGATCGCGTCGCCGGCGAGCTTGCGCGGGTACCCCGTCCCGTCGACCCGCTCGTGGTGCGTCCACGCGATCGTGGCGGCGAGCGAGAGGACCTCGGAGCGTGAGCCCGACAGGATGCGGTAGCCGATCTCGCTGTGCTGCTCCATGATCCGGCGCTCTTCGGGCGTCAGCTTGCCGGGCTTCAAGAGGATGCTGTCGGGGATGCCGATCTTGCCGACGTCGTGCATCACCGAGGCGATGCGGACGAGCTCGGCGCGCTCGGCGTCCTCGCCCGAGCGAGACGCGAGCAGGGCCGAGTAGCGGCTCATGCGCTGCACGTGGCGGGCGGTCTCGTCGTCGCGGAACTCCGCGGCGATCGACAGCCGCTCGACCGTGTCCTCCTGCGCGAGGCGCAGCTCCTTCCCCGCGACCTCGAGCTTGCCGATCGCGCTCCAGAGCTCGCCGGTCCGCTCGCGGACCATCAGCTCGAGGCGCTCTCGGTGGGCGCGGTTCTCGATCTCGAGAGCTCTCCGGCGCAGCGCGCTGGCGACCTCTACGAGGATCTCGTTCGCTTCGAAGGGCTTGACCACGTACCCGTAGGCGCCGAGCTCGAGGGCCGCGCGGGCGACGCGCGTGTCGTCGATCCCGGTCACCATGACCACGGCCGTGTCGGGGTAGTCCGTGCGGATCTCGCGGGCGAGGTCGAGGCCGGACGTTCCCGGCATGTCCACGTCGGCGAGCACCAGGTCGAAGGAGCGATGCCTCAGCGCGTCGCGCGCCTGGGGCGCGTCGGCCGCGGCGGAGCAGGAATAGCCCGCCCGCTCGAGCAGCCGGCCCAGCATCGCGCGGAAGGACTCCTCGTCGTCGACGAGCAGGACGGCCGCGCCCCCTGCATGTGGGTCCTGGAGGTCCGAAGCCGTCAAGGTGCCGTCCCGGACTTCCGTCTCAGACGTGTTGATGTCGTGTCTCCTTGGCGTTGATTGCGCGGTTGCACGTCCTGCCTCTCCCTACCCATCGGGTGGATCGGCCCGGAAATTGAGCGGAAGCCGTCGAAAGTTCGGCCTAGGTGCCGGCCTCGGAGGCGTGGAACGACGCCTCGGGAGCGCCGGCGGCCTCGTCCGGCCCCCAGTCCGCGAGACCGAGCGTCGCCTCGTCGTGACGCGCCCCCGGCCCCAGCCCCCTGGCGGCGAGGCGCGCGGCCGCCGCCGCCGTCCGTCCCCGGCCCCGGCGCGCCGACCACGCCCCCTGCCGGCACAGCTCCGCGCACGCGACCGTCCGGGCCACGGCGAGCGCGAGGTCGCGGGCACCTTCTTCCCCGGAGTCCGCCGCCGCCCTGATGACGCCGGCCGCCCGGAGCGTCTCTGCCACGGAGGCCGCGACGGCGGGGTCGTCCCGCAGGTCCGCCAGCCCCTCGGTCACGTCGTCGAGCAGCGCGTCGAGTGCGCCGGAGCGGGCGATCGCCCTGCGTAGGTCCAGGGCGAGGACGTTGGTCGTCCCCTCCCAGATCGGCATCACGTGGGTGTTGCGGACGAGCGCGGGGAGCCCGGAGTCCTCGCAGTACCCGACGCCGCCGAGCGCCTCCATGGCCTCGGCCGTGCCGGCGACGGCCCACCGGGCGGTGGCGAGCTTCGTCACCGGCGTCAGCCCGCGAAGCATCCGCAGCTCGTCCTCGGTCGCGATGCCGTGCTCGGCCCGGCCCGTGAGGTCGCAGCACTTGAGCACGAGCGCCAGCGTCGCGGCGTAGTCGACGGCGAGGTCGGCCAGCGTCGCCCGGTGCGCGGGAAGAGACGCGAGCGGACGGCCGCCGACCATCCGGACCGCCGCATACGCGCGCGCCCACGCGAGGCCGCGCGCGAGCGCGCCGGCCGCGTTGAGGGCGTTGTGGATACGCGTCAGGTTGAGCATGGTCGCGATCCGCCGGAGCCCGCCGCCTTCCGAGGGGTCCCCCACCGGCCACGCGAGCGCCCCGGCGAGCTCGAGCTCCGCCGTCGGCAGCGCGCGCGTGCCGAGCTTGTCCTTGAGCCGGCGGACGACGATCCCGTTGGGACGGCCCCCGGAGTCACGGCGGTGGACGCGGAACAGCGCGAGGCCCGCCGATCCCTCGTGCGCGCCCTCGGGGCGCGCCAGCGTCAGCGCGATCTCGGACGTGGTCGCGCTCGTGAACCACTTCGTCCCGTGGAGACGCCACGCTCCATCCGCATCGCGCCGCGCCACGGTCTCGGTGCCGCCGACGTCGGACCCCCCGGACGTCTCGGTCATCCACTGGCCGCTCGTCCACGCGCGCTCGGGGTCGCGCGACACGAGCCGCTCGACCACCGGCACGTCGTCGGGGCCGCCGTGGACCAGCAGCGTGCGCGCCGCGGCGTCGGTCATCGCGACGGGACAGCTGTAGAGAGCCGACGACGGCCCCCACAACGCGATCAGGGCGCCCCACACGACGCGCGCGGACGCGCCGAGGTCGCTCTCCTCGTAGGGCAACGCGGTCACGCCCGCGCGGACGCCGAGCGCGCCCAGCTGCAGGTACGCGTCCGACACCCTTATGTCGTCGATCCGCTCGCCCCACGTCGCGTACGGCACGTGCACGGGGGGCTCCTGCTCCGCGCGGAGGGCGAGCGCCAGCGTCCCGGGGCGCGTCGCGGCTTCGCCCATCGCCGCGAGCTGCGGCGCGGCCGAGCGGTACACGTCCTCGCCGAGACGCCATGCGAGCGCCTCGCGCAACGCGTCGTCGGAGCGCCACGCATCCGGCAACACCGGAGGTGTCTGGAGGAAGGGGCTCATGCGCTCCAGCTTATGCTCGCCGGCGTGACCGGGGCCGTGATCGAGGTGCGCAACCTGACGAAGTCGTACGGCGGCGTCGACGCCGTCAAGGGCATCGACCTGCAGGTCCGGCGCGGCGAGATCTTCGCCCTGCTGGGCCCGAACGGCGCCGGCAAGACGACGACGGTGGAGATCCTCGAGGGCCACCGCGACCGCAGCGGTGGCGAGGTCTCCGTGCTCGGCCACGACCCTGGCAAGGGGGGCTCCGACTTCAAGGAGAAGATCGGCATCGTCCTGCAGGAGACCGGCGTCGAGCCGTACCTGACGGTCGCCGAGGCCATCGAGCTCTTCCGCGGCTACTACCCGAACCCGCGCAGCGTCGACGACATCGTGGAGCTCGTCGGCTTGGGGGAGAAGCGCAACGTCCGGGTGAGCAAGCTCTCCGGGGGCCAGCAGCGCCGGCTCGACGGCGCGATCGGGCTGGCCGGAAATCCCGACCTGCTGTTCCTCGACGAGCCGACGACGGGCTTCGACCCGTCTGCGCGCAGGCAGGCGTGGACGATCGTGCGCGACCTGGCGCGTGAGGGCAAGACCGTCTTCCTCACGACGCACTACATGGACGAGGCGCAGTTCCTCGCCGACCGCGTCGCGATCATCGTCGGCGGCCGGATCATCGCGGAGGGACCGCCGGGCGCGCTGGCCGCGGACCACCTCGCCGCGACCACGATCAGCTTCGCCCTGCCGGAGGGACGGGCCCTGCCGCCGGACCTCGCGCGCGACGCGACGGGCGCGGGAACGCTTGTCGAGATCCAGACGAGGGACCCCCTGAGGACGCTCAACGAGCTGACGGGGTGGGCCCTGCGCGAGGGGGTCGAGCTGCAGGGGCTGAGCGTCGGGCGGCCCTCGCTCGAGGACGTCTACCTGGACCTGACGGAGGCGCCGGCGTGAACGCGCGCGCCGCGACGATCCGGCAAGTCGGCTTCGAGAACCGGAGCTTCTGGAGGAACCCGCCCGCGGCCTTCTTCACGTTCGTGTTCCCGCTGATGTTCCTCGTGATCTTCAACCTGATCTTCGGTGGCGACGACATCCCCCTCGGCGGCGGACGGACGATCAGCGGGTCGACGTTCTACGTCCCCGCGATCGCGGCGTTCTCGGTGATCACCGCGTGCTACACGAACATCGCGATAGCGGTCACGACGTCGCGCGACCTCGGGATCCTGAAGAGGGTCCGGGGGACGCCGCTCCCCGCGGCCGTGTACCTGCTGGGGCGCGTGATCCACGCGAGCCTCATGGCCCTGCTCCTCGTCGCGATCGTGACCGTCTTCGGGGTCGTCTTCTACGGGGTCGACGTCCCCACGGAGACGCCGCTCGAGCTCGTGCTGACGATCTTGGTGGGGGCCGCGGCCTTCAGCGCGCTCGGGCTCGCGATCACGTCCGTCATCCCGAACGCGCAGGCCGCGCCGGCGGTCGTGAACGCGTCGATCCTGCCCCTGCTGTTCGTCTCGAACATCTTCATCCCGCTGAACCGCGCGCCGGAATGGCTGGAGACGTTCTCGAAGGTGTTCCCGGTCCGGCACTACGCGGACGCGATGGCCGCCTCGTTCGTGCCCGACGACCTCGGGCCGGAGTTCGTCTTCGACTGGCTCAGCCTCGGGGTGGTCGCGCTGTGGGGGGCCGCCGGTCTCTTCCTAGCGACGCGGTCGTTCTCGTGGGAGCCGCGGCGGTGATGGTGATCGAGCACGGCCCCCTCGTCCTCGACGACGTGATCGTCTTCTCGTTGCCCGACCCCGACAAAGCGTTGACGTCCGTGCGCCTCCTGCAGGAGATCCGGAGGCCGCGCAACGGCCCCGAGTTCCTCCGCGGCGCGAGCGAGGACGTGTGGCGGGCGGCGTTCCTCCGGCCGAAGGCCGATCGCATGGAGTACCTGCTCGAGCTGCATCACCAAGACGGCGGCCACGAGGTCATCCCCGACCCCGCGAACCCGCTGCGCGCGCCGGGCCCGTTCGGCGACAAGTCCGTGCTCGAGCTCCCGGGATACGAGCAACCCGCGTGGGCCGGCGTCGAGGCGCCCGCGGGCGAGGAGACGCCGACGCTGATCTCGAGCCGGATCCTCCACGACCGGATGCCGGCGATCGTCTGGGCGCCGCCGGACACCGACCCGGACGAGCCGCTGCCGCTGCTCGTCGCGCACGACGGGCCCGAGTACGCGCGGTACTCGGGGCTCACCCACTACCTGTCGGTGATGGTCTCGACCGGGCGGCTCCCGCGGATGCGCGCCGGCTTGGTCGGCCCCGTCGACCGCGACAACACGTATTCGGCGTCGGCCGCGTACTCCCGCGCGTTCGCGCACGAGATCCTGCCCGCGCTCGACCGGCTCGCGCCGACGCCGCACGGGAGGGCCGCGCGCGTCGGCATGGGGGCGAGCCTCGGGGGCCTGGCGATGCTCGTCATGCACCGGCGCGCGCCGGCGACGTTCGGCGGGCTGTTCCTGCAGTCGGGGAGCTTCTTCCGCCAGCGCTTCGACGCGCACGAGTCCGGGTTCCCGCGGTTCCGCCGCATCTCCCGCTTCGTCGGCGGTGTGCTCACGGCGGACGACTGGGCGCACCCGGTGCCGGTGACGATGACCTGCGGGACGGTCGAGGAGAACCTCGCCAACAACCGCGCGGTGCGAGACGCCCTCGCCGCGCAGGGCTACGACGTCTACCTGCACGAGAACCGCGACGCGCACAACTGGATCGGCTGGAGAGATACGTTCGACCCCCATCTGACGAACCTCCTCACGAAGGTGTGGACATGAGAAGAGACCACCTGTCGATCCCGGCGCCGCTGATCGGCGGGAACGGTGACGTGATCGCGTACGGCGACTGGGGGCGGCCGCTGCTCGTGTTCCCGTCGCAGCAGGGCCGCGCGTGGGACTACGAGAACAACGGCATGATCGGAGCGATCGGCTGGCTCCTCGAGGCCGGGCGCGTGAAGGTCTATTGCGTCGACAGCTTCGACGCCGGCAGCTGGGACATGAGCCACCTCCCGCTCGAGGACAGGGCACAGCTGCACGGGGCCTACGAGGACTGGATCGTCAACCACGTCGTCCCGTTCATCCACCTGGACTGCGGCGGATCCGTCGAGATCATGACGACGGGATGCAGCTTCGGCGCGTACCACGCGGCGAACTTCGCGCTGAAGCGCGCGGACCTGTTCCCGCGCGCGATCTGCCAGAGCGGCGTCTACGACGTCCGCCTGCTGGGCGGTGGGCCGGGGGGCGACGCCGTGTACTTCAACAACCCGATGGACTACGTCGCGAACATGGACGGCGACCATCTGGACTGGATCCGGGGCCGCGTCAGCCTGCTGCTCGTCTGCGGCCAGGGCCAGTGGGAGGACACCACCAGGGCGCTCGAGTCCACGAAGCAGTTCTCCGGGGTACTCGCGTCGAAGGGGATCCGTCACGAGATCGACCTGTGGGGCCACGACGTGCCGCACGACTGGCCGTCGTGGAGGAACCAGATAGCGCACCATCTCCCGCGCTTCTGTTGAAAAAAGGGAGGGTGCGGTCGCGACCGTCGCCGAAGGCGGCGACGACGAGCGGAGAGGACTCTGGCTAGGACGGGATCGCTTGCGATCCCGTTAGAAAGAAAGGGGACCACATGCCATCGCACTTGATCGGCCTGTTGCTCGGGACCGAGGAAGACTGGTCCGGAACGTTCGAGGGGATCATGCGGCGGCTCGCGCCGAAGGTCGACTTCAAGGGCGAGACGCACACGTTCGAGACGGAGCGCATCACGATCGAGCCGTTCGACCTCCGGGCGGTCCCGCGCCACGCGCTCGTGATCGACCGTCTCGCGCACTGGTACTACGTCCCGCGCGAGTGGCTGAAGAAGGTCGCGCTCATGAACGACGTCTACCTGATGAATAACCCGTTCACGTTCCAGTCGATGGAGAAGCACGCGGCCTACTGCGCCATGATCCGCCTCGGCCTGAAGGTGCCCGAGACCTGGATGATCCCTACGAAGAAGCCGCCCGAGAACCCGCGCTTCCCGTACACGGCCGAGCGTTACAACCAGCCGTTCAACCTCGAGGAGGTCGCGGCGAAGGTCGGGTACCCGCTGTTCATGAAGCCGTTCGACGGGGGGGCCTGGGTCGGCGTCACGAGGATCGAGGACGACATCGAGCTGCACCACTGGTACGACCAGTCGGGCGAGCGGCTGATGCACCTCCAGCAGGCGATCGAGGACTTCGACGTGTTCTCGCGCAGCCTCTCGATCGGCGCGGAGACGATGGTCATGCGCTTCGAGCCCTCGCGGCCCATGCACGACCGCTACCAGGTGTCACACGGCTTCCTCACGCCGGAGGTGGGGCGCGAGGTCGTGAACATCGGGCGGCTCGTCAACTCGTTCTTCCGGTGGGAGTTCAACTCGTGCGAGACCCTCGTCAAGGGCACGGAGGTCTACCCGATCGACTACGCGAACGCGTGCCCGGACATCTCCGTCATCAGCCTCCACTACTACTTCCCGTGGGCGATCAAGGCGCTGATCAAGTGGTCGCTGTTCTGCACGGTCACCGGGCGCCGGATGAAGATCGACCAGGAGCTCAGGCGCTACTTCGAGATCGGCGACCGGACCGACGTCACGTACGAGGAGAAGATCGACGAGTACGGCCGGATGGCCGACGAGTACTTCCAGGCGGCGGAGTACCACGAGTTCTGCGCCGAGCACCTTCCTCACATCGACGAGGTCGTGCTGGAATACATCGAGAGCCCGGAGTTCGACTCGTTGCTGGTCGACACCGTGCGCGCGACGTTCCCGGCGCACGAGCACGACCACTTCGTGCCGCACTACCGGGGTCTGCTGGGGGCCTGGGCGAAAGACCAGAGGTAGGAACACGCCCTTGGCACCATTCATATGAAGCTCGACACGAGGACCGAGGTGAGAAGAGAATCCGCTTCGCTCCCTTCAGCCTCAAAATGGAATCCCAACAACGGGTGAGCGCATCGCCATCGCGCCGCGAGCCCCACGCGGCTCTTGGATCATCAAGTCGTTCGTCGCTGCGTTCCCGTCCGGCGGCAGCTAGTGCTGAAAGCTCTTGTCTAGCGAGCTGACAAATCCTACGATTCCATTGAGGGGTCGTATGTGGGAGCTCATGCTGGTCTTGATCGGCGGACGCCGCACTTCTGGTGATATCCGAATCCGCGTTTCGTGGGGAGGCATGGATGGCACGCAAGAGAGGGTTCTTCGCTGAACTTCAGCACCAGAGTCAACTAGCCGCGAAGCGTAATGAGCAAGCGGCCAGAGCAGCCCAGAGAGCGAATCTGGCTGCACGTCGGGAGGCGGAAAGAGCACACAAGGCAGCGGAGCGCGCCGCCGCGCAGCGAGCGCGCGCAACGGCCGCCGAGCAGAAGGCTGCCGAACGAGAGGCAAAGCGGCTGCATGACGAGGCGATGACAGCCGAGGCGACTGCACGAAATGCTGAACTCGCGAAGATCCGCGATGAGATCGATTCAATCCTTTCAGCAACACTCGGGCGCGATGATTACGTTGACCTACAGTCCTTACGCGCCGTGGCAGAGCATCCGCCTTTCCCGCGGAAGGATCTCGAGGCTCCTCTTCCGCCTCCAAGACGTGTTGCTGCTCGACCTGAGCCTTCGTTCCTCGAACCACAGCCTCCGACTGGTATTGCGGCTCGGCTCGGAGGGAGACGGAAGCACGAGCAACTCGTTGCGAATCAGCGCGCCGAATTCGACGCCGACCATCGCTCGTGGCAGAGTGAGCTCGCGACGTCCGCCGCTCTTCATGAGAAGGCTCTTGAAGAACACGAACAACACGAGCAAAGGCGCGTCGTCGCTCTTACTGAGGCGCGTCGACAGTACGAAACCGAGTGCGCGGAACGGGAATTCGCCGCGGCTGAGACAAACAAGAAACTTGATGAACTGATCGCAGGCATTCAGTACAACGTTGAGGACGCTATTCAGCAATACGTGAGTATCGTCCTCGAGAATTCAATCTTCCCGGAGAGCTTTCCTGTTGAGCGGGAGTTCGACTTCGACGCGGCACTCAAGGAGCTTTCTCTTACGGTCGTAGTGCCGAACCCACAGAAGTTGCCAGCCGAGAAAGAGTTCAAGTACGTGAAAGCGAAGGACCAGGTCTTGCCAACGCTCCTACCGAAGAAGGACCAGAAAGAGCGTTACAACAGCGCGGTCTTCAACGTGGCGCTTCGGAGTTTGCACGAAATATTCGAGGCTGATCGAGCGGGACGGATCCAAACGATCACGATGAAGGTCTGCACCCAGGCCGTAGACCCAGCGACCGGTACGGAAAAGAACGCTGTTCTAGTCGTTGCGGCAGCCGAACGCGAGCAGTTCGTCACGTTCGATCTCGCCAATGTCGTCCCGCGAGCAACCCTCGAGCACCTGGCGGCCCTCGTTTCGAAGAATCCCTTCGACTTGCTTGACGTCGATGGTTCCCACGGAGTCCGGGCCAGGTGACTGCGCGCTTCCACGTCCCTCCAGGTTGGCCCGACGCACCTCCGGGTTGGTCGCCTCCCGAAGGCTGGCAGCCAGACCCCGCTTGGCCCCCCGCACCCCCAGGATGGGCCTTTTGGACCGACGACGAGACCGCCCCACCTCGTGACGATGGTCCTGATCCCTCCCCGTCTCCCGTGGGAGATCCACCACTGACGACTTCTAGCCCCGGGCGTACATGGCCGCCTCCAAGCCCGATGCCGATGCCGGTCCACCAGGATCAGGAAGTTGAGCTCAAGGCGTTACGTGCGCGCATAGCGGATCTGGAATCCCAGCTTCGGGACCATTCGCCGAGTTCGCCGAGCAACGAGATGGTCGATCTAGACGACGAGCGCGTACTGCAGGAGGTCGGAATCTATCGGTATCACCACCCGCTTGAGAATGCTGATGAGTTCAAGGCCGAGGTCGCCGAGGTTCATGAGGGTATTCGTCGAGCGATCAAGCAGGGAACCGCGGTTCTTGCGTCGGATCTGTTTACGTTCAATAACTCGTTGGCTAAGGGCCGGAGGATGACGAACGATCTTTCGAAGTTGATGCTTCGGGCCTATAACGCCGAGGCCGACAGCTGTGTTCGCTCGCTTCGAGCCGGAAACGTCGTGACTGCGAAGAAGCGGCTGGACGCCTCCGTCGCCGCGATCGCGAGGCTCGGTCGCATGATGGAGATGAGAATCAACCCTGATTATCACCAGCTCCGGGTCGCGGAGCTAGAGCTGACCTCCGACTTCCTGATGAAGGTCCAAGAGGAGAAGGAGGCTGCGCGGGAGGAACGAGCTCGACTGCGCGAGGAACGCAAAGCGGAGATGGAACTCGCTGCTGAGCGCGAACGACTAGACAAAGAACGTTCACACCTAGCGAACGCTATCAACGCATTGTGCGACAAAGGTGACGACGTGGGCGCAACCGACCTTCGATTGCGTTTGGCAGAGGTCGACGATGCGATCGCGCACAACGACTTCCGCGCGGCGAATATCCGCGCGGGGTACGTGTACGTCATCAGCAATCCGGGTTCTCTCGGCTCGAATGTCGTGAAGATCGGCATGACGCGTCGACTCGAACCCATGGACCGCGTTCGAGAGCTAGGCGACGCGTCAGTGCCTTTCCCCTTTGACGTACATGCTCTGTTCTTCTCCGAGGACGCCGTCACCCTCGAAAACGAGCTCCATCGCGCCTTCGGAGAACTTCGCGTGAACCGCGTGAACGAACGGAGAGAATTTTTCTTCGCCACTCCGTCAGAAGTGCATCAGGTGCTCTTGGAGAAGGTCGGCGGCCTGCTGGAGTTCACGGAGAAACCAGAAGCAACCCAATACCTACAGAGCAAAGGTTACTGGCCGTCCGAGCGATAACGACGAGCCGTGAGAATGGAACGGTCGACGTGCCCCGAGCGTCGTGAGTGCGTCCGGCCCCCGTCGAAAGAGGAAAGCGCCGTGCTCGTCCGTCTCGCCCTGCCCGTGCTGTTGCTGTTGCTAGTGGTCCCCGCGCCTGCGTTCGGGCAGGAGGACCCTCCCGAGTGCTTCGGCGAGGCCCCCACGATCGTCGGCACCGAGGGCTCCGACAGTCTCAGGGGGACCTCCGGAGACGACGTCATCCACGGGCTCGGAGGGGACGACTTCATCATCGGTGGCGGCGGTGACGACCGGATCTGCGGCGGGGACGAGAGCCCCGACGACGACGGGTTCTCCGGCGACGTCGTCAGGGGTGCCGCCGGCAACGACCGCATCGACGGGGGCATGGGGAACGACGGGATGACCGGAGGCTCCGGGGGCGACCTGCTGCGCGACCGCGACGGGATCGACACGCTCAGGGGCGGCGCCGGCGACGACACGCTCTCCGGCGGGAACGACCCCGACTCGCTGGCGGGCGGTGGCGGCGACGACGTCATCCGCGGCGGTAAGCAAGGCGGTGACGGCGACGAGGACACCGTCGTCTACACGACCGCGCCGAGCGGCGTCGAGGTGGACCTGGCCGAGGGCCGCGCCACCGGCGAAGGCAAGGACACGCTGCACGACGTCGAGCACGCGCTGGGGTCACGGTTCGCGGACGTTATCCATGGAACGAACGAGTTCAACCACCTGGGGGGCGGGAACGGCGGAGACGTCATCTCCGGGCTCGGCGGCAACGACGTCATCGATCCCGGCGGCGGCGCCGACGAGGTGAACGGAGGCGAGGGTAACGACGACCTGTGGTTCATCCTCTCCCCGCGCGGAGTGAACGTCGACCTGGCCGCCGGCACCGCGCGCGGGTGGGGCAAGGACACCGTCCTGCGCATGAACTCCGTCCGCGGGACCGGTCACGACGACCGCCTGCTCGGCGGCGGAGGGCGTAACTCCCTGAACGGCAGCGGAGGGGACGATTTCATCAACGGCCGGGGAGGCAACGACCGCGTCTACGGCGACCGGGGGCGGGACGTGCTCCACGGGGGTGGCGGTAACGACGAGGTCGAGGACGACTACGGCTCGGACCGCTTCTTCGGCGAGGCGGGTGACGACGAGCTCAGGGACTCGTTCGGCAACGGCAAGCGGGGGCGCGACCGGATGGACGGAGGGACGGGCCGCGACGTCTGCGTGAGGGGCGAGAGGGTCAGGAACTGCGAGGGCTGACGCGACTTGCCCCCGCTCTAGTCGCATTGCTGCTCATCGGGTGCACGGCCGCCGCGCACGCGGCGTCGCGGCGGCCGATCGTCTTCTCCGCGACCCCCCACGGCCGCTCCGCCGCGAGCGAGTGCGCGGACGGCGGGGACCTGGAGCTGTTCACGGTGGGGCCGAGCTCCGGGCGCGTCCGCCGGCTGACGCGCAACGCCAACGACGACCACTACCCGTCGTGGTCACCGGGCGGGAGGCGCATCGTCTTCGCGTCGCGGGGGCAGGAGGAGACCGAGAAGGACCTGTTCATCAGGACGGCCGACGGGAGGAGGCGCCGTCTGACGGACGGTCCCGCAGACGACATGCTTCCCCGGTGGTCCCCGGCGGGAGGCTGGATCGTCTTCGTCCGCGTGCGCCACCACCGGGACGGGTTCTCCAGCGGCGGCGACCCGCGCAACCTCATGCTGGTCCGGCCCGACGGAAGCGGCCTGCGCCGTCTCACCCGGCGACGTCCGGTGTACGGAGTGCTCAGCGCGAACTGGGCGCCCGGCGGCCGAAGGATCGTCTTCACCCGCGACGCGCGCCGCCAGGAGTCGACGGACCTCTTCGTCGTGGGGCGGCGGGGCCGCGGCCTCCGCCGGATCACCAAGGTCCGTTACGCGGACTACTCGCTGCCGGACTGGTCGGGCAACGGACGCCGGATCGCGTTCACGTCGCAGCGCGGCCAGTCGTACAACGTCTTCGCGGTCGCCCCCTCCGGCGGCCGGAGCACGAGGATGACGCCCCGCCACCTGACCAACCCGCACTTCTCCGCCTGGGGGCCGCGCAGCCGACGGATCGCCTTCATCGCCGGCCTGACCGGCTGTGAGGCGCAGTTGTTCGTGATGAGAGCCGACGGCCGCCGGTTGAAGGACGCCTTGAGGGGCCGCGGCCTGGCGGTGTCGTCGCTCGACTGGTAAACGGATCAGCTCGCTTTACTGATCGCCTTCACGAGATCGGTCTTTCCCATCTTCGACCGGCCCGCTATGTCGAGCTTCTTAGCGCGTTCGAGGAGCTCCTGCTTCGACAGCCCCGACAGGTCCTCATCGCCCCCGCCCTTCTTCTTCGTCGCCGTCTTCTTGGCGGGCGGAGGCTTCGGCTTCTTGCCCTGACGGGCGGCGTCGACCGACGCGCGCAGCGCCTCCATCAGGTCGACGACCTGGCCCGTCTGCTCGGGCTGCGGCGGGATCACGATCTCCTCGCCCTTGATCTTCTTGTCGATGAGCTTCTTCAGGGCCTTGTGGTACTCGTCCTTGAACTGCGACGGGTCGAAGTCCGACGACAGGTGCTGGATCAGCTGCCGCGCCATCTTGCGCTCGCGGTCGTCGATGCGCGGCCGCTTCTTCAGCTGGTCGAACTTCGCCGCGCGCACCTCCTCCGGCCAGTGCATCGTCTGCAACACCAACATGCCGTCCTTCACGCGCATCGCCGCGAGGTGCTCGCGCTCCCGGATCGCTACCTTGCACACGCCGACGAGGTGCTCGTCCTCGAGCGCGTCGACGATCAGCCGGTACGCCTTCAAGGCCTGTTCCTCCGGCACCATGTAGTAGGTCTTCTCGTAGAAGATCGGGTCGATCTGCTCGTGCGGCGCGAACGTGACGACGTCGATCGTGCGGAGCGTCTCGAGGTCGAGGGCCTCCAGCTCCTCGTTCGTGATCGTGACCCACTTGCCCTTGGAGTACTCGTAGCCCTTGACGATCTCGTCCCAGTCGATGTCCTTGTGGCCCTTGTCGCACTTGCGCTCGTAGTGGATGCGCGCGCCGTCCTTCTCGTGGAGGAGGTGGAAGTCGAACTTCTCCTCCTCGCGCCCGACCGCGGAGTAGAGGCCGACCGGGATGGTGATCAGCCCGAAGGTGACGGAGCCCTTCCAGATCGCCCTGGGAGCCATGCCCCTTCCGTACCCGGGGCGGGAGCGCGAAAACCCGCCCGAGGTCCGGCTGCACAGCGCCGCCGGACGAGGCAGGATCTACGAGCGGAGGGGTCGTCCGGGAGGGGGCGAAGGTGCGGAAGCTGTTCGTCGTGGGCGTGGTGGCGGTAATGACGTCGGGCGTGATCCCGCGTGCGGGCGCCGAACCGATCAGGTGCGCGGGGCGGCGCGCGACGATCGTCGGGAGCCCCGGGAACGACACGTTGCGAGGAACGCGCGGGGACGACGTCGTCCATGGGCTCGGCGGGCACGACACGATCGTCGGGCGCGGCGGCGACGACGTCATCTGCACCGGCCACGGCGGCGCCACGGTGGACGCCGGGCCCGGCTCGGACCACGTGGTCGGGGGACCCGGGGGTGACGCCGTCGAGGGAGGTGCAGGAGCCGACACCGTCGAGGGCCGCGGGAATGCCGACGTGGTGTCGGGTGGGCGCGGGAACGACGTGCTCCGGGGGGGTGCGGGAGGCGACGCTCTGGCCGGCGGCGCGGACGAGGACCGTGCGCTCGGTAGCGCCGGACGCGACGCCGTCGACGGCGGTTCCGGCTCGGACGTTCTCGACGGCGGTACGTCGCGCGACGTGGTCGCCTTCGCCGCGGCCCCCAGCGGCGTGACCGTGGATGTCGCGAGAGGAGTCGCACACGGCGACGGGAGCGACGTCCTCCGCGCCCTCGAGATCGTCGCGGGATCCGATCGTCCGGACCGTCTGCTGGGGGGCCGCGGTCGCGACTTCCTGTTCGGGGGCCGTGGCGGCGACCGCGTCGACGGCAACGCGGGGAACGACGTCGTGGCCGGGCAGCAGGGAGACGACGTGCTCGCCGGTGGCGCCGGCAGAGATCGGGTGACGTATCTCACGGGCCGCGCGGTCGACGTCGACCTCGGCGCCGGCCGCGCGCGCGGCCAGGGCACCGACCGCTTGTCGGGGTTCGAGGTCCTCGAAGGAAGCACGCGCGGAGACCGCCTCACCGGCAGCCGTCGCGGCGAGGTCTTCCGGCCGGCCGGGCTCGGCAACATCGTGGAAGGCCGCGGCGGAACGGACTTCCTCTCCTATCGCGGCGTCGACGCGCGGGTGACCGTCGACCTCGCTCGGGGAGTGGTGACGATCGGCGGCGACCGCGCGGCGGACGTGACGGGCATCGAGGGCGCGTACGCGAGCGACGCGGGCACGAGGTTCACGGGCGACGCGAAGCCGAACGTCTTCGTGGGCGGCGACGGCGACGACGTCTTCGAGGACAGCCGCGGCCGCGACGTCTTTCGGGCCGGAGCGGGGTTCGACTTCGCCAACCTGTTCGAGGGCACGGTGCCCGCGCGGGCGAACCTGACGACGGGAGTCCTCGACGCGCAAGGACGACACCGCCTCACGTCGGTGGAGGGCGTCGTCGGGACGGAGCTCGACGACGTGATCGTGGGCAGCGCGGCCGCGAATCGCCTCGACGGTGGTGGCGGGAACGACACGCTCGACGGGCGCGGTGGGTTCGACGAGGTGTTCGGCGCGGCCGGCGACGACACCGCCACGGGGGCCGCAGGCGACGACGTGGTCGAGGGTGGGCTCGGGAACGACGACTACTCCGGCGGCGCCGGGATCGACCTCCTCATCGACCACGACGGGAACGACCGGCTCTTCGGCGGTGCCGGGACCGACGTCATCGACCTCGGCAGCGGCGCCGACGACGTCGACGGTGGCGCCGGGGTGGACGTCGTGTGGCCCGGTCCGGCCGAGAGCTTCGAGGTCGACCTGGCGGCCGGAACCGCGAGCGGCGCGGGCATCGACTCCGTGACGGGCATAGAGGGCGCGGTCGGCACGCGGGCCTCGGACGTGCTTGCCGGAGATGCCCGGGCGAACCTCCTCTGGGGCATGTACGGGGGCGACGACGCCGTCACGGGCGGAGCGGGAGACGACCTGCTCGAGTCCACCGTCGGTGACGACGAGATGTCCGGAGGCGACGGTGACGACTACCTGGCAACGGGTGGCGGGTCCGATCGGGCCGACGGCGGCGAGGGCCTGGACGAGTGTTGGGGGGCCGAGGAACGCATCTCCTGCGAGGGCGACGAGTCGATGCACGCGGCCCAGTTCGACTCGCAGTTCCGCGACGCCGAGCCGAGCGGCTTCCGGATCCCGCGAGCGGTGTCGGCGTACGCCGGCCGCCGCGGCCTGGTGAGAGGAACCGTCGCCAGCCTCTTCGGCAGCGGTTGTGCCAAGGGCGTACGGGTGTGGATAGAGAGGCAGCGCGGCGTGCGGTGGGAGGTCCTGCAGAAGGTCCGCGCCGGCGACGGCGGTGTGATCAGCAGGTACGGCAGCAGCGTGCCTCTGACGGAGCGGGGCACGTACAGGGCGCGGCTCCCTTCCGCTCCTCTGCGATCGCCCGGCGTGGACGTCAGCGACAACTGCATGGGTGCGACGTCGCAGCCGTTCACTTGGCGGCCGATGGCGTAATCCGGCTTCCGCGGGGGCCGCGTAGATAGCCTCGTGCTCGAGACGTCGATCTGCATGAGGAGGTCCGGTGGCCGGCGCAATCCTGATGGGCGTCGTCGTGCTCGTGATCGCGGGGATAACCGCGTATCTCGTCGGGACGCTCGTCCGGAGCATCCAGAACGAGAAGAAGACCAGCATGAGGCTGTGGAAGAACTTCGGGCTCAGCCTCGGGTTCTGCGCGCTGTTCTTCGTGAGCTGGGCCGCGCAGGGGATCGCCGAATGGCAGAACTTCACCGACGAGCAGAAGACGCACGGCGAGAAGCCGGAGATCGGCGACTTCGTCGCGCAGTTTTCGCGGGCGACGCTCGAGAACTGGCAGTCGGAGTTCCTCCAGCTCTTCTCGTTCACGGTGATGGCGTCGGTGCTCATCCACAAGGGCAGCGCGGAGTCGCGCGACTCCGACGACGGCATCCAGGCCGCGCTCAAGCGCATCGAGGACAAGCTCGGAACCGAGCCGACAGCCCGTGAGGAGCCGCTGCGCCAGGGCAACGACCTGCACGTCGTCCCCGACGACTTCGAGGGATGGGCGCTGAAGGACGAGAGCAGCACCGAGCCCGAGGGCTACTACGACAAGCAGGAAGAGGCGATCAGCGCGGGCCGCGAGCTCGCGCGCAAGAACGGCGTGAAGCTCTACATCCACGGGCAGGACGGGCTCGTCCGCGACGAGGCCGGATCGGGCTAGGCGGGAACCATCCGCGGCCCCCGTCGGTGTAGAGACGAGTGGCCGACCTGCTCCTAGCGCTCCTCTCGCTGCTGTTCCCCTCGCTCGACGAAGACCCGGCGCACCCGCCGCCGTCGGGACCGCCGATCGTCTTCGCCGCGATCCCCGACCCGTCTCCCGCGCGCGGCCCCCAGTGCGGGAACCCGGGCGACCCCGAGCTGTTCACGATCGCTCCGAACGGCGTCGGGCTGCGACGGCTGACCCAGAACCGCAGGCACGAGTCCGACCCCTCGTGGTCCCCCGGCCGCCGGCGCATCGTCTTCTCCGCCAGCGCGCCGCTGCGCCGCGACCCGACATTCGACCGCGACCTCTACGTCATGCGCCGCCGTGGCGGCGATATCCGTCGCGTCACGCGGGGGCCGGGGCAGGACGGGGCCGCGGTCTGGTCGCCGGACGGGGAGACGATCGCGTTCGTGCGGCAGTTCCCCGACCGGCCCGGCGTCAGCAGCTCCAACGACAAGAGGGCGCTGATGGTCGTGGGGGCCGACGGGACCGGGTTGAGGCGGCTGACGCCACCGCGACGGTTCGTGGGATACCTCTCCCCCGCGTGGAGCCCCGACGGCGGACGACTCGCGGTCACGCTCGCCGACGGGAGGACGTCGAAGCTCGTCGTCCGCGACGAGGCCGGCGACGAGAGAGCTCTCGTGGCGGACCGGAGGAAGGAGCTGTCGCTGCCGGATTGGTCGCCCGACGGGCGCCGGCTCGTCTTCTCGTCGTTCCGCACGGTCGACGCCATCGAGCGCGTCCGCGTCGACGGCTCGGGACGCCGGGACCTCACGAGCCATGCCTTCATCCAGTGGGCCCGGTCCCCTGCCTGGTCTCCCAGCGGGAGGAGGATCGCGTTCAGCGGCATCGGCGACGGCTGCCTGGCTCACGTCTTCCGCATGACCGCGCGCGGGACGCGCCACACCGACCTCCTGGCGGGCCGGGACCTCGAGGTCTATTCGCTCGACTGGTGACCGGCGCGGTAGTCGCGCAGCGACGGGAAGACGGCCGCGACGGCCGCAGTCCCGGCGAGACACGCGAGGCCCCCGACCACGACCGACCCCGGCGCTCCGACCAGCGACGCCGCGATGCCGGCTTCGACGTCCCCCAGCCGCGGCCCCCCCGTCACGACCATCAGGTTCGCCGCGGTCACGCGCCCGCGCAGATAGTCCGGCGTGCTCTCCTGCAGCATCGTCCCGCGGAACACGGCGCTGACCACGTCGGCGGCGCCCGCCAGCGCGAGCAACGCCATCGTGAGCGCCAGCGAGAACAGCGAGAGGCCCGCGAGAGTGATCGCCGCACCCCATATCGCCACCGCGACGAGTACCGCGACCCCCTGTCGCCGGACGCGGCCGACCCATCCCGAGGTCACCGCCGCGACCAGCGCGCCGGCGGACACCGACGCGTACAGGAGGCTCAACGTCGTCGCTCCCCCGCCGAACGTGCGCTCGGCGAGGGCGGGGAACACGGCCCTCGGCATCCCGAAGATCATCGCGACGAGATCGATCACGAACACCGACAGGATCAACGGCGTCCGGAACGAGAACCGCAAGCCCTCCACGACTGCGTCGAGAGCGCTCTGCTCGACGACGCCGTCTGGGCGCGACGGCGGCACCCACCGCAACGACGCGAGGCCCCCGAGGAACGTGACCGCGTCGAGGCCGTACACCCACGACAGGCCGAGCGTCGCGATGATCACGCCGCCGACGAGGGGGCCGACGATGTGCGTCACGTGGAACACGATCTGGCGCAGCGCCATCGCGGCGGGGAGCTTCCCCGGCGGGACCAGCGACGGGATCATCGCCGCGCGCGCCGGCCGGTCCACCGCGTCGAACGCCGACGCGAGGGCCGTCAGCGCATAGATCGCTCCGACCGGCGGTGACTCCGCCAGCGAGACTGCCGCGAGGGCAACCGACGCACTCATCATCGCCACGTGCGCTCGTGCGACCAGACCGCGGCGGTCGGTGCGGTCTGCCCACGCGCCGCCGAGGATCGAGAAGACGATCAGCGGAACGACCTCGGCGAGGCCGATCAGCCCGACGGCGAGGACGGAGTCGGTGAGCTGGAAGACCTGGTACGGGACGGCGACGTAGCGGATCTGCGTACCGAGCAGCGAGACGATCTGCCCGATCCAGAGCGCCCGGTACGGGACCGACTCCCGCAGCGGCGAGACGTCGATAGCAAGCCGGCGCGCGCCGGGGAACCGCCTCGCCAACTACCGGATCAGTACTTCGCGGAGAACTTCTTCAGCTTCTCCATGCGGTGGAGCGCGTCGATGAGCCGGACCGTCCCGGAGCGCGACCGCATGACGATCGACTGCGTGATCGGCGAGCCGTCGCGGTAACGGACCCCGTTCACGAGGTCGCCGTCGGTCACGCCGGTCGCGGCGAAGAACACGTCCTCGCCCGACACGAGGTCGTTCGTCGTCAGCACCTGGTCGAGGTCGTAGCCCGCGGCGACGGCGGCGTCGCGCTCGGTCTCGTTCCGCGGCCACAGCCGGCCCTGGATCACGCCGCCGAGGCACTTGATAGCGCAGGCGGCGATCACGCCCTCGGGCGTCCCGCCGGTGCCCATCAGCAGGTCCACCCCCGTTCCCGAGCGCGCGGCCGCTATCGCGCCGGCGACGTCGCCGTCGGTGATGAACCTGATGCGAGCGCCCGCCTCACGCACTTCCTTGACGAGCTGCTCGTGGCGCGGGCGCTCGAGGATCGTGACGGTCACGTCCGACACCTGAGCGCGCTTCGCCTTCGCCACGCGCTTGATGTTCTCGGCGACCGGCGCCTCGATGTCGATGAGGTCGGCCGCCTCCTCGCCCGCCGCGATCTTCTCCATGTAGACGCACGGCCCCGGGTCGAACATCGTCCCGCGCTCCGCGAGCGCGACGACCGAGAGCGCGCCGTTCATCCCCTTGGACGTCAGCGTCGTCCCGTCGATCGGGTCGACGGCGATGTCGACGACGGGCGGGTCGCCGTTACCGATCCGCTCGCCGTTGTAGAGCATCGGGGCGTTGTCCTTCTCGCCCTCGCCGATGACCACGGTCCCGTCCATGGGGACGGTGTCCATGAGGAGCCTCATCGCGTCGACGGCCGCCTGGTCCGCCGCCTCCTTGTCACCCCGGCCCATCCAGCGGGCCGCGGAGAGCGCCGCCGCCTCGGTCACTCGGACGAGCTCGAGGGCGAGGTTCCTATCGGGGGCCTCGCCTCCCTGGGCGGCCTGCGCCATGCGGTTCCTCCTAAGCTTTTCGAGCGTCTCGCCGAAACGACCCGCGCGGAAGGATGGGTTGGGGCCTGAGATTAACGGGAAGCATCCGGGGGTGCCGCGACTGAGGAGAGTCGACTGCTCCGGCCCCGGATACACGCGGAGGCGACGGGGCAAGGGATTCGAGTACCTCGACGAGAACGGGAAGCGCATCCGCGACCCCGAGACGCTGACGCGCATCCGGAGCCTCGTGATCCCGCCGGCGTGGAAGGACGTCTGGATCTGCTCCGCGCCGAACGGCCACATCCAGGCGATCGGGACGGATGCCGCCGGGCGGAAGCAGTACATGTACCACGAGGACTGGCGGCGACGGCGCGACGCGGAGAAGTTCGAGCACATGCTCGACTTCGCCGCCGCCCTCCCGGCGATGCGCGACCGCTGCAGCGCCGACCTCGCCCTCGACGACTTCCCTCGGGAGCGCGTGCTCGCCTGCGCGGTCCGGCTGCTCGACCGCGGCTTCTTCCGGATCGGGACCGAGGACTACGCGGAGCAGAACCAGACGTACGGCCTCGCGACCATGCAGAAGCGACACGTCACGATCGAGGGCCGGATCATCACGTTCGACTACCGCGCCAAGAGCGGCAAGCGCCGGGTCCAGTCGCTCGTCGACCCGGAGGTCCTCGACGTCGTGACGGCGCTCAAGCGGAGGCGGTCGGGGGGGCCGGAGCTCCTCGCGTACCGCGCCGGCGGCGACTGGGTCGACGTGAAGTCGTCCGACATCAACCAGTACGTCAAGGACATCACCGGCGGCGACTTCAGCGCGAAGGACTTCCGGACGTGGAACGCAACGGTGCTGGCGGCGGTCGCGCTCGCGGTGTCGGGCGAGGCGGCGAAGTCGCGCACGGCCCGCAAGCGCGCGATGTCCCGCGCGGTCCAGGAGGTCTCGCACTACCTCGGCAACACGCCCGCGGTGTGCCGCGCGTCGTACATCGACCCCCGCGTGTTCGACCGCTACCGCTCGGGCTGGACGATCAGCGGGGCGCTGGAGCAGCTCGGTGAGGACCGGGACTTCGGAGAGCCGGCGATGCAGGGGCCGATCGAGGCCGCGGTGCTGGACCTGCTGCGCAACGACAAGGAGTCGGACGCGCTGGAGAAGATCGCCTAGCGCGCGCCGCGAAGGCGTACGCTGACCCGATGGAGGGCTTGCTGGGACTGTTCGCCGCCGTGGCCGTGCCCGCTGTCGCGGGGGCCGTCGTCGGGATCACGCTCCGCACGATCAAGGACGAGCGCGACCGCTAAGAGGGGTCTGCGAGCACGATCCTCCTCATGCGGAAGCCACGCGCCGCGGCGCGGGCGAACCTCTCGAACGCCTGGCTCACCTGCACGGTCGCACGGCCGTCCTCGCACCACGTGGCCGTCCAGACGTCGCCGCGGTCGGGGCTGCCGCCGAGCCGGCTGAACCGGACGACGGTCCCGTCCGGCATCTTCCGGACGAAGCCGCCACGGCCGGGGCTCGAACGATCGCAGCGGCCGGGCTCGACCTCGACCCAGTTGGACCGGCCCTGTCCGAAGATCAGCTCGGGCCCCGAGTGGCCCCCGGCGGGCGTGAGCTGCAGAGGGGGCCGCGCCGACAGCACGAGCCACCCCTCCGGCGTCACGCGTCCTCGCAGCAGGCGCGCCCACTGCTCCCTCTCGTCCCGCGACAGGCCCGGCTGGCACGCGCGCACGCCGACGAACCAGTCGCCGAACCACGCGGCGAACCGGTAGACGAGGTACCGGCAGCGCCCCGGGAGGTCGCGCGCCGGGCGCCACAGCTCGACGCGGCCCCCGTCGTGGCCCTCGTACACCTCGAGCGGGCCGCTACGCATGAACCCCGAGCCGTCGCCCGCGTTGAAGCTCAGCGTCCGGTCGATGCCCCCGAGGCCCCCCGACGTGTAGACGCTCACCCCCATCCGCTGCACGCCGAGCGAACGGTCGGCAACGACCTCGGCCCTGCTCCCGTCCACGAACGTGACCGGCATCACGATGCGGTCGCCGTGCTTGCGGACGGGAGGCCGGAACGCTCGCGTGGCCGCGGGCTCGGCGGGCTCCGGGGTCGCGGTCTCGGTCGCGTCAGGCGAGGCCGCGGCGCGCGGCTCCCGCGGCTCGTCACCGGTGCACGAGCAGGCGAGCACGACGGCCGCGAGGCAGCCGGCGATCGTCCGGGGTCCCACGCGAGGTGGGACTCCGTGGGGGCCGCGCTAGTTCGCGCGGGCTCCTAGCAGGTCGGCAGCGGGAAGAGGCAGCGCGTCTTGCGGATCTTGTCGGGCTTCGCCAGCATCTTGTCGCCCGACACCTGCTTCACGAAGATCGGGTTCGCCACCGGCTTCGGCCCCCCCGTCGGGCTCGGGAGCGTCGTGTCGCCCGACACGATGAAGAGGTTGCCCTTGTGGTCGAAGTTCACGGTGAAGAAGTCGCCGAGCCGACGGTCGCCGCCCTCGAAGCTCGGGTTCGCGTTGCACGCCGTGCCGCTCAGGCAGATCTTGCCCTCGTGGATCGGCCGTCCGGTGGCGTCCGCGACCTGGAACTGCGGCGGGACGAAGTGCTTCTTGCCGTCCGAGCACGTGACGTACGAGCCGTGCCCGTTCATCGTGTAGGCGACGAAGGGACGGAACTGGTCGGGCTTCCCGGCGAGGTTCTGGTACCACGTGACCGCGACACGGCCGTCGTCACCGGCGACGATCCACGGCCACATCGCGTCCCCATCCGCGATCGGGATGTCGATCGGCTGCGCCGCCCACTCCTTCGTCTGACGGTTGAAGTAGTTGAACGTGACCGAGCCGTTCGGCGTGGTGTCGTTCGAGCCGTCGTAGCCGCCGGCGTTCGCCGCGTAGACCCAGCCCTTGCGGTCGGCCGCAATGGCGCCGAAGAACTGCGTCGAGTCGCCGAGCGGAGCCGGATACGTCTTCCACGTCACGCCGTCGTCCTTCGAGATCGAGACACCGCCGCCGCTGATCGGGCCGAGAAGCCCCGACTTCTGGTTGAGCGGGTCCGTGATCATCTTGCCGTCGGGACCGACGTCGCCGCCCTGTCCGACCAGGGAGAACGTGAGGCCTCCGTCGGTCGACCGCCACAGGGACTTCGGCAGGTTCACGTAGAGGAAGACCTCGTCCTCCTCCTGGCCCGTCACCCACGGACGGTCACCGGAGGCCGCGACCGGGTTGGCGGTCGGCCACGACTGGCCGTCGTCCGGGCTGGCGAACACGGCGACGTTGGCGAGGTTGATCTCGACGTTGTAGATCTTGCCGCCTGCGTCCATCGTGAGGTCGGGGTCCGAGAAGCCGGTGGACGTCGCGCTGTGGGGGCCGGCGGGGGCGCCGGCGAGGCCGATGTACGCCCACGTCTTCCCGCCGTCGGTCGAGCGCCAGTTCAGGGTCTGGTTGTAGTAGCTCCCGGCGAAGTCGCCCGCGCCCGGAAGCGCCCCGGGATCCTTGTAGACGTGGGTCGTCCCCGCGTGGGCGGACACGATGATCGAGCCGTCCTCGGCCACGATGCTGACGGGCTCGCCGCCCGCGCGCGCCTTGTCGATGAAGACCGGCTTGCCGAACTTCAGAGGCGCGGGCTTCATCGAGGGGCACCGAACCGGTGCGGACTCGGCCGCGCCGGCGAGCGGCAGCAGGCTTGCCAGCAGGGCGGGGACCAACAACAGCTTCGTTCGGCGCATGACGAGAACTCCCAACTAGGAATGGTCGATAGGAGATTCTTCCCCGCGGCCCCTTCTCCTCCCTGGCCCGCTCCCCCGCCGGGGGGAGCGACGGCCCCCGCCCCGGGGGTTCAGAAGACCCGGCCTCCCGTCCGATACGAGAGGGGTGAACAAGACACTTCGGGCGCTGCTCGCCCTCCTTGCGCTGCTCGCGTCGCTCGCGGGCTCTTCGGCGCAGGCGTCGCTGAAGAAGGCTCCCGACTGGGTCCTTCCCGCCGCCCGCTACCTCGTGGCGCAGGGAGCGCTGGATGCCGCGGACTTCAAGCCGAACGAGCCGCTCCGGCGGAGCGCCTTCAAGAAGATGATGGGGCGGACGTTCGGGGGCGGGTTCACCCGGACGAAGGGCCACGTCACTGCCGCCGAGGTCTCCGCCGCTCTGGTCCGGGCGCTCGGCAAGGCACCGATTGCGGCATCGCTGCGCGACGTCCGGTCGCCCGACGGGTGGAGGCCGCAGGTCGACCGCTGGTTCGGCTCCGAGATCGTCTCGCGCGAGATGGGCCTCCGGCGCGACCGGGGGACGAGCGAGGAGGCGCGGGAGGCGTCCGCCGGCGAGGCGATGAGCCAGGCCGATGTCGCCTACGCGATCTGGAAGGCCAAGACGTCGCCGTCGACCTGGAACGCCGACGCGCTCAGTGGGTTCTCGCTCCCGAGCTACGGGGCGGTCCGGCGGGAGGTCGTGGACTTCGCGCTGTCGCTCGTCGGAACGCCGTACGTCTGGGGCGGCGAGTGGACGAAGAAGACCCCCTCGGGCTACCCCTACGGCGCGCAGGCGCACGGCGGCGTCGACTGCTCCGGCTTCGTCTGGTACGTGCTGCGGGAGAAGGCGTCCGGCTGGGCCCCCCGCCGCCCCTACCGCGGCTGGTCGTTCCCCGAGCGCTCCTCGTCCGACATGGCGGCGGCCACCAAGGACCGACTCGCCTACCGGCAGCTGCTACCGGGCGACGTCGTGTTCTTCGCCCCCGGGGGCCGCAAGGCCAAGGCGTCGTCGGTCTACCACGCGGGGCTCTACCTGGGCCGCGGGTGGATCATCCACTCGTCGGGATCGAGGGCCGGCGTCAGCATCGCCTCGATCGCGCCGGGCTCGTACTGGCACGACCAGCTCGCATGGGGCCGGAGGGTCATCAAGACCTAGCGAGCGCCCGCCCGGTCAGTCGTGGACGAAGACGGCCTTGCCGACCGGCGTGCGGCGGAAGAACGCCTTGCGCACGTACATCGGGATCCGCACGCACCCGTGGCTCGCCGGGTACACCGGGACCGACTTGCTCCCGTGGATCGCAAAGCCCCCGACGAAGTAGCTCGGGTCGTACAGCTTGCCCAGCCGGCTCACACGGATCCCGGCGATCTTGCGCTCGATGTGGAAGCTCCCGCGCGGCGTGTGCGCCTTGTAGGTCTGGCCGTCGACCGTGTAGTACTCCTCGTTCCCGCTCGAGACCGGCAGCGTGTGCGTCACACGGCCCTTCTTCACCTCGAAGAGCACCTGCCGCGAGATGTCGATCTCGACGAAGCTGCCGGGCTTGCCCTTGGTGCGAACGGACGGCCGGGTGGACACGGCGATCTCCGACATCTGCTGCGGCGTGACGACGCCGTCGCGCGTGAGGCCCTTGACCTTCTCGAACGCGTAGACCGCCTGCTGGGTCTGGTAGCCGAACGACCCGTCCCGGCGTCCCGCCGGGTAGGAGATCGAGCTCAGCGTCTTCTGCAGGTACGAGACCTCGGGGCCGGAGTCGCCCGCGTTCAGCGTGACGTCCCACCGCACCGCGTGCGCGTTCGCCAGCGCGTCGAGCTGGCGCAGGTTGTAGTTGCGCTTGCGGAGCTTGTCGATGATCCTCGGCAGCGCGCGCCGGTGGCTCTTCCGCCACACGTCGAGGGAGATGATCGAGCCGGGCTGGACGTGCGCGACGGTCTTGTACGCGATCTTCTTAGCGAGGCCCCCACCCGGGTGCTGGGTCCACCGCACCGACCGGTAGCCCATCGAGCCGGCGACCCGGAGCACCCGCAGGTCACGGGCGCCCTTGGGAGCACGGAGATACGGGGTCCCGCTCGCGCCGATCGACCGCAGCGCCTCCTCGCCCTTCGATATCGAAGACCGCAGCGCCGAGTCGTCGAGCGACGTGAAGGGGGCCGTGCCGTACCCGCGGTTGCCGAGGAGGTGTCCCCCGCGCTTGATCAGCCGCGCCCGCGTCTCGTGGTGGGCGACCCAGGACCCAGGCAGGAAGAAGCTGAGGTTGGCCTTCTTGCGCTCGAGCATCAGCAGCAGCTCGTCCATGACCTTGTTCTTGGCGGTGCCGTCGAGCGTGATGACGACGGACCGCGTCTGGGGACCGACGACCCACTCGCTGGGCGGCAGCGCGGCCGCGGCAGGAGCAGCCGGCCCGAGCGCCACGAGGCCGACGCCGACCTGCGCCGCCGTCAGGAACAGCGCAACCCTTTTGCTTCTCATGCTGGAGCACCACCGTGATCGTGAGGGCCGCGCCGGGCGGCGGGAACGGGAAAAGCGACCGGCGGAGTCTACCGGCCCGGCGATATTCGAGCCGGAGAGACGCTCGAGACCTTTCGTCCGAAACGGGAGGGAATGCCGCCCCGGTGCCGAATCACCCCTACACGAGCGGGCACACCAGGCCTGGCGGGCCTCGACCCAGGGAGGTAGATCCAGCATGAGATCCCACAAGACGATCAGGACGCTGTCCGTAGTCGCGTCGGCAGCACTGATCCTCGGCGCGTTCGTCGCCGGCCCGGCCGACGCGAAGAAAAAGAAGAAGAAGCCTCCGGTTCCCGCAGGCTGCGCCGCGTACACGCCGTCCGAGTGGGGCGCGGAGCTCCCCGTGAACGTCGTGACGGACGAGCACACCGCCGAGGCGCCGCTGGTCCTCACGGTCCCGACCGAGATGGGCTTCGGGTCGTCCAGCCCCCAGACTCCGGACAACGTCTCCGAGGACAACCCCGTCAGCCACGCGTTCGCCAACGTCCAGGTCGACAGCGCGAACCCCGAGATCGGCCTCTACGGCAGGCTCGAGTTCAGCGACCAGTGGGATTACGACCTCTACTTCCGCGGTAACGACGGCGTCGGCATCGCGTACTCGGCGGGCGTCTCGCCGTTCGTGACGGCTTTCGGCTTCGACGGCACGGGCCACGGCGGCCAGACCGAGATCGGCGCCGAGAACATCAACGGCCTCACCAGCGCCGACTGCGTCGGCTACCTCGTCGACATCGTCAGCTCGACGACGATCGGCGAGGACACCACGCTGAAGCTCTGGCTCGGCGAGGCGCAGTACACGCCCGAGGGCTAAGCGAAAACGATCATCGGCTTCTAGAGAGACCGGGCTTCGGCCCGGTCTCTTCGCGTCCGGTCTTCGTCGTTACGGAAACGTTGACGTTTGCCCGAATTGCCGGTAACTTCCCGGCCCTTATTGGCGGCCTTCAACGAAGAAGGGGGATGCATGGGCAAGGGCGGAGCATCGAAGAGGGTTCTTGTGGTGGGCGCGGCGGTGGCGGCGCTTGCCGCTGTCGGGGCGAGCCCGGCGCAGGCGTCGGAATCGGAGTGCGGACCCGCGATCGAGGCGATCTGCGACATGGTCAGGCGGCAGGTCGATCACGTCGTGTACGAGGCGGAGGCCGCGACGGACTACGCGCTCTTCTGGGGCGACAAGGTGATCGCCGAGGTCAACAACGCGTACTACACGGTGAGGTGCACCGTGCTGGAGGAGTGCTCGTAGCTCCGAGGAGGCATCAAGGGTTCAGGCGGACGACACGAAGGAGGCAACAGATGCGTAAGTGGGGGCTTCGGCTCGCAGCAACGAGCTTGGTGATCGGCGCGACGGGCATGTTCGCTCCGGCGGCGTCGGCGTCGGAGACGACGGTCGAGACGATCCCGTGCGAGGCGGTCCTGCCGCCGTCGTTGTGCGCCCAGCTCGGCGACACCGTCACGTTCGTCGTCGACACGGCCAACCGCGTGGTCCCGATCGTCAACGAGACGATCGATCGCGTGTTCGTCGTCACGGACGCGGTCTACAACCTGGTGAAGTGCACGGCCCAGGGCACCTGCCCGCCGTTCTAGGCACCCGGAGACGACGATGCGCAACCGAGGGCTGAGGGTCGCGACGGCGTGCCTGATCGTCGCGGCCACGGGCCTGATGGCTCCGGCGGCGTCGGCAGCCGAGGCGGCGCCGCCGTGCGAGGTCATGCTGCCGCCGGACGTGTGCGAGCAGTACTACTACGGGACCCTGACGCTGGTGGGGAACGTCTACGTCACGGTCACGCAGACGGCCGACGACGTCGTCGAGGTCGCCTCGACCGAGGCGGACGGGGTCATCGACGTCCTGCGGTGCACCGTCTGGAACGACTGCCCCTAGGGCGGAACGGCGACAGAGAAAGGGACCGGGTATCACGCCCGGTCCCTTTTCGCGTCGCTGGCCGGCCCGACGGGCTACGGCGCCGGGGTCTCCTCGTCGTCGCCGCGGTCGGGCGGGGGCGATTCCGCAGGCGGCGAGGCCTCGGGAGCGGGGCTCGCGCCGGGGCTGGCGTCGGGGGCCGGGCTCGCCGGCTGGAACTCGTCCTCCGCGTCGTTCGGACACGGCACGTCACCGGCCTCGGGGGCGTCGCCTCCCTGTCGGAACACGTCGATGAACTCGCGGATCGCGGTCCCGTCGACCTCATCCAGGCGCATGATGTGCGCCCACGCGACGACCGCGATCGGCGTATCCATCTCGGCCGCGTACGGTGCCGCGAGCGTGTACGAGGGGTAGCTGCCGACGATCTCCTCGATCTGACGGATGTCGTCGATGGGGAGCGACGGGTCGTAGACGATGGCCACGACGCCGTGCTCGAGCGTGTGCACGAAGAGCTCGTCCTCGACAGGCGTGCCGTGCGTGCCGCAGGGCGCGCTCTGGACCCGGTGCTGCCCCGAGACGGGCGGGCTCATGTCGTAGGTCACGTCGAAGTCGACGTGGTCGGGGTTGCCGTTGCTCGTCGAGTAGTGCTCGATCTCGTGGCCTGCGATCGCGTCGGGGGGGCCGCCGCGGATGAACAGGAACCAGAAGGCGAGCACGAGCAGGACGACAAGACCGACGCGGCGCACGAGGCGTTCGCGCCGCGCCGCCTTCCGGCGGCGCTCGAGCTCCTCCGCCTTCGCCTGGCGCCGCGCCTCGATCCGCTCCCGCTTCCGCTGGTTCGGGTCGAAGTCGGGGGGCCTGTTCTTTTTCTTCTTCTTCGCCATCCTCAATCCGTCCGGGAGACCGCGGTTTTCCCGGAGGCTATCTTGACTGCGCGATGGAGTCCGACACATGGCGCGGCGTGCTGGTGGCGGCCCTGCTGGTCAACGCGGCCACGGGGTTCGGCTACCGCGTCTACCGCTACCGCAAGGGCGGGCCGAAGGCCGACGTCCTGGGGCAGGCGATCCTGGGCGTGCTCTTGACCGTCCTTGCCGCCGCGCTCGCGCTGGGGGCGGGGTGGCCGCGGTGGGGCGCGCTCGCCTACGCGCTGCTGTTCGGGGTCGTCGTGATGCCGCTCTGGGTGCTGGCGGTGCTGATCCCGATGAGGCCGCGTGGCGTCGACTACGCGTTCACGGCGACGTACTGGGGGTTGCTGGTCGTGATCGCCGTAGCGGTGATCGCCGGCTGAGCGGAAAGGAGGGCCTTCTACTGAGCCCTACGCCCCGTTTGCCGAAAGGAGGCCCCACTCGCCCAGGCGCCGGGACAGCTCGTCCGACGTCGTCTGGTACAGGAGCGCCAGGGCCATGAGGTCGTCCTCGCGGATCGTGAGCACACGGCCGTTGAAGTCGCCGCGCTGGATCTGGATCGCGGTCGTGAAGCGGGACAGCGGGTCCCTCTCGGACTCCGGCACGCCCTGAAGGCCCTCGAGGTCCAGCACTACGCGGCGCCTCGTCTCGACCCGGCCCGGGGCCACGGGGCCCCCGTCGTCGGGGAGGAGCTCGGACACGGGTACGCCGTAGAACGAGGCGAGCTCGGAGAGGCGGGCGACGGTGACGTTGCGGTCTCCCCGCTCGTACGCGCCCACGACTGCCGCCTTCCACTTGCCCTCGGACGCCTGCTGCACGTCCTGCAGCGACATCCCCTTCTGAACCCTGATACGCCTCAGGCTCTCACCCAGGGACTTCGCGTAGTCGCTCACCTTCGTTCCTCCACGTCTAGATAGCACCGCCGGGGCACGTCGCCCCCCTCAGATTGGGTTGTTCGACGCGGAGCGTCGTTACCCTCCCTGTACCCACTACATTGCGCGTTCAGTCTTCCAAGCGGCGGGGTCGCTTAGGATTCCCCTCGTGAAGACCCTCTGGAAAGGCGCCATCACCTTCGGGCTCATCAGCATCCCGGTGCGGCTGTACTCGGCCGTCCAGGAGAAGAGCCTCAAGTTCAACATGCTCCACGCGGAGGACAAGGGCCGCATCAAGTACAAGCGCGAGTGCGCGAAGTGCGGCAAAGAGGTCGGCTGGGACGACATCGTCAAGGGCTACGAGTTCGCGAAGGACCAGTACGTGACGTTCACGGACGACGAGCTCGACGCCCTGGACGTGGACTCGATCAAGGCGATCGACGTCGTCGCGTTTGTCCCGCTCGAGGACATCGACCCGATCTACTTCAACAAGACCTACTACGTGGGCCCCGAGGCCACCGGCGTGAAGGCCTACCGGCTGCTCGCCGACGCCCTCCAGGCGGAGGGACAGGTCGGGGTCGCGAAGGTCGCCCTGCGGGACAAGGAGCACCTCGCGACGATCCGCCTGAAGGACGACATCTTCGTGCTCGAGACGATGCACTGGCCCGACGAGATCCGCCAGCCCGAGTTCGAGGAGCTGGACAAGAAGGTCGAGGTCCGGGATACCGAGGTGAAGATGGCCCGCCAGCTCATCCAGCAGCTCTCGAGCGGCTGGGAGCCGGAGGCGTTCCGCGACGAGTACCGCGCGGCCCTCGAGGAGATGGTCGAGAAGAAGGTCGCGGGGGCCGAGATATCCGTGGCCGCCGAGCCGGACGAGGAGCCGACGAAGGTCGTCGACCTGATGGAGGCGCTGAAGGCCTCGGTCGAGGCCGCGAAGAAGGCGAAGGAGCAGGCGCCCGAGAAGAAGAAGACGGCAAAGCCCAAGGCATCGGCCTCGTAGCGCCTTGGACCCCTCTACCGTCGAGACCGTCCGGATGGTGATCCCGGCGACGCCGTCCTACCTGCAGGTCCTGCGCCTCGTCGCGGCCGGGCTCGCGTCGCGCCTCGCGTTCACGATCGACGAGATCGAGGACCTCAAGATCGGGGTCGACGAGCTGTCCGCGTACCTGACCGGCGCCCAGGGCAGGGCGGGGTCCATGGAGATCGCGTTCCGCATCGACGGCTCGTCGATCACGATCACGGGCTCCGGGAGGTTCCCTCCGGACGACCGGATCCGGACCGACCTCAGCGACTTCTCCAAGATGATCCTCGAGACCGTCGCCGACTCGGCGACCCTGTCGCAGGCAGACGGCGTCCCCACGTTCACCCTGACCAAGAGCAAGCAGCTCGCGGCCAGCGAATGAACGAGCGCGCCACCCTCGGCAAGGAAGAGGTCCGGGAGCTCTTCCGCGCGTACCACTCCGCGGCGACGCCGGAGGAGCAGGCGGAGGCCAAGGACCAGCTCGTCAACCAGCACATCGGTTTAGTGGAGTTCCTGGCGCGCCGATTCCGTAACAGAGGAGAGCCTCTGGAGGACCTGGTGCAGGTGGGGACGATCGGATTGCTGAAGGCGATAGAGCGGTTCGAGCTCGACCGCGAGGTCGAGTTCTCGACCTACGCCACCCCGACGATCGTCGGGGAGCTCAAGCGGCACTTCCGCGACAAGGGATGGGCCGTCCGGGTGCCGCGCCGCCTGCAGGAGCTGCACCTCGAGCTCAGCAAGGTCGTCGGCCACCTCGGCCACGACCTCGGCCGCGCCCCCACCGTCGCCGAGATCGCCAAGGCCGCGGGGACGACCGAGGAGGCAGTCCTCGAGGGGCTCGAGGTCGCGCAGGCCTACAACTTCACCTCGCTCGACGCGCCGATCGACACCGACGAGGGCGGGTCCACGACGTTCGCTGACCAGCTGGGGGCCGAGGACGAGCACCTCGAGAACCTCGAGTACCGCGCGTCGCTTGCGCCGGAGATGGCGAAGCTCCCCGAACGCGAGCGCCGCATCCTGTACCTCCGCTTCTTCAAGGGCATGACGCAGTCCGAGATCGCAGACCGGCTCGGCATCTCGCAGATGCACGTCTCCCGTCTGCTGAACCGGACCCTCGGCCAGCTGCGCGAGGCGCTAGAGGACACGTAGTGCGGCGCGCCGGCGTTGCGGCCGTAGCCGTCTCGCTCGCGCTGGCGGGCTGCTCGCTCGATCCCGTCGACCTCGACGCGCAGCGTCCGCTGGCGTTGCGGTCGACGTTCAAGGCGGCGGATGGCACCGTTCTCGCCCGCTTCTACAAGGAGAACCGCAAGCTGGTCTCGCTGCGCGACGTGCCGCGCTCGCTCGTCCGCGCGGTGATCGCAGCGGAGGACGCGCGCTTCTTCAAGCACCCCGGCTTCGACGTCAAGGCGATCGCGCGCGCGGCCCTCGCGAACGCCGCGGCGGGCGAGACCGTGCAAGGAGGCAGCACGATCACGCAGCAGTATGTGAAGAACACGTTCTTCCGGAACCCGTCGCGGACGTTCGAGCGCAAAGCGAAGGAGCTGCGGCTCGCGATCGAGGTCGAGCGGCGGTACACGAAGCCCGAGATCCTCGAGCTGTATCTCAACACCGTCTACTTCGGCAACGGGGCGTACGGCGTCGCGACCGCGGCAGAGAGCTACTTCGGCCACGGCGTCCGCCGCCTCGACGTCGCGGAGTCCGCGCTCCTCGCGGCCCTCATCCGCGCGCCGTCGCTGTACGACCCGCGCGAGCGCCCGCGCGCCGCGCTCGCACGGCGCAACTACGTCCTCGGCCGGATGGTCGAGATCGGGAAGCTCGGTGTCCGCCGCGCGAATGCGCTCCGGCGCCGCCCGCTCGGCGTCGTCCCGGAGCAGCCTCCGCGTCAGACGCGCTATCCGTACTTCGTGGAGGCCGTGCGCCAGGAGGTCCTCCGCGACCGGCGGCTGGGGTCGTCCGAGGACGAGCGGGCACGCGCTCTGTACAAGGGCGGCCTGACCGTCGAGACGACGCTCGACCCGTCGATGCAGGCCGCCGCCGAGGCTGCCGTCGCCGGCGTGCTCGGCGAGCCCGGAGACCCCGCCGCGGCCCTCGTCGCGGTGCGCCCCTCGACCGGCGAGATCGTGGCGATGGTCGGGGGCCGCGACTGGAGCCGTTCGCAGGTCAACCTCGCTCTCGGCCGCGCCGGCGGCGGGTCCGGACGCCAGCCGGGCTCCGCGTTCAAGCCGATCGCGGCCGCGGCCGCGCTCGAGTCGGGGATCCCGTTCGACGCGCGCTACGAGTCGTCGGGCGGGTCGTTCACGTTCGCCGACGGGTCGACGTGGGCGCCGACGAACGCCGAGGGCGGCGGCAGCGGGCTGATGCCGCTCGACGAGGCGCTCGTGCACTCGGTGAACGGCGTCTACGCGCGTCTCGCGCTGCACCTCGGGCCCGCGGCGATCGTCTCGCAGGCGAAGCAGATGGGCGTGCGGTCGCCGCTACCGGTGTATCCGTCGGTCGTGCTCGGCACCGCGCAGGTGAGCGTCCTCGACATGGCCGCGGCGTACGCGACGCTCGCCAACGGGGGCACCGCGGTCGAGCCGACGACGTTGAAGAGCGTCCGCACCACGAGCGGCGAGCTCTTCCGGCCGGACCAGGAGGTACAGCCCGGCGTCGTCTCCCCCGGCACCGCGTACCTGATCACGCGCGCGCTCGAGGACGTGATCGACCGCGGGACCGGCGAGGCCGCCGGCTTCGGGAGACCGGCCGCCGGAAAGACCGGGACGACGAACGACTACGTCGACGCGTGGTTCGTCGGGTACACGCCCGACCTCGTCGCCGCCGTGTGGGTGGGATATCCCGAAGGCAGCATCCCGATGTACTCGGTGCGGGGCATCCGCGTGACCGGCGGGTCGTTCCCGGCGCTGATCTGGCGGCAGTTCATGGCGGCCGCGCACGCGGACGTCCCGCCGAAGCCGTTCCGGCTCCCGCGCAGCGACCTCGTCCAGGTCGAGATCGACGTCAAGACCGGCCTGCTGGCAGCGTCGTGGTGTCCCGGGAGGACGAAGACGAAGACGATGCTCCGGCAGATGGCGCCCACGGAGTACTGCCCGGCCCCCACACCCGCGCCGCTGCCGTCGCCGTCGCTCTCCCCGTCGCCGGACGGCAAAGACGCGCAGGACGGCAAAGACGGCAAGGACGAAAAAGACGGGGCGGAGGCGACGCCCGAGCCGGAGCCGTCGCCGGACGACGGGGGCCGCGGGAAGAAGAGGGACGAGAAGCGCGGCGACTAACGCCGCAGGCGGATCACTACCTCGGCCCTCGTGCCGCCGTCGGCCGCGATCGTGAACTCGCCGCCGAGCTCGGCGATCAACGACCGAACGATCTGGAGGCCGAGACGCGAGCCTTCGAGCACGGATGGGTCCAGCCCCACGCCGTCGTCCTGGACACACATGCGGACCTCGGCCCCCGTGCGCGTGAGCTCGACCACGACCTTGCCGTCGCTGCCCTCGGGGAACGCGTGCTCGACTGCGTTCTGCAGCAGCTCGGTGAGCACGACGGCGAGCGGCGTCGCCAGGTCCGCGCCGAGGGGGCCGGCGGCGCCGCGCACCTCGATCGCGACGCTGCGCTCCGGGAGCACGAGGCCCTCGCCGACCATGCGCGCGATGCGGCGTGCGACCTCGCCGAACTCCGCCACGTCGCTCGGCTCCTCCGACAGGGTCTCGTGCACGAGCGCAATCGACCCCACGCGCAGGACGCTTTCGGTCAGCGCCGCCTTCGCCTCCTCCGAGTGGAGCCGCCGCGACTGGAGCCGCAGCAGGCTCGCGATCGTCTGGAGGTTGTTCTTCACGCGGTGATGGATCTCGCGGATCGTCGCGTCCTTGACGACGAGCATGCGCTCCTTCTGACGGATCTCCGTGACGTCGCGCGCGAGCGCGAGCGCTCCGACGGTCGTGCCGCCCTCGGTGAGCGGCAGCACGCGGATGAACACGTGCGTGTCGCCGCGGACGAGTTCGCCGTCCTTCAACCGACGTGACTCGAGCGCGCTGTGGACCGGCGTCTCGCCGAGGCCGAGCTCGTCGAGCCACCGCCCGAGCGCGTTCTGCTTCACGCCCAGCCGCCGCAGCGAGGACAGCGCGTTCGGCGACGCCCACGACACGCGTCCCAGCTCGTCGAGCACGAACAGCCCGTCACCGACGCGCGGCCACTCGCCCGCGGGGGTGTCCGGCCACGGGAAGTCGCCGGTGGCGATCATCCGCGAGACGCGGTCCGCGGCCCCCAGATAGACCTGCTCGAGCCGGCCCGGGCGACGCGACGTCGCGGGGCTACCCTCTTTCGTGATCACCGCGATGACCTCGCCGCCGAAGCGCACCGGCACCGCGTCCATGCGGATCGGGATCCCGTCGACGAGCACCGGGTCGTCCTGGGCCCAGATGCGGCCCTCGCGGTAGGCGCGCTCGACGATCGGCTGCTCCGGCTGCGTCACGCGCACACCGACCATGTCGTGCGGGTAGAGCGTCTGCGACGTGAACGGCCGCAGCTGCGCGCAGATCTGGAAGGCAGCGGGCTCGGCGTCGGAGTGAGCTCCCGTCGCGCCGACCGGTACGAACAGCAGCAGGTCGGAGAACGAGAGGTCGGCGAGCACCTGCCACGACGAGCACAGCGCGCGCAGGTGCTGGGCCTGCTCCGGGTCGAGGTCGGAGACCTTTCGGATGCGATCGGCGAGCGTTGCCATCCGGGCATGCTAGGGCGTCCTGCGATCCTGCTCCCACCGCTACTATTCGGCCCAACTTCACGAGGGGGAGGACCGGCTTTGCGGATCGCGATCGTCTCGGACATCCACGGCAACCTGCTGGCGCTCGACGCCGTCATGACCGACTTGGAGAAGTACTCGCCCGACGAAGTCTGGTGCGGCGGCGACATCGCGTGGGGCGGCCCGTGGGCGTCGGAGTGCATCGCGCGCGTGCGGGAGGCCGGGTGGACGACGATCAAAGGCAACACCGACATCTGGATCACGGGCGACCCGCAGGGGCTCGAGTCCGACGAGCAGCGCGGCGAGCTGCAGGACGTCGCCGCGGCCCACAACATCTCGAAGTCGGACGCGGAGTGGCTGATCAACCTGCCGCTCGGGCACCAGGGTCCGGGCTCGCTCCTGCTCGTGCACGGCACGCCGCGTTCTCCGTTCAAGGCCCCGCTCCCGTGGGACCCGGCATCGGAGTTCCGCGACTACGAGGACCAGGCGACCGTCGTGGTCTACGGGCACGTCCACCACAGCTTCGTCCGGCGGCTCTCCGACGGGACGATCGTGGCGAACGCAGGGTCCGTGGGCCTGCCGCTCGACGGCCTCACCGCGTGCTACATGCTGATCGACCAGCAGGGGGCCGAGTGGTGCATCCGCCACCGCCGTGTGCCGTTCGACCGGCGCGCGGGCCTCGCGCAGGCGCGCACGATCGGGGGGCCGGTCGGCGAGCGCTTCCTCAAGTACATGGAGATGGCGGAGCGCGAGACCGAGGCGCGGTGAGCGACAAGCTCTACACCGTCGCGGAGGCCAACGCGCTGCTCCCCTACCTCGCGCCGACGCTTGTCGAGCTGCGCGAGAAGTACGAGCTCGCGGAGAAGGCACGGGAGTCGATGGCGAGGGCCGCGGCCGGCAACGGCTGGTCGGAGAAGCGCGAGCGGTGGTCGGCGACGATGGCGCGCGTGGCGGAGCTGCTGGAGCGCCTGGAGGAATGGGGCGTGGAGCTGCGCGACCTGTCGACGGGGTTGGTCGACTTCCCCGCGCTGATGCTGGACGAGGAGATCTACCTCTGCTGGCGCCTGGGCGAGCCGGAGGTCGGGTGGTACCACCCACGCAGCGAGGGCTTCGGGGGCCGGAAGCGCCTCTTGTAGGGCTGCGCCCCCTCCCTACGCCCGCGCGGAGACCGTCGCGGCCGCCTCGCTGATCCGCGACCACCACTCCGCCGGCGTCGGTGACACCGGCACGGTCGCCGGCGTTGCGGCGCGGGAGGACAGCGCTGCCTCCAGCTGCGCCGCGAGCGCGTCAGGCGCCTCGGGGTCGTCGACGACCCGTGCCACTCGCCCGAAGACGTCGGCGGCTCCGGTTCGGGAGGAGATCACGAGCTCGCGGCCCGGCCGCAGCGCAGCGGCCTCGGGAACGACAAGGTTCCATCCGTCGGCGCGCGAGCATCCGACCACGACGTCCGCCTCTCGCAGCAGCCACATCGCGTCGCGCCAATCGGTGCTGTCGCGCACGACCGCGCAACCCGGGCGCGCTGCGACGGCGGCCGCCCCCGCTGCTGCGACCGCGTGGCCGTACGCACGGTAGATCCCCAATTCGCGCCGCGAGCTCGGGACCTGGTGGATGCACAGCGTTCCCCGCGCTCCGCGCGCGACCAGGCGCGCCCACGCGCGCAAGAGCGTGTCTGCATTCTTCGCAGGGTCGGCGCGCCCGACCAGCGCGACGACAGGGCGCTGGAGGGCCTCACCGCGCAGGAGCCGTCGCCACCCCGTCGCGGGGTCGGCAGCCGCGGCATTCGCGCGGACGGCCGCGACGTCGACGCCCGGGTGGACGACGCAGACTGCTGCGAGCTCTCCCCACGTCCGGAGGTTGCGCCTCCACATCCGCGACGACACGACCACACCGTCGGCCCGAGCGGTCGCGGCGAACAGTCGCCGCACGAGGAGACGCCGCAGCGGGTCCTTTACAGCGCGCTGGTCCGGCCACGGCGTGTGGTGCACGTACAACAGTCGCAGGTCGGGCCGCAGGCGCCTGATCTCCGGGACCGAGAGGAGCAACGTGTAGTCGTGAACGATCACCGTCGCGCCGGCTTCGGCGGCGCCCGCGACGGTCTCCGCCACGCGGCGATTGACGCGCTCGTACGCGATCCAAGCCGCCCCGTGGACTGCGTCCTCCGCTATCTCAGCCTCCAGCCCGTGAAGCACCGGCCACAGCACGGCGGCTCCCACCGACAGGTAGTAGGAGCGATGCGTCTCGGCCGACACACCGGCGCGGCAGACGACGATCCTGCCGAGATCGAGGCGGGCGTCACCACCTTCGGGACACGGCGAGACCCACAGCAGCCGCTCTGACCCGCTCCCCGTCCGGAGGAGCTCCACGACGCTTCCACCGCCGGATCGCTCCGACACCGAGGAGGGATGGCGGTCCGCGACGACGACCGTGCGCGGCGTCACCTCAGCGCCGGACGCGGTGGCCACTGCGAACAGAGCGCGCCGGCGACGCCTACCTTTTCCCGGAAGAGGTCGGCGAAGACATGGCACAGCGCCGCGTGCGCGGTCTCGATGACCGAATAGCTGTCTGACGGCACCAGCAACCGGTGCGCAGCGGGAAATGCGTCGGGCGCGGCAGACGACCCGATCAAGACGCATGCCACACCGCGATCGGCCGCCGCCCGCGCGGCGGCCACGAGGTTCGGCGAGCGTCCGCTCCCGGAGAAGATCAGGAGGACGTCGCCGGGAGAGGCCGTCGCCTCGACGAGGACCGTTCCCGACTCGGCGAACCCGATGTCGTTCGAGAGCGCGGTCACCAGGGCGCTGTTGTCGTGCAGCGCCACGACACGCGCCGGCAACCCCGCGGCGCGGGCGGCGATCGTGAGGTCCGTGGCGAGGTGCGACGCCGTCGCGCACGATCCGCCGTTCCCGAGCAGCATCAGCTGCCGGTTCGTTAGGACGCAGTCGTGGATGAGGCGAGCGACCGCTTCGACGGCGCCGGCGTCGAGGGCCGTGAGCGCCGCGGCGTGGTCGTCGAGCAGCGTGCGCGCCAGGGCATGCCGCGACCTTGTCGCTGGCGCAGCTCCCGCGTCCGCTGCCTCGAATGCCACTTGGCGACCCCCCCGCCAGGCGCGATCAATCCGCTGCTGAACATCTTGTCACACCGGCGAGTTATGCGCGCCCGCGCAGGATCACCTGACGACGCGGCCCCCCGGCGGGAACGTGCCGGGCAGCTCGCGCGTCTTCAGGACCTTCCCCGTGTCCAGGTCGACCGCGCTCACGAGCACGCGGTCCCAGCCGTGGCGCACCAGCGCCGTCCGCTCGTCGATGTAGACGACGTGCGCGTACTGGGAGCCGAACCGGTGCCAGACGCGGCCCCCGCTCGCGTCGTACGCGCGCAGGCCGATGCCGGCACCGCGCTCGTCGCCGGGCGTGAGCTCGTGTGACGTAAGGAGGAGGTCGCCCGCCGGCATCGCCAGCGACGCCTCGGGGTCCACCACCTTCGCCGACCAGTCGTCGGGATCGAGCAGCACGGCGCCCGCTCGCGTCGCGGTGTCCGACACGACGTACTCCGACTCCCGGTGGATGTCTACCTTGTAGCCGGTCACGAGCAAATGGGTCGAGCCGACCCACTGCGCCTCGAGGTGCGTTCCGGCCGCGGTCTTCGCGTGTGCCGGAGGAACGAACCACGAGGCCACGCTCGCGAACAGCGAGTCGTCGCGGCCCTCGATCTCGACGCTCATGTCGGTCAGGTCGACCACCGCGATCGTGCCGTCAGTCCCAACGATCGTCGCTTCGGAGCCGGCGACCGCGAAGCCGGGCGTCAGCCTCGTGTAGAACGAGTCCTCCCCTTCCGGGAGGAAGAAGCCCGAGGCGATCTCGTCGAGCCGCGCCGACGCCACGCGTCCCCCGGAGGTCGCGAGCGCGACCGTCGTGCGCCCGGGCGCTTCTTCGCCCGGCGTCCCCGGGTGCAGGAGAGCGACGACGCCGCCCTCCAGATCGTCGAACGTGAATGCAGTTCCGTCCAGCTCCTCGGTCCCCAGCACCGTCCCACGTCGGGGGTCGATCCTGACGAACGTCGTGAGGTCACCGCGGAGCGCGGTCACCACGGCGACGTCGTCCTCGACCCACGCCACATCCACGACGTGCCCCGCGTCGATCCCGAACCGGTGGGCGTCGGCCCCCTTGCGCAGGTCGACGACGCGGACGCGGCCCCGCGACGTCACCATCACGAGCTCGCGGCCGTCGGGTGAGAACGACGTGACGCGTATCGCCTGGCGGCCGAGGTCGAGCTCGCGGCGGACGTCGAGCGTCCTCGGGTCGACGCGCGCCAGGTACTCGGTGTCGTCGGTGTGGTCCCACAGGATCGCGACGGGATCGCCCGCGGGAACGTCTCTCACGGGCCCAGCGGGGAGGCTAACGGTGTCGTCGAGGGATCCCGGTGTCCGCGCGGCGCTGCAGGCGGTAAGTCCCGCCCACATGAGCGTCCCCGCGAGCAGAGCCCGCACGACCCTCTTCCCCACGTCCTCCATTAGACGCCCCCGGCGACGGATAGGTCGAGACATATCCCCCGTGTGGGTGAGCGCCGGCTGGCGTCTACCTGCTGCGGAAGCGCGGGGGGCGGCGCTCGGCCATCGCCGCGAGGCCCTCCTGCAGGTCGTCGCTCCGGTAGGCCCTCTCGACCAGCGCGTCTATCGACTCCGTCTCGGCGCGATGGGTCGACCGCGCGTCGCTCAGCGCCCGCTCGACCAAGCCGATCGCCGCCTTCGCCCCCTGCACCGACAACGGCGACAGCGCGGCGAGGTCGCCGGCGAAGTCCCGCGCCGCGGCCTCCAGCTCGTCCGCGGGGACGGCACGCGTGACGATGCCCGCCGCTTCCGCCTCGGCCCCCGTGAACGTGCGCCCCGCCATCAGGATCTCCTTCGCCCGCGCCACGCCCGCGACGCGGACCAGACGCTGGACGTTCTCGAAGTTCACGACGATCCCGATCCGGGCCGCCGGGATCCCAAGCTTGGCGTTCGCCGCGGCGATACGGAAGTCGCACACGGTCGCGAGCTGGAAGCCGCCTCCGAACGCACCGCCCTGGATGCACGCCACGGTCGGGAGCCGGAACGCCGCCACCCTCTCGAGCATCTCCTCGAACGCCGGAAGGAAGTCGAGGCCACCGGGTCCCGACACTGCCGCGAAGTCGGCGCCGGAGCAGAACGTCTTGCCCTCTCCGCGGATCAGCACCGCACGCGCATCGGAAGCGCCGACCTGCGCGAGGGCGGAGACCAGACCGCGGCACATCTCGGCGGACAACGCGTTGCGCGCCTCCGGACGCGCGAGCACGACCTCCGCGACCGGTCCCGCGGTCTCGACGCGGACGAGCGTCACTCGATCACCGCGATCACGTCGCCCTCCTGCACGACCGCGCCTTCTGCGACGACGGACGCGACCGTGCCCGCGGCCGGGGCCTCGACCGGGATCTCCATCTTCATCGACTCGAGGATGCAGATCGTGTCGCCCTCCTCGACGTGGTCGCCGGGGGCCGCTACGACCTTCCACACGTTCGCCACCATCTCGGCCAGCACTTGTTCGCTCACGCGACCTCCTCAGAAAGCGCGCTCCGGTCCGGTGGGTCCGGGAGCCCCAGCAGCCTCCGCGCGGCCTCCGGCTCCGCGACCGTCCTGCCGGAGAGCTCCACGAGCCGCGCCGCCGCCTCGACGAGGTCACCGTTGGACGCGGCCATCGTTCCGTCCGGAAGGTAGAAGTTGTCCTCGAGGCCGACGCGCACGTTGCCCCCGAGCGCGGCGGCCGCCGACACCATCCCCCACTGCGCCCGGCTGATCGCGACGACCTCCCACGTCGCCGGCTGCGGGACGAGCGAAGCCAGGTGCGCGAGCGTCCGCGCGTCCGCCGGCGCGCCGCCGAGGACGCCGACGATCAGCGAGAGCTGGACGGGAGGCTCGAGGAGCCCCATGTCGATCAGCGGCGTCAAGCTCGCGACGTGGCCGGTGTCGAAGCACTCGCACTCCGGCTTCACGCCCGCGCCCCGCATCTGCTCGAGCAGGTAGACGATCTCGCCGAACGGGTTCGCGAACACGAACTCGAAGACGAACGACTTGCGCTTGGGCGAGTACTTCGCGTAGTTCATCGAGCCCATGTTCAGCGCCGCCAGCTCCGGTCGCAGCGCGGTGACCTGGTGGACGCGCTCCTCGATCGGGATGCCGACGGCGCCCGTCGAGAAGTTGACGATCAGGTCGGGGGCCGCGTCGAGGATCGCCACGGTGATGTCGCGGTAGTCCTCGATCCGGTAGCTCGGCGTCCCGTCCGGATGCCGCGCGTGGATGTGGACGGCCGCGGCCCCCGCGTCGCGCGCCCTCTTCGCCTCGGCCGCGTAGTCCTCGGGCGTGTACGGGATCGCCGGACACTGCGCACGGTTCGCCGCGACGCCGCTCAGCGCGCACGTGACGATGCACTCGTCCATCACACCGGCAGCACGCCGTGCTTGCGCCACGGCCGCTCGACCTTCTTGCCGGCCGCCGTCGCCAGCGCATGCGCCAGGACCGAGCGCGTGTCGGCCGGGTCGATGACGTCGTCGACGAACGACCATCCCGCCGCGACGTACGGCGAGATCTGCTCGCGGATCATCCCGACCATGTCGTTGCGCGCCGCGTCTCGCTCCTCCTCGGGAAGCGCCTCGATCTGCTTGCGGAAGATGATGTTCACGGCCCCCTCGGGCCCCATGACCGAGATCTCGGCCGTCGGCCACGCCACGATCAGGTCCGGCTCGTAGGCCCGTCCGTTCATCACGTAGTAGCCGGCGCCGTAGCCCTTGCGCATCACGACCGTCACCTTCGGGACCGTCGCCTCCGCGACCGCGAACAGCATCTTGGCGCCGTGGCGGATGATCCCCTGCTTCTCGACCGCGCTCCCGACGAGGAACCCCGGGCAGTCCATGAGGAACACGAGCGGGATCGAGAACGCGTCGCAGAGCCAGACGAAGCGCGCGGCCTTGTCCGCGGCGTTCACGTCGAGGGCGCCGCCGAGGAACTTCGGCTGGTTCGCGACGATGCCGACCGAGCGGCCCCCGATGTGGGCGAGTCCCGTCACGACGTTGCGCGCCCACTCGGGCTTCATCGGGAAGAACTCGCCGTCGTCGACTAACGCCTCGATCACCGTGTGGACGTCGTAGGCGCGGCGCGGGTTCGAGGGGACCTCGTCGTAGAGCCCCTCCGCCCGCCGGTCGACCGGATCGGACGTCTCCCTCACGGGAGGCGCCTCGAGGTTCGACGACGGGAAGAACGACAGGTACTTGCGGACCGCTGCGATGCACGACTCGTCGTCGAGGACCTCGAGGTCCGCGACGCCGGAGACCTTGCAGTGGACCTTCGACCCGCCCATCTCCTCGGCGGTGACGTCCTCGCCGACCGCCGCCTTCACGAGGTGCGGCCCGGCAAGCGCCATGTTCGACGTGCCCTTCACCATCGGCACGAAGTCGGCGAGGCCCGGGATGTACGCGGTCCCGGCCGCGCCCGGACCCATCATCGCGGCGACCTGCGGGACGACGCCGCTCATCACGACCTGCTCGCGGAAGAGGTCGCCGGTCCGGGCGAACATCGAGCCGGTCGCCTCCTGGATGCGCGCCCCCGCCGAGTCGATCAGCCACACGATCGGGATCCGCTCCCGCAGCGCGAGCTCGCGGATGCGGGCGGCCTTCATCTCGGTCACCATGCCCATCGAGCCCGCCATCACCGTGAAGTCGTACGCGATCACCGCGACCTTCCGGCCGTCGACGGTGCCGACGCCGGCGACGACGCCGTCGGCGGGCGTGAACTTCCCCTGCATCGCCGGCGACGACGACTGGTGGTGGGCGAGCAAGCCCTGCTCGAGGAACGATCCCTCGTCGAAGAGGAGCTCGATGCGCTCGCGCGCGGTCAGCTTCCCCGCGTCGTGCTGCCGCTTGATCCTGTCGGGACCGCCCATCCCGAGGTGCTTCGCCTTGCGCTCCGCGAGCATCCCGACGTGCTCACGCATCCCGGGGCCCTCGTAGGAGTACGTGATGGAGCTGCGCGTCTCGGACACGTGCCTGCACCTGCCTTTGGGCCCTTCGCCGGCCGGACGGCCGAAGTCTTCCCGGGCTCGCGCCCCGAAGGTTAGCGGCCTTTCCACTCCGGCGGGCGCTTCTGCAGGAACGCGGTGACGCCCTCGACCGCGTCCTCGGACTCGAGGCACAGCGAGAGCATCCCGTTCAGGTACGCGAGCTTCTGCTCGACCTCCATGTCCTCGGCCGCGTAGTACGACGACTTGCCGAGCGACAGCACCAGCGGGCTCTTCGACGTCAGCGTCTGCGTCAGCTCGGCGACGGACGCGTCGAGGCCGTCACGGGGCACGACGCGGTTCACGAAGCCCCAGCGCTCGCCCTCCGAGGCAGGGATGCGACGGCCGGTCAGCATGAGGTCGAGCGCGACCTTGCGCGGGACGTCTCTCTGCACGAGAGCGGCGACCATGAACGGCCACAGGCCGACGTTCACCTCCGGCATCCCGAGCTCGGCATCGTCCGCTGCTACGACGAGGTCGCACGACAGCATGAGGCCGAACCCGCCCGCGAGCGCGTGGCCGTTCACGCGCGCCACGACCGGGAGCCGGGACGCTTGCAGCCTGCGGAAGAGCCCGCCGACCTCCCCGCGCTCCAGGTGCTGCGCCTTCTTCGACGTCGCCCCCATGCCGGAGAGGTCGCCGCCGGCGCAGAACGCGCGGTCGCCCGCGCCCGTGAGGACGGCGACGGAGACGGAGGGCTCGGCTTCGGCCGCCGTCAGTGCGTCGTAGAGCCCGCGCACCACGGCGGGAGAGAGCGCGTTGCGCCGCTCCGGCCTGTCGATCGTGATCGTGACGACGGCGCCGTCGATCGAGGAGACGACGGGCTCGCCTGAGGATCCGGCCGTCAACCTCGCCCGGATCTGAGGATGTCGAGCACGGCGCGGGCGTCTTCGTCCTCGATCGGCGCCTTGCCGCCGTCGCCGCCCGCGACGCGGGGGGCGGGGCCGAACGCCTTGCGGAGGTTCTCCTCCGCCCGTTCGAGGGCTTCCTCGGCGGACTTCAGCCGGACGCGGAGATCGGTCTCGCGGGCCTGGGCCTCTTCCAGCGACTCCTCGAGCTCGGTGACCCGGTCGCGGTGCTGCTGGCTCTCGGCGGCGAACGCCTCGACCTGGGCGGCCCGCAGGCCGTCGTCCCGAGCGAGCTCGAGCAGCCTGTCCACGACCGCACGGCCGAGGTCGTCGTAGTTGAGGCGGGTGGTCCGCTTCGCGGCCCGGCTCGGGAGCATCGCTTCGGCGTCCTCGAGGCGCACGGGCTCGGTCGACTTCAGGGAGATGATCGTGTTGCGGCCCCGGCGGCCTCGCTGGACGACCTCGATACGGCCGAGCTCCTCGAGGAGCTTGATGACCTCGGCACTGCGTACCGAGTTCAACCCGGCTTCGGCCGCGACCGCACGCAGCTTTCCTTCGAAGGTCTCGCCCTCGGCCGACTCGGCGAGGGTCTCCAACAGCCGGTTGGCCAGCTCGTGGAGGTTGGTTCGGGCCATGGGGGGGCAGCCGTTTCCTGAGGGGTTTTAAGGGACGCCTAATCTTATCCGGCGGCCGGCTTTAGGCAAATGAAGCCTGTTGCACCTCGACGCCCAGACGGAGGCGTGACCCGTTACAGCTCTTCGAGGCCCTTGGCGATGGCCTCGATGCGGCTGGCCGGGAACCGGCGGTGGCCGCCGAGCGTGACCATGTGCGGGAGCTTGCCGTCCTTCGCCCACCGGGAGACGGTCTTCGGGGACACGCGGAGGATCCGCGCCGCCTCGGCGGTCTTGAGGTACCGGTCGTCGTACTCGGTGTGTTCCTGCAATTCCAGCATCCGATCGCTCCCGAAGAGAGTCCGTATTGCCCGTTGAGGCTCTATCGGCGGAATCGGTCCCTTCCTTAAAAACCCAACGAGCCGCTGCGCCGGTTGCCCTGCTACGGGGAAACGAACCGAGAGAGGGGGCCGCGCGAAAGAAGCCCACCCCGGCAGGGACTGAACGGTTGGCGAGGACGGCGGCGTCCCCGGAGGAACCCTTTACGGTTGCGGGTGACGGAGGGGCGCCGCCGCCCGCAGCGACGAGAAACTGACCTGTCAGGCCTCTTCGATCAGCCCGGCGATCCGGTGCTTCAGGGCCTCGGGGCACGGCTGGCAACCGCGCAGCCGCGAGATCAGGGTCTTCACCTCTACCTCGAGCCCGTAGCGCTCGTAGCAGGGCTGGCACTCCTCGAGGTGAGCCCGGATGCTGAGGCTCTCCTCGGCGGCGATCGGCTCGCCGTCGATCAGCAGGTAGGCCCTCTGGAGGGTCTCCCTGCAGATCTCCTTCATCTCGCTCCTACCATCTCGGCTATCCCCCCGGTGTGCCGTCTCTACTACTACGGACGATGCCTCTGTCCCTTGCTAGGTCCCACAACCGCTTCTGGAGCGCCTTTCTTCCCCGGTGCAACCGGGACATGACGGTCCCGAGGGGGACGTCCATGATCTCGGCCATCTCGGCATACGAGAAACCTTCCACGTCGGACAGGACCACGGCGAGCCGGAACTGCTCGGGGAGGTCGTCGATCGCGTCGATGATGTCGGAGTCGACCAGCGAGTCCAGGACGATCCGCTCGGGCGTCTGCGAGAACTGGTCGTCGTGGTCCTTCAGCTCCTGGTACAGGTCGAAGTCCTCGATCTCCTCGGCGGAGATCTTCTTCGGCTCGCGCTGCTTCTTCCGGTAGGTGTTGATGTAGGCGTTCGTCATGATCCGGAACATCCACGCCTTGAGGTTCGTCCCGGGCTCGAAGCGGTCGAACGAGCGGTAGGCCCGGAGCATCGTCTCCTGGACGAGGTCCTCGGCGTCGGCCGGGTTGCGCGTCATCCGCAGCGCCGACGCGTAGAGCGAGTCGAGCAGCGGGAGCGTCCCCTCGGTGAACCGGGCCTTGTCGTCGGCCGTCAGGTTCGCCCGGCGCGCTTCAGCCACGGGTCTTGCCCCCGCCCTGGGCGGCCAGCATCCCGGACTCGAACGAGAACATCAGCCCCGCATCCTCCTCGCGGCGAGCGAGCGCGGAGTCGATCAGCGATCCGACGAGCTCGCGGAACGAGACGCCGGTGGCCTCCCACAGGTAGAACGCGAGGGAGCCGGGCATCGTGTTGATCTCCATAAGCCATGTGTCGCCCGTTTCCTCGTCCACGAAACTGTCGATCCGGGCGACTCCGGCGGCCCCCACGGCTGCGAAGGCGGCGAGCGCGATGTCCTGCACCTGCTTCGTCACCTCGTCGGGGATGGGGGCCGGGATCCGGCGGTCCTGCGACTCCATCCCCGCGCCCTTCCCGCCGCCGGCCTTGCCGCCGCGCATGTACTTGTCCTCGAACGAGAGGAACTCCTGCCACTTCACCGGCTGCTCGCACACCGAGGCCCGCGGCGGCAGCCCCGGCCCCCCCAGGACGGAGCAGTTGACCTCGATACAGCCCTCCATCGCCTTCTCGACGAGGATCCGGGGGTCGTACCGCCGCGCTACGTCCAGCGCCGTACGCAGCGCGTCGCGGTCCGGCGCCTTGCCGATCCCCACGCTCGACCCGAGGCGCGACGGCTTCACGAACGCGGGGTACCCGATGGAGGACTCGATCCGGTCCAGCGCCGCGGCCTCGCCCGCGTCGAGCTCGGCGACCGTGACGACCTCGTGCGGCACGACCGGGAGCCCGGCCGCGGCGAACACCGTCTTCATCTCGATCTTGTTCATGCCGATCGCCGACGCGAGCACTCCGCTCCCGGCGTAGGGGATGCCGGCCATCTCGAGGAGGCCCTGAAGCGTCCCGTCCTCGCCGAACGTCCCGTGGATGCACGGGAGCACGACGTCGAGCGGGATGCGGCGGGGGCCCTTTAGCCGGCTCCCGGGAACCTGCAGCGCGCCGCTGCCGTCGAGCGGCAGGGAGACGTCCTCCCCGACCTCTGTGGCCCGGTTCACCTTGTAGACGCCCAGGTCGTTCAGCGCCGGCGAGCTCAACCACCTGCCCTCGCGGGTCACGTACACCGGCACGACCTCGTGGTCCTCCGACAGCACCGCCATCGCCTGGTGAGCCGTGACTATCGAGACGTCGTGCTCGACGGAACGCCCCCCGAAGACCACGCCGACCGCAAGAGCTCTTGCCATGGGCGGAGTCTAAGGGTCACCCCTCGTACTGGTCCGGCAGGTCGTTCTCGAACAGCACCACGTCACCGGAGCCGACGATCCCGGCCAGCTCCGCCGTCGCCTCCTCCAGCGACGCGACCGTCACCGTCCGGGCGCGGCCCCCGGAGGCCCCGGCGACGAGAGCGTCGCGGTTGAGGCGGGCGACGACGATCAGGACGTCGGCGACCTCCGCCGCGCGCCGCCCGAGCTCCTCGTTCGCCGCGTGCTGGAGCTCGCCGAGCTCGACCATCCCCGGGGTGATCACGATCCTCTGACGCGCGGGCATCGACGCGAGGACCTCGAGCGCGGCGGCGGCCCCGTCGGGGTTCGAGTTGAACGCGTCGTCGAGGACGGTCACGCCTCCGGGGGCCGCGATCAGCTGGAGCCGGTGCTCGACCGGCGCGAGGGCCGCGATGCGCGGCCGCAGCGCGGCGAGGTCCGACCCCGCGGCGCGGGCGACCGCGACCCCCGCGAGCACGTGCCCGATCGAGTGCCGGCCCAGCAGCTTCGTCGACACCGGCAGGGTCTCCCCGGACCGGTGGTCGACGACCGTCATGCGCGTGCCCTCCCGTGTGACCTCCACGTCCTTCGCCGTCACGTCGGGGGCCCCGGCCGGGTCGAGCCCGTAGCGGACGACCTCGACCCCGGCGAGCTCGTCGCCCAGTCCCCGGATCGTCGCGTCGTCGGAGTTCACGACTGCCACTCCCCCCGGCCCGAGCGTGTCGACGATCTCGAGCTTCCCCCGCTTGATCGCCTCGCGGGACCCGAAGCTCTCGAGGTGCGCGGTCCCGATCGCGGTGAGGACGGCGATGCGGTGCCGGACCAGGTGGCCGATCTCGGCGATGTCGCCGCGCTGGCGCGCCCCCATCTCGACGACGAAGAAGCGGTGGCGCGGCTCGAGGTGCTCGTTGATCGCCCGGCAGACGCCCATCGTCGTGTTGAACGAGCCCGGCGTGACGAGCGTGTCCGGGCCGAGCAGCGTCCCGACGGCGAACTTCGTCGAGGTCTTCCCGTAGGAGCCCGTGATGCCGACGACCGTGGGGTCGACCGCTTCGAGCTTGCGCAGCGCGCGGCGGAGGTAGCCGCGGTTGATCGCCGCCTGCACCGGCGTCAGCAGCGCGTCGGCCGCGGGGATCAGCAACGGCGCCCAGAGGAACAGCGCGGCCGTCGCGAGCGCCCACGTGACGAGGTCGGCCGGAGCACCTCCGAGCCACAGGTGCGCGGCCGCCGACGGGAGCAGCACGCCGAACAGCGAGAGCGCGGTCGCGACGACGAGGATCCGCCAGGCGCGCCCGGTCATCACCAGCGGCTTCTTCGCCGTCGACGGCTTGAGGAACAGCGCCTTGTCCCGGTTCGCCTTCAGCCACCGGCGGAAATTCGGTCGCTTGTACGCCTCGAGCTGGAACACGTGCAGCGCGCGGCGCAGCCGCACGAACTGGAAAGCGGTGAACAGCGGGACGACGACGTAGACGATCGTCCTCAGGACGAACGAGTACCCGGTGAACGGATCGGCGCGGCCCACGGGCTCAGGCGATCCCGAGGAAGTTCCGCACGATTGCGCAGAACCTCCCGGCTTCGTCGAGGTACGCGAAGTGCCCGGCCCCCTCGAACAGCACGAGCCCGGCGTCGGGGATGGCGCGCTCCATCGCGCGGGCGTGCGACAGCGGGACGGCTTCGTCCTTCGTGCCCCACACGAGCAGCGTGGGAGCCGCGACGCGCGGCAGCAGCGGCGCGAGGTCCTCGTTCACGACCTTCACGAACGTCGGCCGCAGCGGGCCGGCGTTGCGGTAGTCCTCCGACGCGATCCGGCGGTAGAGGGCGTCGCGTAGCGCGCGGCCGGGGGGGCCGAGACGTCCCGCGGCGCGCCCTGCGCGCGAGAGGCCGCGCTTGGCCCGCGCCTTCAACGACGGGGGGGTCCGGAGACCGGAGGAGCCCGCGAGCACGAGCCGGTTGACCAGCTCGCCCGACGTCGCGGCGAGATACAGCGACGTCTTCGCCCCGAAGGAGTGGCCGACGAAGTCCGCGCGGGTCACACCGGCCCCCTCGAGGACCGCGGTGACGAAAGTCGCGTAGTCCGCGGTCCCCCACGCGGCCGAGGGCGCGGGGGCCTCGCCGAAGCCCGGCAGGTCCAGCGACAGCACGCGCCGCCCCCGCGCCAGGCACGAGATGACCGGGGCCATCGATTCGATCCGGCCCCCCCACCCGTGCAGGACGACGACGGCATCGCCCGCGCCGAGGTCCACGAGCCGCGTCGTCTGGCCGCGCACGTCGACGGTCTTCGTAGCTCCTTCGTAGGCCACGCGCGACATCGTCGCAGGAGCAGCGGCTCGGTGGCCTACTGCTCCTCGATCTCGACCTTCTGGAGCACGACGTCGGTCACCGGCCGGTCCTGCGCCCCGGTCTGCACGGTGGAGATCTTCTCCACGACGTCCATGCCCTCGGTGACCTCGCCGAAGATCGTGTGCTTCCCGGTGAGCCACGGCGTCGGCGCCACCGTCACGAAGAACTGCGACCCGTTCGTGTTGGGGCCCGAGTTCGCCATCGCGAGGAGGCCCGGCCGGTCGAACTTCGGCCCCCCCGGAGGGGTCTCGTCCTCGAAGCGGTAGCCGGGGCCGCCCGTGCCGGTCCCTTGGGGATCGCCGCCCTGGATCATGAAGTCGGGGATCACCCGGTGGAAGATCGTCCCGTCGTACAGCGGATCGCTCTTGCGCTGGCCGTCGCGCGGGTCCTTCCACTCTCTCTTGCCGGTTGCCAGGTCGACGAAGTTGGCGACGGTCGTGGGGGCGTGGTCCGGCATCAGCCGGACCGTGAACGTTCCTTCCGACGTGACGAAGCGAGCAGACGTGGCCATGTCGTTCCTCCATTCGTTCGAAGCGGACGGATCGGGCGAGGCGGTCGCGCCTAGTCCGCGCGGCGACCTAAACAGCCCGAACGGACTATAGAGACTTACGCCGCGGAGGCCGAAACTGACAGTAGAGAAGCACTCCTGAAGGTCTGAGACAGGGACAAAGGGTGGAGATGGACGCGCCGATGATCCTCGCACTGATGGCGATCCTCCTGGGCCTCATGGCCCTCTTCGTGGTCGCCGACCACCGCTAGAAGCACCCTCTTTCCAGCGCTCCCCAGCGGCGTTCGACGCCGCCGATGTCTGCCATAGTCGTCGCCGATGGAGCACGTGATCCGGGCGACGGGCCTGACCAAGCAGTTCCGCGACGTCCGCGCCGTCGACGGCGTCGACCTCAGCATCTCCGCGGGTGAGCGCGTCGCCCTCCTCGGGCCCAACGGAGCAGGCAAGACGACCACGCTGTTCATGCTGCTCGGCGTCATCTCGCCCGACAGCGGGCACGTCGAGATCACCGGGCTGAGGCTGCCGGAGCGGCGTAGCGAGGCGATGCAGCGCGTGGGCTTCGCCGCGGGATACATGCCGCTCGCCGAGCGCCTGCGCGTGCGCGAGTTCCTCGGGCTCTACGGCGGCCTCTACGGGCTGAAGGACCCCGCCGACCGGATCGAGCTCGGCCTCGAGCGCTTCGGCATCACGCGGCTTGGGAGCGTGATGGGCAACGAGCTCTCGTCGGGACAGCGCACGCTCGTCGGGATCATCAAGGCGACGCTGCACTCGCCGCGCGTGCTCGTGCTCGACGAGCCGACCGCGTCGCTCGACCCGGACGTCGCGCAGCGCGTCCGCCAGGGCCTCCAGGACCTGTGCGAGAAGGAGGGGACGACGCTGCTCGTCACGAGCCACAACATGGTCGAGGTCGCGCGGCTCTGCGACCGCGTGATCTTCATGTCCGCCGGGCGCATCGTCGCCGACGGCACGCCTCAGGAGGTCGCCGGCAGCTTCGGCCAGGACGACCTCGAAGACGTCTTCCTGCACATCGCGGGGGCGGGGGCCGCGGGGCGGACGCAGGAGACGGACCACACCGCATGAGCTGGCTCCGCGTCCGTGCCATCGCGAAGCGCCACGCGTACGTGCTGCGCCGGAGCCCCCACCGGCTCTACGACATCACGATCTGGCCGCTGGTCGACGTGCTGCTGTTCGGCTCCCTCGGCGTGTTCCTGTCGGAGACAGAGGGCGGCGAGGCCGCGGCGTTCGGCTACCTCCTCGCCGGGATCGTGCTGTGGCACGTCGTGTACCAGAGCCAGATCGCGATGTCGACGGGCTTCCTCGAGGAGACGTGGTCCCGCAACCTGCTGAACCTCATGGTCACGCCGTTGAAGGAGATCGAGTACGCGGCCGGAGTCGCGCTGTTCGGGCTCGTGAAGCTCGTCCTCGGCGTGGGCCTCGTCGCCCTCGCCGCGTTCGGCTTCTACGCGTTCGACATCTCCGACGTCGGCCTCGGGCTCGTCCCGATCGCGGCGGTGCTGCTGGCTGTGGGCTGGGCTATCGCGCTGTTCGTGATCGCGCTCGTGCTCCGGTTCGGGAGCGGCGCGGAGGCGCTCGCGTGGGGGATCCTCTTCCTCGTGATGCCGCTGTCGGGGGTCTTCTACCCGGTCCCCGCGCTGCCGGGCCCCTTGCAGCCCGTCGCCCGCCTCCTCCCGACGACCCACGCGTTCGCCGCCGTACGAGCGCTGCTGGACGGGCGCGGCATGGAGTGGCGCGAGCTGGGCCTGGCGGCGTTCGGCGCAGGGATGCTCACGATCGCGGCGATGCTGTTCCTGGCGAAGATGCTCGCCCTGTTCCGCACGAGGGGCTACATCACGCGCTACTCGTAGCCGGAACCGAGGACACCCCGGAGCTTCGCCCGTGCATACGCCGCCACCGTGAACGAGTCGGTCACCTCTCCGTCCCGGATCAGCTCCTCGAGCTCGTCGACCCCGACCGCCACGACCTCCGTGATCGCCTGGTCTTCGCTCGGGCGCCCCCCGTCCTCGACGAGGGCCGCGTAGAGCTCCAGCGTCTCCGCCGTCAGCCCCGTGTTGACGTGCACGGGGCCGAGGGGAACGAGCGTGCACCCGGCGATACCGGCCTCCTCCTCCAGCTCGCGCCGTGCGATGTCCGTACCGCTCAGGCCGTCGACCCAGAAGCCGCGTGGGATCTCGAGGTGCGACGAGCGCGTCGCGTGGCGGAAGTGGCGGACGAGCAGGACCTTCCCGGCGTGCAGCGGGAGCACCGCGACGCCCGAGGGAGCATCGTCGCGTCCGACGAACCGGATGTAGGTCCCCCTGTGCCCGTCGGGGAACGCGACGGCGTCGCGCAGCAGGAGGACGTACTCGTCCTCGTAGACCACCCCCACCCGCGCCCACTCGCGCGGGAGCCCGCGGCCGGCAAGGCGGTCCGCCTCGGCCCCCTCGGCCGCGGCGATCTCCTCGGCGTCGAGGAGGATACGGAAGGCGGAGCCGGCGGGGTTGGCGAAGAGCTCGGGCCTCTCGCTCGCGAGCTTCGCGTAGCGTGCGAACGCGCCGGGCGGCCCCGTCACGTGTAGAGCTCGCCCGAGTAGTCGATGTTCGCCGCGGGACGCTCCGCTGCGACGGCTTCGATGGCCGTCGCGTAACCGGGCAGCTTCTCGAGCCCCGAGACGAGCTCCTTCCAGCGGGTCTGAGCGCGGTCGAACTCCCCCGTCATGAAATCGATGCTGGTCGCGAGGTCGGCGCGGGAGCCGAGCTCGGTGATGCCGCGGACGACCAGGCGCACGACTACGGGGGCCGCGTGGTCGCCGACCTTCTTCGAGACCTCTCCCGCCACCTTCACCACGCTCTGCTCGCCCCACAGGACGGAGACGACGGCGCCCGCGACCTCGACGACGAGCTCGATCCCGGGTAGCCACCGTTGCGCGAGCCTCTCCCTCTTGTGCTCCGCCGCGATCTTCGTCGCCTCCTGCGCGAGCGCGACGTACGCGGCGTACACCGCAGGGGCGCCGTGGTCCGGGTCGTGGAACGCGAGCGGGTCGTTCATCAGACCTTCCATCGCGCTCGTGTAGCGGTCCCACTGCCAGGTCGAGCGGATCGTCACGATCTCTCGCAGGCTGAGGCCCCCGAGCGACTTGATGTACTGCCCTCCGGCCACGAGGTCGAACGCGGCGTTCCTCAGGAGCTCGAGGAGCTCCTCCGGCGTCAGCTCGCGGTTCTCCCGCCGGCTCTTCTGCCATTCCTGCAACGCAGTGCGATGAAGGGTTTCGGTTGGGGTCAGCGGGAACCTCTCGAGCGCGTCCGGAAGGTTCACGTTGTAGTTCAGGTCCAGCAGCTGCTTGATCTCGGCAGCGAACGGCTTGTCCCGGTCGTACTTCCCCTCGGCCGGCTCGGTCCCGTCGGCGACGACGAACTCCCGGTACAGGTTCTCCCGAGTGATGTCGCGGTCCTCGCCCGACCACTCGACGCACCGGCGAGAGATGTCCGTCAGGCGCTCCTTCAGGGCCGGACCCGCGTCCGGAGACAGCCCCAGGTCACGTAGAAGCGCGGCCATGTCCAGGCGGTTGATGCCCTGGGCGAAGTCACCGAAGCGCGCGACGAGCTGATGACGGATGTACTCGAGGTTCTCCCGGTCGTCCCACGACAGCCGCAGGCACGGCATCTTCACCTCCTGGGACACCTCGCTCCACGCGCCGAACCCCGCGGGGTTCGTCGTGTAAGGCGGAGCCTGCACGGGCGATCGCTCCCCGAACAGGAAAGGCATGATCGCGCCGGAGCTGAGGAGCTTTTCGAACGCCTCGCGCCCCGCCCCCGGCGCGACGTAGTCCGCGAACACGGCCGGGTTGTTGTAGAGGAACGCGCGGTTGACGACGACCTGACGGGCATTCACCAGCGCGCGCAGGTACTCGGCGCGCACGAGCTCGGTCCTCGTCGCGGCGACGTCGTCGAGGGCACGCCGCCGCCTCATCATCCGCCGCAGGAGCCCGGACGGCACCCACTGGTTGTCGAGCGACTGGGCGACCACGCAAACGGGGTCGAGCACCGAGAGGTCGACCGGGTCGAACTCGACGTCCTCCTCGCGCACCGGCATGATCCGCCTCCCCCTGGCAGCTGCTGCCGGCGATGTTAAGTCAGAGTGACGCGCGCTACACCCTTTCTTCCCGAGGTATGTCAGACATGACAGACATGACTGACGTATCTGACGTGTCTGACGCCGCCCCCGCAAGCACCCCCTCATCGATCAAGCCAATTCGCCACGTCAGCGCCCGCGAGCTGAGCCGGCAGACGGCAGAGTTGCTGCGCGCGGTCACGGACGAAGGCCATTCGTTCGCGATCCGTCACTTCGGCCGGGTCGTCGGGTTCCTGGTGCCTCTCGAGGGCCGAACGAAGAAGGTCGTGGGCGGTGAGGTCGTCTACGAGGTCGAGGTGCTACGGCCGCTGATCGAGCTGGACGAGGCGCAGAAGCACGTCCTGCGGATGCTGGCCGCAGAGGGGCGGATGGCCAACCCCACGCGCGGCCTCGGCCTCACCCCCCGAGACGTGGTCGGTCTGCTGGCGACGATGACGTACACGCATGGACTGCTGAAGCAGTCGGGGGCGTGGTGGGAGCTCACGCCGTACGGCGTGAGGCACCTGGACGAGCTCTAGCGGCTCTGCACGCGGGTCAGCGGCACTACCGGGGCGTTGCCCTCGGGCCGGGCCGCGGCCTCGCTCGCGTTGCGGCTTGCCGCCCAGGAGTCGAAGCCCTCGGCGTCCATCGGCCGGGCAATGTGGTAGCCCTGCCCGACGGTGCAGCCGAGTGCCTCGAGGCGCTCCATCGACTCGCGGTCCTCGATGCCCTCGGCGACGACGACGAGGCCGAGGTTGCGTCCGAGGTCGATGACCGAGCGCACGATCACCGCGTCGTTCTCGGACGACATCATGCCGCGGACGAAGCTGCGATCGATCTTCATCTCGTCGACGGGGAGCCTGCGGAGGTACGCGAGCGACGAGTAGCCGGTGCCGAAGTCGTCGATGGCGATCCCGATGCCCATCTCGTGCAGCCTCGTGAGCACCTCGATCGCACGCTCGGGGTCTTCCATGATGCTGCTCTCCGTGATCTCGAGGTGGAGTGCGTCGGACGGGAGCCGCGACTTCATCAGCAGCGCGCTGATCTGCCGCGGCAGGTCGACGTCCATCAGGTTCTTCACGGACAGGTTCACCGCGACCTTGAAGTCGGGGAAGCCCGACGAGCGCCACGCGACGCACTGCTGGAGGGCCTCCTCGAGCACGTACGACGTCATCGGCCCGATGAGCCCGGTGTGCTCGGCGAGCCCGATGAACTCGTCCGGCGGCATCATGCCGTGGCGCGGGTGGTTCCAACGGACGAGCGCCTCGGCCCCGATGAGGCGGCCGGAGCTGAGGTCGATCTTCGGCTGGTACCAGACGACGAGCTGCCGCTCGTCGATCGCACGCCTCAGCTCGGCGACGAGCGCGAGGCGGTTCGGGCTGTACTGGTCCTTCTCGCCGTCGTAGATCTCGAAGCCGCTGTGCGACGCCTTGGCGATGTACATGGCGACGTCGGCTCGCTGCATGAGCGTCTCGGCATCGGTGCCGTGCTGGGGGAAGAGCGAGATCCCGATGCTGGCGCTTACGTCGAGCGAGAGGTCCTGCAACTCGTACGGCTGCCGGAGGGCCTTCACGAGGTTCGCCGCGAGGTCCGTAGCTCCGATCAGCGAGGTGAGGCGCGGGAGCAAGATCGCAAACTCGTCGCCGCCGAGGCGAGCGATCGTGACGTCGGGACCGAGGATGCGCCTCAGCCGGAACGACGTCTCCTTCAGCAGGCTGTCGCCCGTGGGGTGCCCGAGCGTGTCGTTGATCTCCTTGAAGCGGTCGAGGTCCATCAGCAGGACGCCGACCATCTCGACGCCGGCCTGATCGATCGCCTGCGTCACCCGGTTGTGGAACATCGTCCGGTTGAAGAGCCCGGTCAGCGAGTCGTGCTGCGCCTGGAACTCGTTCTCCGCGGCCTGCCGCTTGAGGCTCTCGACGAGGCGGCCGTTCTCGAGCGAGATGCTCGCGTGGTTGGCGAGCGTCTCGACGAGCTTGAGGTCGTCGGAGTCGAACGTCGCGAGGTCGTCACGAAGGCGGTTTCCCACGAGCAACGTCCCGACGATGCCGTCGGGACCGTGGAGGGGGGAGACGATCGCGTCGCGGATGCCTCTCTCGTGGAAGTGCGCCCGGAGCTTCTCGTTCTCGATCGGCCGTGCGACCAGGATCGTCTGACCTTCCGCCGCGACCCTCGCCCAGACCCCTTCGGTGGGATCGAGGTTGATCGACCGCAACGGCTCGCGCCGCGTACCGGGCCCGAACGATGCCCTGAACGCCCGGCCCCCCTTCACCTGCGGGAACCTGGTGATCTCGGCGTAGTCCGCCCGGAGCATCTGGCGGGCCTGCTCCAGGACGGTGTCGACGACGGAGTTCGCCTCGAGCGACTGCTGCAGGACGCGGGTCGACTCGTACAGGAGCTCGAGGCTCTGGCGCTTCTGACGCTGGGCGCTGTAGCCGCGGTAGGCGAGGAAGAGCAGGATCGCCGGGACCGACAGGAGCCATGCCGATGCGGGGTGCGTCCACAAGACGGTCGCGGCGGCGAGCGCGACGCACGCGTTCGCGAAGGCGACGATAGAGCCGATGCCGAGGAGGCTCTCTATCGCCTGGCGACGGCCCTCCGCGAGCGAGACCGCGAGCGCCACGCACAGCGCGGCGATCAGGTCGGCCATGAACGCGGCTGCAAGCGTGCCCAGCCATCCGGCGGGACCGATGTGTGCGTGCGTCCCCACGACGGCGTGGAAGACCACGATCGCCATCGCGGTCTCGAGACAGAAGTGGCTGACGTTGAACGTCAGCTTGAGCATCGACTGCCTGCGGTGGAGGGCGAGGGCGGCCCCACAACCGACGAGGACTGCGAGCACGAGGTCGCCCGGGGGTGCGAAGAAGAGGCCGAGGATCAGCGGGATCTCGTTGAGGGAGTACGACAGGACCTCACGCTTCAGCTGGACGTGGATGACGGCGACCTCCGCCGCCAGGAAGAGCGGCGCGAGCGCCCACCACTTCAGCTGGAATCCCTTGTGGGGGGCCGCGAGGCCATCAATGACGAAGAAGTAGAGAACGCACGCGATGCCGGCCAGGACTGCGTTGAGCAGCCAGACCTTCTGCTCGCCGCTCAGGAACCGGAAGCGGTTCCCGAACTTGCGCTCCGACGCGATTACGTCTGCCACTCAACCCCTCCGACCCGAACTTCGACGCGAGCCCGGCCGGGGGGGTTCGCCGCCCCCGTCTCCCCCGAAGTCACTCCGCGTCCTCACTGTGGCATCGGCCCCGGGCCGCGATTAGTTGAGTCACCCGAAAGGGCTATTTCCGGTGGTCGAAATCGGGCCGGACGGCGCCGTCCGGGCGGGCATAGCCCGGTCGGACTAGGCGCGGACGATCAGGGCTCCGGCCACTCCACCGAACGGTCGCCGGGGACGCCCGCGAGGACGTTCAGGTTCTTGCTCGGGAACCTCGCGACCACCCGGACGCCGCCGCGGATCGTCGCCTTCCGCACGATCCCCGCGAAGATCCCCCACGCCCGCCTCCCGACGGTCGCCGAGTCCGAGGCGCACCACCGGCCGGGCACCCGCCGGCGCGTCTCCAGGGCGGCGTCGAAGACCTCGATCCCCCTGTTGTCGCCGCAGCGGGGGAAGTAGCCGACGGTCCGCTCCCCGAACCAGCCTGCCTCGCCGAACGTGTCCCCGCGCAGCTCCCGGCGCGTCTTGCTCCCGGTCGCGAGGTCGAAGACGAACAGGCTGGCCCCGGCGACCGTCGCGAGCCGGCGTCCGTCGGGGCTCACCGCCAGCGGTGCGGCGCCTCGCGGGGTCCCGCCGATGAAGCGCGCCGAGCCCGAGCGGAGGTCGAGCTCCGCCACCTGGCTCCCCCCGGTGTCGCGCTGGAGGAACGCGCGGTCTCGGGGGCCGAACGCGGCATCGAAAAGCGAGCCTTCGTAGACGACCCGGCGGGTGTCGTCGCCGAGCTGAAGGACGTGCCCTTCGGAGGCGCGGTCGGCGTGGAGGTGAGTGCTGGTGGCGACGTAGGCGCCCGGAGAACGTCCTGCCGCGCAGCCGAGCCCGACGGGCGTCTCGCCGTCGATCGCCACGTCCTGCTCCCAGAGGAGCGCGTTCGTGCGCAGGCGCCGGGCCGCCACCGCGTAGCCGTCTCTCGAGGCGTAGAGCTCGAGGAAGGCCCCGGCCCCCGGACACGCCTCGAGCTCGACCACCCGCCGGTCGCCGACGCCGTAGCCGAGCGTCCTGCCGCGACCGTCCAGCGCCAGGTGCCCGACCTCGCCCCAGCTCCCGCCGGCCAGCACCCGAACGGGCCCGCGGCCGTCGGGCGCCGGCAACGGCGCCGCGGCCTCCCGGAGTCGTTCGGGGTCCCTCACCGAGCAGCCGCTCGACCACCATCTCCCCGTGGCGTCGTCCTGCCACATGAGCAGTCCGAGGT
>DASZDG010000078.1:0-57654 GCA_035942255.1 Actinomycetota bacterium | reverse complement strand
GTCGAAGGAAGCGGGCGCGGTCCGTCGGAGACAACCGGCGCCAGGGGGTCGATCGACCCCCCGGCGGCAAGTCCGGAACGGCCCCCCGCGGGTGCCCCTCCGGACGCGAGCACGAGCGCCACCGACATCATCGCCGCGCCGGCGGCTCCGCGGACGAGACATCGTCGCGGTGGCGCGGGTGGGGGCGAGTCCCTGCCCATCAGCATCGTGACGCCCGCGGCGGCCTCGATCGAGTCCACGATCCACGACGTGTCGGTGCAGACGAGCACCAGCCGGCGGAGGCGGACGACCCCCGAGGATGCGGCCCCCTCGGCCTCGTAGACGACGGCGTGCGCCCCGCGCAGCTTCAGCGTGCTCGACCGGAAGCCGGCGTCGTCGTAGAGGACGATCCCGAGCTTCCGTGGCCGCACGATCTCCCCCGAGGCCCATTCGTGCAGCCCCGCGGTGACGACGCCGTCCTCGAGCACGGTGACCTCGCCGGTCCGTCCCTTGACCGCCCCGAGCGTCTCTCCTCCGCCGGCCACCGCCTGGGCGACGTCACCTCCTACGCCGGCGACCACGGCGGCGACCGAGACGGCCCGGATCCGGCGCAGCGCGGTGTCCGCTACGGGCGCTTCGACGTGGGCGACGGTGCCGACCGCAACCCCGTCCAGGAAGATCCGCGCTCGGACGCGCCCCCGCAGCGGCTCGGGGAGCTGGGGGCCTACCCGATTGCGCCGCACGATCCGCGGGCAGCCGGGCGCGTCATACCGGCCTCGCGAGCTACGCACATCGCTGCGTCCACCGGCCGAATCCCTCCCCGGGGTCATGATCGTGCGCTTCGCTCGCGGTTTGCAACGGGGTTCGACAGAAGGGCAACAGGGGTGTTGCGGCGCGCGTTCGATCATCCCCCGATGAGGTCTCCGTGACGCACTCCGTGACGGAGTCCTCAACGAAGGAGGCCCCCTCGCGCCGTTAGGATGGACTACCTCGCGGACGCACGCCCGCGGTTCCGCGGGGAGTCCACGAAGCACCGTCTCGGCGGTGCTCCCGTCTGGATGACACGGAGGTCCACTTGGCCGCGCCGAACGTGCTGCTCCTGGCGATCGACTCCCTGAGAGCCGACGCCGTCTTCGGCGACCGCATCCCGACCCCGCGGATCGACGCGTTCGCCGCCAAGGGGGCCGCGTTCACGCAGTGCGTGTCGACGACCACGTCGACCACCCCCTCGTTCTCCTCGATCCTCACCGGCTGCTACCCGCCGAAGCACGGCGTCCGCGGCCTCCAGGGCTACCGCCTCTCCGAGAGCGTCACGACGATGGCCGAGGCGTTCTCGGGCGCGGGGTACCACACGCACGCCGAAGTGACCGGTCCCCTGCTTCCACAGACCGGCGTGCTGCGCGGCTTCGAGGACGCACGGCACCGGCAGGGCTACAAGCAGCCGTTCTTCGGCTGGCGCGACGAGGTCGTCGAGCGGATGCACTCGTACGTCGATCCCTGGTTCATGCTGCTGCACATCTGGGAGGTGCACCGGCCGTACCGGTCACCTCCGGACTTCGTGAAGCGCTGGGACAAGGCCGGCTACGAGGCCGCGGTCGCGGCAACCGACGAATGGCTCGCGCCGGTGTATGAAGCGGCCGGCGAGAACACAATCGTGGTGATCACCGGCGACCACGGCGAGGATTACCCCGACACGCCGCTCGAGCAGAAGATGATCCGCGCCGCGCGTAAAGCGCGGTCGAAGCTCGCGCTGGGCAAGTGGTTCCCGTACGCGGACAAGAAGATCCAGGCGCTCGCGGTCGGGCACGGCTTCGCGTTGTTCGAGCACCTCGTGCGCGTCCCGCTGATCGTCGCCGGGCCCGGCACGCCGGCCGTGAAGGTGTCGGAGCAGGTTCGCCACGTCGACCTCTTCCCGACGCTCGCCGACCTCTGCGGCGTCGAGATCCCCGCGGGGATCGACGGGCGCAGCCTGAGGCCGTTGATCGAGGGCGGCTCGCTGGCTCCGGAGCCCGCGTACATGGAGGCGGTGGGGGTCAAGCTCGAGGGCAACCGCATCGCCGGCGCGCGGACGCCCGACTTCAAGCTGCTGCGCCGGGGCGACTCGAAGCCGGCCCTCTACCGGCTCAACGGCGACGGAGCAGGTGGGGAGGGCGGGAAACCAAACGAGAAGCGCAACGTGATCAACCGTTATCCGGAGGTCGGCCGCTCGCTCGAGGAGTTCGTCGACCGCGTGCTCGCGACGGACGTGGTCGCGGAGTCGGGGATGACCGAGGACGAGGAAGCGACCGTCGAGCAGCACCTGAGGGACCTCGGCTATCTCTGAGCCTGCAGGAGGTGCCCCGTTCTTCATCGTCGGCTCGGCGCGGTCCGGGACGACGCTGCTTCGCCTCATGCTGAACGCCCACCGCGACGTCGCGGTGCCCCCCGAGTCGCGCTTCGTGGTCGAGCTCTGGACGGGGCAGGAACGCGTGCGCGCCAGCGAGCTCCTGCAGAAGCTCGCGGCACACCCGCGCTTCGAGGCGTGGGACCTTCCGATCGAGATGGTCGAACACGAGCTCCAGGGGGCCGAGGAGGCGACCTACGCGGACGCGATCGAAGCCGCGTACCGCGCGTACGCGCGGGTGAACGGCAAGACCCGGTGGGGCGATAAGACGCCGCGGTACGTCGAGCACATCCCGCTGCTCGCGCGGCTCTGGCCCGAGAGCAGCTTCGTCCACCTCGTCAGGGACGGGCGCAACGTCGCGCTCTCCTATGCCGACGTCCCGTTCGGGCCGAAGACCGTGGCGAAGGCGGCGGAGCTGTGGGCGACACGAGTCCGGATGGGCATCGCGGCGGGGCGCGCGCTCGGAGACCGCTACATCGAGATCCGCTACGAGGACCTCGTGGAGGACGCGGAGGGCGAGGCGAAGGACCTCTGCGACTTCCTGGGGCTCGACTTCGACTCCGGGATGCTCGACTACACCGAGCGGGCCCGCGGCGCCGTCCTCCCGCGTGCGAAGAAGTACAACCCGCACGTCGCGGAGCGGCCGATCTCGAAGGTCAGGTCGTGGGAGCAGTCGATGCCCGAGTCGCACGTGGAGGTCTTCGAGGCCGTCGCCGGCGACGTCCTCGCGGAGCTCGGATACGAGCGGCGGCACCCTCGGGCGGGGCTGAAGGCGCGGGTCGTCGCAGGCGCGGGGCGGCGGGGCCTTCCGGTGACGCGCCTGAAGGGGCGGGGGCCAACAAACCGGGCATAGCGGGCGCACAGGCGGGGTAGGTAGCCCCTACCAGACGAACCCAAGCACGCACGCCCGACCCAGAAGGGGGAGCGATGACCCTGTCGAACGTCACGATCACGCGCGAGGACCTCACGTCGCTGCTGCAGCCGCAGGAGGGCCTCACGGTGTCGCTGTACCACCCGACGGTGCAGGCGGCGGTCGAGCCCGAGGAGAACTCGCTCCACCTGAAGAACCTCCTCGGGCGGGCGAAGGACGAGCTCTCGGAGCGGGGGCTTCCGGGGGCCGAGATCGACGCGCTGCTCGCGCCCGCGTTCGACCTCCTCGACGAGCGCGCCTTCTGGCAGCACCAGCTGCAGGGCCTCGCGGTCTTCGTCACGAAGGACGGCATGAGGTACTGGAAGCTGCCGTTCGAGGTCGAGGAGAGCGTGTCGATCGGCGACTCCGTCCACCTCAAGCCGCTGTTGCCGGTCCTGAACCTCCAGGGCCACTTCTACATCCTGGCGCTCGCGCAGAACCAGGTGCAGATGTACCGGGCAACCGAGCACTCGATCGAGGAGATCGACCTCGAGGAGTGGGGCGTCCCGACGAGCCTGATGGAGGCGCTGCGGTACGACGACCTGCAGAAGCCCGAGTCGCAGCACCCGAACGTCACGGGTCCCGGCCGCGGGCAGGCGAACGACGCGATCGTCGGCGAGGCGCCGGGGCAGCGCACCCACGCGTTCCACGGCCACGGCGAGGACGGTGACGACCAGAAGGAGCAGATCCGCAGGTTCTTCAACGTCCTCGACGACGGCCTGGCGAAGGCGCTCGCGCAGGAGACCGCGCCGATGGTGCTCGCCGGTGTCGAGTACGTGCGGCCGATCTTCAAGGGCGTCACGAGCTACAACCACGTCCTCGACGAGGGCATCGACGGCAACCCCGAGGGCTTCCGCGCCGACGAGGTGCACGCGAAGGCGTGGCGGATCATCCAGCCGCACTTCCGCGAGCGGATCCGCGACGCGAAGGACCGCTACCACGCCGGGTTCGGCCGGGGCACGGGATCGGACGACCTCGCCGACGTGCTGGGGGCCGCGTACGAGGGCCGCGTCGGGATCCTGTTCGCGCGCCGCGACGCGCGCGTGTGGGGGCTGTTCGACCTGGCGGGGCGTTCGGCTCAGGTGCACGACGAACGGGGGCCGGGCGACGTGGACCTCGTCGACCTGGCATGCCGTCAGACGCTGGCGACGGGGGGCGAGGTGTTCGTGGTCGAGGAGGCGGACATGCCCTCGGCAACCGCGGTCGCGGCGGTCTACAGATACTAGAACGCGTCTGCAGATTTCTGTCTCACACGTTCCGTAGCGTTTGCCGCATGGTGCAGGCAGTCGCGGAGCGCGTGGCGCGGTATGCCGTCTGACGCGTTCAACAGCTGGCGAGAACAGCGCTCTTACAACCTCGATGCCCTCGTTAGCGCCCACGCCAGCGTAGGCGGGACGGGTCCGGGCCGGCGCTGGGGCACGGAGCAGCTGAACCTGGCGCTCGCTCTAAGGCTCGCTGTCGAGTTCCAGGGATTCTGTCGTGAGCTCCACGATCTCGCCGCGCAAACGTTCGGCGAGTGGACGTCGCCTTCGGCGCCTCAAGTCGCGAGGACCATCACGTGGTCGATGACGACTCAGCGACAGATCGATCGCGGAAATGCGACCGAGGCGCGTCTCACGGCGGACTTCGACCGGTTTGGCCTACGGCTTTCGCCTGCGCTGAGGGCGCGCGATCCGCGAACCACTGGGCGTTTACGCGAGCTCGAGAAGGTCAATCGCGCGAGGAATGCGATCGCCCACGACAACCCTCAACCTCTCGATCAACTGCGCCGGGAAGGGAGGCCGATCACCCTGACGACCGTGAAGCTCTGGAGAGGGTCCTTGAACGGCCTGGCGACTACACTAGATGCGGTGGTGGCAGATCATCTCGCCACTCTGTTCGGAAAGAAGAAGCCGTGGTAGCGAACCGATCATGGGAGCCGGAGCTCGGCGAGCGCGTCTTCGTGCTTTGGGGACTCGATCGCGCGCCTGCCCGCGTGCTTCGGATCTACGGGCCGCCGGGCCGCCCTACGGCGCTGGTCTCCGTGATCCTCGAGGGTGCCGACGGCGAAGAGATTGGCGAGCACACCGTTAGCGTCCCCGTGAGCGCGCTTACGCCCGCCGATACGGAGAAGACGACCTAGAGCTACTCCCCGGTCCTCCCGTCGATTAGCTCTCGCAGGATGTCCGCCTGGCCCGCGTGGCGCGCGGTCTCCTCGATCATGTGCACGACGATCCACCGGAGCGTGTAGCCGCGGTCGGGCATCCGGGCCGCGGTTTCGTCGAGCGACGCGGCCCCCACAACGCTCCGAGCCTCTTCGCACTCGCCGTCGTACAGCGCGAACACCGACTCGATCGTCTCGGCGGGCTCGATCCGGAAGTCCGCGTCCGGGTCCTCGTCCGTCCACGGGTACTCGCAGTCACGGCCCCCGAAGACGTCCTGGAACCACCACCGCTCGACGTACGCGAGGTGCTTCACTATCCCCAGGAGGTTCGTCCCCGATGCCGTCATCGGGCGCACCGCGTCGTCTCTCCCCAGGCCCTCGATCTTCCACTTCATCGTCGCCCTGTGGAAGTCGAGGTAGGCCGCGAGGAGCTCCTTCTCGGGCAGGGAGTAACCCGGGAGCTGCCGGCCGCCGTCGAGGACCCGCGGCGCCGTCATGCCGGCAGGAACGACCAGCGCACCTTGCGCTGCGGGTTGTCGACGTTCGTGTCCACGAGCACGAGGCTCTGCCACGTGCCCAGCGCCGGCTCACCGTCGAGCACCGGGATCGACACCGACGGCGCCACGTAGGCGGGCACGACGTGGTCGCCGCCGTGGCCGCGCGAGCCGTGGCTGTGGCGGTAGCGGTCGTCGCGCGGGAGCAGCCGCTCGAGCGAGTCGAGGAGGTCGCCCTCGGACCCCGAGCCGGTCTCCATCACGGCCAGGCCCGCCGTGGCGTGCGGCACGAAGACGTTCACGAGCCCGTCGCCGCCGCTCGACGCGGCGAAGCGGCGCAGCTCCGCCGTCAGGTCGAGCACCTTGCTCTTCGACGTGTCGTGGGACGTCACCTCAGAGTGCATAGCCGAGAGCCTCCATCGTCGGGCGGAGCAGCGGGACGACCGCCTCGATCTCCGCGGGGTTCTCCTTGCGCCACTTCCCCCGCTCGGGCGGCGTCACGACGTTGACCGGCGTCGTCCGGACCGCCGCCGCCTTCGCGCGCAACGGCGCGTCGAACGGGACGCCGAGGAAGTCGAGCACGCGTCCCACCTCGTCCTCCGGCGAGTCGACGAGGTCCTCGTAGCGCACGCGCACGGCCCTCTCCCCCACCGCCGCCAGGTCGCGGAGCGCGAGGTCGTTCGACGCGACCCACTGCCGTGCGCACACGACCTCGAGCGGCCCCCGCACGTCGTCCCGCCACCCCGGGTACAGGACGAACTTCCACCACTCCGGGTCCGCGCCGGGGATTGCGTGAGGTTCCGGCAGCCGGTAGGTCCGGTAGCGCGGCGTCCTCCACGCGTTCAGGAGCGAGTTCACGTTCTCGCGCCCGTCGCGGACGAGGTGCACGTAGCGCGCGTCGGGGAACAGCGCGTCGACGAAGGAGACCCGCAGCGCGTTGCGCGGCGTCTTGTCGATCAGCCTCCGCCGCGATCCTGCGACGAAGAAGAAGGACCGGCGAATGCGCTCGGCGGCCCGCGGCTCGATGTCCGCGGCCGTGAGCGCGTTCGAGCTCCACCCGCGCAGCGCCGGGTGGTAGTCCGCCTCCCACACCTCGTGCGCCTCCCCCGGCCAGTGCGCGAACGCGGGAGCGGACCGCAGCACCGAGTACAGCAACGACGTGCCCGACCGGGGCGCGCCGACGATGAACACCGGGCGGTCGAGGCGGCGTCCCGACAGATACGCCGGGAGGTGCGTTACCTGGCGCGCCCGGAGCAGGCCCCGGTTCAGGTAGTCGCGGGGGCCCGGGTCGAAGTTCGTCCGGAGGCTCTTGCGCAGCGCGCGACGGTCGGTCGTCATCGGCGAGCGATCCTAGTCAGCGTCCGCCCCGGCCCCGGAACGCGCGCTTGCGGATCCGGTCGAACACCATCTGCTCCTCCGGGTCGACGCCGAGGCGCCGCAGCACGAGGAAGTACAGCGCCGCCGCGACGGCCATCCCCGTCCAGTCCAGCCACAGAGCGTCACCGGGTATCGCCCTCCACGCGAGCAGGGCCGCGGCCCCCACACCGGTGGCTACGACCGGCTTGAAGAACGACCTCCCGAACGGCTGGACCCCTACGAGGACCTTCGCCTCGATGACGCGCGCGCTGTTCACCAGAGCGGTCACGATCGCGTCGGTCCAGGCCATGCCCACGACGCCGTGGCGCGGGACGAGGACGGCGCCGAGGCCCAGGTAGAGGGCTACGCCGGCCGCGGAGTTCACGAGGTTCACCCCGGGTCTCCCCGTCATCGACAGCACGTAGCCCGTCGGCCCGGTACCCGTGTAGAAGAGGTTGCCGAGCGCCAGCACCGCCACCGCGGTCGCCGCCCCGGCCGCCTTCGGGAAGAACGACTCGAGGAACAGGTCCGGCACGATGACGAGCGCGGCGAAGACCGGGAACGAGAACGTCGCGATCCAGCGGTTGATCGTCTGGTACAGCGACTCGAGGCGCCCGATCTCGCCCTTCTCGTGCAGGTCGGACACCACGGGGGCCCAGATGTTGACGATGCCCCCGAGGAAGACCGTTCCGGGCCCCTGCAGCGACAGAGCCGCGGCGAACAGCGTCACCGCGACGTCGCCCGAGTACGCGCCGAGCACGAGCACGCCGAGCCCGAGCGACTGCACGCCGAGCAGCGACGCCCCGCCCTGCGGGAGGGCGAACCGGACCATCGCGCCGACGGGGGCCGCGGGGACCGCGGCACGCTCGTCCGGCGTCATCATCTTCAGGAAGTACCAGCCGGCGACGATCGCGGCGACGGCGACGCTCACCATCAGCGTCACGAGCGCGGCCGCGGCCTGGAACCCGGCTACCAGCAGCCCGACGCCGAGCACGAAGCGGATCCCCGGCTGCACGACGTTGCCGGCGAGCACCGACGGCACCATCGTCTTGTATGCCTGCGTGCAGTAGCGCAGCACCTGCAGCAGCGCGAACAGCGGCACGTACGGCGCGGTGAGCCGGAGCAGCGCGGCTAGGTCGGACCGGCTCTCGCCCACGTCCGGGAACCGCCCCGCGAGCGCCTCTGCCCCCACCAGCAGCGCGACGACAACGACCCCCGATCCCGTCATCGCTCCGGCGATGCCGACGCGGGCCGCGCCGCGGACGCCGCCGTGGTCCTTGGCGGCGCGCGCCTTCGTGATGAAGCGCATCGTTGCGTAGTTGAAGCCGGCGAGCGCGAGCTGCGCCGCGATCCCGACGACCTGCGCGACCACGCGGTAGACGCCGTAGCCCGCGCGCCCCATCAGCTGGATCGCGAGGGCCGTGAAGAAGAAGCTCAGCCCCCGCTGCGTGACCTGCCCGACGATCTGTATCGCGCCGCCCTTCGCGACCGTGCGGACGTCGGCTGCGGCCTCACGGGAGAGGCCTTCCTCGCGTAGGGGGTCTCCCCGCTCGCTCAAGCCGGCGCGGCGCGGCGGCGCCGGAAGGGGACGATCGAGACCGGGAGCGACATCCCCACCGCGGTCGCGAGCCCGACGATCAGCGACACGATCAGCGTGTAGATCGGCTCGACGTACAGGCTCAGGATCACGCCGTGTGCGGCCGCTATGACGACCGCCCACGCGGCCGCCGTCGCAAGGTCCCGCTCGCGGCCCTCCTTCGTCCGCGCCGCGGCGCGCGCGTGGAGGCCCGCGAGCACATACAGCGCCAGGATCGCGAGCGCTCCGGGAACGCCGGTCCGGAAGAGGTAGTTCAGGTACGTCGAGTGCGTCCCCGCCCGCGGCACGTAGCGCGTCCCCTCCTTGACCGTGCCGGACTCGGTGCGGGGCTTCTCGGTCCCGTACCCGAGCAGGACGTAGATACCCCCGAGGTTCCCGAGGGTCTCGCGATATAGGTCGTCGCGCGTGTTCACGCTCGCTCCGCCGCCGGCGCGACCGGTGAGCGGGTCCACCTTGTACTTCACCAGGAAGACGCCGGTGAGTACCACGGCGGCGGCGAGGATCGCGGCGACCACCTGCATTTTGCGGGGCCGCGGCAACGGGCCGTCTACGAGCAGGTACACCGCGCCGATCGCGATCGCGCCCCAGGCCCCCCGCGCGAGCGAGAAGCCGGCTCCGAACAGGCACGCGACGATGCCGGCGCGGCCGAGCAGCCGGCGGCGGCGGTCCTCACCCCAGGCGAGGAAGAACGCGAACGGGAGCAACGCGGCCGACGCGCCCGCGTACGTGAGGGCGTTGCGCGGGAACGACCGCATCCGCGGCACCGTGTTCGCCGGCGCGAGCCCGACGTTGTCGTACAGGAGCGTGACGCCGGCTGCTTCGAGGTCCGCCTCGTGCGCGCGCGCCGAGCCCTCGAAGCGGACGACCAGGCTGTTCTCGTAGGCCTGGAACTTCGGGCGGAAGACCTCGAAGGACGGCAGCTCCGGGCTCGCGTCCGCGACCGACGTGACCGCCCGGCGCAGCTCGAGCGACCCCGCGTTGACCGACCGCGCGTACTTGATCATCCCGATGTTGTTCGGGAACGCGTCGACGCCGTATGCGGCCTCCACGCGCCGGCGCGCGCTCGAGTCCTGGAGGCTCTCGACCGGCACCCCGATCCACTGCAGGAAGACCGCGACCGACAGCAGGACGACGAACGCGACCAGGCCCGACACGAGGTCGACCCGCGCCTCGTGCGTCGCGAGCACGTCGACGACCATCAGGACCGCAGCACTGGCGACGACCTGGATGCCGAGGAGCAGCAGGAAGTGCTTGAAGTCGAGGGACGTGATGACGAGGACGCCCAGAGCGGTCCACACGACCAGGCCGGCGGGGAGCCAGATCCACCGTCCGCCGCGCGGAAGACGGCGCTCCCGCAGCAGCCCCAGCCCCCAACGGATCGAGACGGCCGTCCATCCCGCGAGGATCACGAACGGCAGCATGTCGACGAGCCACCCCGCCACGCCGAGGAACAGTGGCGACACGAGGGCCCACGGCAGCGGGAGCACGAATGCCAGGGCAACCGCGGCCACGGTGAAGGACCAGAGCCCCACGACGCCGGGGCCGACGCCGCCGATCAGCGACGCGACGAGCCCGACCGCGAGACCCGCTATCGCGAGGCCCCACAGCGGGCGGGAACGCGCTTCGATGGACGGCACCCCGGCAGGCTACCGGGCGCTCAGCCCGAGGCGGCGGAGCGGCGGCCGCGGAGGAAAAGCAACCCCCCGACGATGAGCGCGAGCACGTACGCGGCCCACTCGAGCCCCGTGCCGAACGGTGCGCGTGCGACGGCGAGGACGGCGATCCCCGCCAGCGCGAGCAGCCCGGCCGCTAAGGCGGGCACGAGGCCGAGGGCGTCGCTGAGGCCGGCCTCCGGGAACACCGACTTCATCACGAGCCATCCGGGGACCGCGAGGAGCGCGAGGACCGCGAGCATCACGAGCACGCGCAGGAACGACCCTTCGTCCTCAGGCTCGGTGTCGGCGGAGATGGCCGGAGCCGATTCCCCGGGTGCCGCGAAGGGCTCGAGCGTCCCCGGCCCGGCCACCCATACGACCGCGTCGCCGACGTCGAGGGTCCCGGTCCCCGGGCCCTGAGCCAGCTCGGCGTTCGCCCCGGTCGCGTTGAAGACGCTCGCCACGATGATGACGGGCTCACGGTCGCTCCGTGCGTTGACCTCCCGCACGTCGTTCAGCGATTCCTCCGAGAGGTCGCGGTAATACGTGTCGCCGTCGCGCTCCGACGGCTCTCCCGCGAGGTACGACTCGAGCGACCCGAGGTAGTACGACGTCAGGTCCTGCATCTCGCCCGGCACCGCGTAGCGCGTGACGTTGCCGGCGAGCTTCGCGAAGCCGTAGATGCGCACTTGCTCGGGGGCCTCGTCGTCGACGACGAACACGACCGGCGTGTCCGGGGGCACGTCCTGCAGCGCCGCCCGCACCGGCTGCAGCTCTTCCTGCTGCGCCGGCTTCAGCCACGCGTCGGACGCGTCGTTCCAGTGCGACTGCTCGAGGCCGGACGTGAAGTTCGTCCCGATCACGAGCGCGAGAGCGACGATGCCTAGAAGCGCGAGCTTCGCGGCCCCCGGGCCCCTCGCGATCCCGATGAACCACCGCGTCGCGAAGTAGATCCCGACGCCGACGAGCAGGATCCACGACAGCGTCGTGTTGAAGAAGCGGTAGTAGGGATACGCGGCCCCCGCGAGGAAGCCGAAGATGCCTGCGAGCGGCGCGAGCCACACGATCGCCGTCCGGGTCAGCTCGTCCTCGACGGCGCGCTTCCCCGCGGCCAGGAGCCCGGCCGCACCGATCAGGAACAGCGGCCCGTTGAGGGCGGGGCGCATCGCCTCGACCCAGCCGCCCAGCCGCGTCTTGAAGAACTCGGCGTCGGCCGGCGGCGGCAGCGCGGCGTCGCTCAACGGCGCCGACTTCCCCCAGATGCCGACCTTCCAGATCAGGTACGTGACGACGACGGCCGCGAACGCCGAGGCCAGCATCGGGCCGTCGTCGCGGATCACCGACTTCAGGTCGAAGCCGCGGAAGAGCCACCGGGCCCCGGCCATCGCGCCGAGGACGACGCAGAAGATCACGAGCGTCGTCGGGTGCGTCATCCCGGAGAGGACGAGCAACCCCGCAAAGATGAGCCGCGCCGGCCACGATCTTCGTGAGGGCTCGATGAAGAACAGCGACGCTCCGAGGAAGAACAGCGTGAGGACGTTGTCGAGGTACCCGCCGAACGGCGGCGTCAGCAGGAGGCTCGCGGAGCCGAGCGCGACCGCGTGGAAGATCAGGGGGTCGCGCCTCTGCCGGTACGCGAAGCCCGCCAGCAGCAGCGGGATCACCACCCGAAGCCCCACCGCGAGGAGCACCGTCGGCGTCAGCAGCGACGCGCCGCCCATCTCGCGGAAGTACGAGGCGATCACCGGCGTCGTCACGCGGTAGCCGCCGGAGTACATGTCGAGCGGCCCGGTCGCCTCGAGCAGCGTGACCGGGTCGTTCTCGATCAGCGCCTCGGTGCGCCACGTGTAGTACGCGGGGTCGTCCGCGGGGGCCGGGCGCCCGGGGTTCGACACGAACGTCGAGCCGAAGATCAGCAGCAGGATCGCCGCGGTCAGCAAGAAGGCGAGCGGGTGCCCCAACCAGCGGTCGGTCTTCGAGCCCGGGGTCGGGTCGGGGCGGGGGCGGACGCGCTCGGTCAAGGTCGAAGAAGCCATGGATGGCGGCATCCTAACCGCAGTCCAATTGGGGCAATTCCGTCGCCGGGATCGCCAGCGCGAAGACCCGGTCGGCCCCCCTGAAACGCCCTCCCTCCCCGTCGTCGGGCTCGTTGTCCTCGACGCGGTAGTCGCCGAGCCACCGGGCGACCTCCGCGACGGTCACGCCCTCGCTCTCCAGCGCCTCGTCGTCCAGGAACACCTCCGTCGGCCACACCGCGTCCGAGATCGGGCCGAACGCGGCGTCGATGTCCCGCTCGACCTCGTTCGGGTCGATCCCGAAGCCGTCGACCGCCGCGGCGTCCGGCTGCTGCCCGTGGTCCGCCGTGACCACGACGACGTACCGGCCGCGGCCGACCGCCGCGTCGAGGCCGTCCACGATCCGGCCCAGCTCCTCGTCCGTCGTCACGAGCGAGTCGCGCACCTCGGCCGACGCCATGTTGAAGTAGTGGCCGACGCGGTCGATCTGCTTGTAGTTCGTGAACAGCAGGTCGGCGACCGCGTCGTCGCCGTAGCCCCCGTCGCGCACGAGGTTCAGCAGCGCGTCGGTGTGGTAGCGGATGAACGCCGGCGTCTCCTCTATCCGGTCCGGCGCGTCGAGGATCGCGTTGTCGCGCCACGAGCGGTCGATCGCGCCGTCGGCGGCGTCGAGCTCGTCCAGGTACTTCTCGAGGCCGCCGGTGCCGGTGACCGCCGGGGGCAGCGTGTAGTGCGCGGGGTTCGTGATCCACTCGTTGGTCTCGACGTTCAGCCACACGGCGTCGTCCTTGTCGCCCCCCGGCCGCTCGGCCCCCTGGCCGATCATCCCGAGGTGCCACGGCTCGTACCCGAGCATCCCCACGAGCGCGCGATTGCTGTGGCGCTCGTCCCACATCTCGCCGAACGTAGCGAGCTGGAGGAAGCGCGACGACTCCCCCTCGAGGAAGGCGTCGACGACCTCCCCTTCCTCGTCGCGCACCGGCACCCCGGTGACGCCCGCGGTCCACGGATAGGACCCCGTCCCGAGCGTGGAATGGACCGCCGGCGTGACGCTGGGCGACGACCCCACGGTCGCTTTCCTGAACGAGACGCCGTCGCGCATCAGGCGCGCGAGGTTCGGCCAGTCCTCGGGCCACTGCCGCAGCGTGTTCCAGCCCCCGCCGTCCCACACGATCGTGAGCACGAGCGCCGGCGGGCGCCGCGGCTCCTCCGGTACAACGTCTCTAAGGACTTCACCGTCGACCGCGTCCAGCGCCGTGCCGAGGAGGGCGGCGGTCGTGGGAGCGACGTCCGCAGTGGTGGCGGGTGCCGTCACCTCTCCCCGCCGCGGCACGATCCCGGGCCCGTAGAACACGAGCGGGACGTCCTGCAGGTACGGCCACGGTCCGGAATGGCTCCAGCCGTCCCCGCCGCTCGCCATGTACGCGGGCGTCTTCGGCAACAGCGAGATCTGCCCGGAGCGCGGCTCGTAAAAGCCGCGGCGCGTGCGCTCGAGCCACGCGGCCGGAAGCGAGCACGCTTGCTCGCGGAACGACGGCACGGGACCGATCTCGACCTCCTCGTAGACCTCCAAGCCGATGCCGGCGAGCGAGGTCGCTACGACGAGCGCGGTGAGGAGCCCGGCGACTCGGCGGGTCAGCGAGCCGCTGCGGGAGCTTCTGCCGTCCGTAGCAGGCCTGCCCTCTTGAACCACGCGCCGAGCGCCGCGATCCCCAGGAGGAAGACGATCCCGGCCCCCGCAAGGAGCGCGCCCTTCACGTCGTCGCTCCACGCGACCTTCATGATCCCCGCCGCCAGGACCCACGCGAGGTTGTACGCGATGTCGTAGAGCGAGAACGCCCGGCCCCTGAAGTCGGCGCCGAGCGCCTCCTGCACCAGCGAGTCCAGCGAGATCTTCGCCAGGAAGAAGCCGAGGCCGAGGAAGAACGCGAGGACGGCGATCGAGAGCTTCATCTCGAGCGCCCCGAGGAGCGCGACCGCGAGGCCCGCGACGGTCGAGGCCGACAGCACGAGCTGCGCCGTCGAACGGACGCGCTGCAACAGCTTGCTCGCGAAGAGGAAGCCGAGGGCCGCCCCGACCGCGCCGGCACCGCCGGTGAAGACCGCGACCTGCAGGTCGTCGTCGGCGAGGAGCTCACGCGCGGTGAAGCCGATGCCGACGAGCGTGAAGCTCCACAGGAAGCGCAGCCAGAAGTAGGTGGTGATCGACGCGCCGGCCTTCGGCGTGCGAGCGACCTCGCGGAAGCCCTGCATGATCGAGCGAGCGACGTGCGCGAGCTCGGCGCCGAAGCTCGTGCGCGCCCTGTCCGGGTCCATCCGCTTCATCGCGAGCGGGAAGAGGGCTCCCACCAGGTAGACGAGCGCGCCGGCGAGCACGATTGGCTCGGCGTCGAGGTACTTCTTCGCGATGAGGGCGATGCCCGCACCGCCGAGCTGGAACAGGGCTCCGCCCAGCTGCGACACCGCGTTGGCCTCCACCAGAGAGGAACCTTGCAAGGTGTCCGGCACGGCGGCGGACTTCGTGGCGAGCACGACCCTCGTCGAGCTGAGCGTCAGGAGAAATGCGCCGAACACGACCGCGTCGGGCAGGCCGTCGACTCCCGCCAGCGCGATGATGCCGATCACGCCGGCGCGGAACGCGTTCGCGACCATCAGGAGCCGGCGCCGGTCCCACCGGTCGATGACGACGCCGAGGAACGGGCTGACGACCGTGTACGGCACGAAGATGTACAGCGCGATCCGCAGGAGGTCGTCCGGCGACTTCGCCCCCTCGAGGTCGAAGCCCTTCTGCCCCCCGAACACGATGCTCGCGGCCAGCGCGACCTGCACGAGGCCGTCGCCGGCCTGCGCGAAGAACTGCGCGCCCATGAGCGACCGGAAGTCGCGGTTCTCGAAGAGGAGGGCGATGCCGCGTCTCAGCACCCGCGCACCCTACCGGCCCCCCTCGCGGCCCACCACGAAGTTCCCCTCCGGGTACTCGCTCTCGCCGAACTGCTGGATGCGGCGCGGGTCGACGACGGGGTCGAGCGACTCGAGGAAGCCGGTAGAGAACGCCGCCGCGAACACGCGGTCGTCGAGCCGCCCCTCGGGGATGAGGTCGGCGCCCGGCCGCCCCTCCGGGATGCTGTCGCCGACCGTGTAGGTGCCGAGGTAGCGGGCGATGTCCGCCGGCTCCCAGCCCTCTCGCCCCATCGCGTCCATGTCCAGGAAGATGTCGGCCGGTGTGACCTTCTCGACCACGGGGCCGAACTGCGTCTCGATGTCGTTCTTGACCTCGCCGGTGTTGATGCGCCAGCCGCCGTTCACGTCGGGCAGCGGCTGCTGGCCGTGGTCGGCGCTGATCACCAGCACGTAGTTCTCGGGCCCCACCTTCTTGTCCAGCGCCCTCTTCATCCGCGCGAGCTGCGCGTCCGTCTCCGCCAGCACGTCGGCCTGCTCCGGGCGCACCATGTTCCACGAGTGACCCGCGTGGTCCGGCATCTTCATCTCGACCCAGAAGAGGTCCGTGATCGCGTCCTGCCCCAGCGGCTCGTTCCAGATCACCGACGCGATTGCGTCACCGGTCAGCCGCACGAATGCGGGAGTCCCGGGACGGATCGCCTTGTCGCGCAGCTGTTCGACCGTATGGCCGAACCACACCCCGTCTTCGAGGCCATCGCGCGGGTCGAGCTGCTCCTCGTACGTCTCGAGCTGCTCGGTACCGATGTCGTGCAGGTACCCGGGGAGGAAGTAGTACTCCTCGTTCGTCCACCACTCCTCGGTTTCGCGCTCCCACAGGACCGCCAGGTCCCTGTCGCCCTTCTCGCGCTGCGCGCCGTGGCCGATCATCCCCAGGTGCCATCCCTCGAACGAGACCGTCCCGACGATCGGCCGGTTGCGGTTCGCCTCGTCCCAGATCTCCGACACCGTCGGCGCGTCGAGGTACCTGGGGTCCGCCTCGTCGAGGTAGACGTCGACGAGCTCGCCCTCGCCGTCGCGCATCACGTGGCCGGGGAGGCCGTGCGTGCGCGGGTACACGCCGGTGCCGAACGTCGCGTGGAGCGCGCCGGTGATCGAGGGGGCCGAGCCGATCGTCGCGTTCGTGTAGGTGGTGCCGCCGTCCATGAGGCTCTTCAGCGTCGGCCAGGAGTCGGGATGTTGCTGCAGCGCGTTCCAGCCCCCGCCGTCGATCACGACGGTGAAGATCAGCTTCGGCTTGGTCCGTACGGATCCAAACGCCCGTAGCGGCTTCGCCTCGGTCTGGAAGCCGTCCATGCCGAGGACCTGCGCGTACGACGGGGCTATCGACGCGATGTCGACCGGCTCCTCATCGACGGCGCCCTTGGGGATGCCGGGGCCGTACGCGACGATGGGGACGCGCGTCAGGTAGCTCCACGGGTTCGGGTGCGTGCTGCCGAGCGGCGGCGTCGCCCCGGCAAGCTGAGTCATGTCCCAGTCGCTGATGAGGAAGTGGTGCGGCTTCGGGACCATCAGGACCTCGCCCGAGCGGCCCGGGACGTGCCCGAGGTACAGGTGCTCCATCACCTGGGAACCGACCGCCGCCGCCATCTCCTGCTCGGTCGCCGCGTCGCCGGGGACGCCCGTGTCGGGACGCAGCACGAACCAGGCTGCGACCGCGATCACGACCGCGACAGCAGCCACTATCAGGACGCGTTTCGGCAAGGACCCTCCCAGGAGCCGCCCGAGTGTTCCGGCGGGGTCGGAGACTAGTACAGGTACGGATCGGACGGGGCGTCGACGCGCGTGATCTCGACCGGGTCGAGCACGAACACACCGTCACGCACGGCGAGGTGTCCCGTCACCCGCAGCCACTCGTCGACGCGCCGGCTCCCCGGGTCGGTCGCGACCGGGACCGTGTACGGGACTGCGTCGGCGGCGCAGCAAGACACCTGGAACCGCGTGAGCCCGAGCGTTCCCGACGGGAGCCCGCCCGGGTGCGTGACGAAGCCGGTGAGCTCGACCTCCATGCCCTCCGCTATCCCGGCCTCGGCGGCGTAGGAGTCGGACTCGCTCGCGTAGTGGACGTCGACAAACGAGACCTCGCCGTCGGCGTCGGGGGCCGGTGGCGCTATCACTCCGACCGCCGCGGCCCCCGCACCGGAAGTCTTGCGGGACGCGGCGAGCGCACCGAGCTGCGCCGACGGCACCGCCGCGACGACGAGCAACGGAAGGAGCAGGGTCGCCAGCGCGTACGCGTCGCCACGGTCGAGGCGGCGCGGTGACGCGGTACGGAGCGTGAGCAGGTGGGCGGCCGCGGCCGCGCCGAGGACGACGGCGCCGAACACGACCACCCAGTACGTGCGGGGGCCGAGGTAGCGCGTCTTCTCGCCGCCGACGTGCAGCCACGTGAAGAACGCCGCCCAGCAAGCAAGGGTGAGACCGCGCGCGAGCCTTCTCCGGTCGATCATCCGAGCAGCACCTCGAACCACAGCGACCCCGCGAGCACGACGGGCACGGCTACCGCGAGCAACCGCAGCACGAACCGCCTCCGGAACGTCGCGCCGTAGAGGAACGCGAGCTTCGCGTCGACGACCGGGCCGAACACCAGGAACGCGAGCTGCGACCCGATCGGGAACGGCGTGAACGACACGGCGACGAACGCGTCGGCCTCGGAGCAGAGCGAGAGCACGAACGCGATGCCCATCAGCGCGAGCGAGCCGATCACCGGCGTGCGCGCGACCCCCGAGACGAGGCTCTGGGGGATCGCCGTCTGCAAGAGCGCCGCGAGCCCCGCCCCGAGGATCACGAAGCGACCCATGTGGAAGAAGTCGCCGGCGAGGTGCTCGACGAACCGCGACCGGCTGCCCTCGTCGTGGTCGCACGCGGGGGCGTCGTCTCGCTCGCGCAACAGGTCGCCCGGACGCACGTTGCCGAGGGCCCATCCGGCGACGACCGCGAGCGCGAGCCCGAGCAGGACGCGCCCGGCCGCCATCTCGAGCGCGAGGTCGCGGCCCCCGTACGCGACGACGGTCGAGAGGATCACGATCGGGTTGAGGATGGGGGCCGCGAGCATGAACGCGAGGCCGGCCCCCGGGTGCATCCCGCGCGTGATCAGCCGCCGCGCCACCGGCACCGACCCACACTCGCACACCGGGAACGCGAGGCCGCCGAGCGCGGCCCCCGGGATCTGTAGGGCGGACGGGAGCCGGGCGAGCCGCTCGAACGTCCGGTCGGGGACGTAGACCTCGATCACCGCGGACACGAGCGCGCCGAGCAGGATGAACGGGAGGGCCTCGACCACGATCGACGTGAAGACGAGCACGAACGTCTCCGTCGCGGGAAGCGTGCCCAGCGGCGTCAGGCGCACCAGGAGGATCGCGAGGGCCGCGGCCCCCACGGCCGTCAGCGCCGCCGCAGGGGGCCGGCCGACCCGGCCCGCGACGGGTGCCGCGACTGCCGACTGATCGATAGACATCGGCTTCACGGTAGCGTCACCTCGATGTTCTCTCGGCGCCGGATCGGCCCCGACGGCCCCCCTGCTCCGGGGCTCGCGGCCGGTCGCCGGACCCTCGTGCTCTTGATCGCGGTGGCAGTCGTGGGAGCCCCCGCGGGGGTGCTGCGCGCCTTCTGCGCGGGGCACTCCTGCGACGAGCCGGCGAACGCCTCCTCCGAGGTCCCGTTCTGCTCGCTCCCGGACGACGTCCGGACCCGCGTCGCCGCGGGGTTCCGCGAGGGGAGGTCGCCGGACGTCCTCGCGGTCGCGCGGAACGGCATCGCGAGCGACGAAGAGTGGCCGCGGGTCCCGTGGCCGAGCACGGCCGGCGCGGGGACGCGGGTCCCACTCGCGTTCTGGGGGACGGGCGTAGAGGGCGGAGCGGAGATCCCGCCCGGCACGGGCTTGGACGACGTCGCGCCCACGATCGAGTCGATCCTCGGGTTCGAGCGGCCCCACCCGGACGTTCGGTCGGGGACGGCGATCGAAGGAGTCGCGTCCGGCGAGGCCCCGCGGCTCGTCGTCGAGATCGTCTGGGTCGGCCGCGGCTCACGTGACCTGGACGCCGCGGCGGGCCGCTATCCCTATCTCGCCGCCGCCATGGATTCGGGCGCGGCGACCGTCGATGCCGACACCGTCTCGTTGCCGGTCGACCCCGTCGCCGTCCTCACGACGATCGGCACGGGTGGCCGTCCCGCGCAGCACGGCATCACGGGCGCGGTCGTGCGCGACGACGAGGGCCGCGTCCGCAGGGCGTGGTCGCCGAGCAGCCCCCTCTCGGTGATCGCGACGCTCGGCGACGACCTCGACGAGGCGATGGGACAGGACCCGGTGGTCGGGACGGCGGCGGCACGCCGCGGCTACCTCGGGGCGGTCGGGGGGAACTGGCACGTCGACGTCGACCGCGACGTCTTCGTCAAGACGCGGCGCGGCGACGAGGCACGCGACGGCGTCGCCCTGCTGCGCCAAGGGTTCGGCCGCGACGAGGTGCCGGACCTCGCGGTGGTAGCGGTGGAGAGCGGCGCAGAGCGACTCGACGCGACCGTTCGTGCGGTGGTCCGCGCCGCGGAACGCGCCTCGGGTGGGTCCGCCGCGTTCGTCTTCACCGCCACCGGTGCGTCCGCCGGCGACGGCGCGCTGCCGGCGGAGGACCTCCCCGGGATGATCCCCGGCGAGGACATGGCGTCGCTCGTGGAGGAGGTCGTCCCGGGCGGCCTGTTCCTGGACCAGAAGGTGCTCGCGGAGCGCCAGGTCAGCGAGGACGAGGTGCTCCGCGCGCTCGCGCAGGTGAGGTCGCCCGCCGCCGGCCCGCTGTTCGCCGACGTCTTCCCCGCAATCGCAGTGGCGTTCGGGAGGTACTGCTGATGGCCGACGTCGCGCTGAGGGGGCCGCGCCACGCGTCGTGGGCGAACGCCGGCGCGGTCGTCGCCGCGCTGCTCGCGCTCGGGATCGTGCTGCAGGTCTTCGAACCGGGCCGCGTCGCCGGGATCCAGAACTTCCTGCTCGTGTTCTCGTCGCTGCTGATCGAGGCCGTGCCGTTCGTGCTGCTCGGCGCGGTCGTCTCGGCGACGATCGAGGTCTTCGTTCCGAGCCGCGTGTTCGAGAAGCTGACCGCGCTGCCCGGCCCCCTGCAGCTCCCGGCTGCGGCGATGACCGGCTTCGCGTTCCCGGTGTGCGAGTGCGGGTCGGTGCCCGTGGCCCGCCGTCTCGCGGCGAAGGGGCTGTCTCCCGCGGCGGCCGTGACGTTCATGCTCGCGGCTCCGATCCTGAATCCCGTCGTCATCGCGTCCACGTTCGTCGCGTACCGGGGGCGGGACTCGCTGTGGCCGATGGTGCTGGGCCGGGCGGGGCTCGGCCTCGTGGCGGCGGTAGCGATCGGATGGGTCGTGTCGAACAAGACCAAGGCCGAGCTGCTGCGGCCGCGGGCGGGGGACGACGCGCACGACCACTCAAATGGCTCGCGCGCCGACGCGTTCTTCGCTCACCTCTCCGGCGACTTCCTGTTCATGGGCCGCTACCTCGTGCTCGGCGCGGTCGTGGCCGCGGCCCTCCAGACGTTCGTCCCGCAGTCGGTGATCGGGTCCGTGGCCGGGACGCCGGTCGTGGACCTGATCGCGATGATGGCGCTCGCGTTCGTGCTGTCGCTGTGCTCGGAGTCGGACGCGTTCGTCGCCGCGTCGTTCGTGCAGTTCGGCGTCGGCGCGCAGCTCGCGTTCCTGGTGTTCGGCCCGATGGTCGACACGAAGCTCGGGTTCCTCTACTCCGCGACGTTCACGCGTGGCTTCTTCCGCACGGTCGTGATCGGCGTCGCGGCAGTGACGCTGGCGGGCACGCTGTGGATCGAGGTGCTGATCGGATGACGACCGCGGAAGTCACGCTCGAGAGGTCACGCGAACGCCACTGGTCGGCCGCGAAGCTGGCCTCGGCCGCGGCGATGGCCGCGTGGGCCGGGCTGTTCTGGTGGCTGCTGCTGTCCGGGCGCTCCTTCCTGTACCTCTCGGACCGCACGGACTGGGTCGTACCGATGGGAGCGATCATCCTCACGGTCGCGGTGATCGGGCGGCTGTGGTCGGCGCGGGGGCCGCACCCGGAGCCGCTGGCGCGGGCCGATGCATGGAGGCTCGGCGCGATCGTCTTCCCGGTCGTGGCCACTCTCGCGTTGCCGGCGGCGTCGCTCGGCTCGTACGCGACCTCGCGGCGGTCGAGCTTCGTCAGCTCCGGCTACACCTCCAGCGCCGCCGACATCGAGTCCGGCGAGCTGACGCTCGTGGACGTCGCCGGTGCCGTCCGCGATCGAGACGCGATGAAGGCGCTCGTGCAGCGCGCCGGGACCGAGGTGTCGTTCGTCGGGTTCGTGACCCGCGACTCGGGGATGCCGGCGGACGAGTTCATGCTCTCGCGCTTCCTCGTGTCGTGCTGCGTCGCCGACGCGCTCTCGATTCAGGTAAGGGTCGTCGGGGCCCCTCCCGGCGAGCTCGCCGAGGACGACTGGGTACGCGTCACCGGCGCGATGTATCCCCTGGGCCGCGAGGTCATCGTCGACGCGAGCGCGGTCGAGTCGGTCCCCCGCCCGAAGAGGCCCTACCTCAACCCGTAGACGATGAGACGCGCCCTCGTCCTCGTCGTCTTGGTGGCCGGAGCGGCCGCGATCTGGCTTGTCACTCGCGACGACGCGGCCCCCTTCCCGACGCCCGGCCACGTACGCGTTCACGGTCTCGCCGCCTGGCCCGCCGACACCGTGGCGGAGGCGACCGAGGAGTGCGCCCGGGCCGAAGAGTGGCGGCACGACGCGCGGCAGACCGCAATGAGGTTCGCCGAGGAGGTCATGGGATATCCCGACCCCACGGCAGACGACTACTCGGGGGACGACGCGGCGACGAAGGGGCGCTTCCTGATGCACACGAGGGGCATCCGCCGCTTCTTCCTCGGCTCGCTCCTCGAGGTCAGGAAGTACGGCGACTGCTGGTACGTCGTCGACGGGGAGCCGCGGGAAGGAGGCCCTCCGGAGCCGGGGCTCGCGTTCGCGCACGTCGACGGCGGGACCAGCATCGTCCTCGGGAGCCGGGCCGGCACCCCTGCGACGCGGATGGGGTTCGGGGATTGGGACGCGACGATCGCGGCGGCGCGGGGTCCCACGGTCGTCCGGGTCCCGCCGATCGACGGCAGCACGACCGGGCACGCGATCTACCTCGACCCGGAGAGGGGCATCAGCGAGGGCGTCGGGATCGACACGCTCGCCGCGATCCCGCCTCCTCCCGAGGGGCCACCCGACGAGCCCCGGCGGTCGCCTCCGGCGTCCGGTTGCAGCGCTGCCTTCTACGCCGGGCGGTCCCCACAGAAGATCATCCGGGAGCTGCGCGAGGGCCCCCTCTACAACCACGTGAAGGACTCGGTCGGCTACCCGAGCTACGAGAGGAAGTCCGCGCGGCCGCTGGGGGGCGGCCGGTGGCGCATCGAGGCCGACCGCGCGGTCGTCGACGCGACGTTCCGCTCGGACGGAGGCTGCTGGCGGCTGGCGTCGCTGGGACCAGCGCGGGGCCCGCACCCGCTACGGAAGCTGTGGCTCAGCGACGTGGGGGCGTCGGTCGAGGTCGCGTGGGGCCGTCATCGGGAGGCCTACGTGCGGATCGGCACCTTCGTTACCGGCGCCGGCGGGTTGTTGACGCAGATGCGCGAGCCGGTCACGTTCCCGTGGACCAACGGCCCTCCCGAGGCAGGCGAGCCCGTCCCCGCGTTCGTGGCGCTGTACGACGAAGGCCACATCGTCTCGGTGTCCTACGGCCTCTACTCCGGCCCCGGCCGCTCGTAGATCGACACGACCTTCTGGGTCTGGCCGGTGAACGGCTGGCCCTTCCACCCGCCCCAGCGAGACCGCAGGCGCAGCCCGGCGAGGCGCGCCATGAGGTCCATCTCCGGGGGCCAGACGTAGCGCAACGCGACCGGGTAGAGGAACGTGCGCTCCTGCCCGATGACGACGTGCTGGGTGAGGACCGTCTGCGCGACCGGGTCGTGCACCGACACGTCGAGCGTCACGCGATCGACCTGCACGCGCGTGGCGTGCACGCGCTGCCCGCGGTCGAAGCGCGCGACGTCCGGGAAGAACGCCTCGAGGACGAAGCAGCCGCCGGGCTCGAGCACCCGGGCGACGTTCGCGAAGCACCTCACCTGGTCCTCCTGCGTCTCGAGCGCGTACAGCGTGTTGAAGACGAGGTAGACCAGCGGGAACGTACCGTCGACACCTACGTCGGCGAAGTCGCCGATCGTGACCGGGATGTCGTCGCCGTCCGGCTTCGAGCGGAGCTTCGCGACCATCGCCTCGGACGAGTCGATCCCGTGCACCTCGACGCCGCGGGCCGCGAGCGGCAGGGCGACCCGGCCGGTGCCGATCGCGAGCTCGAGCGCGCGGCCCTCTCCGGCGAGGTCCGCGAGCACGTCCACGACCTCGTCGCGGTCGAAGAGGTCCTCGTACATCTCGTCGTAGACCTCGGCGATCCGCTCGCCGTACGTCGCCGCGTCGTAACCCTTCATCCCGGTAGTGAACCACCTCGCGACCGAGCAGGGCCGTCGTACGTTGACACGCGGAGAGGGACGACAAACGGGGGGTGACACATGCGCTACTTGCTCGTTGCCGCCGCGCTCGTCGCGGCGCTGACGAACCCGGCGGCCGCGCACGAGAGGACGGTCTTCGACCCGGTCGACTCGCCGGGCCCGCTCGACGTGGCTGCCGCTCGGCTCCGGCACGGGCCGGGCCGGATCAAGCTCGACCTCGTCACGTACGGGGCGTGGGGGCCGGAGACGCTAGCGGGTGAGCTCGACTTCGTCGTCTTCCAGCTAGACGACCCCGACGGCTACGGGATTGAGAGATGCATCGTCGTGGACGATTCGCCGCCTTACGGCGAGGGCCCGGTCGCCGGCGAGGCCACCGCCTACGAGGACTGCGGCGGACCGATCCCGTTCCGGCGCCCGATGGAAGCGACCGGCCTCACGCTGAGACCCGATCCGAACCGCCTCCAGGTCTTCTTCGACGTCTCCTCGCTGTGGCGTGGCGGCCGGCCGGCGGTGCTGAGGTTCGACGCGGCCACGTCGTACGAGAACGAGGAGCACCCCGAGTGCGAGCCGCGCGAGCCGGTGCCGCCGGAGCACTTCTACGGCACCTGCACCGATCGCACCGGATCGACCACCCACCGGCGACGCTAGTCCGGGGCCGCGCGGCGCCCATCTGCTAGCCTGCTCACGCCCCTTTCGGGGCTTTTTTCGCACCGTCTACGCAGGCCGACATCGTCGACGCCGCCGAAGGGGAACCTGCGATGGGTCTGAGGGTCTTTGGAGCTCTGGTCGCCGCGCTGCTCGCGGCCTTCGCCGTCATGCGCTATCGCAAGCGGCAGCTGCGCCGGGGCGAGCTCCTCGTCGTCGCCGTCGTCGCCGGAAGCCTCACGGTCGCGGCCCTCGCCCCCGCCCTCCTCGACCCCGTTCTGGGCGCCCTCGGCTTCGAGCCCGGCGGCGAGCGCCGCATCATCGGCCTGCTCGTCATCTCGAACCTGTTCACGCTCGGCCTCGTCTTCCGCAGCTTCTCGAGGGACGACCAGCTCTCGAACGAGCTCGGCGATCTCGTCGACTACATGGCGCTGAGGCGCCTGGAGGAGACGGGGTTCGCCCCGCCGGTCGGCGCCTGCGTCGTCGTCGTCCCCGCCTACAACGAGGCCGACAACCTCCCGGCGGTCATAGGTCAGATGCCCGACGAGGTGGCGGGCCTCCCGGTCGTGCCGATCGTCGTCGCCGACGGCTGCACGGACACGACGGAAGCGACCGCGGCCCGGCTGGGGGCCGCCGTGATCCGGCGGGAGCTCAGGCGCGGCTCGGGTGCGGCCGTGCGGCTGGGATATCAGGCCGCCCTGCGCGCGGGGGCGCGCGTGGTCGTGACGATCGACGGCGACGGCCAGCACGACCCGAAGGAGATGGAGCGCCTCGTGGAGCCTCTGCTCGGGGGCCGGGCCGACATGGTCCAGGGCTCGAGGGTCCTCGGTTCGTTCGAGGTCGAGTCCAGTGTCAGGAGCTACGGCGTGAAGCTGTTCGCACGCCTGCTCACGACCCTCGGCCGCACGCGGATCACCGACCCCTCCACGGGCTACCGCGCGATGACCGCGGAGACCCTGCGCCGGCTCGACCTGCGCCAGGACCAGTTCTACGTGTCCGAGGTGATCCTGGACGCGGCCCGCAAGGGCATGGACGTCGTGGAGGTCCCGATCACGCTGCGCCGCCGGGCGAGCGGGACGACGAAGAAGCCGACGACGTTCCGCTACGCGTGGGGGTTCAGCAAGGCGATAGTGAGGACCTGGCTGCGCTAGCGGCGCGTTCCGTACGCCCCGTGCTGCGTTAACCCCACGGCTTGACGGATAGGCGGTTTACAACCGTCCCAGTGATGGTTATTATCTATCACCAGGACGGTTGGAATCGGAGTTACAACCATGATCTTCAAGGCCCCCGCGGTGGACGCGGACGAGCGTCGTGTCATCCACGAGATCGAGGAGCTGAGGGCCCAGCTGCGTCTGTGGGCCGCGGACCGCCGCCGGTGGACGGGCGTCCTCCGCCGGATGTCGTTCGCTCGCCAGATCCAGGCCTCGAACAGCATCGAGGGCTACAACTCGACGCTCGACGACGCGGTCGCGATCGTCGAGGGCGAAGAGCCACTGGACGCAAACGAGGAGACGCGCAGCGCCCTCGAGGGCTATCGGCAGGCAATGACCTACGTCCTCCAGCTCGCCGACGACCCTCACTTCGAGTACTCGACGCACCTCTTGAAGGGCCTGCACTTCATGATGATGAGCTACAACCTCGGGAAGTCCCCGGGACGGTATCGCCTCGGCTACGTCTACATCCGTAACGACTCGACGGGCGAGATCGTCTACGAAGGACCGGACGCGGACCGCGTCCCCGCGCTGGTCGAGGAGATCGCCGGCTCGCTGAACGAGCGATCGTCGGCGCCGCCCATGGTGCGCGCCGCGATGGCGCACCTCAACCTCGTGCTGGTGCACCCGTTCCGAGACGGCAACGGACGGATGGCGCGCGGCCTGCAGACACTGGTGCTGACGAGAGAAGGAATCCTTTCCGCCGAGTTCTGCAGCATCGAGGAGTACCTCGGCCGCAACACCGCGAGCTACTACGACGTCCTCGCGAGCGTCGGCGGTGGTTACTGGCAGCCCGAGAACGACGCCCGGCCGTGGGTCCGCTACTGCCTGAAGGCGCATTACGTCCAAGCGCGGACATTGCTCCGAAGGATCAAGGAGTCCGAGCGGCTATGGGCGATCCTCTCGGAGGAGGCGGAGCTGCACCGGCTACCCGAGCGGTCGATCTCGGCGCTCTTCGAAGCGGCGAGGGGCTTCAGGGTCAGGAACGCGACGTACCGGCCGCTGAGCGAGGTGACCGAGCAGACGGCGACACGCGACTTGAAGCAACTCGTCAACGCGGGGTTGCTCGTTCCCAAAGGCGAACGACGAGGCCGCCACTACGTCGCTTCGGACCGGCTGAGGGAGCTCAGGGGGAAGTCGCTGGAGGTGCGCATCCCGATCGAGGATCCGTTCAAGACGGTGGACTCCGCCGAGAAGAGTTGAGCGGCTAGGCGTTGCCCGCCGAGACGAAGTAGTCCTCGGCCTCCTCGTCCCAGTCCATGTCCACCACGCCCTTGGCCCGCGCGGCCTTCACGAACTGCAGGAAGCCCCCGTAGCCGTAGTCCTTCTCGCTGAAGCCCGGCTTCTTCTTGCGCAGCTGGTCCTTCAGGCCCGACAGCGGCGGCGTGCCGCTCTTCTTCTCGATCTCGCGCACGGTGTCCTGCAACAGCTGGAACGCACGCGACTGGCCCCCGCCCTCAGCGGGGAAGTCCACGACCGGATCACCCTCTGCGCTGCCGCTCTGGAGCTCGATGGCCCCCAGCGACTCGAGGTGGCGCATGAGCTCACCCCAGGTACGGAACCCGTAGTCGCTCTCGGAGAACGTCGGGTCCTTGCGGAGGAGAGCGCGCTTGATCATCGACGAGAGGACGGAGCCGTCGGTCGTCCGCTGGAGCCCGCTGAGCGTCCGCGTCACCTGGCGGGAGATCTCGGCTATGTCCGACGTGGACTCGTCGCTCTCGGTCTCTGCCGCAGCTTCCCCGTTCTCCGCGGTCTTGCGCCTGCGGCGGCGCCGGGCGGGCGGCGCACCCGAGCCGCGCCCGAGCAGGCCCTCGTAGAACAGGAACTCGTCGCACGCGCCGGGCAGGAGCTCCGACGTCGAGCCCTCGACGCCGACGCCGATCACCTTCTTGTTCAGCTCCCTCAGCTTCAGCACTAGCGGCGTGAAGTCGCTGTCGCCCGAGCCGATCACGAACGTCGTTATGAACTCGCGCTGGAACGCGAGCTCGCACGCGTCGACGGCGAGCTTGATGTCGGCGGCGTTCTTGCGGACCATCCCGGTGCGCTGGGGGATCTCGATCAGCTCGATGCGCTCGCCGACCAGTCCCGGCCGGTGCTCCGAGAACAGGTTCCAGTCCGCGTACGCGCGGCGTACGACCACGCGGCCGCGCTCCGACAGCGCCTCCATGATCACGCCCATGTCCAATCGCTCACCGCGGTCACGCGCGCCGAGCGCGAGGTTCTCGAAGTCGAGGAAGAGAGCGATCCTCTCGTCGTCTGCTGCCATGTCCGGCTCCTTATCCCGCGTCGAGCGGAAGCTCTTCGACGAACGGCGCCTTGGGGATCGCCTTCACGGCTATCCGGCCCTCGGCGAGCGCGACCACCGCGTCGCCGGCGAGCTCGCGCCTCCATCCCTGCATCAGGCGGTGCCTGCTCGGATCAACCGTGCCGCCGACGACCTCGGCGAGCAGCGCCTCGAGCTCCGAGCGCGTCGACACGAGCTCGGTTGCGAGGCCCGCCTGCTCGCAACGCGCCCTCACGACCGCGTCGGCGAGCCCCGACAGCATCCGGGCCCGCGCCTGCGCACCCTTTGGCGGCGACGCGCCGAGGCTGATCGAGGGGGCCTCGCGGCCCGCGTCGACGGCCGCGAGGATGTCGCGTCCGGAACGGTCGGCCTCCGACGCATTGAACCCGCGAATCGACTTCAGCTGCTGGATCGACGACGGCGACCGCCGCGCGATCTCGATCATCGTCGGGTCCTTGATCACCCAGCCGCGCGGGATGTCCCGCCGCTGCGCGGTCTCCTCGCGCCAGCGGGCGACCTCGCGCAGCACCGCCAGCGCCTTGGGCGACAGCGTCCCGCGGCCCCCGACCTTGCGCCACGCCTCGCCCGGATCGGTGCGGTAGAGCTCCTCCGACTCGAGCGACTTCATCTCCTGGAGCACCCACTCCAGCCGGCCCAGCCGCGTGAGCTCCCCGTCGAGACGGTCGGCCGCAGACGCGAGGTAGCGCACGTCGTCGGCCGCGTAGCTCAGCTGCGCCTCGGTCAGCGGGCGCTTGCACCAGTCGGTGTACGACTCCCCTTTGACGAGCCGTTTCCCGCACAGCGTCTCGACGAGCCGGCCGTACGGGAGCGACGCGCCGTGGCCTGCGAACCCCGCCGCCAGCTGCACGTCGAAGATGTTGGCGGGCACGGCGCCCCAGCCTTCGTAGAACAGCTCGAGGTCCTGGCGGCCCGCATGGAGGATCACCCTCACGTCGGGGTCGGCGACGAGGTCGGCGAGGCCCTTGAGGTCCAGCGGCTCGAGGACGTCGACCACGAAGATGTCGTCGCCGACGGCCATCTGCACCAGACAGAGCTTGGCGCGGTAGGTCTTCTCCCTCAGGAACTCGGTGTCGAGGCCGATGCTGCCGGCGGCGCGGGCCGCGTCGACCGCGCGGTCTAGACCGTCCTGTTGCTTGACGAAATTCAAGCGCTCGGCAACCCGAGGTCGCGGGCGATCAGGATCCGCATGACCTCCGACGTCCCCTCGCCGATCTCGAGGATCTTCGAGTCGCGGAAGTGCCTGCACACCGGGAACTCCTCGATGTAGCCGTAGCCCCCGTGGACCTGCACCGCGTCGCGCGCCACGTCCACGGCGATCGTCGACGCGTAGAGCTTCGCCATCGCGGCTTCCTTCTTGTAAGGGCGGCCCTTCTCCTTGAGCCAGGCGGCCTTGTAGTACGCGGTGCGCGCGAGCTCGGTCTTCAGCGCCATGTCGGCGATCTTGAACTGGAGGCCCTGGAAGCTCCCGATCGGCGCGCCGAACGCGGTCCGTTCGTTCGCGTACTTGATGCTCTCGTCGACGCAGCCCTGCGCGAGCCCGACCGCGAGGGCCGCGATCGCGATGCGCCCGTCGTCGAGGATCTTCAGGAAGTTGCGGAACCCGTGGCCGAGCTGCCCGAGCAGGTTCTCCTCCGGCACGCGGCAGTCGGCGAACGACAGCTCGTGAGTGTCCGAGTGCCACCACCCCATCTTGCGGTAGGGCTTCCCGACCTCGAAGCCCGGCGTGTCGTTCGGCACGACGATCGCGGAGATCTCCTTGTGGCCGTCGGAGCCTCCGGTCACCGCGGTGACGGTGACGAACGACGTGATCGGGGTGCCGGAGTTCGTGATGAACGACTTGGAGCCGTTGATGACCCACTCACCGTTCTCGACCCGGGCCGTGGTCCGCGTCGCGCCGGCGTCCGAGCCTCCGCCCGGCTCGGTGAGGCCGAACCCGGCCAGCGATTCGCCCGTCGCCAGCGGGGGCAGCCACTTACGTCGCTGCTCCTCCGTGCCGAAATGCCAGATCGGCATCGCGCCGAGCCCGACCGCGGCCTCGAGCGTGATCGCGAGAGACGAGTCGACGCGAGCCAGCTCTTCGATCGCGAGGCACAGCGTGAGGAAGTCGGCGCCGGAGCCCCCGTACTCCTCGGGGAACGGGAGGCCGAAGAGGCCCAGCTCGGCCATCTGCTTGACGGCGTCCATCGGAAGCTCGTGCTCGTGGTCCCAGCGCTCGGCGTTCGGACGGATCGCGTCGTCGACGAACGAGCGCATCGTGCGCTGGAACTCCTGCTGTTCCGGAGAGAGGTCGAAGTCCATCGGGGCAGCCTATCCGCCCGGCCGGGGCGGGCGGGGGCTGAACGGGCTCAGGTGAAGAGCTTCGGCAGCTTCGCCTTCGCCGACAACGACCCGTGGACGCGCAGCTTGCGCTTCAGCAGCGACCAGCGCGGGTCGTCGCGTTCCACTGCGATCTTGGCGAAGTCGGCGGCCGTGGCTTCGAGCCGAAGCGCGGGTTCGCCGGCGCGGCCCGGCTTGGCCTCGGCGTGGCCGTTCGTGACGACGATGTGCCACGGCTCCGCGTCGGTGAAGTCCCACTGGATCGGGCCGCCGAGCGAACGGGCGATCTCGAGGTCGAGGGCGCGCGTCATGCCGTCGAACAGGATCTCGAACGCCTCCGCGCTCACCTTCGGCTCGCGGCGGTCGTCGCCCATGATCCCGTCCTCGAGCAGCACCCACAGCCGGCGCGACCGCTCCTCATAGGAGAGGCTGCGGTCCTCGCGCGAGAACACGCGGAGCTCGCCCGGGTCGATCCCGATGCGGCGCAGCTTGGTCTCGAAGCCGCGCAGACCGAACGCGTAGATCTCGTTCAGCGTGAAGTCGAAGCACTCGGCGTAGGAATGGTCGAGGTTCGGCGGGATGAACACGCCGACCGACCACGGCAGCACGCGGTCGAGCATCTCTATCGCCGCGGCACGGGAATCGGCCGACGAGCGGATCAAGTCGCCGAGGAGCTTGATCCCGAACGCGACGTGGCGCGACTCGTCGCGCGACACGTTGGTGATACCGGAAGCGAAGCCCGGCAGGATGTCGAACTTCTCGACGTAGCGCTGGATGAAGTGCTGCCCCGGCGTCGCGAGCAGCCCCTCGACCACGAGGTGGTACAGCGCGACCGTCTGCGCGAGCAGCTCGCGGTCCTTCGGCTTCTTGCGCAGCGCGTCCGTCACGCGGTCGAGCTCGTCGAACACCTGGCGGAATCCCCACGTGAGGTAGCCGTCGACGGCCTCGAGCGTCGACTTCGTGTCGCTCCCCTGGCCCGCGACCTCGCGCATGAAGCGGTCGAAGAAGACGTGGTGGCGCGCCTCGTCGACGATCTGTGTCGTCAGGAAGATGCTCTCGGGGAAGCCGGGGGCCGCGTCGAGGACCGGAGTGAGCGTGCGGGCCACGGCCTCCTCTCCGACGAGGAACATCGCGTAGTTCCAGAGGGCGGCCTCACGCTGGGTTTCGGTCAGCCTTTCCCGCCACTGCTGCTTGTCGACGGAGAAGTCGATCGCGGTGGCCGACCAGTTGTTCTCCTCCCAGAGCCGGTAGAGCCGCTGGTACGAGATGACTTCCTGCTTCTCGGGGTTTCCTTGCGGCACGGCTCCTCCTCCTGCATCCGTTGCGTTCGGGCCGCTCGCCGAGGCGACCGGTCGCCGCGGCTCGCTTTGTAAGCGCCGTGGGCTATCCTGAAGCATCTATAACTTGACTGGAGAGTCAAGTTCACCACACCCGGAGGCAGGGATGGATTTCACACTCACCGAAGACCAGCAGGAGCTCCAGAAGTGGGCGCACGAGTTCGCCGAGAAGGAGATCCGCCCGGTAGCGGCCCACTACGACGAGACGGAGGAGTTCCCCTGGCCGGTCCTGAAGAAGGCCGCCGAGGCCGGGTTGTACAGCGTGGACATCTACCTCCAGGCGCAGCAGGACCCCACCGGGCTCACGCTCCCGCTGCTCATGGAGGAGGTTTTCTGGGGCTGCGCCGGGATCGGGCTGGCGATCTTCGGGACGGGGCTCCCCCTGTCGGCGCTTGCGAGTGTCGGCACGCCCGAGCAGCTCTTCGAGTGGGCGCCGAAGATGTTCGGCACGCCCGAGGACCCGAAGGTCGCCGCGTTCGGTGTGACCGAGCCGCAGGCGGGGTCCGACGTCCGCTCGCTGCGCACGCGTGCGGTGCAGGACGGTGACGAGTGGGTCATCAACGGGACCAAGGTCTTCATCACCAACGGCCAGTACGCCGACGTTTACGTGATCGTCGCGACGGTCGACCCCGAGCTCGGCCACCGCGGCCAGGCCTCGTTCATCATCACGAAGGACGACCCGGGCATCCGGCCGGGCAAGAAGGAGAAGAAGCTCGGCATCCGCGCGTCCGACACCTCCGAGGTGATCCTCGAGGACTGCCGGATCCCGCTCGATCGAGTGCTCGGGGGCATGGACCGTCTCGAATCGAAGTTGGGTAAGGCGCGCTCCGGCGAGTCGACCGGCCGGTCGTCCGCTGCGTTGCGGACGTTCGAGGTCACGCGGCCCTCGGTCGCGATCCAGGCCGTGGGCATCGCGAGGGCCGCGCTCGAGTTCTCCCGCGACTACGCGAAGGAGCGGATCGCGTTCGGCGTGCCGATCGCGCAGCACCAGTCGATCCAGAACCATCTAGCGGACATGGCAACGGCGGTCGAGGCCTCGAGGTTGCTGGTTCACAAGGCGGCGTGGCTGGCGGCGAGCGGGCAGCCGTTCACGAAGGCCGAGGGCAGCATGAGCAAGCTGATGGCCGGCGAGACCGCGGTGAAGGTGACGGAGACGGCGGTGCAGATTCTCGGGGGCTACGGCTACATCAAGGACTTTCCGGTGGAGAAATGGTACCGGGATTCGAAGATCTACACGATCTTCGAGGGAACGTCGGAGATCCAGCGGATGGTGATAGCGAGGGCCTTGCTGGCTTAGGGGGCCGCTTCGTTCGCGGCACTCTCGGCCTCAGGCCCCCGCGGCTTTCTCTATCCGGCTCATGTCCTCGTCGCTCAGTTGGATCGACCCCGCGCCCAGGTTCTCTTCAAAGTGCTCGATCGAGCTCGTGCCCGGGATCGGCAGGATCACCGGCGAACGGTGGAGCAACCACGCAATGCTGATCTGAGCGGGAGTCGCGTCGTGCAGCCTCGCGACCTCCGCGATCGGGCCGTTGGGGGCCGCGGCGTCGCCGGACGCTAGCGGGTACCACGGGATGAACGCGATGCCCTCGCGCTCGCAGTAGTCCACTACGTCCTCGGACTTACGGTCGGTGAGGTTGTAGAGGTTCTGCACCGACACGACGTCGACGACCCGGCGGGCGCGCTCCAGTTGCTCGACCGAGAAGTTCGAGACGCCGACGTGGCGGATCTTGCCCTCGTCCTGCAGCTCCTTCAGCGCCCCTAGCGACTCCTCCAGCGGCACCTTCCGGTCGACCGTGTGCAGCTGGTACAGGTCGATCCGGTCGACCTTCAGCCTGCGGAGGCTCCCCTCGCACGCGCGCTTGAGGTGCTCCGGCCGGCAGTCGGGGTCCCACCGTCCGGGGCCGGGCCGCAGAAGACCGCCCTTCGTCGCGATCACGAGATCGTCGGGGTACGGGTGGAGCGCTTCACCGATCAGGCGCTCGCTGACCTCGGGGCCGTAAGAGTCCGCGGTGTCGATCAGGTTCACGCCCGACTCGACGACGCGGCGCAGCAGCGCCTTGGCTCCCTCAACGTCGCTCGGCTCCTTCCAGATCCCACGGCCGGTGATGCGCATGGCGCCAAAGCCGAGCCGGTGCACCGGCAGGTCGCCGCCGATCGTGAAGTTGCCGCCGAGGTGCGGGTGGTGGGTCATCGCATACCTCCAGGGTTATGCCGCGAGCTCCGCGGGAGTGATGGTCAGTCGCAGCAGACGGTCGCGGTACACGGCGATCTCGATCGCCCGCCCCGCGAGCGAGCCGTCCATCAGCCGCTGCAGGTCGTCCATTCCCTCGACCGGCGTCCCGTGAACCTCGACGATCAGGTCCTCCGGGCGCAGCCCTGCCGACTCCGCCGGGCTGCCGGCCACGACCTGGACGACCTCGATCCCCCGCTCGCGTCCGACCTCGCGCGCGACTCTCGGCGGAAGCGGCCGGGACCCGCCCGCGACTCCGAACCAGGCGCGCCGCACGCGGCCCTCGGTCATCAGCGCGGAGACGATCTTGAGCGTCGTCTCGTTCACCGGCACCGCGAGCCCGAGGCCCTGCCCCATCCCGGGCCCGACGAGCGCGGTGTTGATGCCGACGACGGTGCCCCGCGATTCCACGAGCGCTCCACCGGAGTTCCCCGGGTGCAGCGCCGCGTCGGTCTGGATCACGTTCTCGACGAAGCGCGCGGTCCCGTTGGACTGCGTGACGAACGAACGCCCGACCGCGCCGACGACTCCAGCGGTGACCGTGCCGCCGAACCCCAGCGGGTTCCCGATGGCAACGACGAGCTGGCCGACCTTGAGCCGCGATGCGTCGCCGAGCTCCGCCGGCGAGAGGTCGTCACCGCGCGCCCGCACGACCGCTAGATCCGAGAGCGGGTCGGCTCCGACGATCTCGAACGACGTCTCGCGTCCGTCGGAGAACGACGCGTTCCCACCGTCGGAACCGGCGACGACGTGCGCCGACGTGACGACGAACCCGTCGGTCGTGATGACGACGCCGCTCCCGCTGCCGCTCATCCGCCGGCCGCCGCGCACCTTCCGGTAGACCGCGAGGTTCGCGACCGACGGCGCGAGCTTCTCGGCGATCCGCGTGACGATGCTCGAGTACGCGTCGAGGGCCTCGGCGTCGGTGACCTCGCTCATGCCGCGGGTCCCTGCGCCCGCGCCTTCTCCACCCCCGCCAGTGCTTCGCGCAACGAGTCGATCCACTCGGACTCGTTCCGCCCGACGAGGCGCACGCACCACGCGAGGGCCTCGCTGCGGCTGCGCGCCACGCCGGCGTCGATGAGCGTGTCGAGCACCGCTCGCTCGCGGAGGCGGAGGCGCGTCATCACCGGGATCGCCATGTTCGTGAACACCCGCCTGACGCCGCCGCACTCGGCCCCCCAGGCCACCTTCCGCCCGAAGAGCCGCTCGGCCTCGTCGGCGATCCTCATGCGGGCCTCACGAGTGTCCTCGCGGAAACGCTTGATGCGGGCGAGCCGGGCCGCGCCCGCCGCCTCCTCGGATGCGTCTGCACCCAGGTCCACGTCGCCGAGGCGTCCGACGACGAGGATCTCGTCCCTGTCGGCCGTGACCTCGGGGGCCGCTTCGAACCAGTCGTCGGGGAGCCTCCCGGCGAACCAGCCGCTGATCTCCTGCTCCATCTCACCCTCCTGTCAGTGGGATTACATAATTACACAGTTACGAAGGTCAAAGGTCAAAGGTCAAACAGAAACGCCCCCTTGGACCAGGCTTCTGGGCAGCCCGCCCTCCTGCACCGAAAGGCCCCTGACCCTTCCGTCTCACCCCCTGCCTACGCTGCTCCTCCGGGTAGAAAGCGGAGGTCGTGAGTGGCTAGGCAAAGGGGGACGCGCGTGGAATCCAGGGAGTTCTCGCTCACCTATCGAGGGCCTGCTCTGGAGGAAGGGCGGATTCCGGTCCGCGACTTGGCTCCAGCCCTTATCGCACTTGGTGACCTGTTCCAGGTCGCCCGCGAGGTTGCTGAACCCGACGCGCCCCCGGTTCACCTAGAGGTCCGCGCCTTTGACGACGGTTCGTTCAAGACGGCCTTGGTGGCCGTGATCCAGGGCATAGGCGGCGTGTTGCTGTCCGATCCCGCGAGCGCGCTCTCGAACCTCATCTCCATCATTGGTGATGCTGAACTTGGTGTGTTCGCGGTGCTCAAGCGCATCAAAGGTCGAATCACCGGAATAACTCACAACAAGGACGGCTCGACCGTGATCACGACCGCGAACGGGGACATCTACAACTTCCCTAACGCGCAGCAACCTGTGTTCCGCATCCTTGAAGCGCCACGCGGGCGCGATGCCGCCCGCACAGTCCTAGAACCGCTTCGAAAGGAAGGGTTGGAGGAAGCCGAGATCGACGCGACGGGGGCGGGACCGTTGACGCTCACAGCGGCACAGGCAGACACGCTGGACCGACTTGACGAGATCGACCAAGACGACAGTGAGATTGAGCCGATCATTGAGCAAGTAGTGGAAGCGGTACTGATTCCACTACAACCAACGCTGGATCCTCGGTACATGGCGCGGTTTCAAATGGGCGAACAGGTCATCCGTGCGCGCATTGAAGACGAGGTCTATTGGGGAAAGCTCCGGCGTCACGAAGAAGGCTACCTAGAAGGCGACACAATGCGCGTCCGACTCCGTATGCGCCAGTGGCCCCCAGACACGGGAAAGTCCATTGAGTGGGCGATTGTCGAGGTACTTAGGCACTCCCACCCTGCGAGCCGCGCCATTCGTCTCCCGTTCGAACCAGACGACCAGCCACTCGCTCTTACAGGGAGTGGAGGCGAGGGGCATGAGGAAGAGGAAGAGGAAGACGACGACGATTGATGGTTCCCACGTTGTCGGCTAGTGGCGAGTGCTGCGAGCGGAGCTAGAGAATTCCAGCCGGGTTAAGCCCTCCTTCTGTGCAGACCGCCGCCTTTCTGTGCAGGGGGCCCTAAATGTGCAAAACCACGGTCCAAGCGCAACGCCCGGCCCCCGTTCGTCGTTCAATGGAGCGATGAGGGGGATCGGGGTCGGGACGAAGCTCGTTCTGGTGGCGACGGTCACGGCCGCGCTGCCCGCGGCTCCAGGCGTCGCTTCTCCCGTCGTCAGGACCATCGACGAGGACACGACCTGGACGAAGGAGCAGAGCCCCGTCTACCTCGACACGCACGTCCAGGTGAACGAGGGCGTGACGCTCACGATCGAGCCGGGGGTGCGCGTCGAGGCATGGGACTTCGCCGGGCTGATCGTCCTCGGCGGGTTGCGAGCGGAGGGCACCGAAGCGGAGCCGATCGTCTTCACCGGCGTGGACGGTGCCTACTGGCAGGGGATCAGGATCGTCGACACCGCGAGCGTCCGGCCCCCGAGCGCGCTCGCGCACGCCCGCGTCGAGAACGCGATGCTCGGGATATCGATGCGGAGCGACGCGTTCCCGATCCACGACACCGTCTTCACCGGGAACATCAGGGCGCTGGAGGTCGTCGACCCCGCGACGAACCTCTCGTTCACGCGCAACCGGTTCTACTCGAACGGTCTCGCCTTCCTGGGGCAGACGCAGGGCGTGATCGGCATCTACGAGAGCGACTTCTGGGACAACGGCATAAGCATGCTCTTCTCGGCCCCCGATCCGTACGCCTGCGTGGGCGAGCACGGGATCTTCGACGTCCACTACAACGACATCCTGCGGGGGCCGGACCGCCCGTGGTGGGCGTTCGACGTCCGCTCCACCCGCGACAGTGGCTCGAGCAACATGGTCGTGAACGCGTCCGGGAACTGGTGGGGCACGACGAACGAAGCCGACATCTCAGCGCGCGTGTACGCGCCGCACGCGTGCTGTCCTCCGAACGGGTACACGGCGGTCCAGTGGAAGGATCCCGCAGCGACCCCGCAGACGGCGAGCGAGCCGCCGGGCCCCCAAGGAACGCCGGCGCAACAGCCCGACTATCACGGCGACCCGGCGTGGACCGCCGTGATCCGCGAGCCCGACGATCGCGACTGCCATCCCGCGGGAACCCTCAGGCGCATCCACGGGACGGTTCACCCCGCGCTCGGTGACATCCCGAAGCGGATGGAGGTCTGGCTCGTGCGCGTCACCCCCGGCGGCTGCCGGTCGTGGTCTCCGTCCGAGCGCCGGTTCGGCGACGTGCACCCCTGCGGCGAGCGGTCGGGGTTCCGGGTGAAGGTCCACGAGGTGCAATCACATCGTGGGCGCTGGGAGGTCGAGTTGCCGCGGCCGTTGTCGCCCGGGAAGTACGAGTTCCTCGCCGGACAGGACGCAGCGCGGTTCCGCGTCGTGCGCGGCTAGCCCGCCTCCGTCAACAGCCACGTCTCGCCGCCGAACCGCCCCCGTGCGACGACGGGGCCGACGTGGGCGCCCATGAAAGCCGGCACGACCACGTGAGTGGGCGTGAACCCGCCGTCCGCGACGGCTTCGTCCCACCTGCGCGCGAGCTCCGCGTAGCGGATCCTGAGGTCGTTCCCTTCGAACCTCGGGTCGTCGTACTCGGCGAGCCGGACGCCGGACATCTGGAACAGCGCCCACCGGATCTCGTCGGTACCGCCGGCGACGACGTCGTCCGGGCCGAGAACGCGCGCCGCCTCGCGGGCGAACGAACCGGGCGCGAAGTCCTCGCCGTAGACGTAGCCGGCGAGGTGCTCCTCGAGGATGACCCTCATCCGCAACGACGCGAGGACCGGCGACGCGGCCGCGACCGCCAACGCCACCGCTCCGGCACCGACGGCAAGGCCGCGCGACCGATCGCGTAGCCACGACGCCGCGCGCACGACCGCGAGGCCCCCAAGCGCGCCGGCGACCAGATGCACCGGCGGCCACATCCGGCCCTGGTGGAGCAGCGTCGCGTTGCTCCAGACCGTCCAGTCGAAGACGTCGCGGGCGACCGCGAGCCCCAGCAACACTGCGCTCGAGCCGGCGAGGACCAGCAACGGCCGCCCGTGCCGCCACGCGACGAGCGCGCCCGCGACGGCGAGAGGAAGCAACAGCCCGTACGCGCCGAGCGCGGTGGGCAACGGCCACTCCATGCCGAGGCGCGGCGTGATGTCGACGAAGCCGCCCTGGTTGACGTAACCAACCGCGACGGGAGCCGCCCACAGGGCGAACACCCCGAGGGCCGGGACGCACACGTCGCGGAGCATCGCGAGCCGGCTTCCCCGGACGAACACCGACGCGCCCGCGGCCCACAGCAGCGCGGTGAACAGCATCGGCACGCTGACGACTCCCACCACTCCCGTGATCGCGCCCGCGAGGACGCGGCTCCGGCGCGTCCCGCTCTCGATCGCGAGCAGCAGGAACACTGCGGCCGCGCCGGCGAGCACGAGCCCGACCTCGCGCGGGAGCGCCGGCGGCAGCAGCTCGTACACGGAGTTCGGCGACGCCGCGACGAGGTCGGCACCGTAGGCGGCTTCGCGTGGGCTCGGCTCGAACGACGCGGAGCGCGCGATCACCCATCCGAAGCCGCCCACCAGCGACGTGCACGCGGCAGCCGCCAGGCCCGCGCCCCGATCGACGCGGCGAGCCAAGCACGCGGCGACGAGCGGGATGGACACCATCAGCACGACGTGGACGCCCTCGTGGGCGAGCAACGCCGTCGACGACGGGACGAGCCGCACGAGCGACGCGAGCAGCGCGTGGTACCCCCACGGATACGCGTTGCGGGCGTACTCCGCTGCGGGCCCGACGGGCACGCGCTCGCCTCCGAGCAGCTGCGCGGTCCAGCCGAGGTGCCACGGCGGGTCGCCCGTCCTGACGCCGGAGCCAGCAAGCAGCACCGGCAGGAGGTAGAGGAACGCGAGCGCGCCGAGGAGCAGCAGTGGCAGCGCCCACCGGCGCGGCCGCCGCAGGTGCTCCCAGTCGGAACGCGCCGCGCCGCGCGCGGCCCAGGCCCCCACGACCGCGAGCCCGAGGACGGGAACCCCGAACGCATTCCCGAAGACGCGGCCCCCGGTCACGACGTTGCCGAGCATCGCCGCGACCCCGAAGAACGCGAACCCGACGACGGCCGCGACGCCGCGTTCGGGAAGGGCGAGATCGCCAATACGAGCCCACCGCAACAACAGGGAACCCGTCGCCCATCCGACGAGGCCGAACGCCGCGAGCTGCGCGACGAGGAGCGCGAGGTCGCGCGGGGTCACTCGACCCGGGCCAGGAGCTGTCCGGCCCCCGCTGTCTCCCCCGGTCGTACGCCGATCTCGACGACCGTTCCCGCAAGCGGAGCCGAGATCGAGTTCTCCATCTTCATCGCCTCGAGGACGATCACCGGCTGCCCGGCCTCCACGCGGTCCCCCTCCGCCACGAGGACCTTGAGGATCGTCCCCTGCATCGGAGCGACGAGGTCCCCCGTAGCGGAGGCGCCGTGCGTCGCGGCCGCGGCCGACGCGGCCATGGCGGGGTTCCAGAGACGCACGGGCTTCCCCGACACCAGCAGAACGTCCTGTGCTTCTTCGACCGGCGCGGCGAGCTGCTCGAGGACGCCTCCGGACTCCACGGTCGTCGTGTCGTGGGTCCCGTCGACGAACGACGGTTCGCGCAGCAGCGCCAGGTGCGCGGGGATCGTCGTCTCGACGCCCTCGATGCGGTACTCCTCGAGAGCGCGCAACATCCGCGCGCGCGCCTCCTCCCGGTCCGCGCCTCGCGTGATGAGCTTCGCAATCAGGGAGTCGTAGGCGCCGGGGACCTCGTCGCCCGCGACGTAGCCGGAGTCCACGCGCACTCCCATCCCGTCGGGCTCGACGTACTCCGTCAGCCGTCCCGGGGCGGGAGCGAACCCGCGCGCCGGGTCCTCCGCGTTGATGCGGCACTCGATCGCGTGCCCGCGCGGCGACACGTCCGCCTGCGTGAACGGAAGCCGCTCGCCCGACGCGATCCGCAGCTGCCACGCGACGAGGTCGATCCCGAGCACCTCCTCGGTGACCGTGTGCTCGACCTGCAGCCGAGCGTTCACCTCGAGGAAGTAGAAGCTCCCGCCGCGGTCGACGAGCATCTCGGCGGTCCCGGCGTTGACGTAGCCGCACGCCTTCGACAGCGCGACCGCGGCCTCCCCCATCTCGGGCGCGCGCTCGGCCCACAACGGCGGCGGCGTCTCCTCGACGAGCTTCTGATGGCGGCGCTGGAGCGAGCAGTCGCGCACGCCGAGCCACAACGCCTCGTCGGGGCCCGGCGCGAGCAGCTGCACCTCGAGGTGCTTCGGGCCCTCGAGGTAGCGCTCGACGAACACGTCGCGGGAGCCGAAGTACGCCTCGGCCTCGCGCCGCGCCGACGACCACGCGGGCTCGAGGTCCTCCGCCGAGCGCGCCACCTTGAGGCCGCGGCCTCCTCCTCCACCGGAGGCCTTGATCGCGAGCGGGTAACCGTGCTCCGACGCGAACGCCTCCAGCACCGCGACGTCCTCGACCGGGTCCGTGATGCCCGGGACGACGGGCACACCCGCCGCCTCCGCCAGGCGCCGCGCCGAGATCTTGTCCCCCAGCGCCCGGATCGCGTCCGGCGGGGGGCCGACCCACACGAGACCGGCGGCGACGACAGCGTCGGCGAACTCCGCGCTCTCCGACAGGAACCCGTAGCCCGGGTGGATCGCCTGCGCGCCCGTAGAGCGCGCAGCGTCGAGGATCGCGTCGACGTTGAGGTAGGTATCCACGGGCGCGACGCCCGGGAGGTGCACGGCCTCGGTCGCCGCGGCGACGTGCCGCGCCCGAGCGTCGACGTCGGAATGCACCGCGACCGCCTCGACGCCGAGCTCGCGGCAGGTCCGGGCGATGCGTACGGCGATCTCGCCGCGGTTCGCGATCAGGATCCGCTCGAACATCAGGCGGTCCCCGCCACTGCCCAGCGCGGGCCGGCCTTCAGGACCTTGCTCGGGAGCTCGCCCTGGATGAAGCCCTGCGCCAGCCTCCCGGCGTCGAGCAGCTTCTCGAGGTCGATCCCCGTCTCGATCTGCATGTCGGCAAGCATATGGACGAGGTCCTCGGTCGCGATGTTGCCCGTCGCGCCGGCGGCGTACGGGCTCCCGCCCATGCCCCCGATCGAGGCGTCGAAGTAGTCGATCCCGAGGTCGAGCGCGGTCACGACGTTCGCGAGGCCGGTGCCGCGCGTGTCGTGGAAGTGCATGTTCAGAATGAGCTCCGGCAGCTCCTCCCGCAGCGCGGTGACGACGTCGGCGACGCGGCGAGGAGTCCCCATCCCGGTCGTGTCGCCGTACGAGATCGTGTCGATGCCCGTGTCGGCCATCCAGCGCGACACCTCGACGACGCGCTCCGGCGGCACGTCGCCCTCGTAGGGGCAGCCGAAAGCCGTCGAGATCGTCCCCTCGACCGGGATGCCCGCGGCCCCCGCGACCGCGACGACGGCTTCGACGTCCTCAATCGAGTCGCGCACCTTCTTGCGGACGTTGTTGAGGTTGTACGAGTCGGTCGCGGCGATGAAGACCTGCATCGAGTCGACGCCTACCTCGGCGGCTATCTCCGCACCCTTACGGTTCGGCACGAGAGCCGAGTAGACGACGCCCGGCCGCCGGGTCATCCCCTCCCAGACCTCGCGGGCGTCGGCCATCTGGGGGATCGCCTTCGGCGACACGAACGAGACGGCCTCGATGTAGCGCAGGCCGCTCGCGCCGAGCGCGTCGATCAGCGCGATCTTGTCCGCGGTCGCGACCGAGGCCTTCTCGCTCTGGATGCCGTCGCGCGGCCCGACCTCCCGGACCCGGACGCTCATCTGTTCTGCCACTGCGCGTCCCGCTTCTCGTTGAACGCGGCGATGCCCTCGGAGCGGTCGGCGCTCGCGATCACGGTCTCCCACGAGCGGTGCTCGATCTCGATCCCGTCCTCGATCGGCACGCCGAGGGCGGCGTCGATAGAGGCCTTCGCGGCGCGCACCGCGACCGGGGACGACTTGCAGATCTCGGCGGCGAGGTCGTTCGTCGCACGCTCGAGGTCGTCGCGTGCGACGACGCGCTGCACGATCCCCATCGCCTCCCCCTCGGCGGCGTCGAACCGGCGGCCGGTGTAGATCAGCTCCTTCGCGCGTGAGAGCCCCGCCTTCCTCGTCAGCAGCTGGGTGCCTCCTCCGGCGGGCAGGAGCCCCACTCGCGCCTCGGGGAGCCCCAGCTTCGTCCGCTCCGCCGCGACGATCAGGTCGCAGCTGAGGGCGAGCTCGAAGCCCCCGCCGAGCGCGAAGCCGAAGACCGACGCGACCACCGGCTGCGGGACCGTGCGCAGCGCCTCGAACATGCCGCGGACCTGCACGCGGTTCCGGTGGAAGTCCGCGAGCGAGAACCCCGCCCGCTCCTTCAGGTCGGCACCGACGCAGAACGCCTTGTCGCCGGCCGCCGCGAGCACCACGACCCACACGTCGCTCGCGTCGGCGAACGACCGGAAGGCGCCCGCGAGCTCGTCGGCCATCGCGCCCGATACGGCGTTGAGGGCGTCGGGACGGTTCAGCGTCACGGTGGCGACGCGGCTCTCGGTGCCGACGCGCACGAAGTCGCTCACACCGGCGGGACGCCGTGGCGGCGTGACGAGAACGTGCGATCCTTGCGCTCGGCGTTGTCGAGCCGCCGGACGAGGTGCGCGCGCAGCTCCTCCGGGTCGACGACCGCGTCGACGACGTTCTCCGAGGCGAGGTGGACGATGTCGATGTCCTTCTCGTACTCCGCGCGCTTCTCCGCCACGAACCGCGCGCGCTCCTCGGGATCCTCGATCGCCTGGATCTTGTTGAAGAAGACGGCGTTGACGGCGGGCTCGGGCCCCATGACGGCGATGCGTGCAGAGGGGAGAGCGATCGTCGCGTCCGGTTCGAAGCCGGGGCCCGCCATCGCGTAGAGCCCCGCGCCGTAGGCCTTGCGCACGATCACGCAGAACTTCGGGACCGTCGCCTCGGAGACCGCGGTGATCATCTTTGCGCCGTGGCGGATCATCCCCTGCCGCTCGACCGCGGTGCCGATCATGAACCCCGGGACGTCGGCGAGGAACACGAGCGGGATGTTGAACGCGTCGCACAGCCACACGAAGCGCGCCGCCTTATCGGACGAGTCGACGAAGAGGACGCCGCCCTTCTGCGCGGGCTGGTTCGCGACGATCCCAACCGTGCGGCCCTCGATCCGGGCGAGGCCGGTGATGAGCTCCCGCGCGAAGTCCGGCTTGATCTCGAAGAACGACTCCTCGTCGACGATCCCGGCGACGAACGCGTACATGTCGAACGCCTGTCCCTCGTCCTCGGGGATCAGACCGCCGAGGGAGCCGCGGTACGCCGGGGGCCGCGCCTCGGCGCGCGGCGCGGCGTCGCGCCACGACTGTCCGAAGTAGGAGAGGTAGCCCTTGGCCGCCTCGATCGCGGCCTTGTCGTCCGCGACGACCATGTCGCCGACGCCCGAGACCTCGCTGTGCATCCGGGCGCCGCCCATCTCCTCGAGCGTCACCTTCTCCCCGATGACCTCCTCGGCCATGCGGGGGGAGCCCAGGTACATCGAGGCGTTGCCCTCGACCATCAGCACGACGTCGCAGAACGCGGGGATGTACGCGCCGCCGGCGGCGGAGGGGCCGAAGAGGCAGCAGACCTGCGGGATCGACCCCGAGGCCTGGACCTGGTTGTAGAAGATCTTCCCGGCCCCCCTGCGCCCCGGGAACAGGTCGATCTGGTCGGTGATCCGGGCGCCCGCAGAGTCCACCAGGTAGATCATCGGGTGCTCGTTCTTACGCGCGAGCTCGATGATCCGGATGATCTTCTCGACGGTCCGCGCGCCCCAGGAGCCGGCCTTGACCGTGGGGTCGTTGGCCATCACCGCGACCGGCCGCCCGTCGATCCGCCCCACGCCCGTGACGACACCGTCCGCCGGGAGGTCGCCCGCGAGGGCGTTCACGAGGAGCCCGTCCTCGACGAAGTCGTCGGCCGCGTCGAGCAGGAGCGTGAGCCGGTCCCGGACGAAGAGCTTCCCCTGCTGGGCGAGCTTCTCGTGGTACTTGGGCGCGCCGCCGCCCTTGACCTTCTCGGCGAGTGCTGCGAGGCGTTCGGTCTCTGCGGTCACGGGCGCATCCTAATTCGCCCGTGCGCGCGGTCTAGGGGAGAGATCCCACCATCGCCCCCAGGGTCGCCTCTACGTGGGCCAGCGGTTTCCACGCGTGGAGGCTGATGCTGTAGTCGGTGCCGCCCTCGGCCCAGCGAAAGACGAGGTGGTCTCCCTCCATGCCGCCCATGGGATACGACGGTGCGAGGAGGAGCTCTCCGGTCCTGCCGTTCCATTCGCGGGGGCCGAGCGACAGAGCGGTGGAGCGCTGTCGCTCCGGGGCGCCCGCCAGCCGGCCGCCGATCTCGAACCCCGCCATGACGCCGAGGTCGCCGGCGAGCACGTTGACGTGGGCGAAGCGCGGCGGCGCGTTCTTCGCCGTGATCCCCGGATGGGGAGCGCCCCACTCGACGAAGAAGGTCGCGGCGGTCTTCTCCCGGTCCGACGAATGGGCGCGGAACCCTTCGGTCTCCACCCTCGGCACCTCCGCCGGGCACGCGGGGCGTAGCAGCTCGAAACGGCGGCACTTCGCCAGCGCCTCGGGCGGAGCCGCGACGAGGCCGCGCGCGGGCTCGTCCCGCGGCGCTTGCACGGGGGCCGCGCGCTCGTTGCACGCACCGAGCAGCAAGAGGAGTGCGCACGCCCACCGGGTACCCATCGCTAATTGAGACGCCCGGGGGCGGCAACGCGTTCGTTACCGAGCCTGCGCGGCCTCCCGCAGCTGCGCGAACTCCTCGGCCAGCGCCGGCAGCTGGTAGTGGGCGTTGAGCCCGCTCGGGTTCGGGAGGAGCCAGATGCGCGTGTCGCCGATGCTCTCGGGTTGTTCGCCGACCTGCGCGCCCTTTGAGCCGAACGCGAGCCGGTAGGGGCCCAGGCCCAGCACCGCGAGGTACCGCGGCGCGTACCGCTTCACCTTGCGGCGCAGCGAGCGGCCCCCGGCGACGATCTCCTCGTTCGTGAGCTCGTCGGCCCGCGCGGTCGTCCGGTCGACGACGTTCGTGATCCCGAGGCCCAGGGAGAGCAGCTCCTCCTTCTCGGAAGGGTGGAGCTGCCGCGGCGTGAATCCCGACAGGTGCAGCGCGGGCCAGAAGCGGTTCCCGGGCCGCGCGAAGTGGTTGCCGGTGGCGCCGGAGTAGAGGCCGGGATTGATGCCGCAGAACAAGACGTCGAGGCCCGGCGCGATCACGTCGGGGATCTTCAGGCCGTACGCGGCGGCGAGGTCCTCCTTCGTCGGCCGGGCGCGAGCGCTCACTCCGCCGTCCGGATGCGCGCGACCTCGCCCGCCGTCACTGCGAACGACTCGCCGCCGGCGTCGACCTGCAGCGCACCGTCCGCGCGGAGGCCGCGGGCCGTCGCCTCGACCAGCGTCCCGTCCGACCGGCGCACCAGCACCGAGTGGCCGAGGATCGTGGAGCGGCGCTCGGCCGCCGCGACGACCTCGGCCCTGCCCTCGGGCGTCCGAGCCCGCGCGTACCAGTCCTCGACCGCCGCGAGGATGCGAGCGATGAGGGGGCCGCGCGGCAACGGCCCGGCCCCCGCGGCCGCGAGGCTCGTCGCGCCGGCGCGTATCTCCTCCGGCATCTCGTCGGGCGACCACGACACGTTGACGCCCATGCCGGCGACGGCTTCCACGCAGCCCCCGAGCGAACGGCTCTCGACGAGGATCCCCGCGACCTTCCGCCCGTCTACGACGACGTCGTTGGGCCACTTGATCCCGCACGTCACGCCGCCCGCGTCCTCGAGCGCCTCCGCGACGGCGACGCCGAGGACGGTCGTGAGCAGGGGGGCGACCTCGGCGTCGGGCCGCAGGACGAGCGACAGCGAGATCGACCGCCCCGGCGGCGAGTGCCATCCGCGGCTCCACCGCCCTCGTCCCTGCGTCTGCTGGTCGGCCGTCACGGCCGCACCTTCGGGAGCGCCCGCCGCGGCCCACTCGAGCGCGTCGTCGTTCGTGGAGCCGATCGCGTCGTGGACGCGGAGCTCGCGCCCGAACGAGCCGGTCAACGCCGCGGCTATCGCCTCGGTGCTCAGGTCGTCCGCGATCACCCACTTAGGATACGGACCGTGATCAAGAAGCTGCTCGTCGCCAACCGCGGCGAGATCGCGGTGCGCGTGATCCGCGCCTGCCGCGACCTCGACATCGCGTCCGTCGCCGTCTACTCCGACCTCGACGCCGACGCGGTCCACACGCGGCTCGCCGACGAGGCGTACAACGTCGGCCCCGGCCCCGCGACCGAGTCGTACCTGCGGATCCCCGCGATCCTCGACGCCGCGCGGCGCTCGGGCGCGGACGCGGTCCATCCGGGCTACGGATTCCTCGCCGAGAACGGTGACTTCGCGCGCGCCGTCGTGGACGCGGGGCTCGTGTGGGTGGGCCCCTCGGGCGACGTGATCGACGGGATGGGCGACAAGACCGCCGCTCGCCGGGCGGCCGCCGACGCCGGCGTGCCGACCGTGCCCGGGACGACCGAGCCGGTCACGGACGTCTCCGAGGTGAAGGCGTTCGTGGCGCAGAACGGGCTCCCGATCGCGATCAAGGCGTCCGCGGGCGGAGGCGGCAAGGGCTTCCGTGTGGTGACCGACGAGGACGCGATCGAGGACGCCCTCGCGGGGGCCGCCCGCGAGGCACAGGCGTACTTCTCGTCCGCCGACGTGTACCTCGAGCGCTACCTCGAGCGCCCCCGCCACATCGAGATCCAGGTGCTCGGCGACGCGAGCGGCGTCGTCCTGTCGTTCCCCGAGCGCGACTGCTCGCTCCAGCGCCGCCATCAGAAGCTCGTCGAGGAGTCGCCGTCGCCGGCGCTCGACCAGGGCGTGCGCGAGGCGATGATGGAGGCGGCCGCCCGCGTCTCGAAGCAGGTCGGATACCGCAACGCGGGGACGATCGAGATGCTGCTCGACGCCGACGGCAAGAGCTTCTACTTCCTCGAGATGAACACCCGTCTGCAGGTGGAGCACCCGGTGACGGAGCTCGTCACCGGCGTCGACCTCGTCAAGGCACAGCTGCTGATCGCCGCGGGGCAGCCGCTGGAGTTCGGGCAGGAGGACATCGCGCTGCGGGGGGCCGCGATCGAGTGCCGCGTGAATGCCGAGAACCCGGCGAAGAGCTTCATGCCGGCCCCCGGCCACATCGGCCGCTACCGCGAGCCGCAGGGGCCGGGCGTGCGCGTGGACTCGGGGGCCGAGGCCGACTACACGATCCCACAGGCCTACGACCCGCTGATCGCGAAGCTGATCACGAGCGGCGCGACGCGGGAGGAGGCGCGGCGGAGGATGCTGCGCGCGCTGGACGAGTACGTCGTCGAGGGGATCAAGACGACGATCCCGTTCCATCGGCTGATGCTCGCGGACCCGCGCTTCGTCTCGGGCGACTACCACACCGGGACGGTCGAGAAGGAGACCGACCTCTCACCGCTGGCGGACGAGGCGACGGCCGCGGGAAACCCTCGCGCGAAGCTCGCGCTCCGCACCTTCGGCGTCGAGCTCGACGGGAAACGCTTCGACGTCAAGCTGCGCGAGGTCGTCGAGGAGCTCGGGCCGGAGAAGCCGCGGCCCCCGGAGTCCGCGGGATCGGTAGGGGGCGGCGCCACCGAGGCGCTCGCGGCGCCGATGCAGGGGACGATCGTGAAGGTCCTCGTCGCGGTCGGCGACGAGGTCGAGGCCGGTCAGGCCGTGTGCGTGCTCGAGGCGATGAAGATGGAGAACTCGATCCTGGCCGCGCACGCGGGGACGGTCGAGGAGCTGAAGGTCGAGCCGGGTCAGTCCGTCGAGACCGGCGCGACGATCGCGATCATCCGCTGACGAGCTACGGCTTGACCACGAACGCGTTGCGGATCGTCTTCTTGCCGTACTCGACGACCGTCGCGCACGTCGTGTCCGCGACCTCTTCGTAGGCGATCCCGATCAGGCGGGCCGGTCCCGGGGGTACGTGCTTGCGCTTCAGCTCGAGCTCCGCGACCGCCTGACCCGCCGCGTCGGTCGTCTCGATGCCGTAGAGGATCGCCTTGCGGTAGGGGACGATCGCGACGAACTTCGCTCCGGCGACCGGCATGCCGGTGTCGGTCCTGGTGACGGTCGCGTCGACGCGGACGGTGTCGCCGATCCGGTACGTGTCCCGCTCGACCTCCATCGAGACGTCGTACGCGCGCACCCAGACGGACTCGCAGGCCGGCGCGGCTGCGGCGGTAGCGGACGAGAGGACGGGGGCCGCGAGGATCCCGCAGAGGATCACTCCAACGACCCGTCGAACGACAGTGCCCCGGACGCCCATAGGACTCACCCCCGCTTGTGTTCCCTTTTGTCCCATTGTTCCCCATTCCGGGGGCGGGTCCTACGGCTGGGGGTGGCCGGAATGGTCAGTACTTCGCGTCCTTCACCTTGACGCCCGGGACGTCCTTGCGCATGTCCTCGGTGCCGATGACCAGCCGTCCGTCCTGGGACAGGTAGACGATCTCGACGTTGCGGCCCTCGCCCGTATAGCGGGAGACGGCGTCGGTGAGGGCGTGGCCGGGGCCCTCCACCGGGAGCAACTCCACGTTGTGCTCGGACACGACCTGGAGCCCGGCGCCCTCGAGTACCGCGCGCGACGCGGCGGCGTCGTCCACGAGGAGGTGCAGGTATCCCCATCGCTCACCGGGACGCAGGTCGCCGCAGACGCTCTGGACGGTCACGCCCGCGGCGTCCAGCGCCTCGCAAGCCGTCAACAGCATCCCGGGCCGGTTCGGAAGCACCACCCGTAAGTCCGTCGCCATCCCCTACCTCCGCAGTTAGCAGTGCTGAACGTCGCCGAGCTGTCCGACCAAGAGTCCGTATCCTCGCCACATCCGTCAAGTGGAGGGGGTCCGATGGCACCGCACCACGTCTCGTACTGGGTCCAGTCGACTCCGGAGAAGACGTTCTCGCCGCTGACCTCCGACGTCGAAGTCGACTGCGCCGTGATCGGAGCGGGGATCACCGGGCTTACGACCGCCTTCCTCCTGCAGAGGGCCGGGCTCAAGGTCGCGGTCGTCGAGATGGACGGCATCGCCCGCGGCGTCAGCGGCTACACGACCGCGAAGGTGACGTCGCTGCACGGGCAGATCTACAGCCAGCTCGAGAGCAAGCACGGCCGGGAGGCCGCCGCTCTGTACGCCGACGCCAACCAGTCGGCGCTGGGGTTCGTCGCGAAGCTCGTCCGCGAGGAGGGCATCGACTGCGACTTCGAGGCGAAGGCCAACTACACGTACTGCGAGGACCCGTCGGACCTGCAGAAGATCGAGCAGGAGGCGGAGGCCGCCGCGCGGGCCGGGCTCCCGGTCGACCTCGTCCACGAGACCACGTTGCCCTACCCGATCGCAGGGGCGGTCCGCCTCCCCGACCAGGCCCAGTTCCACCCGCGCAAGTACCTGCTCCATCTCGTCGACGAGCTCGAGAAGGGCGGCTGCCTGTTGTTCGACGAGACCCGAGCGACCGGCGTCGACGAGGGGTCCCCGTGCAAGGTCGAGACGACGGGCGGCGTGGTGACCGCAGACCATGTGATCGTCGCCACCCACTACACGTTCCTGGACCGGTCGATGATGTTCCCGCGCGTGCACCCGATGCGTTCGTACGCGCTCGTAGGGCCGGTCCCGCCGGAGAACGTCCCCGACGGCATGTTCCTCAGCACCGAGCCGTCGTGGTCGGTCAGGACCGTGCGCGCCGGCGACGAGACGCTCGTCCTTACGGGGGGAAGCGGCCACAACGTCGGGCAGCACTACGACACCGAGGAGAGGTACGAGCAGCTGGAGGCGTGGTCGCGCGACAAGCTCGGGATGACCGAGGTGCGGGCGCGCTGGTCTACCCAGGACGGCTCTTCGGTGGACAGCCTCCCGTACATCGGGCGTCTCACCCCGCTGTCGCGCAGCGCCTTCACCGCGACCGCCTTCGGCAAGTGGGGCATGACGAACGGGACGGTCGCCGGGATGATCATGAGCGACCTGGTCCTCGGGAAGGACAACCCGTGGGCGAGCTTGTTCGACCCCCACCGCGCGACGTTGAAGGCATCGGCGACGAAGCTCGCGAAGGAGAACGTGAAGGTCGCCGGTCACTTCTTCGGCGACCGCGTCAAGCACCCGCAGTCGGGCGTCCCCGGCGACCTCGCCCCGGGGGAGGCCGCGGTGACGGGGACGGCGCCGGGCCAGGTGGCGGTCTATCGCGACGACTCCGGCGAGCTCCACAAGGTCTCGGCCGTGTGCACGCACCTGGGATGCATCGTGACGTGGAACACGGCCGAGACGACCTGGGACTGCCCCTGCCACGGCTCGCGCTACGACGTCGAGGGGAAGGTCATCCAGGGCCCGGCCGTGAAGGACCTGGAGCGCAAGGACTAACGCCGCCTCAGCTCGGATCTTCTGGCGCCGAGGTTCCCAATGCGATCGAGCTCTGCTACTTCTGGGAGGGTGCAAAGGGAGCCCGGAGGGGGCTCGGGATACGACCCCGGGTCCCCCCCCGGCGTCGACGAGCCGGTCCCGCGAGCCCCGACCTACAGGCGCCGCGTACCCGAGGACCACACGCGTCGGCACTTCAAATCCTCCTCGTGATCACTTGTAGAGGGCAAGGGGCGCAACCTGAGGAATCGTGCGCGATCGCCCGTGCGAACCGACGGAAACGTTCGCCCTAGAACGGAAACGAAGAAGTCGCCACTGAGAGCTAGACGGTAAGGACGCGGACGAAGTCCGTACCGCCCGGGCGCGCGGCCGCGCTCCCCGCGACGACTACGACCACGTCGCCGGGCGACACCGTCCCCGCTTCCAGCGCGACCCGCACGCCGACGTCGACGTCGTTCTTCCGCCGTTCGCCGGGCGCGAGGCTCCGTGCGGCCGAGCCGAGAGCGGTCACGCCCCACGCGAGCGCCAGCATCGCGCGGGGGTGCGAGTACGGGGAGATCCCGACGATCGGCATCGGGGGCCGGAACGCCGCCACCCTCAGGGCCGTCGAGCCCGTGCGCGTAGGACACAGGATCGCCGCGGCCTTGAGGTCCATCGCCGCCTGCACTCCCGCATGGGCCGTCGCCCACGACACCGGGTCGTCGTCGTGCAGGTCGTCGCTCGCGGGCAGCGGGTGGTCGCGATGCGAGCGCTCGGCCGCCGCGATGATCCCGTCCATCACCTTCACGACCTCGACCGGCCGGTCGCCGACCGCGGTCTCCTCGGAGAGCATCAACGCATCGGTCCCGTCCAGCACGGCGTTCGCGACGTCGGCCACCTCCGCCCGCGTCGGCAGCGGCGCGCGCGTCATCGACTCGAGCATCTGCGTCGCGGTGATCACAGGTTTGCCCGCGCAGTTGCACGCCTGGATGATCCTCTTCTGGAGGAGCGGCAGGTCCGCGAGCCGCGTCTGGATGCCGAGGTCGCCGCGGGCGACCATCACCGCGTCGGCCTCGTCGACGATCTCCGCCAGGTTGTCGACGGCCGACCGCGTCTCGATCTTCGCGACGAGCATCGGCGGGTCCTCGTCGGGAAGCTCCGCACGCACGCGCCGCAGGTCCTCGGCGTTCCGCACGAACGAGAGGCCGAGCAGGTCCGCCCTGAGGTCGAGCGCCGTCCGGAGCGCGTCGCGGTCGCCGGCGGTGAACGCGTCTATCCGGCCCTCGTGCTGGGGCAGGTGCATGCCCTTGCGCGAGCGGAGGACGCCGCCGCGCACCACCTCGGTCCGGACCTCGGTCGCGTCCGACGCGACGACCTCGAGGACGATCTCGCCGTCGGCGAGGAAGACCTGGTCGCCTCTCGTGGCGATCTGCGGCAGCGCGGCGAGCGACGTCGAGACGCGCCGGGCATCACCCTCGACCGCCTCGGTCGTGAGCACGAGCTGGTTCCCCGGCTCGAGCGTGACCTCGCCTCCCGTCACCGGGCCGGTCCTGATCTTCGGCCCGGGAAGGTCGGCGAGGACGGCGACCACGCGTCCGAGGGCCGCGGCCTCCTCTCGGGCGATCCGCGCCGCCTGCGCGTGCGCCTCCGGGCTGGGGTGCGCCAGGTTCAGCCTCACGACGTCCACGCCCGCGGCCACGAGCTCCCTCAACACCGGACGCCCCCTGCTCGCCGGGCCTGCGGTCGCGACGATCTTCGCTCTGCGCATGCCCGCTGGATATCACCTATCGAGCAACGGGTGCCCGACGCCGATATGAACTCCATGCGAAGCCAACGGCCCCCGAGCCCCTGGCAGTTCGTCGCGGGCGCGGCGGCGTGCTGCGTCCTCGGCTGGTTCGCGTTCGTCCGCGGCACGAACGTCCCGGTGCTCTCGCTGGCGGACCTCGGCTTCCACGAGCTCGGGCACCTCCTCACGTACGTCTTCCCCGACGTCGTGACGGCGATGATGGGCTCGGTCACGCAGGTCGCCGTGCCGTGGGGGCTCGCCGCCTACTTCTTCGTGGGGCGGCGCGACGTGTTCGGCGGCGTCTTCTGCCTCGCGTGGGCCGGGACGTCGGCGCAGAACGCGAGCGTCTACATCGCCGACGCGCCGTGGGAGTCGCTGCAGCTCATCGGCGGCTATCACGACTGGGCCTTCGTGCTCGGCCCGGAGCACTTGGACGTCCTGCACCGGGCCGCGGACATCGCGGCCGTCGTGCGCGGCGGGGGCCTCGTGATGCTCCTGAACGCGCTGGTGATCTCGCTCGCGGGGGCCGCTCTCTCGTTGCGGCAGCCCTTGCCCGCGGCGCCGCACCGGCCTAACCTTCGCCCGTGGGGACCTCAGGAGCACGCGGATACCGCTCCCTAACGATCGCGACGCTGTTGCTCGCGGCTACGTTCGTTTGGAGTGGTTGCAGCGACGACAATCCGAGGACGGAAGGCGCGCGCGGTACGGAAGCGTCGCCGACCCCGGCGTCGGCGACGCCTCGCGCCGGCGCCGTTCCCGCACGACGGCCCAGCCTCGACGAGATCATGAGCGACGGGCGCTACACCTTCACGCCGTTGTCGGCGCAGCAGCAGGAAGGCCTCGAACAAGCCGCGCTCGACGGCGCCGGGGCGGCCGAGGACGTGGAAGAGGTGCGGGGGGCCGTGGTCCGGCACGCCTCCGACGACGGCAGGTACGTGCTGCTCATGGCGTTCGACTACTCGGATGAGGCCGCGGCATCACCCGAGCTGTGGGAGAGCTTCCAAATGGGAGTCTCTCAAGCGATCGGCGCCGAGATGGAGGAGGCGAGCGTTGGGGGCGCCGACGCCGCGTACCAGAAGGCCCCGGACCTCCACACACTCCTGATCCGGTACGGGCCCGATCTCGTATTCAGCCTGTCGTCGCCGCGCGACGTCTCCCGCCCGGAGCTGGAGGACGTCGCGAGGTACCTGCTCAGGGACCGCCATTAGATACCGGTTATCCGGATCCCGCTCCGGTCGGTGTGGTAGCGGTGGTTGATCCCGATCAGCAACGCGGTGATCGGCTCGACCAGGCGCGCGTTCTCCAGCGGGCCCGCGTCTACGAAACGCAGCCCCGGGATCGCCTGGACCAGCGCCTGCACGGCCGGCTTCGCGGACTTCGGCCCGCACACCAGGACGTCGCCCTCCATCTCGTAGTCGAGGTCGTTCAACGCGGCCGCGGCCAGCGAGTGGAAGGCCGCGCACGTCCGCGTGCCCTTCGGAAGGATCGCCGCGGCCTGCTGCGCGGCCGACCCCTCCCACACCCCCAGCGTGTGGGTGACCTTGGCGCCGACCGACGCGGCGACCGGGACGGTCCCGTCGATCACGATCGAGTCGGGGCGGATGCTGTCGGCGATCGACTTGTAGATCGTCGCCTGGCCGGCGAACGGCACGGTGACCATGACGAGCTCGGACGACGCCGCCGCGGCCGCGTTGTCCATCCCGGAGATCGTCGCGTCCGGGGCGATCGCGGCGAGACGCTCGGCTGCCGCGCTCGCGCGGCCCTCGTCGCGCGACCCGATCACGACCTCGATCCCGGCGCGGGCCCAGCGGGTGGCGAGGCCGAACCCCTCGTCGCCCGTCCCGCCGATGACGGCGACTTTGCGAGCGGGCACTACAGGGCCTTCGGTTCGTATTCCCCGAACGCGTCGCGCAGGACGTCCGAGACCTCGCCGAGCGTCGCGTACGCCGCGAGCGCCTCCCGCATCGGGTAGAGGAGGTTGTCGTCGCCGCGAGCGGCATCCGCGAGCGACTTCAACGCCGCGTCGACGGCCGCCTGGTCGCGCTCGCCGCGGACCTTCTGCGTACGCGCTACCTGGCGCCGCTCGAGCTCCGGGTCGAGCGAGTGGAGCTCGACGTCCTCCTCGCGCTCGGCGACGAACTTGTTCACGCCGACGACCACGCGCTCGCCGGACTCGATCCCCTGCGTCACGCGGTAGGCCGCGTCCTCGATCTCGTTCTTCATCCAGCCGGACTCGATCGCTTCGACCGCACCGCCCATCGCGTCGATGCGCTCGAGGTACTCGGTCGCGAGCGCCTCGAGCTCGTCGGTCAGCGACTCGACGAACCACCCCCCGCCCAACGGGTCGACGGTGTCGGCGACGCCGGCCTCGTATCCGATCACCTGCTGCGTCCGCAGCGCGATCGTCGCCGCCTTCTCGCTCGGCAGCGCCAGCGCCTCATCGAACGAGTTCGTGTGCAGCGACTGCGTCCCGCCGAGGACGGCCGCCAGCGCCTCCAGCGCGGTCCGCACGATGTTGTTCTCCGGCTGCTGGGCGGTCAGCGTCGCGCCCCCGGTCTGCGTGTGGAACCGCAGCATCATCGACTTCGGGTTCGTCGCGCCGAAGCGGTCCTTCATCAGCTTCGCCCACAGCCGCCGGGCGGCGCGGAACTTCGCCACCTCCTCGAAGAAGTTCATGTGGCAGGCGAAGAAGAACGAGAGCCGCGGGGCGAACTCGTCGACCTTCAGCCCCGCGTCGGTCGCTGCCTTCACGTACGCGATCCCGTCGGCGATCGTGAACGCGATCTCCTGCGCCGCCGTGCACCCGGCCTCGCGCATGTGGTAGCCGGAGATCGAGATCGTGTTCCAGCGCGGGAGCCGGTCGCGGCAGTAGGCGAAGAGGTCCGTGATGATCCGCATCGAGGGCCGCGGCGGGTAGATGTAGGTCCCCCGCGCCGCGTACTCCTTCAGGACGTCGTTCTGCGTCGTCCCCGAGACGCGTGCCGGATCGACCCCCTGCTTCTCCGCCACGAGCTCGTAGAGCAGCAGCAGGATCGACGCGGTCGCGTTGATCGTCATCGACGTCGACACCTCGCCGAGCGGGATGTCGTCGAAGAGCAGCTCCATGTCGGCGAGGGAGTCGATGGCGACGCCTACGCGGCCGACCTCGGCCTCCGCCTTCGGGTGGTCGGAGTCGTAGCCCATCTGCGTCGGCAGGTCGAAGGCCACCGAGAGCCCCGTCTGGCCGGCGCGGAGGAGATAGCGGAAGCGCTCGTTGGTCGCCTCGGCGCTGCCGAACCCCGCGTACTGCCGCATCGTCCACAGCCGGTCGCGGTACATGCCCTTGTAGACGCCGCGGGTGAACGGCCACTCGCCGGGGTTCCCGAGCTCGCCACCGTCCTCGCGCGGACCGTACAGAGGCTGTATCGGGATGCCGGAATCGGTGCGGCGTTCTTGGGTCACCGCGACATGCTAGAGCCTCATCCACAGGGTTAGGATGCGGCCCGATGGCGACCGTCGAAGAGGTCTACAAGAAGCGCAAACCGAAGGCGTTCACCGCGGACCGGCGGCCGACGTCGTTCGAGGTGTGGTCCTGGTTCTTCATGCGTCTCTCGGGGATCGTGCTGCTGTTCCTGGTCCTCATCCACCTATTCGTGATGCACGTGGTGGACTCCGGGGTCGAGCGCGTGAACTTCGCCTTCGTCGCCACGCGCTGGGACAACGTCGGCTGGAAGACGTTCGACTGGCTGATGCTGTTCCTCAGCCTCCTCCACGGCGCGAACGGCGCGCGGATCGTCATCGAGGACTACGTCCACAACTCCGCCTGGCGGGTCACCGTCAAGTCGCTGCTCTACGCGAGCACCGCGGTCCTCATGGTGATGGGCACCGCGGTCATCGTCACCTTCGACCCGAACGTGGGCGGCTGACCGGGTGGCGAGGTTCCACACCTACGACGCAGTCATAGTCGGGGCCGGGGGGGCCGGGTTGCGCGCCGCGCTCGAGGCGGGCAAGAGGTGCAAGACCGCCGTCGTGTCGAAGCTGTACCCCACCCGCTCGCACACCGGCGCGGCGCAGGGCGGCATGTGCGCCGCGCTGGCGAACGTCGAAGAGGACTCGTGGGAGTGGCACGCCTTCGACACCGTGAAGGGCTCGGACTTCCTCGCCGACCAGGACGCCGTCGACATCATGTGCCGCGAGGCGATCGACGCCGTCCTCGAGCTCGAGCACATGGGGCTGCCCTTCAACCGCACGGACGACGGGCGGATCGACCAGCGTCGCTTCGGCGGCCACACGCGCAATCACGGCGAGGCGCCGGTGAAGCGCGCCTGCTACGCGGCCGACCGCACCGGTCACATGATCCTCCAGACGCTGTTCCAGCAGTGCAACAAGGAAGGCGTCGAGTTCTTCAACGAGTTCTTCGTGCTCGATCTCCTCGTCGACGAGGGGGCCTGCGCGGGGATCATCGCCCTCGAGATCGCCACGGGAGAGATCCACGTGTTCCACTCGAAGAGCGTGCTGTTCGCCACCGGGGGCTACGGGCGCATGTTCAAAATCACCTCGAACGCGCACACGCTCACCGGCGACGGCCCGGCGATCGTCTACCGCAAGGGTCTCCCGCTCGAGGACATGGAGTTCTTCCAGTTCCACCCGACCGGCCTGTACGGCCTCGGCATCCTGCTGTCGGAGGCGGCCCGAGGCGAGGGC
>DASZDG010000077.1:0-63409 GCA_035942255.1 Actinomycetota bacterium | reverse complement strand
GTTCGGGAACGTCCTCCACTGGAACGTGGACATGCTCGGCCGCCAGGCCCCCGTTCTCGACGAACGTCTGCTGGAGCACGAGGGTTCCGAGCGCACGGTGCTCGTCCGCAAGGTCAAGCCGCTCGTGAAGATCGCCGAGCGAGAGTCCGCGGCGTACGCGGTTCTCGCCGGCATCGACTACATCGTCGAGGAGTGCCCGATGGTCGAGGGCAACACGCAGCACCGCTACAAGGAGGCGATCTCGCTCCTCGAGGAGGCCTCGCCGGGTACGAAGCACCAGATGTACTTCGGGTTCCTGAAGAAGGCCGCGGCGCGCTTCGCGGAACCCGCCGACGACGCGACGCTGGTCCGTTGCACGGCCTGCGGCGCGCCCACGATCGACTGGGGCCAGGACGACCCGCAGTGCTCCTTCTGCAAGACGAAGGCGCTCGCCCTGAAACGGAAGGCCGACGGGACGACCGCACGGCCGCGCCGGTCCCGCAGGAGATGACGACCCTCTCGGCCGGCGACAAGGTCCTGCTCATCGACTCACGCGACCGCCGGTACCTCGTCACGCTCGCGACCGGCAAGCAGTTCCACTCCCACGCGGGCTCGGTCGACCACGACGCGCTCATCGGCCTCCCGGAAGGAAGCGTCGTGCGCACGAGCGGCGGGGCGAAGCTCACCGCGTTCCGCCCGACGCTCGCGGACTTCGTTCTGAAGATGCCGCGCGGCGCGCAGGTCGTCTACCCGAAGGACGTCGCGCTGATCCTCGTCTACGCCGACGTGTTCCCGGGCGCGACCGTGGTCGAGGCGGGAAGCGGCTCCGGGTCGCTGACACTCGCGCTGTCGCGGGCGGTCGGGGAGAGCGGCCGCGTGATCTCGTACGAGCTGCGCGAGGACCACCACGCGCAGGCCGCGGCGAACGTCGCGTCCTGGTACGAGGGGGCCGCGGCCCGCGGCGGGCTCGGCCGGCGCGCCGAGACAAACGGCAAGCCCGAGAACGTCGAGCTGCGCGTCGGCGACGTGTTCTCGGACCTCGGCGACGACGTCTCAGCCGACCGGATGGTGCTGGACCTCCCGGAGCCGTGGCACGCGGTCGGAGCCTCCACGAACGCGCTGCGGCCCGGCGGGATCCTCTGTTGCTACCTGCCGACGATCCCGCAGGTTTCGCAGCTCGTCGAGACGATGCGCAGGGGTGGCTTCGGCCAGATCGTGACGATGGAGAGCCTCGTGCGGACGTGGAACGTCGAGGGTCAGTCGGTGCGGCCGGACCATCGGATGGTCGCCCATACGGGGTTCGTGGTGACCGGGAGGAAGCTCGCCTGAATGCCCGTTTCAGAAGGTGTTCAAGCAGGCCCGAAAACCCGCCGTTACTAGTGGTAGGGAGTAGCATCGGGGCTTGGCAGGTCCGGGGGCAGTGGCCGTTCATCCGGCGTTCCCGGGCCCCTGAAAGGGGAGGTGGTTCCGGTTCCAGCCGACGAGCTCGAGCGCAAGATCGCGGACTATGACCGCGAGGTCCAGGACCTCCGCGGCCAGGTCAAGTTGCTCGAGGACGAGCTGGCACTCACGCGGCGCAAGCTCGAGGCCGCGCCCCGCCGGATCCACGAGCTCGAGCGCCGTCTGTCGGAGTCGGTCACCGAGCTCTCGCAGTCCCGCGAGACCGGCGAGCGCATGGCGGAGAAGCTCCGCGAGGCCCGCGATCAGCTCGTCGCGCTGAAGGAAGAGGTCGAGAAGCTCAGCCAGCCTCCCTCGGGTTACGGGATCTTCCTCGAGGCGCACGAAGACAACCAGGTCGACGTGTTCACGAACGGCCGCAAGCTGCGCGTGAACGTCGCGCCCGAGGTCGACGTCGCCGAGCTGCAGCGCGGCAAAGAGGTCATGCTCAACGAGGCGATGAACGTGATCGCCGTCTGCGACTTCGAGGTGCAGGGTGAGGTCGTCGTCTTGAAGGAGCGGCTCGACGAGGGCCGCGCTCTGGTGATCGGACGTACCGACGAGGAGCGCGTGATCGAGATCGCCGAGTCGCTGAAGGACGTGCAGATACGCGCCGGCGACAGCCTCCTGCTCGAGCCGAAGTCCGGACACGCACTCGAGAAGCTGCCGAAGCCCGAGGTCGAGGAGCTGATCCTCGAGGAGGTCCCGGACGTCAGCTACGAGGACATCGGGGGCCTCGACGGGCAGATCGAGGAGATCAGGGACGCGGTCGAGCTTCCTTATCTCTACGGCGACCTGTTCCGCGAGCACCAGCTCGACCCGCCCAAGGGCATCCTGCTGTACGGCCCCCCCGGCTGCGGCAAGACGCTCGTCGCGAAGGCTGTCGCGAACTCGCTGGCGAAGAAGGTCGCCGCGAAGCTCGGCCGCGACGACCGGCGCTCGTACTTCCTCAACATCAAGGGCCCCGAGCTGCTGAACAAGTACGTGGGCGAGACCGAGCGGCAGATCAGGATGATCTTCCAGCGCGCCAAGGAGAAGTCCGAGGAGGGCGTCCCCATCATCGTCTTCTTCGACGAGATGGACTCGCTGTTCCGCACGCGCGGCTCCGGCATCTCCAGCGACATCGAGTCGACGATCGTCCCGCAGCTCCTCGCCGAGATCGACGGCGTCGAGTCGCTGAAGAACGTCATCGTCATCGGCGCTTCGAACCGTGAGGACCTCATCGACCCCGCGATCCTGCGGCCGGGGCGCCTCGACGTGAAGATCAAGATCGAGCGGCCGGACGAGCGCTCGGCCGAGGCGATCTTCGCCAAGTACCTCACGAACGAGCTCCCGATCGCGCAGACCGAGATCGAGAGGCATGGCGACGTCGACGACGCGCTGCGCTCGATAATCCACGAGACCGTCGAGACTATGTACTCCGACGACGACTCGAACCGCTTCCTGGAGGTCACGTACGCGAACGGCGACAAGGAGGTCCTCTACTTCAAGGACTTCTCGTCGGGCGCCATGATCGAGAACATCGTCCGCAGGGCGAAGAAGACCGCGATCAAGCGCGCGATCGCCGGCGAGCCGAAGGGCATCAACCTCCAGGACATGCTCGACGCGATCGTGCAGGAGTACCGGGAGAACGAGGACCTTCCGAACACGACGAACCCCGACGACTGGGCGAAGATCTCCGGCAAGAAGGGCGAGCGCATCGTCTACATCCGGACGCTCGTCGGCGAGCACAAGAAAGAGGGAGACGCGGGACGCCAGGTCGAGGGAGTCACGACCGGGCAGTACCTGTAGCCGTCCGTCGTAGGGTTCTCCTTACATGGCCACGCCGAAGATCTGCGGGATCGAGACCGAGTACGGGATCTCTGTCCGCAACGCGTCGGAGTTCAACCCGATCCTCACGTCGTCGCTCCTGATCAACGCGTACGCGCAGCCGGCGTTCAAACGGGTGAAGTGGGACTACGAGGAGGAGAGCCCGCTGCGCGACGCGCGCGGCTTCGAGCGCGCGACGCCCGACGTCGCGATCGAGGACGACTCCGGGCTGGTCAACGTCATCCTGCCGAACGGCTCGCGTTACTACGTCGACCACGCGCACCCCGAGTACTCGAGTCCCGAGTGCTCCAACGCCCGCGACGCGGTGATCTGGGACAAGGCGGGGGAGCGGATCCTCGAGGCCTCGATCGACGCGGCCCAGGCGATCGTGCCCGAGGGCGAGCGGGTCTTCATCTACAAGAACAACTCCGACGGCAAGGGCAACTCGTACGGCTGCCACGAGAACTACCTCATGGACCGCGCCACGCCCTTCCCGAACATCGTGAAGCACCTGACGCCGTTCTTCGTGACGCGCCAGGTGTTCTGCGGCGCGGGGAAGGTGGGGGCCGAGAACGGCGCCGACGCCGTCGGCTACCAGATCTCCCAGCGCGCGGACTTCTTCGAGGTCGAGGTCGGGCTCGAGACGACGTTCAAGCGCCCGATCATCAACACGCGCGACGAGCCACACGCGGACCCCGAGCGCTACCGCAGGCTGCACGTCATCACCGGCGACGCGAACATGGCCGAGCTCTCCACGTACCTCAAGGTGGGGGCCACCGCGCTCGTCCTCCGCATGATCGAGGACGACTTCATCACGGACGACCTGACGATCCTCGAGCCCGTGCGGGCGATGCGGAGGGTCTCTCACGACCCCGGGCTCACCGAGACGTTCGAGCTGGCGGACGGCCGCACGGTCTCCGCGCTCGAGCTCCAGTGGGAGTACCTGAGGCTCTGCAAGAAGTACGCGCAGGACAACGAGACCGATCCGGTCAGCGGCGACGTGCTCGAGCAGTGGGAGAACGTCCTCGAGACGCTGGAACGCGACCCGATGCAGCTCCGGGACCGTCTCGACTGGGTCGCGAAGCTCTCGGTGATGGAGGCGTACCGCGACCGGGACGGGATCGAGTGGGACCACCCGAAGCTGAAGCTCGTCGACCTCCAGTACCACGACGTCCAGAGGTCGAAGGGCCTCTACAACAAGATGGCGGCGTCGGGGAAGATCCGGCGGCTCGTCGGAGAGGACGAGATCCAGTTCGCGATCGACCATCCCCCCGAGGACACCCGCGCGTACTTCCGCGGCGAGTGCCTCCGCCGCTTCTCGAACGTGATCGTCGCGGCCTCGTGGGACGCGCTGATCTTCGACGTCGGCGACGAGCCCCTGCGCAAGGTGCCGACGCTCGAGCCGACCCGGGGGACGAAGGAGCGCGTGCAGGCGCTGTTCGACGCCTCGCCCGACGCGGGGGCCCTTCTCAAGAACCTCAGCGCCTGACCGACGATCTAAGTACGTGGTTCGGTCGCACCCCCTGGGTACGATTCGACCCTGACCCGTAAGGAGAGGTGAAGCAACATGGCCGACCAGACCCGCAAGCCGAAGCCGAAGCAGGACGAGGCACCCCAGGCGACGGAGGAGACGAAGTCCGAGTCGCGCACCGAAGACGTGGACGAGCTGCTGGACGAGATCGACGAGGTCCTCGAAGCCAATGCTGAGGAGTTCGTACGTTCATACGTCCAGAAGGGGGGGGAGTAAGCGGAGAGTAGTTGCGACGTGACAGTACGTAGTTAGACACCCGCGGCACCGCGCGCCGCCGAAAGGAGAGATCGTGCGGTGCGCGCGTTGTAAACGAGAAAAGCCGCCCGAAGAGTTCCCGCGCAATCGCCGGACCACTTCGGGGCGGCATTGTTACTGCAAGCCGTGCCACAACCGGCAGGTCCGCGAAAGCGTCGCGAGAGCGGGCGGCAGCCGCAAGTACCATATGAAACGGCGGTACGGCCTCACGCCCGAAGACTTCGACTCGCTTCTCGCCGCGCAGGGCTTCCTCTGCCCGATCTGTCTCAAGCGCCCGGCAGTCCACGTCGATCACGATCACCGCACCGGGAAGGTACGCGGGATCCTCTGCGAGATGTGCAACGGCGGGCTGGGGCAGTTCCGCGACAATCGCCAAACCATCGAAGCTGCGATCGACTATCTGCAGGCACAGTCGGAGCGGGATCGCTGATGCGTTGCCCCCAGTGCGGCCTCGACAAGCATCCGGACGAATTCCCCCGTCACCGCGGCAACAAGACGGGACGGCACACGTATTGCAAGTCCTGCCACAACGCGCGGACAAAGTTCTACAAGCAGCGAAAGCACGGTGGCGAGAAGAACTACCTTCTTGCGTACCGCTACGGCATCACGCGGGACGAGGTGGATCGGCTCCTCGCCGCACAGGACGGCCTCTGCGCCGTCTGCCGCGTCGCCGAGCCCAAGCACGTTGACCACTGTCACGACACCCGCGCGGTCCGCGGCCTCCTCTGCCTCAACTGCAATCAGGGCATCGGCCGCTTCGAGGACGACGTTCCGACCCTGCGCCGGGCAATGGACTATCTTCTGGCCCATGACCCCTGACGACCATGCCCTCACCGACCTCCTCCGCATGCCCGTCTACGGCCCCGGCTCGTCCTTCTCGGACGTCCTGAAGGCCACCACCCCCGAGGTCCTCCCGCCGGTCGAGGCCGACGGTCACCTCCACGTGCCGGAGGGGACGACCGTGCTTGCGCTGCGCTTCGGCGACGGCGTCATCGTCGCGGGCGACCGGCGTGCGACCGAAGGGTTCCAGATCGCCCACCGCTCGATCGAGAAGGTGTTCGCGGCCGACGACATGTCCGCGGTCGCGATCGCCGGCGCGGCCGGGCCCGCGGTCGAGATGGTCCGCCTCTTCCAGACCGAGCTCGAGCACTACGAGAAGGTCGAGGGCGAGCGGCTGAGCCTCGAGGGCAAGGCCAACAAGCTCTCGCAGATGATCCGGGCCAACCTCCCGGCCGCGATGCAGGGCCTCGCGGTCGTCCCCCTGTTCGCGGGGTTCGACGAGGCCCGCGGGGAGGGCCGCATCTTCAAGTACGACATCACCGGGGGTCGCTACGAGGAGGACGACTACCACGCCACCGGCTCCGGCGGTAAGGACGCGCGCAGCAGCTTGAAGAAGCGCTTCCGCTCCGACCTCTCCCGGGACGACGCGGTGAAGGTCGCCATCGAGGCGTTGTTCGACGCGGCGGACGAGGACGTGGGCACCGGCGGGCCGGACCTGATGCGCGGCATCTTCCCGACGGTCGCCGCTATCACGTCGAGCGGCCTCGTCGAGATCGCGGAGCCCGAGATCCGCCGCCTGTTCGAGGAGCTCATCTCCGAGAGGCGCGACCGGATGCTCCTGCCCGAGACCCACACCGTGGACGTGCGCCGTCCGGAGCAGGAGGGCTAGCGATGCCGACTCCTTACTACGTCTCGCCAGAGCAGCTCATGAAGGACAAGGCCGACTACGCGCGCAAGGGCATCGCGCGCGGCAAGTCCGTCATGGCGCTCGAGTACACCGACGGCATCCTGTTCATCGCCGAGAACCCGAGCGCGACGCTCCACAAGATCTCCGAGATCTACGACCGCATGGCGTTCGCGGGAGTCGGCCGCTTCAACGAGTTCGAGCAGCTCCGCATCGGCGGGATCCGGCTCGTCGACGTGAAGGGCTATTCGTACTCGCGTGAGGACGTCACCGCGAAGGGACTCGCGAACGCGTACTCGCAGTCGCTCGGGAACATCTTCACGTCCGAGGTGAAGCCCTACGAGTGCGAGATCCTCGTCGCCGCGGTCGGCGACAGCACCGCGACGAACGAGCTGTTCCACATCCTCTACGACGGGTCGGTCACCGACCGGCAGGGCTGGGTGGCGATGGGCGGCCAAGCCGAAGCCCTCGGGACGTACCTCAAGGACAAGTTCCCGAAGAAGGAGCCGGACCTGAAGGCGGGCCTCAAGCTGGGCCACGACGCGCTGGTCTCGGTAGAGGGCCGCGAGCCCACGCCGGCCGGGCTCGAGGTCGCGGTGCTCGACAGGACGCGCGCCCGGCGCAAGTTCCGCAGGCTCACGAACGACGAGCTGAAGTCCCTGCTCTAACGGCAGGTGTCATCCACCTAACAGCGAGCAAGACGAGCGCGTTCCTATACTTCGCGCGACAGAGCGGCGGGCGGCGACGAAGGAGGAGCACGCGATGGGTGACCCGGTCCTCGAATTGGACGACGAGACTGCGCAGAGGGTTCAGGAGATCGTGGGATGGCTTCGGGATAACTACGAGGGAATCTCGCGGGCCTGCGAGGCGAACAACCTCCCGAAGCCCCCGAGGTGGGAGTCGATCCCGAAGCCGCCGAACTGGTAGCCGTCAGCCGGACGGGGCTGCCGCGGCGAGCTTGCCCACGACCGCGTCGCGCGAGACGGAGTTCCCCTTGAGCGCGTAGAGGTCGAGTGCCTGGGCGAGCGCGGCCGCGGCATCCGCGTGCCGCCCTGCGAGGTTCATGACCTCGGCCAGGTCGACCAGGACTCCGGCGTGCCACTCCACGTAGCCGGTGGCCGCTGCGGTCGCGGCGGCCTCACGCGCGAGGTCGACGGCTTCGGCAACGGCTCCGCGGGCGGCGAGGATCTTTGCCCGAACCGCGCGCCATCTCATCTCGGTGAGCGAGTCGTCGGGCGTCGACAACGAGCGTGCGCTCTCGACCAAACGCTCGGCCTCGTCGAGGCTCCCGCGTGCGTAGAGCACGTCCGCGAGCTGCGCCTGCAACGTGGGAAGTACCGCCTTCTCACCCATGCGCTCGAGGACCTGACAACCGGCGCGCGCCTCGGACTCGGCAGCGGCGAGGTCTCCCGCCAGCACCTCGACCTGCGACCGCTCGAACGCTCCGCAGGCGTCGATGAAGTCGAAGGGAGCCTCGCTACAGATCGTCTTCTGGAGCCGGATGTGCTCGCGCGCCTCGTCGAAGCGGCCGGTCATGGCCTTCGCGTGGGCGAGCGTGAGCAGAGCGCGGACCTGCGAGTACCGGTCGTGCGCGGCCGTGGACGAGCTCAGGAGGGTCTCGGCCAGGGGGAGAACCTCCGCGACCTCCCCCGGCCCCCATGCCAGCGACCGCAGAAGCGTTCGTTGCTGATAGCTGATGATCGACGGGATGCCGGACCGCTCCGCGTGGCTCGCCGCGTGGCGCAGTGCGACCAAGGCCTCGGACGAGCGACCGGCGCAGTCGTGCACGTACGAGAGGAGATCCCATGCGTACGCGAGCCCCTGATCGTCGCCGTGTCCGCTCAGGACGTCCACGGCCCTCTCGGCGACTGAGCGCAGGTCCTCCGTGTTCACCTGCGGGTCCCGGTGGATCCGCGAGCGTTCCCTGAAGATCGTGCACCGCGTCGCCGTCCGCTCGTCGCCTGCGGACGCCGCGAGGTCGATCGCCTCGTCGAACACCGCGAGCGCGCGGCTGTAGTCGCCCGCCTCGTGCAGGGCCCTCCCGAGGTCCGGCAGCACCGCCAGGCGCGCCTCGTCCGGATCCGTCAGGAGGTCCGCGGCGCGCGACAGCAGCTTCACCGCCGCGTCGACGTCGTGGCGCGCCGCGGCACGCCGGCCACCGTCCGCCAGGCGCTGCGCCGCGCGACCGGCCAGACCCGTGCCGCCGGCGCCGAGCCCCCGCCGGTAGAGGTACGCCTGCTCGAGGTGGTAGCCGACGACCTCGTCGTACTCCGCGAGCCTGTCGCCGAGGACGTGGACGAGCCAGTCCGCGTACCTCTCGTGGATCGCCGCCCGGGTGGCGCGCGGGAGGTGCTCGTATGCCGTGTCGCGGATCAGGAGGTGCCGGAACGTGTACATGCGTTCGCCTGCGAACTCGGCGTCGCCCGGCGTCACCAGCTGCATGCGCGTGAGCCTGCCGAGCGCATCCTCGACGTCCGTACCTCGGGGCGCCGCGGCGAGCTCCCTCACCGCACGCGGCGCGAACACCTTTCCCATGACGGCCGCGATGCCGACCACCTCGCGCTCCGCGCGGCTCAAGCGGTCGAGGCGCGCGGAGACGAGCGCCTGGATCGTCGGGGGGACCGTGACCGACGCCAGCTCGCGCACCGCCGTCCAGCGTCCGTCGACCTTCTCCAGCAACCCGTCCTCGACGAGCATCGAGACCATCTCCTCGACGAACAGCGGGTTACCGTCGGCGACGCGGAAGACCGCGTCGTTGACGTCGTCGAGGGCGGGCGAGTCGCCGAGCAACGCCCCCAGCAGCGCGCGGCATTCCGGCTCCCTCAAGGGGCCGAGGACGAGACTCGCGGAGTTCATCTTCCCCCCGCCCCAGCCCGGCCTCAACTCCAGGAGCTCGAGCCGCGCCGTGCAGACGAGGAGCAACGGTACGTCGAGGACCGAGTCGAGGACGTGGTCGAGGAGGTCCAGCAGCGCGGGCTCGGCCCAGTGGACGTCGTCCACCACGACGACGACCGGCTGCCGCGCCGCGATCTTCTCGAAGTACTTGCGCACTGCCCACGCGAGGTCGGCCGTCGTCACCTCGGCGTCGGAGAGGCCGACTGCCTGGGCGACGCCCTTCGTGACTGCGGCGGCCTCGTCGTCCTCTCCGACCGAAGCCGCAAGCTTGCGCCGTGCCTCGCCGGGATCGTCCGCCGAGTCGATGCCCGCGGCCCCCTGGACGATCCCGGCGAGTGGCCAGTAGGTGATGCCCTCGCCGTACGGCAGGCACCGGCCGTGCAGCACGCGGGCGGGGGACGACGCCGCGAGCTCGGCAACGAGCCGCGACTTGCCCACGCCGGGAGCGCCGAGGACGGTGAACAGGTGGGGAGAGCGGTCCTCAGCGACGCGGTCTAGCGTCTCCCGGAGAAGCCGCAGCTCGCGGTCGCGTCCCACGAGCGGTGTCTGCGGCCGCGCCCGCTGGCCGCGAGCGCTCAGCAGGCGGACGACGCGGTGCGCCGCGACCGGGGCGGTGCGGCCCTTGACCACGAGCGGCGGGAGAGGCTCGGTCTCGACGGCGTCCCTCACGAGGTGATGCGTGGCCGGCCCGATCAGGATCTCGCCGGGGGCCGCGGCCTGCTGCAGCCGCGCGGCTACGTTGACGGCGTCGCCGACCAGCCGCCCGGTCGAGCCGTCCGTCGTCTCCGACAGGACCTCGCCGGTGTTGATGCCCGTCCGGACCTTCAGCGCGACAGCGGCATCCTGCTCGAGTCGCCGGCTCAGGTCCCGCACGGCGTCGTGCACCGCAACCCCGGCGTTCACCGCGCGCACCGCGTCGTCCTCGTGGAGCTCGGGGATCCCGAACACCGCCAGGACCGCGTCGCCGATGAACTTCTCGACGGTCCCGCCGTAGCGCGTGACCACCGCTCGCACGGCATCGAAGTAGCCGCGCATCACCCCGTGGAGCGACTCCGGGTCGAACCTCTCGCCCAGGACGGTGGAGTCGACGAGATCGGTGAAGAGGACGGTGACGGTCTTCAGCGCCGTCTCACCGGGGGCGTCGGAGAGCGACGCCCCGCAGGTGGGGCAGAAGCGCGCGCCGGGCGGCGTGGGCGCACCGCAGCGACCGCATCCGCTCATCGACCGCGCCTTTCTCGCCTCCGCTCGAGCCGGACCGGATATTACCGGCGCCGCACACCGGACGGCCTGCGTTGCACCGACTACTACTCTCGTAGTAGAAGATCGACCCATGCCGAGCCGGAGCCCACTGTCGCGCCGTACGCCGTGGATGCTCCTCAGGTTCCCCGAGATAGCCGCAGCCGTGCTCGCCGGTGCGTTGATCCTCGCGCTGCCGACGTCGTCCAGCCCCGTCTTCACCGCGTCCGCCGGAGCCGCCGCGCTCGCAGCCGAGGTGGAGGAGGTGGGTGCGGTCGGCGCCGGTTTCACGCTGATCGACTACACGCGGCTGGCGGGGCCGGGCGGGTCGGGTGAGGCCGAGCTCGTCGAGCGCGACGACGCCATGCTCGCGGCGACGAGGCGGCTCGAGGGCCTGGCGCCGCGCATCCTCGGGATCTTGGCGGAGACCCCGTCGATCGGGGGCTCTGATGTCCGGCTGCTGTCGCGCACCGGCGCCGCGTCTGAGGTGGCGATCGTCGAGGGGGACGCGTCCGGCGGCGTGCTCGTCCCTCTGTCGGTCGCCCGGGCGGAGGACGTCGAGCCCGGGGACCAGGTCACGCTGTCGGAGCCGCCCCGGTCGGCCAGCGTCACCGTCGGCGGGATCTACCGCGACCTCGCGCTGCAGCCGCTGTCGCCGTACTGGACCTCCTACGCGGAGTACGTCGTGCCGCCCTCGGCGGACGCGGAGCCGCCGCCTCCCTTCCTGCTGATGGACGAGCCGGCGATGGTCGCGGTCACCGATGCCCTTCCCGCGCTCGTGCAGACGCGCTGGGAGCTTCCGGTCGACCTGACGGGAACGACGCTGGCGGAGGCCGCGGAGCTGCGACGGGCCCTGGCGCGGGTCGCGCGGCAGTTCAACGACATCACGCCCGACGGCGACGAGATATTCACGTCGCCGAACATCGCGACGGAGCTTCCGAACGTCGTCGACGACGCGCAGGAGACCGTCGCCGCGCTCGGGGGGTCGGTCGACGCGCTGTCGCTCGGGGGCCGCGTCGTCGCGCTCGTCGTGGTCGCGGCCGCGGGCGTCTACGGGGTCCAGCGAAGACGCGTGGAGATCACGTTGCTGCTCGCTCGTGGCGTCCCTCCGTGGCTCCTGGGGGTACGCGCGGCGGCCGAGGCCGCCCTGCCGACCATGCTGGGGGCCGCGGCCGGATGGGCGGCGGGGATCGGGCTCGTGCAGTTGCTCGGGCCCGCCGGCGTCATCGATCCCGGCGCCGCGCGCGCGGGTGCGGTCGCGGTCGCCTGGAGCGCGGCCCTCGCGTTGGTGCTGCTCGGCGCGGCGGTCGCGGTCGCCTGCCGCAACCAGGCCCCCGGAGCGTCGACGCGGATGAAGACCGCGGCGGCGCGGCTCCCGTGGGAGGCGATCGTGCTGACGCTCGCCGCCGCGTCGTACTACGAGCTCGGCTTCCGGGGCAGCGGCCCGCTGGCGGGCGAGGCCGGCGCCCCGGACGTCGACCCGCTGGTCTTCCTGTTCCCGCTGCTGTTCGTGGCCGGAGCCTCGGGGGTCGTCGCGCGCGGGCTGAGGGCCGCCTTCCCGTGGGTGCGCCGGCTCGGGTCGCGCTGGCGTCCCGCGCCGTTCATGGCCTCGCGACGCGTGGCGGGGGCGTCGCGCACCGGGCTCCTCTTCGTCACCGCGGCATCGGTCGGGATCGGGATCCTCGCCTATGCCGCGGTGCTCGTCTCGTCGGTCCAGGCGACGATCGGCGCGAAGGCGCGCGTGTTCTCCGGCAGCGAGGTGTCCGTCGCGTTGGGCACGGCGGCGCAGGTGCCCGACGACATCGGCTTTCCGGCGACGCGGGTCGTGAGGCTGAACCAGCTCGCGGGGCAGGACGGCCCCGTCGACGTGCTGGGAGTCGACCCGTCGACGTTCTCGGAGGCGGCGTTCTGGGAGCCCGCGTTCGCCGGCGAGTCGCTCGAGGAGCTGCTCGGCGCGCTCGACGGGGGAGCCGGCGAATCGGTGCGAGCTATCGCGGTCGGCGACGTCGCCGACCCGTTGACGGTCTCGGGGACCGGGTACCACCTCGTCCTCGACCCGGTAGCGGAGGCACGCGCGTTCCCCGGGATGTACGTCGACCGTCCTCTGCTCGTCGTCGAGACCGCGGCCCTCGAGGAGGCGTTCGCCGCACAGGACCAGCCGCTTCCCGGCCTGCATACGACGCGGGAGCTGTGGGTGGACGGTCCGCCGGACGAGGTGGTGGCCGCGCTGGACGAGGCGGGGGTCGGCGTGGCCCGCACGGTCAGCGCCGCCCAGACCGAGCGCAGCCCCGCGTACCTGTCGCTGTCGTGGACGTTCGGGTACCTCGAGGCCCTCGGTGTGATGGCGGGGACGCTCGCGCTGGTGGGGCTCGTGCTCTACGCGCAGGCCCGCGCGCGCAGCCGCCAGCTGTCGTACGCGTTGACGCTTCGGATGGGGCTGTCGCGGCGGGCGCACCGGCTGTCGGTAGCGGGGGAGCTCGCCGCGCTCCTCGCCGCCGCGTTCGTGACCGGAACGGCCCTCGCGTGGATCGCGGCCCGGCTGGTGTACGACGACCTCGACCCGCTTCCGCAGTTCGCGCCCGGCCCGATCCTGAGCGTGCCGATCGCGCTGCTCGCGGCGGTCGCGGGCGTTCTCGCCGCGGCCGCGTGGCTGGGGGCCGCGCGGCTACAGCGCGGCGCCGACCGCGTGAGCGTCGCGGAGGTGATGCGCCTTGCGGACTGACGAGACGGCGGCGAGCTGCGCCGGTGTCGTGAAGATCTACTGGACCGAGACCTCCGACGTGCACGCGCTGAAGGGCGTCGACGCTCGCTTCCCGCGGGCGGCCGTCACCGCCGTCGTGGGGCCGAGCGGCGCCGGCAAGTCGTCGCTCCTGCGCATCCTCGCCGGGCTCGACGCGCCGACCGCCGGAACGGTCAGCATCGAGGGGGCCGAGATCACGGGGCTGTCCCCGAGCGGCCTCCGGAAGGTCCGCGGCGAGCGCGTCGGCTACGTCTTCCAGCGGCCGTCCGACAACCTCATCTCGTACCTGAACGCGCTCGAGCACGTCCGCCTGGCGGCGCGGCTGCGCGGTGTCTCGGCGCGGGACGAGGCCGAGGGGGTGCTAGAGATGCTCGGCCTCGGCGAGCGCTGGGACCACCTTCCGCACGAGCTCTCCGGTGGCGAGCAGCAACGCCTGGCGTTCGCGCAAGCGGTGGTCGGGAACCCTGCCGTCGTGATCGCCGACGAGCCGACCGCCCAGCTCGACAGCCGCTCCGCGGAGGCTCTGCTGTCGTACGTGGTCGACCTCGCGCACGGCGGGATCGCGTTCGTGATCTCGACGCACGACCTCCAGGTGGTCGAGACCGCAGACACCACGCTGCACCTGCGCCACGGCTCCGTCGAGGCCGAGAGCCGCGGGCACGCGGCCCTCGCGGTCATCGACGCGTTCGGCCGCGTGCAGCTCCCGCCCGAGGCGCTGGAGTGGTTCCCCGACCGCCGCGCGGTGATCGAGATGGAGGACGGGTCGCTGAGGATCACGCCCCCGTGAGCGCCGCGCTGGAGGCACGCGGGCTGACGAAGACCTACCGCCGCGGCCCCGAGGAGGTCGTCGCGCTCGACGACGTCTCGTTCTCCGTCTCCCCGGGGGAGGTCGTCGCGCTCGTCGGGCCGTCGGGCTCCGGCAAAACCACGCTGCTGAACGTGGTCAGCGGCTGGGAGCACGCCGACGAAGGGACGATGCTGCTCGGCGGCGGGACGTACGAGCCGTGGAAGACGCCGCTGCCGTGGGCGAGCCTGGCGATCGTCCCGCAGAGCCTCGGCCTCATCGATGACCTCACGATCGGCGAGAACGTGATGCTCCCGCTGCGGCTCGGCGGAGGGTCTCCGGACCGCGCCGGCGAGCTGATGGACCGGCTCGACCTCACCGCCGTGGCGGAGCGCATGCCCGGGGGGCTGTCGCTGGGCGAGCAGCAGCGGGCCGCCGTCGCGCGCGCTCTCGTGGTGTCGCCCGCGCTGCTGCTCGCCGACGAGCCGACGGGTCACCAGGACGCGGAGTGGCTCGTGCGCGTGGTCGAGGCGCTGCGGGGGGCCGCGCAGGAGGGAAGCGCATGCCTGCTCGCCACCCACAGCGCCGAGGTCCTCGAGCTGGTCGACCGCGTGCTCGAGATGCGAGACGGGAGGATGGCCGAGGGAGCCGGGTCCGCTTCGAGCGTCTAAACGCCGCCGCAACCCGGGTTTCCGTACAGAATGGGCAGGTGGAGAAGCGGATCTTCGGCACCGAGAACGAGTACGGCGTCACCTGCACGTTCCGGGGGCAGCGGCGGCTGTCGCCGGACGAGGTCGCGCGCTACCTGTTCCGCCGCGTCGTCTCGTGGGGGCGCTCGTCGAACGTGTTCCTCGAGAACGGCGCCCGGCTCTACCTCGACGTCGGCTCGCATCCCGAGTACGCCACCCCGGAATGCGACTCCGTCTACGACCTGATCGTCCACGACAAGGCGGGGGAGCGGATCCTCGAGGGGCTGCTGAAGGCGGCCGAGGCCCGCCTGCGCGAGGAGGGCATCTCCGGAGACATCTACCTGTTCAAGAACAACACGGACTCGGCCGGGAATTCCTACGGCAGCCACGAGAACTACCTCGTGTCGCGCTACGGGGAGTTCGGCCGCCTCGCCGAGGTCATGATCCCGTTCTTCGTCACCCGGCAGATCTTCGCCGGCGCCGGCAAGGTCCTCCAGACCGCGCGGGGCGCGCTGTTCTGCATCTCGCAGCGTGCGGAGCACATCTGGGAGGGCGTCTCGTCCGCGACCACGAGGTCGCGCCCGATCATCAACACCCGCGACGAGCCGCACGCCGACGCCGAGAAGTACCGGCGGCTCCACGTGATCGTCGGCGACTCGAACATGAGCGAGTGGTCGTCGTACCTGAAGGTCGGCTCGACCGCGCTGCTGCTGCGGATGGTCGAGGAGGGCGTGCAGATGCGCGACCTCACGCTCGAGAACCCCATCCGCGCCATCCGGGAGATCTCGCACGACACGACGTGCAAGCGCAGAGTCCGGCTCGCTAACGGGCGCGAGGCCTCGGCCCTCGACATGCAGAAGGAGTACCTCGAGAAGGCTCTGCGCTGGGTCGAGCGGCGCGACGACAAGGTCCTCAGCGAGATCGCCGAGATGTGGGAGCACGCGATCACGTCGCTCGAGCACGACCAGGACGCGCTGGCGGAGCAGGTCGACTGGATCGCGAAGCGGCGGCTGATCGAGTCCTACCGCGAGCGGCACAAGATCTCGCTCGCGCACCCGAAGGTCGCGCTCATGGACCTCGCGTACCACGACGTCAACCGCAAGCGCGGCCTCTACTACCTCCTCGAGCGGCGGCACAAGATGGAGCGGATGTGCGACGAGGCCGACATCGAGACGGCGACCCAGGAGCCCCCGCAGACCACGCGCGCGAAGCTCCGCGGCGAGTTCATCCGCGCCGCGAAGCGCAAGCGGCGCGACTTCACCGTCGACTGGGTCCACCTGAAGCTCAACGACCAGGCGCAGCGGACCGTCTTGTGCAAGGACCCCTTCAGGTCGCACGACGAGCGGGTGTCGAAGCTCATCGCATCGCTGTAATGGCGTTCTTCCGCCAGGGCGTGGTCCGGACCGTCGTAGAGGAGAGGGACGACCTCGTCCGCGTCGAGGTCGAGCTCGAAGACGGCTCGCGCTGCGGCGCCGACGCGTTCCCCTCGATGCTCGGGCGGCTTGCGGAGGGCCATCGCGTGGTGCTGAACACGACGGGGATCGAGCTGTCGCTGGGGACCGGGGGCCGCGCGTTCGTGCTCTGGGACCTCGACGCGCCGGCCCCCGAGCCGCGGCCCTCCGGCCACATCGTGAAGATGCGCTACACGCCGTGGCAGACCGAGGTGCTGGCCGCGGAGGAGGACGCCAGCCCCCACCGCGACGTCCTCGCGGAGGCCGAGGACATCGACGGGATGCCCGTCGTGGCGTGTGGTCTGCACTCGCAGGTTCCGGCGGTCGCGGCCGGGATCCGGTCGGAGCGGCCGGACGCGCGGATCGGCTACCTGATGACCGACGCCGCGGCGCTGCCGCTCGCCTGGAGCGACCTGGTTCGAGCGGCGCGGGGCGCCGGCCTCCTCGACGTCACCGCGACGTGCGGGCACGCGTTCGGCGGCGACATCGAGTCCGTGAACGTCTTCAGCGGGCTCGCTGCCCTGCAGCACGCGGGCCGCGCCGACGTCGCGATCGTCGCGATGGGCCCCGGGGTCGTCGGGACGAGCACCGCCCTCGGGTTCACCGCGATCGAGCAAGGGCAGGTGCTAGACGCGGCCGCGGCCCTCGGGGGGAGGCCGGTCGCGTGCCTCCGCGTCTCGTTCGCGGACGAGCGGGAGCGGCACCGCGGCGTCAGCCACCACACGCTCACCGCGCTGCGGCTCGCGGCGCGCGAACCGGCCGACGTGGCCGTGCCCGATTTGGGCGCCGCCACCGAGGAGATCGTGGAGCAGCTTGCGGAGCTGCCGGTGAGGCACCGCCTGCACCTCGTCGACCCCGCGCCCGGGATGGAGGCATTGCGCCGATCGGGCGTCGCAGTCTCCTCGATGGGCCGGGGGCTGGACGAGGTGCCGGAGACGTTCGCGGCCGCTGTGGCGGCGGGCACATATGCCGCCGGGCTCGTGGATACGCTCGCCTGATGCGGCGGATCGAACGGCTGATCAACTTGATCGCCGCGCTCCTCGAGACGTCGCGCCCGATGACCGCCGACGAGATCCGGCGAGAGATCGCCGGCTACGACTCCGACTCCCTCGACGCGTTCCGTCGCGCGTTCGAGCGCGACAAAGCCGACCTCCGTGCGATGGGCATCCCGATCGAGACGCGGAGCATCGACGCGCTCGCCGAGACCGAGGGATACGTAATCCCCAAGAACCTCTACTACCTGCCCCAGCTCGACCTCGAGCCCGACGAGCTGGCGGCCCTCAAGCTCGCGGCGGAGAGCGTCCTCGGTGGAGGCGACGTCGCGGAGACGGGGCTGATGAAGCTGTCGGTCGACGCAGCGGCCGAGACGTGGGGGGGGCCGCGTGTCGTGTGGGGGGCCGACCTCGCCGCGGAGCAGCCCGCGCTCGCGGCGCTCTACCCGGCCCTGCTCGATCGCCGCGCGGTCGCGTTCCGCTATCGCAGCGCGACCGACGCCGAGGCGCGCGAGCGCGAGGTCGACCCGTACGGGCTCGTCCATCGCAGGGGCAACTGGTACGTCGTCGGACGCGACCGGGCCAAGGACGACGTGAGGGTGTTCAAGGTCGCGCGCATCGAGGGCGACCCGCGCGTGCGCGAGCACCGCTACGAGGTGCCGGCGGGGTTCCGGGCTGACGAGCACGTCGCCGGCGAGGCGTGGGAGATGGGGGACGCGCCGGCGACCGCGACAGTGCGCTTCGACGCCGGGGTCCGTTGGTGGGCCGAGCAGAACCATCCGGACGCGCCGCGGCGCGAACGCCCCGGCGGTGCGGTCGACGTCGAGCTCCAGGTCTCCAACGTCGACGCGCTCGTGTCGTGGGCGATCGGGCTGGGGCCGGGCGTCGAGATCCTGGAGCCGCCGTCCGCGAGGGCCGCATTGCTGCGGCACCTCGAGCCGTTCCTGGAAGAGACCACGTCGTGAGCAGCGCGGCCCCCGGGCGCGTCGGCCGCCGCCTCCAGCGCATCCTGCTCCTGCTCCCGTACGCGATCCACCACCCCGGCGTCAGCGTCGACGAGCTGTCGCGCAAGTTCAACGTCCCGAAGCGCGAGCTGGTCAGCGACCTCGAGCTCGTGTTCCTGTGCGGCCTTCCCGGCTACGGGCCGGGCGACCTCATCGACGTCTCGATCGACGACGACCGGGTGCACGTCCGCATGGCCGACTACTTCTCCGCGCCGCTGCGGTTCACGCCCGCCGAGGCGCTGACGCTCTACGCCGGCGCCGCCGCGCTCGTGGACTCGCCGGGGATGGAGGAGGCCGACGCGCTGCGCCGCGCCCTGGACAAGCTCGGGCGCGCGCTCGGCGTGAGCCGGGACGACGCCGAGGGGGCCGAGATCGACGTCCGGCTGGCCCCCGCGCAGGGCGGCCACATCGAGACGCTCGAGGAGGCGCTGCTGTCGCGCCGGAAGGTGCGGCTCGAGTACTTCTCCGCGACGCGGGGCCAGCTGACACACCGGACGGTCGACCCGTGGGGGCTGATCGGCGCGCTCGGGCGCTGGTACCTCGTCGGGTGGGACCACCTCAGCGAGGACGAGCGGATGTTCCGCACCGACCGGATGAAGGACGTGGCCGTGCTCGACGAGCCCGCCGACGTCCCGGACGACTTCGACCCGGAGGTCTACAAGAACGCGTTCCGCGAGCGCGGCGACGAGGCGACGCTGACGATGGAGATCTCGCCCGCGGTGGCGCGCTGGTTCGGTGACTACTACCACCCGCGCAGCTCGGAGACGCTGGAAGACGGGTGGCAGCGCGTGGAGATCGCGGTCAGCAGCACGCGCTGGGCCGCCACGCTGGTCCTGCAGCTCGGCGCGGGAGCGCGCCGGGTCGACCCGGCCGACGTCCTGTCCGAGGTGAGACGGCTGGCGCGGGAGATTGCCGCGCCCTACACGGCCTAGCGCGTCAGACCGGCTGAGGCACGTTCCGCTCGAAGCAGAAGATGCCCTGGCAGATGGTGACGCCGACGACCGCCCCCGACTCGAGGGCCCGAACGCAGATCCTGGTCTGGCCGAACGTCTCGCAGACCTCGACTTGCTCGGCGGCCGATGCCGTCCCGGTCATCGCGGCCGTCCCGATCGCCGCCGCCGCTACCGCGGTAAGGATCCTTCGCCTCATTGCCCGCTCCCTTCGTCCGGTACGCATAGACGATCAGGGATTCGTGGCCCGCGACGCGGTTCCCTCCCCGGCCCCCTGGGCGGTGTTCGATCGCCCGCTACGTCGCATAGTCCTCCCGGAGGCCGTCTGACACGTCAGACACGACTGTCATGTCTGACGTGTCTGACACACCTCCGGCAACGCATGTGTTCGAGGACCGGTGGAGCTCCGGACCGCTAAGCCGTCCGAGCTTCGCCGGGGCTCGTGATGTGAACGATCTCGCTCACCGGCTCCCGGCGGGGGATCGAGAACGAGAAGTTCGAGCCCTTGCCCCACGTCGAGTCGACCCAGATCCGGCCGTGGTGCATCCGCACCAGCTGAGCGCACAGATAGAGCCCTACGCCGGTGCCGCCGTGCTCCCGCGTCGACGAACCGTCGACCTGGCGGAAGCGATCGAAGATGAACGGGATGTCGCTCGACAGGATCCCGGCACCCCGGTCCACGACCTCGACCGTGAGGTCGACCCCGTCCTCCGACGCCCGCACGGTCACGTCGTCCTCCGAATACTTCAGCGCGTTCTCGAGCAGGTGGCGGAGCACGAGCGCGACCTTCGTCTCGTCGCACGGCCATGCGAGCGACGACGCGACCTCGACGGAGATGCGGCGGCCGGCGTGGTCCCCGATCACGTCCTGGGCCACGCGCTTCAGCAGGTCCGGCACCTCCGCGGTGTCGACCTTCAACGACGCCTCGCGGGTCTCGATCTTCGAGACGTAGAGGAGGTCCTCGATCAGCCGCTCGAGCTGGGCGGCCTTCGCGTCGATCGTCACGAGGGCCTCTCGTGCGTCTTCGGGCGTCAGCTTCCCCCGGTCGACGCGGCGGATCAGCGTGCGGGCGAACCCCTTGACGAGCGTCAGTGGGGTGCGGAGCTCGTGGCCGATCATCGCAACGAAGTCGCGCTGCTTCTGGATCATCTCCCGCTCCGCGGTGACGTCGTCCATGATCAGCACGCGCCCCATCGGCGCGCCGGGGACCTCGACGTCGTTCACGCTCACCTTGTACGTGCGCGGCGGGCTGCCGAACTCGACCTCGGCGTGGCTGCCGCCGGCCCCCTCCATGAGGCGCTCGACGTCCTCGTGTCCGAGGTTCCCGCGCACCGGAGTACCCGCGCAGAACATCGTCGAGATGCCGAACACCGCCTCGGCGGCGGGGTTGATCGCGACGATCCGGCCGTGGGCGTCCGCTAGGACGATCGGGTGGGGGACCGTCTGGATGATCGACGAGAGCTCCGACTCCTTGCCGTTGACCTCGCCGTACAGCTCGCCCGAGCTGACCGCCGACGCGACCTGCTGGCCGAACGCTCGCAAGAGGTCGGTGCGGCCCTCGAGGATCACCGGGTCCGCGATAGTGACGACCAGGCCGCGCGTCCCGCGCGTCGTGCGGAACCCGACGGCCGCGATCGAGGCGCCCTCCTCGACGACCGAGGCGACGTCGGAGCGGACGACCGCGTCCTTGACCTCGGGCATCTCGAGCAGGTTGCGGATCGCCGGCTTGTCCAGCCCCCGGAAGACCCCGCGCGTGATCGACCCGGACTCCTGATCGAAGAGGCACGCGAACCCCGCGCGGGACCCGGAAAGACGCGACCCTCCGTCGAGCACCTGCTGCAGGAGGTCGTCGAGGTCGAGCGTTCCGAGCAGCCCCCGGCTCGACTCCACCAACGCCATCAAGTCCGACGACCGCTGCTCCGCCTGCTCGTGGAGCCGCGCCCGGTAGATCAGCCCCGCCGCCTGGTCGGCGAACATCTGCGCGACGCGGAGGTCGTCGTCGTGGAAGGCAGAGCCCGCGGAGATCGCGAGGCTCAGCACGCCGAGCGAACGGCCGTGCACGCGCAACGGCACGACGAGGCTCGACGAGATCGAGCGCGCCTTCGGTACGAAGTTCACGAACTCCTCGGCGTCGACCTCACCCAACCGCAGGGCGTGACCCGTCGCGAGGACGCGTCCCGCGACGCTCTCTCCGACGGCGACGCGATGCCCGACGGCGACGTCTGCGGGAAGCCCGCTGGACGCGACGAGCACGAGCGTCTGCCCGTCGTCGTCGAGCAGCATGATCGAGCCTTGCTCGGCCCCCATGAGCTCGACGGCCGTCTCCACCATCTGCCCGACCGCGTGGTGCAGAGCCGTCGCGGAGGCCGCGATCTCGCTGACCTTCAGAGCGGCCTCGAGCCCGAGGCGCCACTTGTCGGGAGAGCGGGGGAGATCACCGCGCGCCCGCGCGAAAAGTGCCATGTTCTTCCATCGGCAGGCGGGGCCGTTTCCATGAGCGCAAGGCCGGACCGGAAACCCCCGTCCGGCACCTAAACCTTTCGCGGGGGCGGCCGATAAAAGTGGCGTAAGCGACCATGTCAAGCCACCCAAAGGGCAGAGAGATATGACCACCATCAAGGCTACGTGTCCGGCATGCGGAGAGGTCGATCTCACCGCCGAGGACATCCTGCTGCGCATCGGCGCCGGGCGGCCGATGAACACCTATGGTTTCTCGTGCCCCGACTGCGGTGACTTCATCGAGAAGCCCGCCGACGAGCGTGTCACCCGGCTCCTGCTCTCCGGCGGCGTCCTCCCGACGCTCATCCACGTTCCCGCCGAGGTCCTCGAGACCAGGCAGGGACCGCCGATCAACCACGACGACCTCCTGTCGTTCCACGAGCTGCTCAAGCAGGACTCGTGGTTCGACGAGCTCATCGGCAACCGTCGCTCCTGACGCGGCCTCTCTCCGGGCAAATCGGCTGGAGCAACCGGACCGGCTCTAGACTCCCCGAATGCCCCAGATCGGCCCCCTCGAGATCCTGACGGTCGCGGTCCTCGCGCTCGTCGTCTTCGGGCCGCAGCGCCTTCCCGAGATCGCGCGCAACATCGGCAAGGCCATCAACGAGATGCGCCGGATGACCGCGGAGATGCGTACGGAGCTCCGTGACGGCATGTCCACGTCGGAGACGGACGAGCCCGAGATCCCCGAACCTGCCAAGCCGATCCCGGCGGACCCGGACGAGCAGGAGCGATGAGCGCCCAGGACCTGCGCCGCCGCCGCGGGCGGTGGCTGAAGCTCCGCAGGCGCAAGCAGAAGGCCACGACCATGACGGTCATGGAGCACCTCGGGGAGCTCCGTACGAGGCTGATCGTCTCCGCCCTCGCCTTCACCGTCGCCGCGATCGTCGTGTTCGTCGCCTACGAGCCGATCCTCGAGATGCTTCGCCGGCCCCTCTGCGCGCTCGACCCCGAGCTGCTCGGGAGCCGCGGCTGCAAGCTCCTGACCCTCAAGCCGACCGAGGGCCTCGTGATCAGGTTGAAGATCGCGTCGATGGGCGGGCTGATCCTGGCGTCGCCGATCTGGCTCTACCAGATCTGGGCGTTCGTGACCCCGGGGCTCACGATGAAGGAGAAGCGCTACGCGGGGCCGTTCATCTTCTCCGCCATCTTCCTGTTCCTGGCAGGCACCGCGTTCGCCTATTACATGCTTCCGAACGCGCTGAGGTTTCTCGTGACGATCGCCGGCGACAGCATCGACGTGGAGTTCCGCGCCGAGGAGTACCTGAACTTCGTCGGGCTGATCCTGATCGCCTTCGGCGTGACGTTCCAGCTGCCCCTGCTGCTGTTCTTCCTGGGGCTGGCCAACGTCGTGAAGGTCGAGCAGCTTCGCCGCTACCGCCGCTACGCCATCGTCGTGATCGCGCTGATCGGCGCGCTCGTCACGCCGACCCAGGATCCGTTCACGATGATGGCGCTCTCGCTGCCCCTCTATGCCCTGTACGAGCTGGTGATCGTCTTGCTGGCGTTCGCCAAGAGGAAGAAGCAGAGGGCCTAAGCCCGGTATAGTCGCTCGCCGTGGCGATCAAGGGGAAGAAGAAGTCCCAGCAGAGGGGGAGCCAGGGGCAGAGGCGCCCGGCGGCCGCCCCGCGCCCGGTCTACACCGGCCGCAAGCACACCCCCTGGTACAAGACGACCGAAGGCCGCTTGATCGGCGGGATGATCATCGCCGTCATCGTAGGCGTGAGCATCTGGGCCATCGCGGACGCCCAGAACAAGTCCAAGGAGCGCACGCAGCAGCGTGAGGCGCTCGAGGAGTACGTCGCGTCGGTCCGGGCCTTCGCCACCACGATCGGCCCCGTCGCGGAGGAGATGAGCCTCGTCGCTGCCGGCGAGCCGGACTTCGAGCAGCTCGCGAAGGACGCGCCGACGTGGAGCGAGGACCTAGCCGCGGCGCAGGCCCAAGTGGCGACCCTGAGCCCGCCGGACGGAGCCGACGTCGCCAACAGCCTCTTCCTCCAGTCGCTCGAGTCCTACGCGGGGGCCGCGCGGACGTTCGAGAGCGTGGGGGACGCCGAGGGAGACCTGCGGACCGAGCTCCTCGCGCTGGCGAACATCGAGGTCGAGCAGGCCGCGGCGCTGTTCGGCCTGGGCGTCGACGCGCTCGACGAGGAGCTCGTCGAGGTCGACGGCGAGCTGTCGAACCTGTCGATCCCGCAGGGCACGACCCCCGCGCAGCCCCCGGCCGGCGACACCGGTGGCGAGGGCTCCACCACGATCGAGGTCCCCTCGGACACCGGAGGCGACGGCGGGAACGGCGGTGGCGGCAAGAAGGGTGGCGGAGACCAGGGCGACGGCAACTAACGCCGGAGCCCTGCCGGCCGATCCCGCGGCGGTCTTCGAGAAGACCTACGGGTTCCCGTTCGACGACTTCCAGCGCCGCGCGTGCAACGCGCTCGTCGAGGGATCGTCGGTGCTGGTGGCGGCCCCCACCGGCGCGGGCAAGACCGTCGTCGGCGAGTTCGCGGCGTGGCTCGCGCTCCAGGGCACCGGCAAGACCTTCTACACGACGCCGATCAAGGCGCTGTCGAACCAGAAGTACGGCGACTTCCTCTCGCTGCACGGTCCCTCGAACGTCGGCCTCCTGACCGGCGACAACTCGCTCAACGGCGACGCGCCGATCGTCGTGATGACGACCGAGGTCCTCCGCAACATGATCTACGAGGACTCGCCGGAGCTGCGGGCGCTCGAGTACGTCGTGCTCGACGAGGTGCACTACCTCCAGGACCGTTACCGCGGCGGCGTGTGGGAGGAGATCCTCATCCACCTCCCGGTAGACGTGAAGATCGTGTCGCTCTCGGCGACGGTGTCGAACGCGGAGGAGTTCGCCGAATGGCTCCAGACGCTGCGCGGCCGCACCGAAGTCATCATCGAGGAGCGCCGCCCCGTCGAGATCAAGCACTGGTACTTCGCGAGCGACGAGCTGCTTCCGATGTTCGTCCGCACGGCGAAGGGCGAGGTCACGCCGAACCCGCGGGGGCGGGAGCTCGAGCGGCGCACGCGGCGCGGCGGTCAGTCACGACCCGGCCCCCGCGGCCGGCGCGAGCGCGAGAAGCGGGCACGCATCCCATGGCGCTCCGAGGTCGTCGAGCGGCTGGCGGGCGAGAAGATGCTCCCCGCGATCTACTTCATCTTCTCGCGCAAGGGCTGCGACGAGGCGGTGCGGCAGTGCATGCGCGAGGGGATCCGGCTCACGACCGCGGACGAGCGCAAGACGATCACGGAGTACGCGGAGTCGCGCGTCGCGGAGCTGAACCTCAACGAGCTCGACGTCCTCGGCTACGGCGAGTGGGTCAGCGGCGTGGCGAACGGGCTCGCCGCGCACCACGCCGGGATGATCCCTCCGTTCAAGGAGACGGTCGAGGAGCTGTTCGCGCGGGGGCTCATCAAGGTCGTGTTCGCGACGGAGACGCTCGCGCTCGGGATCAACATGCCGGCGCGCACGGTCGTGATCGAGAGCCTGATGAAGTTCACCGGGGAGAAGCACGAGCTGATCACGCCCGGCCAGTACACGCAGCTGTCGGGCCGCGCCGGACGCAGGGGCATCGACGAGGTCGGCCACTCCGTGGTGCTGCTGCAGAGGTTCACGCCGTTCGACACGATCACCCGGCTCGCGTCGACTCGCACGTACCCGTTGCAGTCGTCGTTCCAGCCCTCGTACAACATGGCCGTGAACCTCGTCCGCAACTACGACCGCCACGAGGCGGAGCACCTCGTGAACTCGTCGTTCGCGCAGTTCCAGACGGACCGTGACGTCGTGCGGCTAGAGCGCAAGCGGGAGAAGTCCGAGGCTTACCTCGCCTCCTACCGCGAGCGCATGCAGTGCGACCGCGGCGACTTCGAGGAGTACCTCGACCTGCGGGCGCGCCTGAAGGCACTGGAGCAACGTGGCGGACGATCCGGGCGCGCACACAACCAGCGCGTGCTCGAGGCGATCGGCGCCCTGCGGCCGGGCGACGTCATCGACCTCCCCGCCGGACGCCGGCGCGGCCGCTACGCGGTGATCGACGTGACCACGCGCCGCTCGGAGGCCGTCCCGAAGGTGCTCGTGCTCTCGGAGGAGAGGACGATGATCAGGCTCGCGCCCGTGGACTTCCGGGAGCCGCCGCTGGCGATAGCGCGGCTCCGCCTCCCGCGCGACTTCAACGTCCGCGACCTCACGGCGCGCCGCCGCCTGGCGCGGGAGCTCGCGGCGCTCGACGACGCCGCGCCGCCGGAGGAGCCGGAGAACGAAGCCGAGGACGCGGACGAGCTGAAGGCGCTGCGGCGCGCGGTCGCCACGCACCCGGTCGCGAAGTGCCCGGAGCTCGGTCGGCACATCCACTTCGCGGAGAGGGCCGCTCGTCTGGAGAAGGAGGTCGCGGGCGTCGACCGCCAGATCTCGCGCCGGGCCGCGACGCTCGCGCGGCGCTTCGACCGCGTGCTCGACGTCCTCGAGGACCTGGACTACGTCGAGGAGTGGTCGCTGACGAAGAAGGGGGAGCGGCTGACGCGCGTCTACAACGAGTCCGACCTGCTCGTGGTCGAGATGCTCGAACGGGACATGCTGCGCGGGCTCGAGCCCCCGGAACTGGCCGCGGTGTGCTCGGCGCTCGTCTACGAGACCCGCGGCCCCGAGAGCGACAACGTCGTCGAGATGCCGACGCCCGGCGGCCGCCGCGTGCACGGCGAGCTGATGCGCCTGTGGAGGCAGATCCGGCGCAAGGAGGACGAGAGGGGGCTGGAGCTCACCCGGGAGCCGGACCCCGGGTTCGCCGCGAAGGCGTTCCGGTGGGCGGCGGGATGGCCGCTCGAGGAGGTGCTCTCGGACGACGACCCCGCCGGCGACTTCGTGCGGGCGACGAAGCAGCTCATCGACCTCCTGCGCCAGATCGAGGAGGTGACCGCGGACGAGGAGCTGCGCGTCCTGGTGGGCCGCGCGGTAGAGGGCCTGCACCGCGGCGTCGTGGCGTACTCGTCGCTGGAGCTGTAGCCGCGCGGGCAGGATTGTCGCGTTCGTCCCTAGAACCCTGCGCGGTCGAGACGGACGACCTCAGAGGAGGACGAATGAGCAAGCTCGCCAGGATCGCGCTGGGATGTGCGGCCGCCCTCGTTGCAGTGGTGCCCGCGGCCCCCGCGCTCGCGGACGACAACCCCTGTAAGGGTCAGGCGCCCGGGCCGCACTGCCGCCCGCCGTGCACGCTCCGTCCGGTAGTCGACCCCGGCGACCCGGCGAACGGGATCGCTCCCTCCGTGTACTTCGTGCAGGAGGGCTGCTAGCTTCTCACTCGGCCTTTCGATAGCTCACTGCGCCCCGGGGAGTTCCTCCGGGGCGCAGTCGCGCCCGTGGGAGAATCGCCGCATGAGCGATGCATTCATCGTCGACGCGGTGCGCACGCCGATGGGCAGGTTCGGTGGTGCTCTGGCGGCCGTTCGCCCCGACGACCTCGCGGCCGACGTCATCCGGGCCCTCGTGAAGCGCACCGGAGCCCCGGGCGACGCGATCGACGACGTCGTGTGGGGGGCCGCGAACCAGGCCGGCGAGGACAACCGGAACGTCGCCCGTATGGCCGCGCTGCTCGCGGGCCTCCCGGTCGAGGTTCCGGGTGCAACGGTCAACCGCCTCTGCGGGTCGGGGCTCGAGGCCGTGAACTCCGGGTACCGCCAGATCAAGTCCGGCGAGGCGTCGGTGATCGTCGCCGGCGGGTCCGAGTCGATGACCCGCGCGCCGTTCGTCCTGAGCAAGGCCGAGGCGTCCTTCGACAGGACGCAGCAGATGTACGACACGGCGATCGGCTGGCGTTTCGTGAACCCGAGGATGCACGAGGCCTGGGGATCGCACGCCATGGGCGAGACCGCGGAGATCGTCGGCCACAGCTACGGGATCTCCCGAGAGGACCAGGACGCGTTCGCGCTGACGAGCCACCGGCGAGCGGTCGCGGCGCGCGACGAGGGCCGCTTCAAGGACGAGATCGTCGCCGTGGAGGTCCCGCGCCGGAAGGGCGACCCGATCGTCGTCGACCAGGACGAGCCCCCGCGCCCCGACACGTCGCTCGAACGGCTAGCGAAGCTGCGCCCCGCGTTCCGCGAGGGCGGGACCGTGACCGCCGGCAACTCGTCCGGCGTCAACGACGGCGCGGCCGCGCTGCTGCTCGCGTCAGGCGAGGCACTCGAGGCACACGCGTGGAAGCCGATGGCGCGGATCGTGACGTCCGCGGTCGCCGGCGTCGAGCCGCGCATGATGGGGATCGGGCCGATCTACGCGACGCGCAAGGCGCTCGAGCGCGCCGGGCTCGCGATCGAAGACGTCGACCTCTTCGAGCTCAACGAGGCGTTCGCCGCGCAATCGCTCGCGTGCATCAGGGGGCTGGACCTCGACCCGGAGAAGGTCAACGTGAACGGCGGCGCGATCGCGCTGGGGCACCCGCTGGGATGCTCGGGTGCGCGCATCCTCACGTCGCTCGTCCACGAGATGGGCCGCCGCGAGTCCCGCTACGGCGTCGCGACCATGTGCATCGGCGTGGGCCAGGGGATCGCAACGGTCGTCGAGCGAGTGTGACGCTCACGGAGCAGCTCGCCGAGCTCCTCGACCCCGGCGCCGTCAGCACCGATCCCGACGACCTCGACGCCCACGCGGCCGACTGGGCGCCGCGCGCTCTGCTGGACCGCAGGCGCGGCGCGGCCCCCGCTCCTCCCGCATGTGTCGTGCGGCCGCGCAGCACCGGCGAGGTCGCGGCGCTGCTGGAGTGGGCGGACCGCACGGGCACAGCGGTCGTCCCGTGGGGGGGGGGATCGAGCGTCCTCGGCTCCGCCGTCCCGTCCGGTCGCGTGGTCGTCGACCTCACGGCGCTCGACGCGGTCGACCCCGTCGACGAGAGGAGCCGGCTCGTGCATTGCGGCGCGGGTGTGACCGGCCCCGCGCTGGCCGCGCACCTCGACGCGGCCGGATACCTCCTCGGCCACGAGCCGCAGTCGGTGGGCATCTCGACGGTCGGAGGGTGGATCGCGACGCGCGCCTGCGGCCAGCTCTCGGCGCGCTACGGAGGGATCGAGTCCCTGCTCGCCGGCTTCATCGCGGTGCTCCCCGGGGGCCGGGTCGTGCGCTCGAAGACCGTGCCGCGCCGGGCCGCGGGCCCCGACGTCGCGTCGCTGCTGATCGGGTCCGAGGGAACGCTGGGGATCGTGACCGAGGCCGACCTGCGCGTGAGCCCGGTGCCGCGCGAACGCGCCGATGCCGCCGTCCGCTTCGAGCACATGAGCGACGGCGTGGCTGCCTGCCGGACCGTGGTTCAGTCCGAGGTCCGTCCGACGCTCGTCCGCCTCTACGACGCGGAGGACTCGGCGATCTTCCTGCGCCACTTCCCGGACGAGGCGCAGGGTCCCCTCCTGCTCCTGTCGTTCGACGGTGAGGGGGCCGCGGCGCGCGCGGGGGCCGCGGTGGAGCTGGCGGGAGGGTCGCCTGCCGGTAAGCATCTCGTGGAGCACTGGTGGTCGCACCGCAACGACGCGGTGGGGGAGTTCCGACGGCTGATGGCCGGAGAGGGGATCCTCGGCCCCCACGCGCTCGTCGAGACCGTCGAGGTCGCCGGTACCTGGACCGTGCTGAGGGACCTGTACCACTCGATGAAGGAGGCCCTTCGTCCGCTGGCGGACATCGCGGGGTGCCATGTCTCGCACGTCTATCGCGACGGCGCGTGCCTGTACTTCACGCTCGCGGCCGCGTGCAGCGACGACGACGAGGCACACGAGTTACTAGGCCGGTGGTGGGAGACCGCGATGCGGACGTGCCTCGACGCGGGAGGCTCGATCAGCCACCACCACGGGATCGGGCGCGTCAAGGCGCCGTGGCTCGAAGAGGAGCTCGGCGGCTGGTTCGACGTGCTGCGCGCCGTGAAGTCCGCGATCGACCCGAAGCGCGTGATGAACCCGGGAGCCCTCGGGCTGTGAGCTCGTCGCCGTTCGGTCCGATGACGCTCATATGCAACGCGCGCTCCGGGCGGGGCGGCGTCGGCAAGGCGTTGCCGGAGGTGCAGTCGCACCTCGACGAGCGCGGCCTCGAGTACAAGGTGCGCCACACCGAGGGGCCGGGGCACGCGACAGAGATAGCGCGGGAGGAGCTGGAGTCCGGCATCAGGCTCGTCGTCGCGGTGGGCGGGGACGGGACCGTGCACGAGGTCGTCAACGGGATGATCGTCGACGACCGTGCCGTGAACCCCGACGCGGCTCTGGGCGTCGTCGCGGCCGGTACCGGCTCGGACTTCATCAAGACGTTCGGCATCCCGGCGATGCCCGGCCACGCGGTTGCGCACCTCGACGGCGTCGAGTCGTTCCCGATCGACGTCGGCAAGATCACCTACCGCCAGGACGGCGTCGACGTCGTGCGCTATTTCCCGAACATCGCGGAGGTGGGGCTGGGGGCCGCGGTAGTGGCGCGTGCCGCGCGGCTCCCGCGCTGGCTCGGCCCCACGGTCTACTTCTTCGCCTTCTGGCTCACGATCCGGGGGCACAAGCAGACGCAGGTGGTCGTCGACCTGGTCGACCGCAAGTACGAGGGGCCGATGAACAACCTCGTCGTCGCGAACGGGCAGTTCTTCGGCGGGGGCATGAAGATCGCGCCGAAGGCCGCGCCGACGGATGGTCTGCTCGACATCCAGATCGACAAGGTCCGCAAGCGAGAGGCGATCGCTATCGTGCCGAAGGTCTACAAGGGCGAGCACGTCCCGCACCCCGACATCAAGGAGGCGAAGCGGGTGCGCTGCTCGATCACGTCGGAGCGCCCGCTACCGATCGAGGCCGACGGCGAGGTCCTAGGCACGACCCCTGCGACGTTCGAGCTACTGAAGAACGCGATCCGCCTGAAGGTCTGATGTTTCGCCGCGTTTATGCGCGGAGTGGCGCAGGGACCACGAGCGCGTCGAGAAGCTCATTCCCGAGCTCCCGAACGGTGCCGGCGAGCTCCTCGACGTCCTTGTGCTTCCCCGCGGACGCCAGCTCGAGGATTTCCACGACGACGTGGAAGAGCCGCTGTCCAGGGTCGATAAGGCGAGGATCGCCCTCGTACCGAAGACGCTCCAACGCCTTCGATGCGGAGGACACCGCGGCTACGAGCTCTCTCCAAGTGGCGAGCGTGAACTCCCTTCGAGCGGTTGACTGCGGGAGCCACCGCCGCCACGGTCGAAGCCCAGATTGCTGGACCCGCGCAAGGGCTGTCCCAGATGCGGCCGCGTCAATGGCGGCGCCAGACAGCGCGTATGCCAGCCCAGCGCGATGGCGCCGATCGTCTTCGAGGTCCCGTTGCCGCGCTTGGCGAACCGACGCGGTGTTCATCTTCGAAGCGTGCATCGCAGTCATCGCGAGGACATACGCGAAACCTGCCTGCAGTGCGGCGATGAGCATCTGCATCTGCGTCAGCACTTCACCCGTCCCGCTCGCCGGCAGACCGAGCATCTTCCACGCGACCCTAAGTACGACGTAGAGAACGGCCGCAAGGACCACGCCGAGAATCTTCACCCACGCGTCGCTCCATACCTCTGCAGCGAGGTCGACCAGTTGCCGTCCGGCGCGCGCCAGTGCGACAACCTTGTGCCACGTCCTTGATCTCATCGCCGGCTCCTCCCCGATACCCACGGCCACGGCTGCATAAGGATGCCGGACGTGTGTGACAAGAAACCGCCCTCGGGTTCGTCCTAAGCTTGTTCCGTGGGAGCGGACGAGTTCAGGTCCGAGTGGCGCGAGCGGCCCCTGACGGTCCGGGCCCTCCTCGTCCTGTACGCCGCGTCGTTCGCGATCAGCCCTTTCGGGGCCACTCTCCCTGCAGCGTCCGTCGCCGTGGCCGTCGGCGTGCTGTTCCTCTGGGGGTTCTGGGTCGGGAAGCGGGGCGTGTTCATTCTTGCCCTTGTCGCAGAGGGGATGTCGCTGTTCTTCCGTCTGACGACCGGCCCGCGCCAGTGGTGGTCGATCGCGGGCTCTGCGGCCGCGGTCCTGCTCCTGCTCGCTCCGGCGACGCAGGGATGGGTGAAGCGTCAGACGTGGGAACGGACGGAGGCCGCGCGGCGAGCTAGCGCCGCTCCGTCTACGTGAGCTCCCGGACCCAGGCGACGAACGAACCGACGGCGGTCATCCGCGGGCGTCCACGAACGATCGGATGTCGTCGCGCAGTCGCGCGGGGTGCTCCAGCGGGAGGTAGTGCGTCGCCTTCTCGTACACCTCCAGGCGCGCGTCCGGCAGAGCCCGCTCCATCTCCTCCAGCATCGACGCGGGCGTGAACGGGTCCCTGCTCCCGGCAACCAGCAGCGTGGGGGCCTCGACCCCGGCGAGCAGCCCCGCGTTGCTCTCGCCCGCGACGTCCTCGTAGATCTCGAGCAGGTTCCGGAGGTCGCAGGACGCCATCCCCTGCAGCAGGTCCACGACCGCGGGTATGTCGGCGGACGGTCCCACCAGACCTGATTGGCGCACGATCCCCGCGATCGTCGGGCGCGACACGAACGAGCGGAACGGCCCCTGGAGCCGCGCCGAGAAGTGCTTCGCGACCCCGGCGAGCATCGGGAGCGCGGAGACGAGCTCGAGGTGGCGGATCAGGCGCGCCGCGGGATGGCCGAAGCCCGCGTTGACGAGGACGAGCGCCGCGACGCGGTCGGGGTAGCGGTTCGCCACCTGTAGCGCGATCGGCCCCCCCGAGCTCCACGACACGAGAGCGAACCTCTTCAGGCCCGTGTAGTCGGCCGCCGCGAGCGCGTCCTCGGCATGCGCGGCGGCGTCCCGCCGGTCGGACGCGGGCGGCTTCGAGTCGAAGAGCCCCCGGTGGTCCCACGTGACGATCTCCCGCTCGGCCGCGAGGTCGTAGAGCGCCCGCCGCCACACGGCGAGGTTCGCACCTATCCCGTTGGCGACGAGGAGCGGAAGCCGGTCGCCCTCGCCCATGGCGCGTACCGCGAGCAGCGTCCCGTCGAACGAACGCACCATCTCGACCTCGTGGTCTAGGTGCGGCCCCCTCATCCGGTGCCGAGGCGCGCGGAGCCGTGGGCCGCCGTCTCGTGGAGCGGGACGCCGCGCTCCCGCTCGACGAGCTGCCGGTGCCGCGCGACCTCCGACTCGGTCAACGCCGCGTCCCAACCCAGCGCGTCGCCGAGCAGAGCGGCTGCCAGCGACCCGGTCCCCGTCCCCGCCGCGGGATCAGTGAGCGAGAGCCGCGTCCGCCGCGCGAGGAAGTCGTCGAGGTGGACGACCATCTCGGACTCCGCGCTATAGGCGGCCTCCGCGGCGATCGGAAGCCCCCCCGGCACGAGCGGCCGCGCGAGGCCCTCTCGTTCGGCAACGTCGAGCACCTCGAGCGCGCGGTCACCGTAGAAGCGGACGAGGTTCGCGATCTGCGGCGCGGTGATGCCGAGGCGCAGCGCGCGCCGCTCGACCGCGGTCCTCAGACGCGACACGTCGGTCGACCCGAGCCGGATCCACTGCGTCTTCGCCTTGACGCCGCACCCCAGCTCCGACGCGACGCCGTCGACCGCGTCCTTCGCCATACGTCGCCACGTCGTGAGCTTCCCGCCGGTTATCCCGGTGATCCCCGGGGCGATCGAGTACACCGCGTGCCGTCGGGAGAGGTCGGCGGTCGCGCCGGCACGCGCCGCGACCAGTGGGCGCAGCCCCGCGTACGCCCCGGCGATGTCCTCGGGACCGAGCGACAGCTCGAAGATCGAGTTCACCGCGTCGAGGCAGTAGGTGCGGTCCTCCGGCTCGACCCTCGGTGCGTCGAGGTCGCCCTCGTACGCGGTGTCGGTCGTCCCGACGAGGACGGCGTCGTGCCACGGGATCACGAAGAGCATGCGACGCCGCTCCGCGTCCGGGATGAACGCCGCGGCCTCCGTCGCCGGGAACGCGTCCTTGCCGAACACGAGATGGACGCCCTTCGAGGGCCTCAGCCGCGGCGTCGCTTCGGGAGACGACATCGCCTCGAGTCGGTCCCCCCACACGCCCGCGGCGACGACGATCCGGCGTGCCGCGACTTCGAACGACGTGTCCGAGACGCAGTCCCGGACGAGCGCGCGGGATCCCGCCTCGCCGCCGTCCAGCGACTCGACCGCCGCGTGGTTGGCGACGACCGCGCCGTAGCGCCGCGCCTCCGCGAGGACCGCGACGACCATCCGCACGTCGTCGGTCCTGCAGTCGTAGAAGAGGTAGCCCCCGCGCACCTTCCCCCCGGGGATCGCCGGGACGAGCGACTCCACGTCGTCCGGCCCGAGGTGTCGGTGCACCTTGAGGTTCTTGAAGCTCGCCAGCGCGTCGTACGCCCACAGCCCCGCGCCGAACTTGGCCCGGTTCCACCGGTCCGACACCGGGAGAACGAACGGGATCGGCTCGACGAGGTGCGGAGCGAGGCGGCGGAGCAGGTCCCGCTCCACCGACGCCTCTCGCATGAGGCCGAACTGCGCCTGCTCGAGATAGCGCAGCCCCCCGTGCACGAGCTTGGACGACTTGCTCGACGTCCCCGACGCGAAGTCGCCGCACTCGACCAGCGCGACACTCAGTCCCCGCGACGCGGCGTCGAGCGCGATGCCGGCACCGGTGATGCCGCCGCCGACGACCAGCAGGTCGAACGTCGCGCCCGAGGAGAGGCGCTCGAGCGCGGTGGGCCTGTCGCCGAGGCCGCTCACGACAGCAGGCCCGCGGCCCACCTGACGACGGTGTACGCGCCGATGACGACGAAGACGAGGCCGACGAGGATCAGCGGGCCCATCCACCAGTCGAGCTGCCGGCCGAGGGGGTCGTCGTCGGCCTCGGCTGTGCGCCGGACGACCAGCTGCGGGCCCCCGAGCTGCGAGAAGTGCAGGTGCGGACGCTTGCCCTCGATGACGTCGGCGAGGCCCTGCAACAGGTCGACGAGCTCCTCGTCGTCGACCGTGACGGTCGCCTCGTGGAGCGATTCTCCCTGCCTGTCCTCGATCTTCATGCGTATATCCTCCTGCACATGCCCGCCGACCTGCGCTTGTTGGACGAGGACCAGCGCGACCTCGCGGCGATGGTACGGGAGTTCGCCACCAAGGAAGCCGGCCCGGCTTCGATCGGATACGAGGAGCGGTCGGAGGACCCGGAGCCGCTGTACCGGCAGCTCGCGGAGCTCGGCCTGACCGGCATCCCGTTCCCCGAGGAGTACGGCGGCGGCGGCCAACCCTACGGGACGTACCTGCTCGTCATCGAGGAGCTCGCGCGCTCGTACCTCGCCCTGGCGATCGGCCTCTCGGTCCACACGCTGTGCGCGTTCGCCGTCAACGAGTTCGGCACCGACGCGCAACGTAAGGAGACCCTCGCGAAGCTCGCGAGCGGGGAGTCGTTCGGCGCGTACTCGCTGTCGGAGCCCGCCTCCGGGTCCGACGCGGCCGCTTTGACGAGCAAGGCAGCGCGCTCCGACGGGGGCTACGTCCTCAACGGCAGCAAGGTCTTCTGCACGCGGGGGGCCGAGGCCGACGTCGTCCTGATGATGGCGCGCACCGGCGACGAGTCGTCGCGCGGCATCTCCGCGTTCGTGCTCCGCAAGGGCACGCCGGGGTTCGCCGGCTCCAAGAAGGAAGACAAGATGGGGTGGCGGTCGTCGCCGACGTGGATGCTCCAGATGGACGACGTCCACGTGGACGAGGGGGCGCGGATCGGCGAGGAGGGCCAGGGCTTCAAGATCGCCCTGGCGTCGCTGGACTCGGGGCGCCTGGGAATTGCGGCCTGTGCCGTCGGTGTCGCGCAGGCCGCGCTCGACGAGGCGCTGTCGTTCACGCTCGAGCGGGAGCAGTTCGGCAAGCCGGTCGCGGCGAACGAGGGGCTCCAGTTCATGCTCGCCGACATGGCGACGTCGATCGAGGCGGGGCGCCGGCTCTACCGGCACGCCGCGGCCCTCCGGGACGCCGGCGAGGACTACTCGCTCCAGGCGGCCCAGGCGAAGCTCTTCTGCACCGACATGGCGATGAAGGTGACGACCGACGCCGTCCAGCTCCACGGGGGCTACGGCTACATCACCGAGTATCCGGTCGAGCGCTACATGCGCGAGGCGAAGGGCCTGCAGATCGTCGAGGGCACGAACCAGATCCAGCGCTACGTCATCGGCAGGAAGCTGACGGGGCTCTGACACACCCGGAGGGGACGCCGCACTCGGTGGCGAATCCCTCCCGCATGAGAACCAGAGCGATCTTCCTCGCGGCCGCCGCGCTCGTCGCCGCGGCCCTCACCCCCGCCCACGCCGGACCCAGCGCGGGAGGGGAGTCGTCGGACAACGTCGAGTGGCTCAGCCTCGTCCCGTTCGACGCCGTGACTGCCACCGGCGCGGCCGAGATCCCCGATCACCACCTGATCGTGACGTCGTGGCGGAACTTCTCGATATACGACCTCAAGGACCCCGCGAACCCGCAGCTCGTGACGACGAGGCCGTTCGGGTTCGCGTTCGAGAACGAGGACGTGTCGACGAACGGCGAGATCATGCTGTTCTCGGAGTCGCTGCCGCGCAGCATCCTCCACGTCTGGGACATCGAGGACAAGAGCAACCCCGTCGAGATCGCGACGCTGCAGGGGGCCGGCGACCACACCGCCAGCTGCATCCTCGACTGCAAGTTCGCGTACGGATCGGACGGGTCGATCGTCGACCTGAGGGACCCGGCCAACCCAGAGCTCGTCGGTAACTGGCACGAGCTGGTCGGGCTCATGCAGGGCGCTCACGACGTCGAGGAGGTCAAACCCGGCTTCGTCATCGTCTCGACGCTGTCGGAGCCGCTGTACTACCTCGACGTCCGCAACCCGCTGAAGCCGAAGGTGCTCGCCCGCGGCCCGCACCCGGCGCCCGGCGAATGGCTCTTCCACTCCGCCCGCTGGCCGAACCGCGCCAAGGACAGGTTCCTGATCATGGAGGGCGAGGGGACCTCGGGCCCCCTGCTCACATACGACACGCGCGGGTGGAAGAAGACGGGCTGGTTCAAGCTCGTCGACACCTGGACCGTCGAGGGCTCCACCGCCAGCTCCCACTGGTTCGAGCCGCACCCGGACTTCCGCAACGGGGGCCTGGTCACGGTCGGCTGGTACGGCGAAGGCTCCCGCTTCGTCGAAGTGAGCCCGACCGGCAAGATGAAAGAGGTGGGCTGGTTCGAGCCGTGGGCCCAGCGAAGCGGCTTCTCGAGCTACTGGATCGACGACGAGATCGTCTACGCCATCGACCTCTACCGCGGCATAGACGTCCTGCGCTTCCACGACGAATAGCCCACGCCTCTGGCCCGGATGGGCAAGCAAGGCGAGTTGCTGGTATAAGACCTCCCGGATTGTCCGAATTGGACGAAAAGGGGATGGAATGAAGCGGGCTCGTCTCTTCCTCGTCGCGGCCCTCGCCGCCGCGGCCCTCGGCATCACCGCCGCTCCCGCCATGGCCTGCCAGCCGGAGTACTGCCCGGAGTGCGGGATCGAGCCGGTCGACACGTTCTGGCGCAAGCACTTCGGCGACGACTTCTCGAGCTGCCCCTGGGAGTAGCCGCTACAGAGGATTCTTCGCCCGGTTACGCCGCGGGGCAGGAGTCCCCGCCCCCTGCCCGAAATGGTTCCTGTCGTCGCCCTGTCGCTAGGAGGACACCCTTGAGACGCATCCGCTTGTTCGCCGTCACCGCGATCGCCGTCGCTTCACTCGGGCTCGGCGCGGCCCCCGCTACCGCCACCCCGGTGTGCCACCCCGACGGGATCTGCCCGGACTGCAGCAGCGTCGAGATCGTCAACACGTGGTGGCGGAAGCTCTTCGGCTACGACCCCGAGTGCGCGTAAGAAACAACCCGACACGAGAGGAGAACCACTTGAAGCGCCTTCGTCTGCTGACCGTCGCGGCCCTCGCGGCGGCATCGCTCGGCCTGTCCGTCACGCCCGCGTCGGCTTGTCCGCCGGACGGGCCCTGCCCCTGCACGGACAACGCCCCGAACCGCCTGTACCGCAAGCTCACGGGCGAGGACCTCTTCCACTGCCCCTGGTAGTCCGCTCGGCCCTCGAAAGGAGAAACGACTTTGAAGCGCATGAGGCTCTTCGCCGTCGCAGCGCTCGCGATGGCGTCCCTCGGCATCACCGCGGCCCCGGCCTCGGCCTGTGACCCCGAGATCCAGCCCTGCTGCCCCAACGACGACCCCGTCAACCGGCTGTGGGAGAAGCTGACGGGCGACACGCTCATCCGTTGCCCCTGGGCCTAGGCCCGCAACCAGCGAAACCAACGAGTGGCGGCCTCCGGGCCGCCACTTGCGCGTCCGCACCTTCCGGCCATCCCTCGGATGGGGGAAATCGTCCTCGTCGCCTTGTGTCCGGTCCCGCAGCGGCCCAGGATGCCGAGCAGGAAGACAAGCAGGCGGCGACTGGACGAAAGGACGACACACATGAAGAAGGCCCTCACGCGCTCGATCGTCTCCCTCGCGCTCACCGCGGGCGCACTGCTCCCTGCGGCCCCCGCGCACGCGACGACGTGCAGCGCGGCCGATCCCAACGTCGAGGTCGTCGTCTGCACCGCGTACGGCGCGGCGTCGCAGCTCTCGTGCCGGTACCTCTACAAGCAGGGCCTCTGCCTCAGGTAGGACGCTTCTAGGCCTCTTCGCCCAGGGAGCTCATCGGGCGACGCTCGAACGGCGTCGAGAGCACGATCGTCGAACGCGTCACGACCTCGAGCTTCGCCCTCAACGCGTCGAGCAGCTCCTCCAGCGCAGTCGTCGACGGTGCCCGCACGACGAGGACGTACGAGTTGTCGCCGGCGACGGAATAGAGCGACTCCACGAGCGGGAACTCGGCCACCCGCGCCGGGATGTCGGCGGGGGAGGAGGGCCTCAGCGCGAGGCTCACGAACGCCGTGATCGGGAGGCCGACCGCCCGGAAGTCGACGTCCGCGCGGTAGCCGCGCAGGACGCCCGCGCCCTCGAGCTTGCGGACCCGGTCGTGGACGGACGAGGCGGCGAGGCCGACCCGCTTGCCTACCTCGCCGTAGGTCAGCCGTGCGTTCCCCTCCAGCAGCCCCACGATCCGCCGATCTATTGCATCCATGGCCGAATATCCTTCCGCAGATCGGCTAGTATGCCTAATATTGTTCCGCAAGCATACCGAACTGGCCGGAGGGTCGCGTGACGAAGAGGCTCGAGAGGGACAACCGATTGCTGGCCGAGCGCCACGCCGCCGGCCGCGCCCGGGCGGCCGAGCAGCCCTACGTGTACCCGCCCGCCCGTGACTTCGCCGAGCCCGACTGGACCCGGATCCCCGGCTACAGGGACGTCACCGCCGAGCAGTGGGAGAGCGCGCGCTGGCAGCGCCAGCACACGATCAAAAACCTGGGGCAGCTGAAGGCAGCGCTCGGCGACCTCCTCCCGCCCGACCTCGAGGCCTCGATCGCGCTCGACCAGGCCGAGCGGGCGACGATGTCGATGCTGATCCCGCCCCAGATGCTGAACACGATGGACACCTCGGACCTCTGGTCCGACCCCGTCAGGCACTACATGATCCCCGCGTTCGACGACCGCGACCCGGAGTGGCCGAGCCATCCGCTCGCCGAGCGCGACAGCCTCCACGAGGCAGACATGTGGGCGGTCGAGGGCCTGACGCATCGCTACCCCACGAAGGTGCTGGCCGAGCTGCTGTCGACCTGCCCCCAGTACTGCGGCCACTGCACGCGCATGGACCTCGTCGGCAACAACGTCCCGCAGGTGCTGAAGTACCGCTTCGAGCTGAAGCAGAAGGAGCGCTACGGGGCGATCCTCGACTACCTGCGCGTCACGCCGAGCGTCCGCGACGTCGTCGTCTCCGGAGGTGACGTCGCGAACCTCCCGATCGGGCACCTCGAGGAGTTCGTCTCCGCGCTGCTCGACATCGACAACATCCGCGACGTCCGCCTCGCGACCAAGGGCCTGATGGGGCTGCCGCAGCACTTCCTCCAGGAAGAGGTGCTCGAGGGCATGGAGCGGATGGCGGCGAAGGCGCTGGACCGCGGCGTCGACCTCGCGATCCACACGCACGTCAACCACGCGAGCTCGCTGACGCCGCTGGTCGCGAAGGCGGTCCGCAAGCTGCGCGCGATGGGCTTCCGCGACATCCGCAACCAGGGAGTGTTGCTGCGCGGAGTGAACGACTCCGCGCACGCGCTGCTCGACCTGTGCTTCACGCTGCTCGACGACGTGAAGGTCACGCCCTACTACTTCTACATGTGCGACATGATCCCGAGCTCTGAGCACTGGAGGGTCCCGCTGCACGAGGCGCAGGCGTTGCAGCACGCGATCATGGGCTACCTGCCCGGGTTCGCGACCCCTCGCATCGTGTGCGACGTCCCGTTCGTCGGCAAGCGCTGGGTCCACCAGGTCGACTCCTACGACCTCGTCCGCGGCATCTCTTACTGGACGAAGAACTACCGGACCGGGATCGAGGGCGGCGACGCCGACGCGTTGAGCAAGCCCTACGCGTACTACGACCCGATCCCGAGCCTGCCCCCGGAGGGCCGCGCCTGGTGGCGCGAGCAGGCGGCCGCGGCCGCGACGGCCTAACGCCATGGAGAGGTACGGGGTCCACCGGTCGGTAGAGCCGCGCGGCGTGCTGCCGCAGCAGGCGCGCGTGCTGGACACGACGCTCCCGCTGCACCGCGGCGAGGTCCTCATCGACGTCGAGTACCTGAACGTCGACTCCGCGTCGTGGCACCAGCTGCGCACCGAAGCCGGGGGGGACCCCGCCCGCATGAGGTCGAGGATCTTCGAGATCGTGGGGGCCGCCGGGAAGATGCACAACCCCGTCACGGGCTCCGGAGGCATGCTCGTCGGCACGGTCTCCGCGCTTGGCCCCGAGCGCGCCGAGCCGCGGGTCGGGACACGGATCGCGACGCTGGTCTCGTTGACGCTCACACCGCTGGTGCTCGAGGAGATCGTCGCTCTCGACCCCGCGAGCGAGAAGGTCGCCGTGCGGGGCCGCGCGATCCTGTTCGAGTCCGGGATCTATGCCCCCGTGCCCCCCGACCTGAACGACGAGGTAACGCTTGGCGTTCTTGACGTCTGCGGTGCTCCCGCGTGGACCGCGCGCCTCGCGAAGGCGGGCATGCGCGTCGTCGTCATCGGCGCCGGCGGCAAGTCCGGGATGCTCGCGTGCGCCCAGGCGGCCCGTTCGGTCGGGCCCGACGGGAGGGTCCTCGGCCTGTGCTGGCCGGAGTCAACTGTGGTCGATGCCAAGGCGGCCGGAGCCGAGGCGGTGGCCGTCGACTGCACCGTTCCCCTGGCCGTGAGGCAGGTGGTCGACGGCGCCTTCAGCGGGCGCGACGCGGACCTCGTCCTCGTCTGCGCGAACGTTCCCGGGTGTGAGGGCGGCGCGATCATGGCGTGCGCCGACGACGGCCGCATCGTGTTCTTTTCGATGGCGACGTCGTTCCAGGCCGCGGCGCTGGGGGCCGAAGGGCTCGGCAAGTCCTGCGAGATGATCGTCGGCAACGGATACCTGCCGGGCCACGCCGAGCTGGCGCTCGACCTCGTGCGCCACGACGCGGCCCTGCTCGAGAGGTTCTCGTGAGCAGCCTGTTCAAAGGCGGTCGCGTGCTGACCCCGGCGGGCTACGCGGACTGGGCCCTCGTCGACGGAACGACGATCGCGGCGACCGGTGCGGCCGGAGACGAGCCCGACGCGGAGCGGGTCGTGGACTTGGGCGGCGGCTTCCTGCTCCCCGCGTTCTGCGACGCGCACGTGCACCTCCCGGCGACCGGACTCTACGCGGCCGGGATGAACTTCCGCGGCGAACGATCGAGCGCGGCGATCCTCGACGCGTTCTCGGAGCGCGCCGCTCAACCGGACGCGATCCTCTTCGGGGGCAACTTCGAGGACCCCCTGGACCGCCCGCTCGGCGCACGCCTGCTCGACGGAGCGGTCGGCGACCGGCCTGCGTTGCTCGCCCGCGCCGACATGCACTCGTGCGTGGTGTCGTCGGCGCTGCTCGAGAAGCTCGACGTCGCCGGTCTGGAAGGCGTCGACGTCGAGGACGGCGCGCCCACCGGATACCTGCGCGAGGAGGCGGCGGGAGAGGCGTGGCGGTGGTTCGACTCGTCGCTGCCGCGCGAGCAGCAGAAGAGCGCGATCCGCGCCGCCGTCGAGCTCGCCTACTCGAAAGGGCTGGCGAGCGTCCACGAGATGTACGTCGTCGAGTGGCGCGGCTGGGACTCCCTCGAGGTCTTCCGCGAGGCCGTCGAGGACGCGGCCCTCGGCATCGTGCTCTACGTCGCGACCGACGACGTCGCGCGCGTGCGCGATATGGGCCTGCCGCGCATCGGCGGGGACTGGTTCCTCGACGGCTCGTTCGGCTCGCACACCGCGTGGCTGAGCGAGCCTTATGCCTCGCCTCCGCCCGAGGGCTCGCCTCCGAACGGCATCTCCTACCGCGACGACGACGCGCTGCTCGAGCTCTTCCGCGAGGCGCAGGCGTCGTTCCTCCAGGTAGGCGTCCACGCGATCGGCGACGCCGCGATCGAGCAGGCGATCTCGACATGGGAGAAGGTCGCGGCCGAGTCGGGGGAGGGCGCGGTGCGCGAGCGCGGCCACAGGATCGAGCACTTCGAGTGCGCCACGGACGACCACATCGAACGCGCCGCGCGCCTCGGTCTGAGGGCGAGCGTGCAGCCGGCCTTCGACCACTACTGGGGCGGGACCGACGAGCTCTACGCGCGTCGTATCGGGCCCGAGCGCGCGCTGGGCATGAACCGCTTCGGCACGATGGCGGCGCGGGGGCTGAGGCTCGGCGCGGGGTCGGACTCGACCGTGACGCCGCTCGACCCTTTCCTCCAGATGGCCTCCCTGCGCGGCCACCACGTCGAGGAGGAGAGGATGACCGCCGCGGCCGCGCTCGAGATGCACACGGTCGGGTCGCGGGCGATGGCGGGGGATGCGTCGGCGGGGGCGATCGCGGCCGGGCAGGCGGCGGACCTCGTTCTCGTAGATCGTGATCCCCTGACGGCGACGGTCGCGGAGCTGCGCGCGACCGAGGTGCACGGCACCTGGGTCGGCGGACGCAAGGTGTGGCCGAGTGCCGAGGCGGAGGCGTCGTGAGAACCTCGCGCCCGTTCACGCGTCCCACCGGACGGCTCCGCATCGACGCCGCGACCGTGGACGAGTGCCGCGCCCTCGCCGCCGAGATCACGGCACCGGTCGAGGCGCTGGCGCGCTCCCACACAACCGTTTCGATCGAGCGCGCCTGCCTTCGCCTCTGCGGCGTCGACGGCGTCCTGGGCGAGGGGGCCGAGGCGGTCCCCGTGCCGAACGCGGTGGTCGACGCGATCCGGGACACGCTCGGGCTCGAAGGCGGCGCGCTGCTCCCGTTCTTCGGCGCGGTCGAGTCCTCGGGGCTGAGCGTCCAGGAGACGGCGAATGAGATCGCACACGGCCGCCTCACCGTCGAGAGCGGCGACTCCGGCCGCGGCCGCGCGCTGGGGGCCGCGGAGGCGGCCGTCGAGCGCATCGCCGCGGCGCGTACGAGCCGGGCCGAGGCGATCGCCCGCGTGGGCGACGCCCCGAAGCCCTGGCTGTACCTGATCGTCGCCACCGGCGACATCCACGAGGACATCCCGCAGGCCCAGGCCGCGGCGCGCAACGGCGCCGACGTGGTCGCGGTCATCCGCTCGACCGGGCAGAGCCTCCTCGACTACGTCCCGTACGGCGCCACGAGCGACGGCTTCGCCGGCACGTTCGCGACGCAGGAGAACTTCCGTCTGATGCGCGCGGCCCTCGACGAGGTGGGGGAGGAGCTCGGGCGCTACGTCCGCCTGACGAACTACGCGAGCGGTCTGTGCATGCCGGAGATCGCCGCGATGGCGGCCATGGAGCGCCTCGACATGATGCTCAACGACTGCATGTACGGGATCATCTTCCGCGACATCAACATGCAGCGCACGTTCGTGGACCAGCATTTCTCGCGCATGGTCCACGCGCTGGCCGGCATCGTCATCAACACGGGAGAGGACAACTACCTCACGACGGCGGACGCGGTCGACGCGGCGCACACGGTCCTCGCGTCGCAGTTCCTGAACGAGCGGCTCGCTCGGGTCGCGGGGCTCGAGGAAGAGCAGATGGGGCTCGGGCACGCGTTCGAGATCGATCCCACGGTCCCGGACCAGATCATGCTCGAGCTCGCCCATGCGCAGCTCGTGCGCGAGTGCTTCCCGCGCAGCCCGCTGAAGTACATGCCGCCGACCAAGCACATGACCGGCAACGTGTTTCAGGGCTTCCTCTACGACGGGATGTTCAACCTCGTGGGAGCGCTCACGGGGCAGGACATCATCCTGCTCGGCATGATGACGGAAGGCATCCACACCCCGTTCCTGTCCGATCGCGACCTCGCGCTCGAGAACGCGTCGTACGTCTTCGGGGGGGCCGCGGCCCTCGCCGGCGAGCTCGTGTTCGAGGCGGGGGGAGCGGTCGAGCGCCGGGCCGCGCAGGTCCTCGAGGAGTGCCGCCAGATGCTCCGCAAGGTGTCCGAGATAGGCATGTTCGACGCGATCGAGGCCGGGATGTTCGCCGACACCGTGCGGACGCGGGAAGGCGGCAAGGGCCTCGACGGCGTCGTCCGGCGCGGGAGCGGCTACTTCAACCCGATCGCGGACCTCCTGGAGGAGGCGGTTTCCAGGTGACGGCCGTCAAGCCCTACGGCGACTCGACGAACGACGGGTTGGTCCAGCTCTCGTTCACGCTCCCGCTGCCCGATTCGCCGCACTCGCACCAGGCGGCGGTCGAGCTCGCTCGCAAGATGGGGTTCGAGCGACCGCAGCTCGTTCATGCGAAGGCGATGGGGCCCGACTTCACGTTCTTCATCGTCTACGGCGCGACGGCGCACACGGTCGATCCCGACGAGCTCGTCGTGGAGGACCGCGACTACCCGCTGTACTCCTACGGCGAGGTGAACCAGCTCATCCGCGAGCGGCTGAAGCGCCAGCTCGTAGTCGTCGGCGCGTGCACGGGCACCGACGCGCACACGGTGGGGCTCGACGCGATCCTCTCGATGAAGGGGTTCGCGGGAGACCACGGGCTCGAGTACTTCCCGGAGATGCGGGTCGTGAACATGGGCGCGCAGGTGACGCCGGCGGAGATCGTCGCGACCGTGGAGCGCGAGGCGGCGGACGCCGTGCTGATCAGCCAGGTCGTGACGCAGCGCGATGCTCACCTCCTCCACCTGCGGGAGGTCCGGGAGGCGCTGGAGGCGGCGGGGCAGCGCGACCGTCTGATCCTCGTCGGCGGGGGGCCGCGCTTCACGCCGCAGCAGGCGGACGAGCTGGGCTACGACCGGATCTTCGGCCGAGGGACCCTCCCGAGCGAGGTGGCGAGCTACCTGGCCTGGCGCGCCGTCGGTGAGCGCGCGGCCTAGGCTCTCCTCCATGGACAAGAAGAAGGTCGTGTTCGTCTGCGCCCACAACGCCGGGAAGTCGCGCGTCGCCGAGGCCTACCTCAAGGAGATCGCCGGCGACCGGTTCGAGGTCTCGTCGGCGGGGACGACCCCCGGCGACTCCGAGAACCCCGCCGCGGCCGCGGCCCTCGCCGAGAAGGGGCTGTCGCTGCGCGAGGGCCCCGGGGTCGCGCTGACGCCGGACGACGCGGCGGACGCCGACCTCGTCGTCACGTTCGGCTGCGACGTGACGCCGGTCGCGGCCGATGCCCCCGTCGAGGACTGGGAGCTGAAGGACGAATCGGGCGCGCCGCTGCGCGACTACGGCGACATCCGCGACGCGATCTTCGAGCGCGTGGACGACCTCGTGAAGCGATTCGACGCGTAAGCCGGTTGCCCGCCCCCCGCGACGGCGCTACTCTGTTCCCGATGTTGCTTCTCATTGGTTGACCTTGCCCCCGTGCACCGCCGCCCGCGTCTGACCGGGCCGGCCCTCGCGTTCCCCCGCGCAACCAACCAAGGAGCAACATGTCCCACACCCTCGCCCCCCTAGTCACGCCCGTAGATCCCGCCGTCACGGCCCCGCCGGCCGTAGAGGTGCGCGACCTCGGCAAGGTCTTCTGGCGCCGCACGAAGCGCAGCGGGATCGGCCGCAAGAAGGCGGTCTCCGCGCTGAAGGACGTCACGTTCACGATCGGCCGCGGCGAGTGCGTCGCGATCCTGGGCCAGAACGGCTCGGGGAAGTCGACGCTCGTGCGGCTGCTGTCGACGCTGTTGATGAACGACTCGGGCTCCGCCACGGTGTTCGGGCACGACGTGTTCGCCGAGCCGCGCGCGGTCCGTCCGCTCGTCAACCGCGTCTCGGTCGAGGCGTCGTTCTTCAAGAAGATGTCCGCGTTCGAGAACCTCAGCTACGCCGCCCGCTTCTACGGGATGACGCCCGCGAGCACGAAGCACCGGATCCCGGAGATCCTCGGGCAGGTCGGCTTCCCGCCGGAGCGCCGGCACGAGGCGATGGAGCACCTCTCGCGCGGCATGCAGCAGAAGGTCGCGCTCGCGCGGGCGCTGCTGACGTCGCCGGTGCTGCTCCTGCTCGACGAGCCGACGCCCGGGCTCGACCCCCGGTCGAAGCTCGAGGTCCAGGACTTCATCCGGGCGATGCGCGAGCGCCACGACTCGACGATCCTGCTGTGCACGCACGACCTCGCGGAGGCCGAGGCGCTCGCGGAGCGAGTCGGCATCCTGCACCGCGGCGAGCTGCTGGCCCTCGAGCCCGTCGCGGAGCTGAAGCGCAGATACGGCGCCGACACGCTGGAGGAGGCGTTCTTCGCCGCGACCGGAGGGTCCATCGAGCACGAGGACCCCGACCTCGAGGAGGGCACATGAGAGCCGCGGCCCGCAACGAGCTGATCGGGCTCGGCGGGATCATCGAGCGCAACGTCTACCTGATCAAGCGGTACGCGCTGTGGGAGCTCGCGTTCTTCGTGTGGACCGTGGCGAACTCGCTCACGATCGTGTTCATCGCGGAGGGCGTCGAGGCGTCGGGCGGCACGATCGACGTCAACCGGTACACGACGATCCTGCTCATCGGGTCGGTCATCTGGGCGTACCTGGGGATCATCTTCGAGATCCTCACCGAGACCGTCGCATGGGAACGGTGGGAGGGGACGATCGAGTACACGTTCATGGCGCCGCTGTCGCGCACGGTCCACCTCGTCGGGATGGGCCTGTTCGCGATCGCCTACGGCGTGGTCCGCGCCGGGCTTCTGTTCGTCGTCGTCGCGTTCTTCTTCGACCTGTCGATGCCGGGGGCGGACTTCCTCGCGGCCCTCGTGGTGCTCGGCGTCGCGTCGGTCTCCTTCATAGGGATCGGCATGATGACCGCGGTCCTGCCGCTGATCTCGCCGGAGAAGGGCTCGCAGCTCGGCTTCATCGCGCAGGGCCTGCTGCTCGTCGTGTCGGGCGTGTACTACTCCGTCGACGTGCTGCCGGCGCCCATGCAGTGGCTGGCGACGATCTCGCCAGCGACGTACGCGCTCGACGGGATCCGGGACGCGATCCTCGACGGGGCCGGCGTCGCGACGATGGGCGACGAGATCCTCTCGCTGACGGTCATCGGCGTCGTGTCGATCCCGCTCGGGATCTGGATCTTCAAGCGCGGCGAGACGTACGCGAAGAAGCACGGGAAGCTGAAGCGGTCGGGCTGATGGCAGGGGAGCCGCGCCGCCGTTCCGTCTGCGGCGCCACCGGCAAGCGCCGGTATCCGTCCTACTTCGAGGCGAAGGCCGCGGCGCGGGAGATCAGGGACACGATGTACGAGGACCACGGGAACCCGTACCGGTGCGACGAGTGCGGGGGCTGGCACCTGGGCCGTTCGCAGCCCTTCTAGCCCCCGCAGCCGTCACTTGCAGCCCAGGGCGTTGCGGTAGCTCCCGGCGGCGGTCAGCGGGCGGCCCCCGGGGACCTCGCCGTCGGTTGCCATCGCGTCCGCGTACTCCCACACGACCTCGGAGAAGTCCCCCCCCTCGTCCATCTCGACGAGGATCGCCCATTCCCTCGACGTCGCCATCGCGGACTCCGCCTCGCGTGCACGGGGACCGTCACCGGACTCGCGTGCGTCGACCCACTGCTCGATCCACTCACACGCGAGCGCCGAGACGACCTCGGCCCCCACCTGGTAGCGGTCGTTCACCGTCCGGGCGCCCTTCAGGGCCTCGACGTCGACGTCCGGGTGCACGGGGAGACCGGCGAGCATCTCGTCCACGGTCTCCGGGCGCTCCCCCGGGGCTACGGCGTCCTCCGGCAGCGCCGCGACCCAGGTATCGCCGTCGACGGGCCGCACGGTAGCGGCGATCGCGCGGAAGTCGTCGACCGTCGGGAAGACACCGCGCAGCTCCAGCGAGCGGCCCTCGTGCAGCCACATCGCGGTGAAGTCCGTAGTCCCCTCGTACTGGAACAGGATGCCCTCGCTCCCGGCCACCGTGATGTCCCACGAGTCCCCGGCCCCCGCCTCCCGGTCGCCCACGTAGAACTCGTGCGTATCCTCCGGGCGCCAGAACAGCTCTATCTGACGGGTCCCGTCGGTGAACGTCATCTCGCCGCTATGAGGCTCGTACTGGTCCACTCGCGTCATCCGCCAGCCGTCCGCGGTCACGAGCAAGAACGGGACGCCCTCGGGCAACGGGCCGGCGTCGGGGGGCGGGGTCGATGCCGCGGGGGCCGCCGGTGTGAGACCGCGCTCGCCGTCGCCGACCGCGCCGACGACCGCCGCCCCGCCGAACACGAGCGACGTCACGGCGGCGGCGGCGACGACGACCGTCCCCACACGGGACAGGCGCGCCTTCAACAGCGTCGAGCGGTCGAGCACGGGGTTGACGCGGTGCGTGTCCGCGTGGCGCCGCAGCGCCTCCCGGATCGAGTCCTCAGTCGTCATCGTTGCCTCCTTGCAGGTCCATGCCTCGCAGCGACGACATCGCGCGGGCGGTGAGGGACTTCATCGCGGCGGGGGAGCAGCCGACGACCTCGGCCGCCTGGTGCTCCGTCAGGTCCTCGTAGAACCGCAGGACGATCGCCGCGCGCTGGCGATAGGGGAGCGCGGCCAGCGTGCGCACGACGAGATCGTGGTCCTCGAAGCTGCGCTCGGGCGCGGCCTCGGCGACCGGTTCCTGTGCCGCCAGGTGCTCGCGCTCGACGCGCCGGCGGCGGTGATGCGAGTGCGCGAGGTTCACGACCGTCCTGCGCAGGTACGCCGGCGCGGCCCCCGGGTCGCGCAGGTCGAGGAACCGCCGGTAGAACTTGACGAACGCCTGCTGGGTGATGTCCTCCGACAGGTGGTGGTCGCCGGTGAGCAAGAACGCGAGCCGCTGCAGGGGCGCTACCTGCGTCGCGTAGAGCTCCTCCAGCTTCGCCCGCCCCTTCTTAGCGCTCACGACGGGATTCTCCGCTTGGACGTCCATGCCCTAAAGACGCCCCGCTCGCGGAGTTGGTGTCGGTGCGCCGCGCGTTAGGCTCCCCGCGTGCCCGACCCCATCGAGGCCGTCCACCGCCTCCGCCTCTCGCAGGCCGACGCCCATTACGGCGGTGGGCTCGTCGCGGGGGCCCGGCTGATGGAGCTCTTCGGCGACGTCGCGACCGAGCTCTGCATCCGCTCCGACGGCGACGAGGGGCTCTTCGCGGGGTACTCGAACGTCGAGTTCCTCGCCCCCGCCAGGGCCGGTGACTTCGTCGAGGTCCGCGGCTCGATCATCCGGGCAGGTCAGACCTCTCGAGAGATGTCGTTCGAGGTAGTCCGGTACGCTGTGGCACGTCCCGACGTCTCGGACTCCGCGGCCGATCTCCTGGCCGACCCCGAGCCCGTGGCCCGAGCAACCGGCACGTGCGTGGTGAAGCAGGACCGTCAGAGGGGAGTGATCTGATTGGTTAGAAGGGTGGATGGGATCCGAGCAGTGACGTACGACTGCTGGGGGACGCTGCTGCGGGACCGCGACTGGGAGGGCGCCATGACGAAACGTCTGGGCGCCCTCAGTCATTTCCTGGACCTTCCCGAGGACGAGGCACGCGCTCTGCTCGACGAGGCGTGGGCGCGCCACGACGAGGCGTGGAAGCAGGTCGAGAGCTTCGGCCCCGGCCGCATGGCCGCGTACTGCCTCGAGGAGAAGGGCATCTTCGACGACGACAAGATCACTCAGCTCACGAAGGAGTTCGAGGAGGCGAGCCTCGAGGCCGGCGTCGAGTCGGTCGACGACGCGCGCGACACGCTTGCGACCCTGAAGGAGAAGGGCATCCGCATCGGCCTCATCTGCGACACCGGCTTCACGCCGGGCCGCGTCGTCCGCCAGCTGCTCGACGAGGCCGGCCTGCTCGAGCACCTCGAGGTGCTCTGCTTCTCCGACGAGGTAGGCGTCCCGAAGCCCGGCAACGAGATCTTCTCGAAGGCCCTGGCCGAGCTCGGCGTCCGTCCGCCGGAAGCCATCCACGTCGGCGACCTCCGACGTACGGACATCGCCGGGGCCCACGACGTCGGCATGCACGCGGTGCGCTTCAAGGGCGTCCACGACGACAAGACCGACGCGCCCGAGGCCGAGGTCTGCATCGAACGGCACCCGCAGATTCTCGAGGTACTGGACCTGGTCTAGCCGCCGGCCGTCGTAAGCTGGGCGGCAGGGGGGTGTGCCGCACGGCCTACGCGCGCCGGACGATCTCGATCATCATGCTGGGCCTGGCCCTGCTCGCGCAGGCAGCCGGCTCCGGAGCGCCGCGCGCCGGTGCCACCGAGGTACGCCTTCCGTGGCCGGTTCCGGCCGACCTGGTGGTGGACTACGAGCGGCGGCAGGTGCTGGTCTCGGGAGGACGCGAGACCGACTCCATCCACGTCTTCGACTTCGACGGCAGGCCGCTCCAGCCGATCACGGCCCCCGGGGGGCCGCACGACCTACTCATCGACGGCGACGTGATGTACGCGGCGCTCGAGGGGGCCGCGCGGATCGCGATCGTCGACCTCGTGACCCTCGAGGTGACGGACGTGATCGACGTCACGCCGCACACCAACCCGCGCTACCTCAGCAAGAGCGGCAACACGATCTACTACAGCTTCGGCTGCGGGGGGCCGGGCCCCCAGGGGTTCGCGTCGGTCGACCTGATCACGCGGGTGCCGGTGCAGCACGAGCCCATCAACCGGGCCCAAGGCCAGTGCGCCGAGCACGCGGTGGTGCCCTCCGACCCGGCGACGCTCCTCGCGTGGGACGAGTTCGGGTCGCAGATATCGCGGTACGACGTGAGCGCCCGGCAGCCCGTTCCCGACGGCGAGTCACCCGGCCCCCTCTTCTTCGACAGCCTGGTCTTCTCGAAGGACGGGTCGACCTTCTATGCGGTCGCCTGGAACCCGCAACGGCCCGGCTTCTGGGCGAGCCGCCGCAACCTCGCGGACTTCGAGCAGGTCGCCAAGTTCGGCGGAGGCGGCGTCGGCATCGCAGTCACGCCCGACGAGCGCCATCTCGCCGCGGGCAACGTGAACGGCATCCACTCCGCGGACCTCTACCTCTACCGGACGCAGGGGGCCAAGCGCATCTCCTCGACCGAGACCTCCGACGACCCATCCGGTGGAGAGGTGCAGGTCGGGCCACTCGGGATAACCCCGTCGGCCGACCGCGTCTTCGCGCTCTTCGGGAACGCGGGGGAGCGCCAGTCGAACCTCCTGTTCCGGGTCGTATGGCCCCAGTACGGCGTCGCGGGAGGCGCGGGGTCTCAGTCCGTGCCCGCGGGTGGCGGCGGGTTCCACGTGTGGTCGAGCCAGCGCAGCGGGCAGCGCACCGAGACCCTGGTGGCGCGCAAGGGCGGCCGGGTCTGGCGGGTCAACCCCGCCGGCACCTCCGGGTACGCGGGCGGGATCGACGGCACGAGGCTCGTGTATCAGGTGGTGCGCCGGCAACAGTCGGATCTCAGGCTGTACGACCTGGCGCGCCGGCGGCACGTGTCGACGCTGCCGAGGCTGAACACGCGAGCGTGGGAATGGCGCCCGACGATGTCCGACGGCCGGGTCCTGTTCTCGCGCGTCGACGCCCGGCGCGAGCGCGTCGTCCTCCACACGCTGCGGACCGGGCGCGAGCGCGCCCTGATCGACCTGCCCACGCGTTCCCATCAGGCCGTGGCGGGGCAGGTCGCCGGACCGTACGCGGTCTGGTCGCAGTGCTTCCGCACGTGCACCGTGGTCCGGATGGACCTGCGGACTGGGGCGAAGGTCAAGGTGCCGCACCCGCGCGGCCGGCTCGACTACGCGCCGTCGGTGACTCAGGCCGGCGCCGTCTACTTCGCCCGCTCGGGCGTCGGCTGCGGGACGTACGTGTCGCTCCACCGTTACGCGCACGGGCGAGTCACGGAGATCGACGACCTGCGCCTGGGCCAGGACGTCTTCTCGACCTACGCGATCGCGGGAACCGACACGGTGCTCTACGACCGCGTGATCTGCAAGCACGACGCGTTCGACGTGTTCTCGATCCGCGACGTGCCGGGGGAGAGCGCTCCTCGCGTTAGTCCTTGACCCGCAGGACGATCAGCGCGATGTCGTCGCGGGGCGTCCCGTTCTGCACCTCGACCGCGCGGCGCACGATGTCGTCGGCTATGGCGCGGGGGTCGTGGATCGACGCCGAGCGGACGAACGTCTCGACGAGCAGGCTCGAGCTCTCGTCCTCTATCCCGGGTATGTCCGTGACGCCGTCGGTGTAGAAGACGACGGTGTCGCCGGGCTCGAGGTAGGTGAACTGGTCGGCGAGCTCCACGTCCGGGAACACGCCGATGAGCGTTCCGGGAGCGGCGAGCTCCTCCAGCTGCCCGTCCTTCCGGAGCACCAGGGGAGGGGGATGGCCGCCGCTCGCCGCGGTGAGGCAGACGCCGTCGTCCGTCATCTCGAGCGTCGCGAACACGACCGTGCTGAACTTCTCTCTCGGCCCGTCCGCCAGCAACGCCTCGTTCAGCACGCCGAGGATCGCGCTCGGGCTGCGCTGGGCGAGGGCCGCGGCGCGCAGCGTGTGGCGCGCGAGCCCGGTGACGGCCGCGGCGTCGGGGCCCTTGCCGGAGACGTCCCCGATCACGAGCGCCCACCGGCGGCGCCCCCACCGGAAGACGTCGAAGAAGTCGCCGCCGACCTCGTTGCCCTCGCCCGCGGGCTCGTAGCGCGCGGCGAGGTCGATGCCGGGGATCTCCGGGAGGTTCGGGGGCAGCAGGCTCTTCTGGAGCGTCCGCGCGACGTGCGTGCGCTCCTGGAACAGCCGCGCGTTGTCGATCGCGACGGCGGCGCGGCCCGCGAGCTCCTCCGCGAGGTACAGGTCGTCGGCCGTGTACACACGCCCCGAGCGCGTCGCGACGAGCACGAGCGCTCCGAGCACGCGGCCGCGCGCCCGGAGCGGCACGATCATGTGCGACGTCGGCTGGATGCGGCGCAAGAGCTCTCTCCGCTCCTCGGTGACGCCGATCTCCGAGAGGACGTCGTCGGTGTAGTGGTCGACGAGGATCGAGCGGCCGCCCTTCAGCACGTGGGCGACGCCGATGCGCTCACCGGACGGCGACGGCTGCTGCAGCTCCCGCGCGATCTCCGCGTCGGACGGGTCCGCGTACGCGAGCGCGACGCGCACGTGGCTGTCGTCCTCCTGCAGGACGTCGACGAAGCACCAGTCGGCGAGGCGGGGGACCGCGAGGTTGACGAGGCTCTGGAGCGTGCGCCGGTAGTCGAGCGACGCCGCGATCTGAGCGCTCGCGGTCGCGAGGAACGCGAGCCGCTGCTGCGCCCCCTCGGCCGCGGCGCGGGCGGCCTGCTCCCGCGCGAGGAGGCGCTGGCGCTCCTCCTCGTTGCGCTTCCGGTTCGTGATGTCGCGGATGTATCCCGTGAAGAGCGGCGCGCCGGGGAGGTCCACCTTCGTGATCGCGAGCTCGACCGGGAACTCGGTGCCGTCGGAGCGCCATGCCGTTATCTCGATGCGGCTCCCGACGACCGGGCCTTCGCCGGTCTCGAGATACCGCGCCAGGCCCGCCCGGTGCTTGTCCCGGAGGTGCGGCGGGATGATCAGCTCCGCCATCTCCTTGCCGACGACGTCTTCCCTCCGGTAGCCGAAGACCCGCTCGGCCATCGGGTTGAACTCGACGAGACAGCCGTGGTGGTCCATCAGCACCACGCAGTCGAGCGCGGCCTCGAGGATCGCCGACTTGCGCGCCTCGCTCGCGCGCACCTCCTCCTGGCCGGCCTCGCGCTCCATGAACTGGCCGATCTGGCCGCCGATCGCCTCCATGAGGCCGAGCAGCTCGTGGTCGGGCTCCCTGATCTCCGGGCTGAAGAACTCCAGCACGCCGACGACCTCGTTCCCACACGCGATGGGGAACATGATCGCCGCGTGAAGGCCGGCCTGACGGGCCGCCGACGAGCGTACGAACGACGTGCTCTCGTCCACGTCGGGGATCCATTCCGCCCGGCCCGACTCCCACACGATCCCGGGGAGCCCGCCGCCGCGCGGGACCATGAGCGCCCGGGCGACGTCCACGAACGACTGCGTATCCGTGCCGGGGGCCGCGTAGACGTCGACGCACCGGAGCATGTCGAGCGAGTCGTCGATCCTCCACAGGGTCGCGCAGGTCCACTTGAACCCCCGCGCTATGGCCTCGAGCAACCGGGGAGCGGCCTCCTCGAGCGTCGCCGACTCCGCCAGCACCTTCACGACCGCGTACTGGGCCTCGAGCCGCCTCTCGGTCCTCTTGCGGTCGGAGATGTCGCGGAAGAACCAGGCCCACCCGTACGCACGGTCGGGGCCGCCTCGCAGCGGCGTGCCGTAGGCCTCGAAGACGCGGCCGTCCTTCAGCTCGAGCTCGTCCCGGGGGGTCCTCTCGGGGTGCCGGTAGAGGTAGAGGACGCTCTCCTCGAACCCCTTCGGGTCGACGAGCTGGTCGAAGATCGCCTGCGTTATGTCCTGGTCGGACTCGGTCTCGAGGGCATGCGGAGGCAGGCTCCACATCTCCATGAAGCGCCGGTTGAACGAGACGATGCTGCCGTCCATCCAGACGACGAGCGATCCCTCAAGGGAGGCCTCGAGCTGGCTCTCGAGGACCTCGATCTTCCGCTGCGCCTCGTCGGCGACGAAGTCCGCCGCCGGAAGACGCCAAGGTCGTGCCATCTCCCCCTCGATCGGTTAGGCAGGTCAGAACCTTAGCAACGGAAGGTGCGCGCAGGGAGAGGGTTGCTGTTTCTCAGTAAGCCTTCGCCCAGGTGGCGCGCTCCGTGCCCGGCCGCCCGCAGACCGTGCAACCCGCCCCCGGGTCCTCTTGTTCCAGCGGGAGCACCCTGATCGTCGCCTTCGTCTCGGCCGTCACGCGCTCCTCGCACGCCGGGTCGCCGCACCAGGGGCCGACCCAGAAGCCGCCCTCGGCGTCCACGCCCTCCTTCAAGGTCTCGAAGTCCGAGACCTCGTGGGTGTTGGCCTCGCGGAAGGCGAGGGCGTCGGCGTAGAGGGCCTCCTGCGCGTCGTCCAGCCGCTGTCTCATCGTCGCGATCGCGTCGTCGATGCCCACCTGCTGCTTCTCGCCGCCGATCCGGCTCGCGACGGTCACCTGGCCGGCCGCGACGTCGCGGGGGCCGATCTCGACCCGCAGCGGCACGCCCTTCAGCTCCCACTCGGAGAACTTGAACCCGGGGCGGTACTGGTCGCGGTCGTCGACCCTCACGCGGATCCCCGCCCCGGCGAGCGCGTCGCGGATCTTGCCGGCGGTGCCGAGGACCGAGCCCTGCTCCTCGTCGGTGCGGTAGATCGGGACGACGACGACCTGCACCGGGGCGACCGCCGGCGGGAGCCGCAGCCCCCGGTCGTCGCCGTGCGCCATGATCGTGCCGCCGATCATGCGCGTGGAGAAGCCCCAGGACGTGCCCCACGCGTGCTCCTGCTCGCCCTGGCGGTTGAGGAACTGCACGTCGTACGCCTTCGAGAAGTTCTGCCCGAGGAAGTGCGAGGTCCCGCACTGCAGCGCCTTGCGATCGCGCATGAGGCCCTCGATCGGCAGCGTCTCGTCCGCGCCGGGGAACCGCTGCGCGGCCGACTTGCGGCCGGCCAGGACCGGGATCGCGAGCACGTCCTGCGCGACCTCGGTGTAGACGTCCAGCATCCGGACGGTCTCCTCCCAGGCCTCTTCCCTCGTCGCGTGCGCGGTGTGTCCCTCCTGCCACCAGAACTCGCTCGTGCGCAGGAACAGCCGCGTCCGCATCTCCCAGCGCAGGACGTTGCACCACTGGTTGTAGAGGAGCGGGAGGTCGCGGTAGCTCTGGATCCACTTCCCGTAGGTCGTCCAGATGACGGCCTCCGACGTGGGCCGGATGACGAGCGGCTCCTCGAGCTCCTCGCCGCCACCGATCGTGACGACCGCGAGCTCGGGCGCGAAGCCCTCGACGTGCTCCGCCTCCTTCTCGAGCAGGCTCAGCGGGAACAGCAACGGGAACATGAGGTTCTCGTGGCCGGTCGCCTTGAAGCGGTCGTCGAGCGCGCGCTGGATGTGCTCCCACACCGCGTAGCCGTGCGGCTTGATGACCTGGGAGCCGCGGGCCATCCCGTGCTCGGCCATGCCCGCGTGCTTGACGACCTCCTGGTACCAGCCGGGGAAGTCGTCTTCCTGCTTCGGTAGCCGGCTCTCTTTGGCCATCCTCATTCCCCCACGATCTGGACGATGATCGAACGTTCTTGCGCGTGGTCGAGCTCCAGGAGCAACACCCTCTGCCACTGGCCGAGGCGCAGCTGCCCCGCCATCGCCGGGAGCACGACGGACTTCGACCCGACGACCGTCCGCTTCCCGCCGAGCCGCTCGAGCGTCGTACGGATGTCGGTGTGGAGCCCGGACTCCCGTTCGTTGATGAGTATGGCGCAGTCACGGTGCGGGGCGAAGACCGTCACCTGGCCCGACTCGATCCCCGAAGCCGTCAGCGCCTCCTGCACCTCGTCGGTGATGTCGACGAAGTCGAGCGCGGTCTTCGTGGTCGCGGTGCACTCGATCTGGTGCGTCCTCATGACCACGCATGGTCGCCGCTTCGTGCGCTTTCGGCAAACGGGGGCCGCGGGAGCGGTCGGACTCAAAACATGTGCACAAGCTGTGGGACGAACCCGTCGAAACCTGTCGAGAACGCGAATCTTTCGCGGCCTCGTGACTTCTTGTTCCGCCGGTATTGACCGCCCTCTCAGCGCGCCATATGTTGCGTCCTGTCCCAAGCAGTCAAACGGCACAAGTCGCCGCCGGCACCAACCGCAAGGGAGGTGCCGCCCGGCCGGCAGGCCAGCTCTCCGGAGCGAACCGGCCGGCGGGGGAGGAGGACCGGCTCGTCCGGTCGTCCGAGGCGGCGACGGAACCGGGCGGTTGCTTGGGACATTGAGATTGGCCCCAAAGCCACTGGGTTTCTCGGCCCGGTCGCTTTGGGACCCGGGTGAGAGGCCCGAGTGGCTCGAGGACAACGCTCCAATAACCGGTCACGGCCGGCTACCGAGCGGCCCCTCCGGTTACTCGGGCCTTTCTCTTTCCGCGCGATCTTGACGTCGCAGCGTTACCGCAACTTTCCTGCTTGCGTAGCCGTCCTACGGGAATAGAACCCACCGGGTTAGGTTTTCTCGTTCCCACGGAAGCGTCAGAGCATTAAGGGGTGCCGGTAAGTGTTCGCCGAAGAAGACGAGATCGAGAACGAAGAAGAGCTCGACGACGACGCCGAGCTCGAGGGTGACGAGGACGACGAAGAGCTCGCGCTCGCCGGTTCCGACGACGAGGACGAGGACGACGAGTCGAGCCTCGAGGAGCTCCTCGCGCAGCGCGCCGCCGCGCGGCGGGGGACCGACGACGCCGAGGACGAGGACGAGCTCATGGGCCTGTCGTCCGAGCCCGACACGATCCCGCCGCTCGAGCCGATCCCCGCGCGCGTGATCCCGCTGAAGGACCGCCAGGAGTTCGTCTGCAACCGCTGCCGGCTCGTGAAGGCGAGGGTCCAGCTCGCCGACGCCGACCGCGGGCTCTGTCGCGACTGCGTGTAGCTCCTTAGCTCTCCAGGTTCTGGCCCCGCGGTTACGGTGCACGGATGGCTTCTGCTCGTGCGCTAGTGATCGTCCCCACGTACAACGAGCGCGACAGCATCGGCGAGGTCGCGCGCCGGCTCTTCGACGCGGCCGGTGACGCTGTCGAGCTGCTCGTCGTCGACGACGGCTCGCCCGACGGGACGGCCGAGCACGTGAAGCACCTCGCGCAAGGCCCCCATCCGATCCACCTGATCGAGCGCTCGCACAAGCAGGGCCTCGGCACCGCGTACGTCACCGGGTTCCGGTGGGGGATCGAGCGCGGCTACTGGGCGATGGTCGAGATGGACGCGGACCTGTCGCACGACCCCGCCGACGTCCCGCGTCTGCTGCACCGGGTGAGGACCGGGGCCGACCTCGCGATCGGGTCGCGCTACGTCGACGGGGGAGGGACGGAGAACTGGGGGCCGCTCCGCCGGGTGCTGTCGTTGGCCGGCAACCTGTACGCGCGCGCGTGGATCGGCTACCCGGTGAAGGACTCGACCGCGGGCTTCCGCGCGTACCGGGCGGAGACGCTCGCGGCGCAGGACCTCTCGACCGTGCGGACCGAGGGCTACGGGTTCCAGATCGAGATGACGCGGCGCGTCTGGCAGGCGGGCGGGACGATCGCGGAGGTCCCGATCGTGTTCACCGAGCGCGTCGCCGGGAAATCGAAGATGAGCCGCCGCATCGTCGTGGAGGCGCTCGCGCAGGTGACGCGTTGGGGGATCCGGGACCGCTTCGGGGGCCGGCGTCGCTCGGCTACGTGAGGTCCGCGACCATCGTCCACGCGTCGTCCGCACGGGTGACCCGGCGAAAACCGCAACGTTCGTAGAGCCGGAGGGCCGGGTTCTCCTCCTCGACGCTGAGGCTGACCGCGCCCAGGCCCTGACGCCGCGCCTCTGCCAGGAGCCCTTCGATGAGCCCCCGGCCGATCCCTCGTCCGCGAGCCGTCTCGACGACCCCGATCGTCAGCTCGGGTGTAGCGGCGTCGACGAACCCGTAGCCCGGCGCCGAGCGGTCGAAGAAGCGGTACCAGGCGGCGCCTATGGGGGCCGCGCCGGCTTCGGCCACCAGCCCCGTGTCGCCGCGACGTCCCCACCCGGCGACGTAGAGCGAAGTGCGCGGCCGCGCCAGCACCTCGTCCAGTGGTGGGCGCTGCGCCGGGGGAGTCCGCCATTCCGCCGCCTCGTAGAGCATCTCTCGCAGGAACGGGACGTCACCGGGCACGACGGGCCTCATCGCATGAAGGGTACGGGTGAAGTCCCCGAAGGAGGAACGATCGGCGGGCGCCGGTGCTCTACCAATCGTGCTCGAGATACTCGTGTCGTTCTTCCTGACGATCCCGTGCGGTGGGTATTACGTGGACGACCCGTACCAGGGTGCGCCGCTCGACGCCAAGCGCGTCTGCGTCGAGACGCGTGAGGGTGTCCGCGGGCGCGAGGTCGTCTTCACGATCGAGACGTGGGAGGCGTTCCCCGACGCCCGGCTCCAGGAGGTCGAGGAGCCTCCGGTCGCGATCGGCATCAACACGAGGCGGAGCGCGGCGTTCGAGGTCCTCGTCTACACCGGCGCGCGGGAGGCGCCCGCGGGTCGCTACGTGCCGTTCGGGGTCGTGACGACCGGACGCAGGCGCCCGGAGGCGGACTTCAGCCCGTACTCGCCGCGGGAGGTCGTCGGGGGCCGCGCACGCGTCACGCGCGTCGCTCCGGACGGCGTGGAGGTCGCTGTTCCTCTCAGGTTGTTGCCGCTGCGGCCCGTGGGGACGTTCCGCTGGGAGCTGCGGGTCGTCTCGGAGGGGGAGCCGGGATCTATCTCGTTCGACTATGCGCCGGCCGCGCTACAGCCTCGCTTCCGCCTGCGTCCATGGCTCCCGTAGGTCAGCCGTGGTGGCGGTGTCGTTTGGCCTTGTCGATGCGCCTGCAGACGTGGAGCGCCTCGTCCTCGACGAACCTCTCCGTGCGCGTCGCCACGGCGCGGTAGAGGCCGAGGCGATCGGGGACCGAGACCGCGTAGCTCCCGCGCCCGTTGGTGACCGCGGTCCGCAGGGTCTTCCAGCGGCCCCGGACTCGGCGCTTGAGCTCGACGGGCTGGCCTGCGGTGCAGCCCTCGTAGTCGTCGTCCGGCAGGCGTAGCTTCCCGTAGAGGACCAGGCCGTCGTCGTCGTGAGTGAAGCGCATCGTGACGTTGCGCAGATGGCGCTCGACGGGTTCGTGTGGAGGCGGCGCCGTCCACGTCACGGTCAACGTCTCCGAGAGGCACCGCCCCCCGGGCTGCTCGCATTCGTCGTCGGACGCGCCCGGCCCCCGAAGGCTGCCCGCCATGCCGGGCGGGCTGATCTCGGCAACGACGTCGGAGGTCCCCGGGCCCGTCGCGCGGAGGGTCGCCCGCGCGACGCCGTCGCTCGCTGTATACGCCACGACGGTCGACGCGCCCGAGGCGTCGAAGAGGGCCGGACCGCTCTCGCGCAGCTCGACCGGGACGTTCGTCAGCGGCGCTCCCTCACGGTCGGTCACCAGGACGGCGACGACGTGCTTGAGATCCGCCGCGGTCGCGCGAGGCGCGACGTCGCACGGGACCGTGACACCTGCGTCCTCGTGGCAGAGCCGGATGTGGCGCGGCTCAGGCGACGCTACGGGAGGCGGCGTCGGCGTGGGCGTCGCGGTCGGCGGGGGAGTCGGAGTCGGGGTCGGGGTCGGCGTCGCGGCCGGTCCTGTCCACGTCCTCTGCACGGTGTCTTGCGGCTCGTCCGGGTTTGGCTGTCCGACGGCGCCGCCCTGATCGAACCAGAACGTGATCGTGTCCGTCCCCGGGCCGGTGCCGAGCGGGTCCTGGAACGTGCACGTCGAGATTCCCTGCGAGTTCGTCGGCGTGCACGAGTACACGTGGTCGTTCGCCGCGCCCGGGACGTAGTTGGGGCTGGGACCGGCGTTGCGGTTGGCGACGTCGAACTCGCTGCGCTGCGAGGCGTCGGCGACGAACATGCTGCTCGGCGTGTAGCCGACCATCGGGTTCGAGTCGGCGGTAAGGCGGACGGTGACGGTGTGGACGGTTCCGTTCTCGCCCGTCGAGGTCTCCGGAGTCGCGTCGAGGCTCTTCGCCAGCCACGTCTCGATCGGGATCCACGAGTTCTCCGCCGTCGCCGACGGCTCGCCCGCCTCGTGCACGTCGTCGTCGCCGGAGAGGTCGAGCCACACCAGCAGGTCGACCCTCCCGGAGTCGCCGCGGGTCATCGAGACGCCGAACGTGACGTAGCCGTTCGCGTCGGTCGGGCCGATCTCGCCGTGCACGATCGAGTTCCGGCCCGGCCCGCCCGGGGTGGAGTCCGGGTTGTTGCCGGACACGTCGGAGAAGGCCGTCCCGCCCTGGCCCGTGGGGTTGGGCCCTGTGGGGCTCGGCGGGTTGCAGAAGCCGAGCTCCCGGGTCTCGCCGGGCTCCGTGGTGACGGCCCGGCAGGGTCTGGCGGACGTCGAGCGTCGCGCCTGCGACCGGGCCGCCGGGCCCGGTGAGCCGGGCGGTGAACTCGTTGCACCCCGGCATCGGTGAAGTGTCGCTCGTGGGCGTCAGCGTGACCTGCATCCCGGCATCCTGCGCGGCCGCGGTCATCGTCACGCCCGCCGGCAGCGACAACGCGCCGGCCAGCGCCACGATCCCGACCCGCGCACCGATTCGTCTCGTCCTCATCGGCGTCACCCCCTCGAATCCGCCCTTACATGATGCAACAACGACGGCGATTCGAAAGAGTGACGGCGGCGACGTCGGGCGCTCCCTAGCCTCCCATAATGTACGCTATGTAAACTTAGCCACGGCGGCCACGCCCCTCTTCTAGAGCGTCCTCTGGAGCTTTGCCGAGCGGCCGAGCTGCGGGACGTCGTGGACGATCGAGTTCTCCATCAGGTAGAGCCCCGAGTACGTGAGCGCGTACGACCTGAGGCCGTAACGGTGGTCGTATTCCTCGGTGGGCCTCGGCAGCGCGCCGCCGACGATCCTGATCCGGCCCTTGCCGAGCTCGATCTCGCCGACGCTGACCTGGCCGTCGCCGGTCGTCGCGACGACGTGGCCGCCGGCGTCGGTGAACGCCGCCTCGTCGACGACGGTCATCGGCGAGCACTCGTTGCCGATGCAGTAGCCGAGCACGGCCGCCTCGACCAGCTGCCGGGCGTTCGGGCGGAGCCCCGCGACCATCGCGTGCTCGAAGTCCTGGATGTCGGCGTACGGCTGGTAGACCTTGATGTTGCTGACGGCCCCCTTGTCGACGACGCCCATCTTGTGGAGGGCCCTCAGCGCCCGGTCGGTCAGGACGAGGTTCCCGCCCCGCTCGACCCAGGCCCTCATGTTCTTGAAGTAGGTCTTGGGCGACGCGACCTTCCCCCTCTTGTCCCGGGGCCGGGCGCGGTCGGCGACCACGAGCGTGTCGAGCCGGTTCAGGTAGCCGCGCTGCCGCGCGATCTTCCGGGTGCTCATCGGGACGAACGGCTCCGGCATGAGCTTGGACGTGTCCGTGAACCACTTCATGTTCGTCGCGCGGTAGGGCCGCTGGCGCACGCGGTCGCCGTTCGCGCCGATCCCGTTCTCGCTCGGCCCCGGCAGCGTCCCCGCGCCGTTGCGGTCGCGGCTCGTCACCGGCTTGGGGTCGAAGACGTAGCCGGCGGTCCCCTTCGGGTCGACGGTGACGTTGCGGGTGTTGAACTCCTTGCTCTGGAAGAGCGCGTACGCCATCGCGGTCTTGATGATCCCGCGCGTCGCCGTGATGTGGTTCTCCTGGAGGTAGACGTTCCACGTCTTCTCCGGAACCGTGTGGTTGAACATGATCTCGTAGTCCATCCCGGTGACTCCGAGATCGGTCGCCATGTAGTCGCCGATGAAGCCTGTGTCCGTGTAGCCGAGCGTGTCCCAGACCGTCGCCCAATGGGCGGGCTTCAGCGGGACGCCGCGCGGGTACTCGGCGTCGTTGCCGCCGCTGGCGTTCTCCGACTCCTCGGCGATGCCCTCGTAGAGGGTCGCGTCGATCACCGACTTCGTCCGCTCGGCGATCGCCATGAGCCGGCGGTGGTCGACCGAGTCGAACTGCCCCGCCGGATACATCACGTCCACGTACGCCTGCGAGGTGAGCTCGCCGTGCACGTCGGCGCCGTAGGCCATCTTCTTGCCTGGCCCGGACTCCGCCACCTCGTGCATGAAGCGGTGGCCGAAGATCATCTCGGCCTCCTGGAGCGGGTTGCGGTCCGGGTTGATCCGGCCGATCGTCGGCATCTGCCGGTTCAGGTCGGTCCCGAAGCTGTTGCCGCGCGAGTAGGGCAGCGGCGGCGTCGACCAGACGTCGCCGATCGCCCAGCCGTCGATGTTGAAGTCGATCAGGTACACGGCCTGCTTGGAGAGCAGCTCGCGGGCCTCGTAGGAGTGGATCTCGGGCTTGCGGCCGGTGGTCGACTCGTAGTTGGCGACGCCGTCGACGACCTTGCCGCCGTCGGTCGCCGCGCGCGCGAGGTCCTCCGCCGTGCGCATGCCGCCCTCGAGGCCGCCGCGCTCGTTGCCGTGGAC
>DASZDG010000076.1:0-3031 GCA_035942255.1 Actinomycetota bacterium | reverse complement strand
CATGACGAACGTGAGGATCAGCAGCACGACGCCGATCACCCAGTTCAGCTCGCGCGGGTACTTGTAGGCGCCGAAGAAGAAGGTCCGCGCCATGTGGAGCATCACGAGGATGACCATCACCGACGAGCCCCACTTGTGCATCCCGCGCACGAACTCGCCGAGGAAGACCTCGTTCGTCAGGTAGCGCGTCGACTCGTAGGCCTCGTTGGCCGACGGGCGGTAGTACATCGCGAGGAACACGCCCGTGATCGCCTGGTTGAGGAAGGCGAACAGCGTCGCCGAGCCGAGCGTGTAGAACCAGTTGGTCCCCTTCGGGACCTTGCGGAACATGAGCCAGCGGCCGGCGCCGGACAGCGAGGTGCGCTCGTCGATCCAGTCGACCGCGCTGATCCCCGCCTCCTTGGCCTGGTCGACCGGGCCGAGCTTCTCGGCCTGGCCGGGGCGCGCGGGCGGCGGCTGGAACTGCGGCGGGATCGGCGGCTTGGGGAGCTTGAGCTTGGGCATCGGCTAGTCGTTCGGCAGCAGCCGCTGCGTCGGGCGGGACGGATAGAGGTACTGGCCGACCCCGTCGAGGTCCTCGCCGGGGTAGCGCGGCGAGAAGCGCCGCAGCTCGGAGTTCACGGAGAAGCGCGGCCCGACCTCGACCTTGCCGTCGGTGCTCACGCGCGTGTAGAAGCGGTCGAGCGGGCGGACGGGCGGGCCGCCGGCCACCGCCCCGCGGAAGTCGTAGACGCCGCCGTGGCACGGGCAGATGAAGCGCTCGGAGGCGGGGATGTAGCGGACGGGGCACCCGAGGTGCATGCACCGCGTGGAGATCGCCACGATCTTGTTGTAGTCGTCGGCCGGCTCGGTGTCGATCTTCTCGTTGCGCTTGCGCATGTAGACCGTCGTGTGGCCGACGACGCCGATCCCCTCGGCCTCGACGATCGTCTTCGGGATGTACTCCTCGAGGTTGAAGTCGTCGAAGTCGCCGACCGGCTGCCACTCGACCTCCTTCTCCTCGAAGATCGGCCCGAGGGCGAAGCCGAGGGAGGGAAGCGCGATCGCGGAGACCGCGACGGCGCCCGCCACGTGGGCGGTGCCCGTCATGAACCGCCGCCGCGTGACCGTCTCGCCCTCGAACGCGCCCGGGTACCGGCGGTCGGCCGTGTACTTGGACTTGGACTTGAGATGACGGTCAGGCACGGGTCAGCGGGTCCCTCGGGGCCGGGAAATCTACCGCCCCGCAGATTAGGACGCCGTGAACCCCGTCACGTTCAGTCGGAGGGCGGTCGCGCGCCATGCCTCGCGGGTGGCGTCGGGCCGCTCCTCGGCCGCCGCGCGGGCGCAGTCGGAGATGAGGTCGGCCAGCGCGCGGATGGCCTCGATGTCGCCGCTCTCGGCCAGCTTCTCGAGCCCCGCGGCGTAGAGGCGGTCGCCGTCGAGGAGCGCGAGGTCGGGGTCGTCGGCTCCTCCCGCGTAGTGGAGGTCGTGCCCCTCGCGGACGAGGCGGAGCGCTTCGTCGCGCGCGGTCACGACACCTCCGCGAACGCCGCGGCCGCCACCTCGATCGTGCGATCCACGTGCTCGGTCCCGTGCGCCAGGGACGGGAACCACGCCTCGTACGCGGACGGCGGCACGTACACGCCGCGGGCGAGCAGCGCGCGGCACCACGCCGCGTAGGCCTCGTGGTCGGCGGCCTGCGCCGCCGCGTAGTCGCGGACCGGCTCGTCGGTGAAGAAGACCGTCAGCAGCCCGGGCACGGTCGGGACCTGGATCGGCCGGTCCCCCGCCGCCTCGCGCAGGCCGGCCGCGAGGGTCTCCGTCGTGTGCGCGAGCCGGGCGTAGGCCTGCTCGTCGAGCATCGCCAACGTCTGTAGCCCAGCCGCCACCGCGAGGGGGTTGCCCGACAACGTGCCCGCCTGGTAGACGTCGCCGGCGGGGGCGATCCGCTCCATCAGGTGCTGCGGCCCGCCGTACGCGGCCGCCGGGAGCCCGCCGCCGATGACCTTCCCGAGCACGACGAGGTCGGGCTCGACGCTCGTCAGCTCCTGCGCCCCGCCGCTCGCCACGCGGAAGCCGGTGATGACCTCGTCGAAGACGAGCAGCGCGCCGGTGGCGGTGGCGCGGTCGCGCAGCAGCTCGAGGAAGCCGTCCTCCGACGGCACGAGGCCCATGTTGGCCGGGAACGGCTCCGCGAGGATCGCGGCGACGTCGTGCTCGGCAAGCGCGCGGTCGACCGCGTCGGGGTCGTTCCACGGGATGACGATCGTGTTCGCGGTGGCCGACGCCGGGACGCCGGGGCTCGACGGCTGGCCGGCCGTCGCAAGGCCCGAGCCGGCCTCGGCGAGCAGGCCGTCGACGTGGCCGTGGTAGGCGCCGGCGAACTTCAGGAGCTTGTCGCGGCCGGTGACCGCGCGCGCGAGGCGGATCGCGCTCATGCTCGCCTCCGTCCCCGACGAGGTCATGCGCAGCATCTCGACGGCCGGCATCCGCCGCGACACCTCCTCGGCCAGCGCGACCTCGCCGGCGGTGGGCGCGCCGAACGTCGTCCCGTGCTGCGCGGCGGCGGTGATCGCCTCGACGATCAGCGGGTGCGCGTGGCCGTGGATGAGCGGCCCCCACGAGAGGACCCAGTCGACGTACCGGTTGCCGTCGACGTCGATCAGCTCGGCGCCGTGGCCGCGGTCGACGAAGATGGGGTCGCGCCCGATGGACCTCATGGCGCGGACGGGGGAGTTGACGCCGCCCGGCAGGTACTGGAGGGCGCGCGCGTAGAGCTCTGCGGACTTGGTGTCGCGGACCGAGACCGCCATCAGGCGTGCCTGCGCTCCCACTCCTTGAAGTCGTCCGTGAAGTACAGGAGGCGGACCTTCTTGAACTCGGTCGAGGAGTAGAGCGTCGCCCGCTCCTCGATGCAGCCGATCTCGGTCTCGATCGCGTCGAGGATCGCGTCGCACTCCTCCTTCGAGCGGCCGTGGGCCATCGTGAAGAGCTGGTACTGCCAGTCCTCGTACGTCGGGCGCTGGTAGCAGTGCGAGATCCCGCGGAA
>DASZDG010000075.1:0-5603 GCA_035942255.1 Actinomycetota bacterium | reverse complement strand
GTGGACGTTCACCGACATGCGCCACGCCGCGATCGCGTTCGGGCGCGAGCTCGAGCGGCGCCTGCCCGGCGAGGTGACGACGAAGTGGTGGAAGGAGGAGCGCGGCGAGCGCATCTTCGTCGACTACAACCAGAACGCGCGCGACCGGACGATCGCGTCGGCCTACAGCATCCGGCCGAAGCCGGGCGCCCCGGTCTCGGCGCCGTTCGCCTGGGACGAGCTCGGGTCCGTCCAGCCCGAGGACTTCTCGGTCGCGACGATGCCGGAGCGGTTCGCCGAGGTGGGGGACGCGCACGCGGCCATCGACGACGTCGCGCACTCGCTCCAGCCCCTGCTCGACCTCTACGAGGAGCACGGCGACGGCGACATGCCGTACCCGCCCGACTACCCGAAGATGCCGGGGGAGCCCAAGCGCGTCCAGCCGTCCCGCGACCGCGACCGCAAGAAGGACTAGGGCGCGGCCTGGGGGAGCTTCTTCGTCCCGCGCTTCGCCGGGCGCGACGGCGGCGGGACGACCGGGCCGATGTCGCCGTCCGGCGCCTCGTCGAGGTCGACGATCACCGGCGCGTGGTCGCTCGGCCCCTTGCCCTTGCGGGCGTGGCGGTCGATCCACGCCGCCTTGACGCGCTCCGCGACGTCGTCGCCGGCGAGCACGAGGTCGATCCGCATCCCGCAGTCCTGGTGGAACATGCCAGCGCGGTAGTCCCAGTAGGTGAAGACGCGCTGGTCCGGCCAGCGCTCGCGCACGACGTCGCGCAGGCCGGCCCGCTGGAGGGCGGCGAGGGCCTCGCGCTCGGGCGGGGTGACGTGCGTCTGGCCGACGTACGCGTCGGGGTCGAAGACGTCGTCGTCGGTGGGGGCGATGTTGATGTCACCGCAGACGACGGTCGCCGCTGGATCCGAAGCGACCAGCTTCGTGAGCGCCGCGAGCCACTTCAGCTTGTACTCGTAGTGCTCGGACCCGGGCATCCGCCCGTTCGGGACGTAGACCGAGACGACGCGGACGCCGGCGCACGTCGCCGACACGGCCCGCGCCTCGGGATGCGGGAAGCCGGGCGCGCCTTCGATCCCCGCGACCACGTCCTCGAGCCCGACGCGCGACAGGATCGCGACGCCGTTCCACGCGCCCTGGCCGTGCGCGGCGACCTCGTAGCCGCGCTCCGACAGCTCGTCGTTCATCAGCTCGCGGAACGCGTCGTCGGTCAGCTTCGTCTCCTGGAGGCAGACGACGTCCGGCCGGCGCTCGTCGAGCCACGGCAGCACCCGCGGCAGGCGCTGCTTGAGCGAGTTCACGTTCCACGTCGCGATCCGCACGCGCGCTCAGCCTATGTCGTCGAGGCAGCGCGCGATTCGTCGCCCGCGGAGGCGGGAACGACCTGATCGACCGGGAGGTACGACGTGCGACGTCTGTCGATGGTTCTGGGGCTGGCCGTGATCGGCCTGGGCTCGTGGTTCGGGACGGCCGGGGCGAGCCACAGCGGAGGTGGCGGGCCGGCGGGCGACTTCGTCCAGGGGACCGCTCGGCTCGCCGAAGAGTCCGGCGGCGGGCAGTTCCACTTCAACGCGCGGAGCGGGCCCGCGGGCGAGGACCCGCGCGGCATGTACTACGCGAAGGACGGGATCTTCGGCCTCTTCACGTTCACGTCGGAGGTCAGGTGCCTGCGGGTGGCGGGCAACGTCGCCTACATCGGCACCGAGGTGACGCGGGCGCAGGAGGGCGTCCAGGAGGGCGATCCGGTCGTCTTCCGCGTCGAGGACAACGGCGAGCCGGGGGCCGGGAGGGACCGCTTCGTCGGCGGGCCGGGGTCGAATCCGGAGACGGACTGCAACAACCCCGCTCACCAGGCAGCGCTCACCGCGGCGTCCCAGACGATCTCCCAGGGCAACTTCACGGTGCACGACGGAGCGCCGTAGCGAGTGGGGCCGGCGGCGCGCCGCGGGCGGAGGGACCTACCCTTCGGTCATGAGCGCGACCGACACGACGACCTCCCGCCGCCGGATCTTCGACGACGAGCACGAGGACTTCCGCCAGAGCGTCCGGCGCTGGCTGACCAACGAGGTCGCGCCGCGCTTCGACGAGTGGGAGCGGGAGGGCATCGTCCCGCGCGAGGTCTTCGCGGCCGCCGGCACCCACGGGTTCATCGCGACGCAGGTGGCCGAGGAGTACGGCGGCGCCGGCGTCGACGACTTCCGCTTCAACGTCGTGCTCAGCGAGGAGTGCTTCCGCCTGTCGCTCGGCGGCTTCGGGGTCGGGCTGACGCTGCACAACGACGTCTGCCTGCCGTACTTCCTCGAGTACTGCGACGAGGAGCAGAGGCGGCGCTGGCTCCCGGGGATCGTGGACGGCACGCTCATCACCGCGATCGCGATGACCGAGCCCGGCACCGGGTCGGACCTCGCCGGCATCAAGACGAAGGCGATCCGCGACGGCGACCACTACGTCGTCAGCGGCACCAAGACGTTCATCACGAACGGCATCAACGCGGACCTGATCGTCACGGCGGTCAAGACCGACCCGTCGCAGCGCCACAAGGGCATCAGCATGCTGGTCATCGAGCGCGACACGCCGGGGCTCGAGCGCGGGCGCAACCTCGAGAAGGTGGGCATGCACTCCCAGGACACCGCGGAGCTCTTCTTCAACGACGCTCGCGTGCCCGCCGAGAACGTGCTCGGCGTCGAGGGTCAGGGCTTTGGCCAGATGATTCACAACCTCGCGCAGGAGCGCCTCAGCGTCGCAGTCGCCGGCGTGGCCACCGCGCAGGCGGCGGTGCGCATGACGATCGACTACGTCAAGGAGCGCGAGGCGTTCGGCACGCCGATCTCGTCGTTCCAGAACACACGCTTCGAGCTCGCGGCGTGCAAGACCGAGACCGACGCCGCGCAGGCCTTCGTCGACGAGGCGACGATGCAGCTCGTCGACGGCACGCTGTCGGTCGAGCGCGCCGCGGAGGTCAAGCTCTTCTGCACCGAGGTGCAGGGCCGCGTGATCGACCGCTGCCTCCAGCTCTTCGGAGGCTACGGCTACATGCTCGAGTACCCGATCGCCCGCCTCTACGCCGACGCGCGGGTGAGCAGGATCTACGCCGGATCGAACGAGATCATGAAGGAGATCATCGGCCGGTCCGTCGTGGCCTGAGCGCGCCCCGCCACCGAACGGCGCGACTGGATTAGTGTGCGCCCATGCGTTCGGTCGTCCCGGCGCCGCTGCGGGAGGCCGTGCACTCGGCCGAGAAGGACGCGGCGCGCGAGCAGCGTGCGCGCGGCGCGAGCATCGACCCGCTCGACGAGCTCGGCCGTGCCCTCGGGCCGCCGCTCCTGCCGATCGTCGGCATCGCCGTCGCGGGGATGCTGCTGCTCGGGTTCGAGTGGAAGGTCGCGGGCATCGTGCTGCTCGTCGCGGCGGGCAGCCTGCTCGTCGCGCGGGAGGGCAGGAACATCCGCGCCTTCACCGACGCGGTCACCGCCGCCGGCTTCTGGATCCCCTCCGTGCTGCTCGTGGTGCTCGCCGTCGTCCTGCGGCTGGTCGGTCAGTACGGCACGCTCGCCCGCGCCGTCGTGCTCGTGGGCTTCGTCGCGTGGGCGGTCGCGATCGTCTGCCGCCTCCTCGGCTTCGCGACCGCGCGTACCCGCGCGGCGTTCGTCGCGGCGGCGCTGGTGACCGCTCTGGTCGCCTTCCTCTCGCTCTTCGTCTGGGACGGGGTTCCGGCGGCGCTCGTCGCCGTCCCCGCGTTCCTGGCCTTCGCCGCGCTCGTCGTCGTCGTGCTCAACGAGCACGGTCGCGAGCCGGGGCCCGGTCGCCTCGGCTTCGACAACCCCGGGCGGCCGGGTGCGACGCTGCTGATGGTCCAGCAGTGGGGGCTGTCGTGGGCGGGGGTCGCGACGCTGGCCTTCCTCGTCGCGACCGGCTTCAGCGTCCTGTCCGGCCCGCCGCCGACCGCGAAGCAGGACCGGCTGCAGTTCGTGTCCGGCGGGGACGTCGAGGCCTCGATCGCCGGGCTCGACGGTGAGGAGCTGGCGCGCCGCTTCTCGCCGGTCCTGCAGTTCAGCGAGAGCCAGCGGTGGGAGCCGGTCCCGGTCGACGGCTTCGTCGAGGCGGCTTCCCTGCACTGGACGAACGGCATGCAGGTCCGCGCGAAGGGCGACGTCACCATGGAGGACCTCGAGCGCACGTGCCCGCGCGGCGTCGGCACGCCCTGCTACGAGCTGCGCATCGACTGCTCGGCCACCGCGAGCGACGAGTCCGGGAACGACTGCGAGCGGGGAGCGACGATGCCCAAGGGCCTCCACCGCGGCGGCCACAGCTACGTGCGCGTCCTGGACTGGCGCGACCGCGCGGGCTACCCGCGCCGGCCGGGACGCCCGGCTCCGTTCGGCGCCGAGATCCAGACCCTGGTGCAGTACTGGTTCTTCTACTACTACGACGACTGGCGCGCCCAGACGCTCTACGGGAGGCTGCGGCAGAGCCACGAGGGCGACTGGGAGGCCGTGACGATCGGCTTCGGGCGCGACCGGCCGCTGTTCGTCGCGTTCTCGTCGCACTGCGGCGGGACGTGGCGCGACTGGGACGACGTGCGCCTCGCGAAGCCGAACGCGCTGATCCGCGGCGAGACGCATCCCGTCGCCGGCGTCTCGGAGGGGTCGATGGCGATGTACGCCGAGCCCGACGACACGCGCGCGCCGAACTGGGCGCCGTGCGCCGGCATCCCGGCCGCCGAGGCCTCCGCGGCGTCGTTCGCCTACAACGTGCGCGACCAGACCGGCGAGTGGCGCGCGCTGGCGCTCCCCGACGAGAGCCTCGTCCCCGTCACCGAGGACCATCCGGTCATGGGCTTCCCCGGCCACTGGGGGACGAACGGGAGCGCCACCTTCACGACCACGCTCGGCAAGACGTACGAGCTGGAGCGCGGCGGCCGCGGCCCGAAGTCGCCGCCCTACCAGGAGCTGTGGGCCGAGCCGCTCGGGCGGATCTTCTGCACCAAGACGTGGGAGTACGACGGCGACCGCGAGTTCGAGGACTGCCGCGAGGCGCGGTCGACATAGCCCCACCGGTGTGCGAGTGTCTGCACCGGCATGGAGGACTGGGGCCTGCTCGTCTCGTTCGATCCCGACGTGGTGCTGCGGCCGACCACCATGGACGAGCTGAAGGACGACCTCGAGCGCGTCCACCGCGGCGAGGTCGGCAACGGCCGGGTCCGCGTGCCGGGGTCGCTGCACTCGTGCTCGAAGATCGTCGTCTCCGACACCATCCTCGACACCTCGGGGCTCCCGAAGACGATGGAGTTCGACGCGAACGACGAGGCGGTGGCGGTGTCGGCCAACACCACGCTGCACGACTTCCTGGCCGAGCTCAGCCGCCGCCGGAAGTCGGTCACCGCGACCGGCGGCGTCGACCACCAGACGCTGGCCGGGCTGATCTCGACCGGGACGGCGCCCGCGAGCCCCCGGCACGCCCTGTACGACCTCGTCGACTGGGTGGAGCTCGTGACGGTCGACGACACCGGCCGCGCGGTGGAGCGGCGCATCGCGCGCGGCGAGCCGGCGTTCGCGGCGGCGATCTGCTCGCTGGGGCTGCTCGGCGTCCTGACCCGCGTGCGCTTCCGGAC
>DASZDG010000074.1:0-1607 GCA_035942255.1 Actinomycetota bacterium | reverse complement strand
GATCTTGTCGGTCACCTTCGCCCCGCCGACGATCGCCACCAGAGGGCGCTCGGGGTCGCGGAGGATCCCCTCGAGCGTCCGAACCTCGCGCTCGAGCAGGCGCCCGGCGGCGCTGGGCAGCAGCCGCGCGACGCCCTCGGTCGACGCGTGCGCGCGGTGCGCGGCGCCGAACGCGTCGTTGACTTAGACGTCCGCGAGCGCCGCGTAGCGCTGCGCGAGATCGGGGTCGTTCTTCGTCTCTCCCGGCTCGTAGCGGACGTTCTCGAGCATCACGACGTCGCCGTCGGGCACGTCGTCGAGCGAGCGCGCGAGCGGCACCTCGAGCCCGAGCAGCTCGCCGGTGCGCTCGGCGACCGGCGCGAGCGAGAGCTCGGGCTCGCGGTCCTTCGGCCGGCCGAGGTGCGCGGCGAGCAGCAGCCGCGCCCCCTTCTCCTGCAGCTCGGTGAGGGTCGGCAGCGCCGCGCGGATCCGCGCGTCGTCCGTGATCGACCCGTCCTTCAGCGGGACGTTGAAGTCGACCCGGACGAAGACCCGCTTCCCCTCGATGTCCCCGAGGTCGTCGAGGGTCCTCACGAGGCGGTGGCCGCCTGCGGCACCAGCACCTTCTGCGCGAGCTCGACGACGCGGTTCGAGTAGCCCCACTCGTTGTCGTACCAGGAGACGGCCTTGACCATCGTCCCGTCGATCACCGACGTGAGGCCGGCGTCGAAGACCGACGAGTGCGGGTTGGTGATGATGTCGGTCGAGACGATCGGGTCCTCGGTGTACTGGAGGATCCCCCGCAGTCCGTCGCTCGCGGCGGCGGCGCGCATCGCCTCGTTGATCTCCTCGACGCTCGTCTCGCGGCTCGCCTCGACGGTCAGGTCGACGACCGATCCCGTGGCCACGGGCGCGCGGACCGCGAACCCGTGCAGCTTGCCGTTCAGCTCGGGGAGCACGAGGCCGACGGCCTTCGCGGCGCCGGTCGACGTGGGGATCAGGTTGAGCGCGGCGGCGCGGGCGCGGCGCAGGTCCTTGTGCGGCAGGTCCTGGAGGTTCTGGTCGGCCGTGTACGCGTGGATGGTCGTCATCAGGCCGTGCTTGATGCCGATCGTGTCGTTGAGGACCTTCGCGAACGGCGCGAGGCAGTTCGTCGTGCACGACGCGTTCGAGATGACGTGGTGCCGGTCGGGGTCGTAGGCGTCGAAGTTGACGCCGAGGCAGACCGTGACGTCCTCGCCCTTGGCGGGCGCCGAGATGATGACCTTCTTCGCCCCGCCGCTGTCGATGTGCTTCGACGCGTTCTCACGATCGGTGAAGCGGCCCGTGGACTCGATGACGACGTCGACGCCGAGGTCGCCCCACGGCAGGTCGGCGGGATCGCGCTCGGCGAGGACCTTCAGCTCGTCGCCGTCGACGTTGAGGCCGTCGCCGGTCTCCTCGACGGTGCCCGGGTAGGGGCCGAGGATCGAGTCGTACTTCAGGAGGTGGCCGAGCGTCTTGTTGTCGGTGAGGGCGTTGACCGCGACGAACTCGATGTCGGCGCCGGCCGCCTTCGCGGCGCGGTAGAGGTTGCGGCCGATCCGCCCGAAGCCGTTGATCCCTACGCGTACGGGCATGTGTTCCAG
>DASZDG010000073.1:0-81426 GCA_035942255.1 Actinomycetota bacterium | reverse complement strand
CATCGTGTTCGCGAGCACGAGGGACGGCAACCACGAGATCTACTCGGTCGCCGCGGACGGCTCGGACGAGCAGCGCCTGACCGAGAACGTCTTCTACGACAGCGAGCCGAACTGGTCGCCGGACGGGTCGAGGATCGTCTTCTGGAGCACCCGCAACGGCAACATCGACATCTACTCGATCAGGCCCGACGGGTCGGACGAGACGAGGCTGACGAGCCACCCCGGCAAGGACTACAGCCCCGACTGGCAGCCGGTCTGCACCGTGGACGGGACGCCCGGTGACGACGTGCTCGCCGGCACGTTCGGCCCCGACCTGATATGCGGTGGCGGCGGCGAGGACAGGATCATGGGCGGGGGAGCGCGCGACGTGATCTTCGCCGGCGACGGTGACGACACGGTCGAGGGCGGCCGCGGCGGCGATATCGTCGCCGGGGGCCTCGGCTCGGACACGATCGACGGCGGCGACGGGAACGACCGGCTGTTCGGCACCTCGGGCGCGGACGACGTGAGCGGAGGCTCCGGCAACGACGTCGTGAACGTGAAGGACGACAGCGGCGACGACGACATCGACGGCGGGGGCGGGAGCGACAACTGCGTGGGCGACTCCGGAGACGGAAAGACGAATTGCCCGTAAGGAGGAAGGCCGCCGCGGCCCTCGCGGCGCTCACTCTCGTTGCGGCCCCCACGGCGGGCGCCAACGAGACCGCGAACTGGGTCCCGTTCACCGGCAGCTACTCGATCTCGAGGACGTTCAAGCACTACGGGGGCCACGACACCCCCGGCATCGACTTCCGGACGCCGACCGGCACGCCGATCCACGCCGCCGGCCCCGGGACGGTCGTCGGCATCGAGGAGGATTGCCGCCCCGGTGACCGCTGGTGCTCGGGCAGGCGCGGCAACTACGTCGAGATCGCGCACCCCGCCGGGCGCCACTCCCGCTACCTCCACCTCCGCCCGCGCGGAGCCAGCGTCACGCTCGGCCAGCAGGTGGCTCGCGGCCAGGTCATCGGCTACTCCGGCAACACCGGCGACTCCACCGGGCCGCACCTCCACTACGACGAGCTGCTCCGCGGCTCCCGCATCTACCCCGGGCCGATGTACGCCCTGCACGACGCCACGGTCGTCACCTACCGCGACTGGCCGGCCAAGGACGAGCGGGTGATCCGCAACGACGGGTACCCCGTCGCCGACCTGTCGGTGGTCATCGAGGGCGAGGGCACCGTCACGTCGTCGCCCCCGGGCATCGACTGCGGGGCCGACTGCGCCGAGAGCTACTCGCCCGGCACCGTCGTGACGCTCACCGCGGAGCCCGACGAGCTCCATACGTTCGCCGGATGGTCGGGCGCCTGCTCGGGGACCGGGAGCTGCGTGCTCGAGATGACCGCGGCCGCCGAGGTCACGGCGACGTTCGTGGTCGCCCCGGCCCCCGCTCCGTAGGGCTCTTCGCCCCTTCCTCGTCGGGCCGTGTCTTTTTTTCAGAATCCGTTCTGAAGAATCGAGACGGCCTCGCGCGGCCCCCGGGAGTGGCCCGGAGACACGATCCGACGCCTCGGGCGAGGGCCCTCCGCGGCCTTCACGAACGAACGCGCAAAGGCCTGAGCCACGGGTGCTGCGTGTTAGTTTTCCGCCGTACCTACCAGGACATTCGCGGTTTTTCGTCGCGTCCGGGAAAGAGGAGAACGCTCGCTGTGCCTGAGGGCGGAACCTACTTCGGCCAGTACGTCACGATCGGGATCTTCGCCATCGTCGGCGTCGTCCTCGTGTTCGGGACGCTGGCGCTCGCCCGGCTCGTCCGGCCCTCCGTCCCCCACCCCGAGAAGTACACGACCTACGAGTCCGGGATCGACCCGATCGGGACGGGGTGGAGCCAGGCGAACGTCAGGTACTACGTCTTCGCCCTCCTCTTCGTGATCTTCGACGTCGAGGCCGTGTTCCTGTTCCCGTGGGCGGTCGTGTTCGAGAGGCTCGGCACCCAGGCGTTCATCGAGATGCTGATCTTCATCGCGATCCTGGCCTTCGCCCTCCTGTACGCGATCAAGAAGAAGGTGCTCGAATGGCAGTGATCGAGAAGGTGGCCCTCCCGGGCCCCGTGTCGTGGCTCCTCAACTGGAGCCGCCGGTACTCGCTGTGGATGCTCCAGTTCGGGCTCGCGTGCTGCGGGATCGAGATGGGGGCCGCGATCGCCAGCAAGTTCGACATCATCCGGTTCGGCGTGATCCCGTTCCCGGCCTCGCCCCGGCAGGCCGACCTCATGGTCGTCGCCGGCACCGTCACGGACAAGATGGCGGCGCCGATCAAGCGCATCTACGACCAGATGCCCGAGCCGAAGTACGTGATCTCGATGGGCTCGTGCGCGAACTGCGGCGGCCCCTACTGGGACTCGTACTCGGTGACGAAGGGCGTCGACCAGATCATCCCCGTGGACGTCTACGTGCCCGGGTGCCCGCCCCGGCCCGAGGCGCTGCTGCAGGGCGTCATCCGGCTCCAGCAGCTGATCTCGCAGGAGGACGTCCGCGAGAAGTGGAAGGGCCACCAGACCGAGATCCCGCACATCCCGGAGCCGGGACTGGCGGGTGGGATCTAGCTTGGCACGCCCGAACCCCATAGGTCCCGACGAGGCCCTCGCGAGGGTCCGCCAGGCCCTCGGCGACCGCGCGAGCCGCGTCGAGCTCAACTTCGGCCAGGTGGACCTCACCTGCTCGACCGAACAGCTCGTCCCGGTGATGACCGCGCTGTCGGAGACACCGGGGCTGGAGTGCCGCTTCCTCACGTTCCTCTCCGGGATCGACTGGTCCGAGTTCGGCGGGGGCGAGGAGGGCGCCGGCGACGGCAAGAGCGGCCTCGAGGTCCTGGTCCACGTGTACTCGCCCGACTTCGTCGTCCACTGCAACGTCCACGTGCCCGTCGACGGCGAGAACCCGGCGTGCCCGTCGATCACGTCGATCTATCCGGGCGCTATCTGGCACGAGCGCGAGACCCACGAGATGTTCGGCATCCACTTCGAGGGCCACCCGCGGCTGGTGAACCTGTACCTGCCCGAGGACTTCGAGGGACGCCCGCTGTTGAAGTCGTTCCGGCTCTCGACCCGGATCGTCAAGGACTGGCCGGGCGCGAAGGACCCCGAAGAGGCCGCGGCGGGCGGGAGGTAGGCGATGACTTCCACCGAGCAGGACGTCCGCCAGGTCGGCCAGGCCGTCGACGACATCGGCTCCGGCAAGCTCGCGACCGAGGAGATGATCCTCAACGTCGGGCCGCAGCACCCCGCGACCCACGGCGTCTTCCGGCTGCTCGCGACGATCGACGGCGAGAAGCTCGTCGAGGCCGAGCCGGTCATCGGCTACATGCACCGCGGCTACGAGAAGATGGTCGAGGTCCGCGACTACCGGCAGATCACGAACCTCGTGTCGCGGATGGACTGGCTGAGCAACATCCAGAACGAGCTGCCGCTCGCGCTCGCCGTCGAGCGGCTCATGGAGGTCGAGGTCCCGCCGCGCGCCCAGTACCTGCGCGTGATCATGTGCGAGACGAACCGCATCCTCAACCACCTCATGTTCTTCGCGTCGTTCGGTGCCGAGCTCGGCGCGATCACGCCGACCTTCTACGCCTTCCGCGAGCGAGAGGACATCCAGCTCGCGATGGAGATGGCGACCGGCGGACGGCTCCACTTCGGTTTCTTCCGGCCGGGGGGGCTGAAGGAGGACATGCCGCGCGGGTTCTTCGCCCAGCTGATGAAGGGCGTGCGCCAGACCATGGAGCGGCTGCCCGACTACGAGAACCTGCTGATCGGCAACGAGATCTTCAAGCAGCGCACGATCGGCGTCGGCGTCCTCGACAAGGACATCGCCTACCGCTACGGCGTGTCGGGCCCGATCGCCCGCGGCTCCGACATCCACTTCGACGTGCGCAAGGACGAGCCGTACTCGAGCTACGACCACTTCGACTTCGACGTGATCTCGGCCCCCAACGGCGACTGCTTCGACCGGTTCTGGGTGCTCCTCCACGAGGTCGCGGAGTCGGCCAAGATCATCGAGCAGGCGGTCGAGGGCCTTCCGTCCGGGCCGGTCATGGGCAAGGTGCCCCGCGTCATCCAGGCGCCGAAGGGCGAGACCTACGTGCGGTGCGAGAACTCGCTCGGCGAGCTCGGCATGTACCTGATCTCCGACGGCGACCGCAAGCCCTACCGGCTGAAGATCAGGACGCCGTCGTTCTCGAACGTCTCGGCGCTGCCGCACGTGCTGAAGGGCGAGTTCGTCTCGGACATGATCGCGATCCTCGGGTCGTTCTTCTTCGTGCTGGGGGACATCGACCGGTGATCCCCGACATCACGCTCGCCACCTGGCAGATCCTCGTGTTGAAGCTCGTCGCGATCCTCACGATCGTGCCGTTCGCCGCGCTCGCCGGGGGCTACGCGGAGCACAAGGTCATGGCGCACCTGCAGCACCGCCTCGGCCCGATGTACCCCGGTGGCTTCCACGGCTGGGCGACGACGCTGGCCGACGGGCTGAAGTTCCTCTACAAGGAGGACATCATCCCGAAGGCCGCCGACAAGCCGGTCTTCTCGCTCGCGCCGGCCGCGATCTTCGTGCCGGTCGTGATGATCTACCTCGTCATCCCGATGGACCGGAACCTGATCGTCGAGGACCTCGACGTCGGGATCTTCTACCTGCTCGCCGTGGGCTCCGTCTCGACCATCGGCGTGCTGATGGCCGGGTGGTCGTCGGCGAACAAGTACGCGTTGATCGGCGCGCTGCGTGCGGCGGCCCAGCTGATCGCGTACGAGCTCCCGATCGTGCTCGCCGCCGCGTCGGTAGCGATGCTCGCGGGGTCGCTGTCGATCATCCAGATCGTCGAGGCGCAGGACGTGCCGTTCGCGCTCTGGCCGCCCGGCATCGGGCTCGTCGCGTTCATGCTGTTCACGACCGGCGCGGTCGCGGAGATGACGCGCGTGCCGTTCGACATGCCCGTGGCGGAGTCCGAGATCATCACGGGGCCGTTCACCGAGTACTCGGGGATGCGCTACATCTTCGCCCACATGTTCGCCGAGATGGGGCACATGGTGGCGTTCGCCGGCATCGCCGCCACGCTGTTCCTCGGCGGCTACAAGTCGCCGATCCCGTGGGGGCCGCTCGAGGCCGTCCCGGGGATCGTCTGGTTCCTGCTCAAGACCTTCTTCATGATCTTCCTGTTCCTGTGGATTCGACCGACGTTCCCGCGCTCGCGGGAGGACCAGCTCCAGAAGTTCGCGTGGAAGTTCATGATCCCCGTCGGCCTCGTGCTGATCCTCGCGACCGGCGCCTGGGTCCTCTACGCCCCCGAGTCGATCAGCTAGGAGACGCAGATGGCGATCGACGAGAGAGGCGTTTCGACCGGCGGCCTGCATCCCGAGCACCCGTCGTCCATCGGGAACCTGAACCAGGCGCGTCGTCCGGGCTTCGGGCTGGGCCTCTTGAAGGGCATGGCGGTCACGCTCAAGCACCTCTTCAAGCACAACACGGTCATCGAGTACCCCGACGTCAAGCAGGACCTCCCGGCGCGCACGCGCGGCGTGATCGCGCTGAAGGAGGAGAACTGCACGGTCTGCATGCTGTGCGCGCGCGAGTGCCCCGACTGGTGCATCTACATCGACTCGCACAAGGAGGAGCTCCCGCCGAAGCGCGAGGGGGGTCGTAAGCGCAAGCGCAACGTGCTCGACCGCTTCGCGATCGACTACGCGCTCTGCATGTACTGCGGGATCTGCGTCGAGGTCTTCCCGTACGACGCGCTGTTCTGTAGCCGCGAGTTCGAGTACGCCGAGTACGACATCCGCGAGCTGACGCACGAGAAGGAGCGGCTCTCGGACTGGATGGCGACGGTGCTCCCGCCGCCTCCGCTCGAGGCCGGGGCCGCTCAGCCGGGCGACCCCGCGTACGAGCCCGCCGCGGCGCCGGCGCAGACCGTCGCGGCCACGGGGGCGCGGCCCGCGACGACGACCTCGTCGGCGGTGCAGGCCCGGCCGGAGCAGGCGGAGGACGCGCCGAAGGCAGGGTCGGTCGCGACGACGCCCGAACGCCCCGCCGACACGGTCCCCGCGGACGACCAGAAGAAGGTGGCGACCCCGGAAGGCGGCGCGACGAAGTCCGATGCCGCCGCGATGGAGAGCCCGCCGGAGCAGCCGGCTGTCATGGACGCCGAGACGAAGGTCGAAGGCGCGCCGTCGGCCCCCTCGGCCCCCAAGACCCCGTCGGTCTCGAAGGACGAAGCGGTCGCTCCCAAGACAGAGGCACCGACCGGCGGGGGCGCCGACCTCACGAACCTCGAGAAGGAGCGGTTCGAGTCGATGCCGGGGCCGAACGTCGAGGTCCCGCACGAGGCCCCCAAGCCCGTCGCGCTCGAACGCCTCGAGGACCCCGACGAGGTCTACCGCCAGGTGCTCGAGGAGCAGCGGGCGAAGGGCTCCTCGCCGCAGGTCGCCGAGGCGCGCGCCAAGGTCGCCCGGGTGAAGGCCGAGCGGGGCATCCGCCGCGCCGGCACCCCGGAGTCGCGCCCCACACCCCCCGTCGAGGGCGGCGCGCCGAAAGCGGAGGAGCCGCAGCCGCCGCAAGGTCCCGTCGCCCCGGAAGAGGGTCGCGGGGCGGCCTCGGCCGGACCGCAGGACGGGGACGGCTAATGGAGGCCTACGAGATCGTCTTCTGGTTCATCGCCGTCGTGATGGGCGTCTCCGCCATCCGCGTCGTCACGACCGGCAACGTCGTCCATGCGGCCCTCTACCTCGTCGCGACCCTTCTGGGGGCCGCGATCATGTTCGTGCTCCTGTACGCGGAGTTCGTCGCCTGGGTCCAGGTGCTCGTCTACGTCGGCGCGATCGTCGTGCTGATGCTGTTCGGGCTCATGCTCACGCGGGCGCCGATCGGCAAGGCGAACTTCGACAACGACCAGCGCCCGCTCGCGGCCCTCTGTGCGCTCGCGGTCTTCGTCGTCAGCAGCTGGATCATGATCGACGCGTTCGAAGGCCAGGAGGTCGACTTCACGCGCGAGGCCGGAACGACGTCGGAGCAGGTCGGGGAGGCCATATTCTCCGACTTCGTCCTGCCCTTCGAAGTCGTGTCGATGCTGCTGCTCGCCGCGCTCGTGGGCGCCGTCGTGATCGCTCGCAGGGACAGGGAGGTGGCGGAGTAGTGCCGGTCACGTACTTCCTCGTCCTGTCCGCGCTGCTCTTCTCCATCGGCATCTACGGCGTGCTTGCGCGGCAGAACACGGTCCTCGTGCTGCTCTCGATCGAGCTGATGCTCAACGCCGTCAACATCAACCTCGTCGCGTTCTCCTCGATGCTCCAGGAGGCCGGGGTGTCCGGACAGGTGTTCGCGCTGTTCGTCATCGCGGTGGCGGCGGCCGAGGTCGGCGTCGGGCTCGCGATCGTGATCCTCATGTTCCGCAACCGCCGAAGCGTGGACATGGACGAGATGTCCCTGATGAAGTGGTGACGGGTCTCCTATGACAGACCTGCTGCTGCTGGCCGCCGAGGAAGCCGGTCACGAGGTCCACAAGGGCACGTTCACGGAGTTCATGTGGATCGTGCCGCTGCTCCCGTTCCTGTCGGCGGTCGCGATCGGGTTCTTCGGCAAGCGGATGAAGAACCGGGGGCACGCCCTCGGCATCGGCGCCGTCGCGATCGGCTTCGTGCTCTCGCTGATCGGGTTCTTCGAGCTCGCCTCCGGCAACGCCCACGTCGAGAAGTCGTGGACGTGGTTCGAGTTCCCCGGGGGCTTCGAGCTCGAGTTCGGGATGAACTACGACTTCCTCGCCGGCGTGATGTTCGTCGTCGTGACGCTCATCTCGATGCTGGTGCAGATCTACTCGACCGGCTACATGCACGACGACAAGCGCTACACGTGGTTCTACACGGCGCTGTCGCTGTTCACCGGGTCGATGCTCTTCCTGGTGATCGCGAACAACCTCCTCCAGATGCTCGTCGGATGGGAAGGCGTGGGCGTCTGCTCCTACTTCCTCATCGGCCACTACTGGGAGGAGAAGGAGAACTCCTCCGCCGCGATGAAGGCGTTCATCACGACCCGCGTCGGCGACATCGGCTTCATGTTCGGGATCTTCGCCCTGTTCTTCCTCGGCGGCACTTTCAACGTCGGCGAGCTGAACCACCTCGCTGAGGAGGGGGACATCGGCGGCACCGCGCTGACGGTCGCGGCCCTCCTGCTGTTCTGCGGCGCGGTCGGCAAGTCGGCGCAGTTCCCGCTCCACGTCTGGCTCCCGGACGCGATGGCCGGGCCCACTCCCGTCTCCGCGCTGATCCACGCCGCGACGATGGTCGTCGCCGGCGTCTACCTGGTCGCCCGGATGTTCGTCCTTTTCGAGCACGCCGGAGCGGCGCTCGACGTGGTCGCGATCGTCGCCTCGATCACGATGCTGATCGCGGCGCTGCTCGCGCTCGTGCAGGACGACATCAAACGCGTGCTCGCGTACTCGACGATCAGCCAGCTCGCCTACATGATGGCGGCGCTCGGCGTGGGCGCGTACACCGCCGGCGTCTTCCACCTCTTCACCCACGCGATGTTCAAGGCCCTGCTGTTCCTGGGGGCGGGCTCGTTGATCCATGCGGTGCACTCGAACAACATGAGCGACATGGGCGGGCTCCGTAAGTACATGCCGCACACGTTCCGCACGTTCATCATCGGGTCGCTCGCGCTCGCCGGGATCTTCCCGCTCGCCGGGTTCTTCTCGAAGGACGAGATCATCGGCGGCGCGCTCCGCGCCGCGAACGAGGGCCACCGCGCCACCGCGTGGATCGTGCTGATCGCCGGTCTCGTCACGGCGTTCCTCACCGCCCTCTACATGACGAGGGCGTGCGTGAAGACGTTCTGGGGCGAGTACCGCGGGCACGGCCACCCGCACGAGAGCACCGGCTCGATGGTGACGCCGCTGTGGGTCCTCGCGATCGCGTCGGTCACCGTCGGCTTCCTCGGGATGCCGGTGATCGGCCCGTTCGCCGACTGGATCCACGTGCCGGGGGAGGAGCACCACGGCTTCTCGACCTTCTACAACGTCATCCTGCCGGCCGGCTCGGTCCTGCTCGCGTTCTCGGCGATCTTCATCGGATGGCAGGTCTTCCTGAAGGACCGCTTCAAGGTCGACATCCTCGGCGGCCCGTTCGCGTGGGCGTACCGGTTCGTCGAGAACAAGTACTACTTGGACGACCTCTACATCCGGGGCATCGTCCGGCCCATCCAGTACACGTGGGCGAAGGTCGCCTACTGGATCAACCAGAGGGTCATCGACGGGATCGTCAACGGGACGGGCACGGCGATGCTCGTCGGCGCCAAGGGCGCGTACACGATCGACCAGGACGTGGTGGACTTCGCCGTCAACGGCGCGGCCGGGCTGACCGGCGCGTCGGGCGGGCTCTTGAAGTACATACAGACCGGGAACGTCCAGCGGTATGCGGCGGTGCTGTTCGCGGCGGTCGCGGTGTTCGTCGCCGCGATAGCGCTTACCTAGGGAGGGGTTCGAGGACGCTATGGAGTGGTTCGACGACTGGGGGCTGAGCCTCGCGACGTTCCTGCCGATGGTCGGAGCGATCGTGCTCCTGTTCCTGCCTCCGGTGAAGGAAGCGGCGATCAAGGCGACCGGGACGCTGTTCGCGTTCCTCGCGCTCGTCGCCGGGATCATCGTGGCGCTGCGGTTCGACTACGGCGAGTCCGGGACCATGCAGCAGGTCGTGAACCTGGAGTGGATCCCGCAGATCAACGTCAACTACCACATCGGCGTCGACGGGATCTCGCTGCCGATGGTCGTGCTGTCGGTGCTGGTCTCGTTCCTCTGCATGATCTACCTGTACTTCCACGTCCCGGACCCGGGCAAGCCCAAGGCGCTGTTCGCGCTGGTGCTGCTGCTCGAGACCGGCATGACCGGCACGTTCGTCGCCCTCGACCTCATCCTGTTCTTCATCTTCTTCGAGGTCGTGCTCGTCCCGATGTACTTCATGATCGGCATCTGGGGCGGCCCCCGCAGGGAGTACGCGGCGGTCAAGTTCTTCCTCTTCACGCTCTTCGGCTCGATCTTCATGCTGCTGGGCTTCCTGGCGCTGTTCTTCCAGGCCGGGACGTTCGACATGATCGAGCTGCAGCGGCTGGGGGCCGAGGGGATCGGGAGCGAGCTCTTCCAGTCGCTCGTGTTCCTCGGCCTGTTCCTCGGCTTCGCGATCAAGGTGCCGATGTGGCCGTTCCACACGTGGCTCCCGGACGCGCACACGGAGGCGCCGACCGTGGGCTCGGTCCTGCTGGCGGCGATCCTCCTGAAGATGGGGACCTACGGCTTCATCCGGATCTCGCTGCCGATCCTCCCGGACGCAGCGATCGACTACGCGCCGATCATCGGCGTGCTCGCGGTCATCTCGATCATCTACGGGTCTCTGTGCTGTCTGGCGCAGACGGACCTCAAGCGGCTGATCGCGTTCTCCTCGGTCGGCCACATGGGCTTCGTGATGCTCGGCATCGCCACGCTGACCGACGCCGGCATCAACGGCGCGATCTTCGGGATGGTCGCCCACGGGCTTATCACCGGCATGCTGTTCTTCCTCGCCGGCTCGATCCACGAGCGCTACCACACGAGGGAGATCGCGGCCCTCGGCGGCATCCTCCAGCAGATCCCGCGCTTCGGCTCGGTGTTCAGCTACGCGGCGATCGCGTCGCTCGGGCTACCGGGCCTCGCGGGGTTCTGGGGTGAGTTCCTCGCGCTCCAGGGCTCGTACAACCCCGGCGGCGGCCTCGACGAGACGCTGTTCCGCTTCCTGATGGTCGGCGGCGGCATCGGGACCGTCCTCACCGCGGGGTACCTGCTGTGGACGATCCAGCGCGTGAACCTCGGACGCGTGCCCGAGAAGTTCGCCGACGGCCACGGCATCCACGACGTCCAGCGGCTCGAGTGGCTCGCGTGGGCGCCGCTGCTGGTGCTGATCGTGGCGGCCGGGCTCTACCCGAAGATGCTGCTCGGTGTCACGAACGAGGCCGTCGACGCGCTGCTGGGGGCCTTCGGCGCGTGAACGTAGCCGTCGACTGGCACGCGCTCGCGCCCGAGGTCGTCCTCACCGTCGCGGCCTGCGTCGTCCTCGTCGCCGACCTCTTCCTCCCGCGCGACGCGAAGTGGCTCGCGATGCCGCTGTCGGCCGCGGGCCTCGTCGGCACGCTGGCGGCCGTTGTGTCGCTGATCGGGGGAGGTGACCGGCTCACGCTCGGCGGCGCGTTCGAGGTGGACACGTTCGCGCTCGTCTTCAAGGGCCTGTTCTGCGTCATCGGCCTGATCGTGCTCGCCGTCTCGTACGACTACTTCCGCGAGGGCGACTACGCGCAGGGCGAGTACTACTTCCTGCTGCTGTCCGCGCTGCTCGGGACGCTCGTGATCTCGAGCGCCCGCGACCTGGTCTCGCTGTTCATAGCGATCGAGCTCATCAGCATCCCGGGCTTCGTGATGACGGGGCTGCGCAAGCGTGACGTGAAGTCGAACGAGGCCGCGCTGAAGTTCTTCCTGTTCGGCGTGCTCTCGTCGGCGGTGATGCTCTACGGGATGTCGCTCGTCTACGGCGCGACCGGGGGCGAGACGCAGCTCGACGCGATCCGACAGGCGTTCCAGGGCCGCGGCGACGACCCGATCGTGGTCATGAGCGTGTTCTTCGTCGTAGTCGGGTTCGCGTTCAAGGTCTCGGCGGTGCCGTTCCACTTCTGGGCCCCCGACACGTACGAGGGAGCTCCCTCTCCCGTTGCCGCGTTCCTCTCGACCGCGTCGAAGATCGGGGGCTTCGTCGGGCTGCTCGTGCTGATGTTCCGTGCCTTCCCCGACGTAGCCGATGCGTGGAGGCCCGCGTTCGCGGTGCTGGCGGTGTTGACGATGACGGTCGGCAACCTCATCGCGCTGCGGCAGCGCCACATCATCCGGCTGCTCGCGTACTCCGGGATCGCGCAGTCGGGATACGTGCTCGTCGCGTTCGCGCTGATAACGCCCGACGGCGGCGCCAACCAGCAGGCGTTCCAGTCGGCGATGTTCTACCTGGCCATCTACGGGATCATGGACGCCGGCGCGTTCGCCGCCGCGATCTCGTTCGCCCGCAAGGGCGGGACCTATTTCATCGACGACTACGCGGGGCTGTGGCACCGGAGCCCGGCCCTCGCGCTGCTTCTCGCCGGCTTCCTCGTCTCGCTCGCGGGCGCTCCGCCGATGGCGGGGGCGTGGGCGAAGTTGTTCGTGTTCCTCGCGGCGATCGAGGCCGAGGTCGTGTGGCTCGCGGTCGTCATGGGCGTCAACGCGGTGATCGCGGCCTGGTACTACCTCGCGGTCGTGAAGGCGATGTTCTTCGAGGCCCCCGTCGAGGAGAGCCGCGTCGAGGTCCCGTATCTGTTGCGCGTCGCGATGGGAGCGGCCGCGCTGATCCTCTTCGCCGCCTTCGTCCTGCCGGCCGTCGTAGCGGAGATGGCGGAGAGCTCGGTCTTCTTCGGCGCCCCTTAGCCGTTACCCGCACGGCTCGCGCGAAGTATCTCCAGTGGACGCGCGGCTGCGGTCCCCAAGGCGAAGGAGGATTCTGATGAGAAAGACAGTCGGGCTGATGGCGGTGGCCCTGGTCGTAGCGCTGCCGGGCCTCTCCCTGGCGAGAGGGGGAGCACGGACGGTGGCCCGTCCGTACTCACCGGTCGAGGTCGAGCCGAACGGGTCGTCGGGATCCGTTAGGCACTCGAACGTCGTGACGTTCAAGACCCGCTCGTCCGAGCGGTCCGCCGAGATCACGATCGAGGACGCGACGGGCTCGGCCATCCCCGCGTCCGTCGAGCAGGACGTGGACGGCGACGGCGAGGCCGACATGCAGGTCGAGATCTGCGGAGCGACCGAAAGCCCGATCGCGATCCAGGGCGGTGTCCCCGTGACCGTGTCCCTGCAGCACGGCACCTGCGGCCCCGTGGAGGGCGGCCGGGTGGGCAACCCGACGAGCGGCGAGGTCACCGCGGTCCTGGCGAGGTAACCGCCGAACTTCCCAGCTGCGCGGGCCGTCTACCGGACGATGACCCGCGCGCTGGTGTGTATCGCCCTCGTCGTCCTCTCGGGGTGCACCGCGAACGGCGACGGCGTGGAGGAGCTCGATGCGGCGTTACGCCGCGAGCGCGCCGCCCTCCGCGACGCCCAGCAAGACCTGGGCCGTGCCAAGGCGCGCATCCAGTCGATGGAGCGCGAGGCGCGCCGTCCGCCCCCGCCTCCGGCGCCGGGGCGCTACGTCGACCTCTGGGGTGGCGGGCCGACGATGCACGGACCGTTCCTCGCGCTGCCGCGGTTCGGCACCTTCAAGTGGAGGTGCAGCGTCCGGAACCACTACTTCCGGATCGTGTACGCGAACGCCGGAGCGACGGCGACGGTCGAGTACGACACCCCGGGCCCGGGCAAGCACGTGACGCTGCACTCGGGCGGAACCGTCGGCGCGACCGTGCGCGCGGGCCAGCCGGTGACCTGGAGGCTCACGCACCGGCATCCCCCGGGGTTCATCCGCGCTCACGTCTCGGTGACGCCGGCGGTCTCGAAGCACGACAACTGCTTCCTGGCCGACGTCCAAGTCCGGGAGGCCGGGCGGCCGTACGACTGAGGGGGCCGCGAGCCACCGTGTGTTTTTTTCAGAATTCGTTCTGAACGTTTCCCACGGCCCCCGGAAGAGCGCGGCTACCCCGCGCCGGCGGCGAGGGCGCGGCCCCCGAACCAGATCGCATCGGTCACCGTCTCACCCGCGGGCACCGTCTCGCCCGGCCACACGATCGACCGCTCCACGGCCGCGCCTCCGGCGACCGCCGCCCCCGACAGGACAATCGCTCCGGGGCCGAGATCACCCTCGACGTCCGCGTCCGGCCCCAGATACGCCCGGCCCCCCGCCACCTCGAGGATCGACCCCGGCCACGGCCCCGGTGGCTCCGGCCCCCGGCCGGACAACAGGTCCAACGACGCCTCGAGATAGGCCGCCGGCGTCCCGACGTCGCGCCAGTAGCCGCGGTGGCGGTGGACGGCCAGGCGGCCGCTCCCGGCGAGGCTCGCGAGCAGGGTCTCTCCGATCCCGAGGGGCCGGGTCTCCGGGAGCTCGAACAGGACCTCCCGCTCGAACACGGCGGCCCCCGCGAAGACGCCACCGGGCGCCGCGGCGCGCACCCGCCGGTCGACGAAAGCCGCGGCGCGGGCCCCGTCGAGCACGAAGTCGGCCCCGGCCGGCACCTCTCGCACGGCGATCGTCGCGGGGGCTCCGGACGCCTCGTGGGCGGCGAGCAGATCGCCCGGACGCAGGTCCGTCAGCACGTCCGCGTTCCACGTGACCACTTGCGGCCCGATCCGGTCTCTCAGGGCGACGAGGGTGCCCGCGGTCCCGTAGGCTTCGGGGTCCTCGTACAACGTCTGAAACCGCCCGTCTGTGGGCACGTACGGGACTAGGGCACCCGTTACCGAGTCAGGCAGGTGGCGTACGTTCATCACGACGGCAGGTGCAGTGGCGAGCAGCCGGGACAGGCCGAACGCGGCGAGGGGGACGTCGAGCATCGGCAGCGCCGGTTTGGCCACTTCGTCCGTCAGGGGGCGAAGTCTGTTCCCCCTTCCCGCCGCAAACAGGACCGCCGCAATCGACAAAGAACCTTCTTCTACTGGATGGGTCGCCCAACTTCGAGCCGAACGTCCGCCGAGCGGACCTGAGAGGTCAGTGAGTGTACGAGCGCAGAGCTCTGCGTAGGTCCCGCACGTCCTCGTACGCGCGCGGCGTGAGGGCCCTGCTCGCGCTCGTCCTCACCGGGACGATCTTCGCCCCGTTCGCCGTAGCCGGTCCGGGTGGCGGGAAGAAGGCGTCGCTTTGCGGCGCCGACCGCGGGGGCTGGGAGAGCATCGACGTCCCGTTCACCGAAGGCTCCCAGGCGATCAAGTCCTGGTCGATCTCGCAGGCGACCACCCCGATGTTCGCGACCAACGGGCTCGTCGTGATGAGGTCGCTCGACCGCGGCTGCAGTTGGACGGAGGTGTGGAAGCTCGACGCGGTCCCGCAGCCCGGCACGACCGTGACGTCGGCGGAGTCGACCATCGAGCAGGTCCACGTCTCGGAGTCGCCGCTCGCGCCGGGCAAGGTCTTCCTGACGGTCGACCAGCTCGACCCGGTCTCGCGCCCGCGGGTCTTCATCAGCGACGACAGCGGCTCGAGCTTCGCGCCGGCCGAGCGTGGGCTCGAGGGTGCGATCGGGCGCCCCGAGGACATCGCGTCGGCGCCGAGCAACCCCGGCAAGGTCTACCTGCTGACGGACACGACGGGGATCCAGCGGCGCCTGCTGCCGGACGGCCCGCCGGAGCTTCCCGAGCTCCCCGACCCGGTCGGCGACGCGATGCCGAACCCGAAGGGGTTCGCGCAGACCCTCTACGAGAGCATCGACGGGGGCCGCACGTGGCAGCCCGTCCGCAACGCGTACGCCGGTGACCCCTTCGACGGGATCGAGGTCGACCCGGTGGACGCCGACGAGGTGTGGCTGTACGGCGAGTGCGGCGCGGTCCGTCCGCCGGACGCAACGACGCCGTGCGAGGTGTCCGGTCCTGTGCCGGGACCGATCGGCTACGTCGACGTGTGGCACACGCCGGGCTCGCCGTCGCGCATCCTCGCCGCTCGGACGGACGAGGCGACGGTGTATCGCTCGAACAACGGGGGCCGCGAGTTCGTCGGCCTTCCGTCTTCCGAGGGGACCGTCCAATCGATCGTGAGCGTCAGCCCCGTGCTCGAGGCGTACGCGACGGTCGCGGGTGTCTTCCTCAAGCAGTTCCAGGGCAAGACCGTCGACTACTCGCCGACCGACGGCCGCCCGATCATCGACCTCCACCTGACCGACGGTGCCGGGAGCGAGCTGTGGGGACGCAGCGAGACCACCATTGAACGCCGCCTCTTCCGCCAGCCGCAGTACCGGACGGTGGACTACTGCGAGTCGATGGCGCGCCTCGGCTACACCGGCCTGCCCGGCTGCGGCGGTGACATCGGCATCGACGTGCCGTGCGTCGAGACGCGCGACCCCGGGGAGCCGGCCCTCAAGCCCGCGAGCCTCGACATCACGTTGAATCCGGGCGAGGAACGGACGGTCCACTACGACTTCGACCTGCCCGTGAAGGGCCAGCCGCTCGACGTCTTCTTCCTCATCGACGTCTCGGGGAGCATGCAGGACGCGATCGACGGGACCGGACGCGCGATGAAGGACATCGTCACGAAGCTCACCGGCAGCGGCATCGACGTCCAGTTCGGGGTCGGCGAGTATCGGAGCTACACGCAGGCGCCGGTGTACCGCCGCGTGCTCGACATCACGAACGACTGCGCCGCGGTCGAGGAGGCCCTCGAGAGCCTGATCGCGTCCGGTGGCGGCGAGGAGACGCAGCTCGAGGCGCTCTACCAGGTCGCCCGCGGCGAGAGCCGGCCCGGGTTGAGCGTCGTCGTGCCGGCCGACCAGGACGCGACGTGGCGCGGCGAGTCGACGCGCGTGATCATCCACACGACCGACGAGCCGATCTCGGAAGGGCCGCCGAACCCGTCGTACCAGGAGGTCGCCGACGCCCTCAACAGCGAGGAGATCGACCAGGTCGGCGTAGCGATCGAGGACAGCTTCGGCGGCGGCGGCTCGGTCGGGGACGACCCGCCTCCGAGCGAGGGCCTCTCCCGCGTCGCAAACGACACCGGGACGCTCGCGCCCGAGGAGGGCGTCGACTGCAACGGCGACGGCGTCGCCGACATCGCAGAGCGTGAGCCGGTCGTTTGCAAGATCAGCCCGTTGCGGGCCCGGAACGCCTCGGTGATGGCACCGGCGGTCATCAGCATGCTGAAGGCGCGCGTGCAGCCCCCCGAGGTGTGCTGGGACGCGCCGCTGGACAGCCCCGTCGTCGCAGAGGGGCCGTCCGGCTGCGTCGCCGACATCTCGGACCCCCTGCAGATGGGGTTCGACGTCACGTATTCGTGCCCGCAGCTCCACACGAGGGAGAAGTTCGCGGTCGAGATCGGAGTCGACGTAGACGGGGACCGCGACGCCGTGGCGACCGCCACCGTCCTCTGCAAGGTCCCGCCCAAGCCCCGGCCGGAGCCCCCGCTCATCCCGTTCCTGCCGATCCCGGTGATCCCGTTCATCCCGCCGCCCCCGGCCGTGCCGGAGATCCCGCCGGTGCCGAACCCCAACCCGAACCCGCAGCCGAACCCGAACCCGCAGGCGCAGGCCCAGGCGCAGGGGGCCATGGCCCACCAGGAGCAGCAGCAGCCTCAGCTGGCGTACGTCCACGCCCAAGCGCAGCGCGCGGCGGCGGTGGCGCAGGAATCTGCGGGCGGCAAGGAGACTGAGTACGCTATGTCGAGTTACTCGAAGGACTCCGATGGCGTACCACCAGAAGCAATCTTCATGATCGGTGCGATGACGATGACGGCGGCATTCGGCTGCTTGACCCTCGCCCGGCAGAGGGTTCGCGTCCAGCAGGTCCGCCGCTAGCGCAGCACGTTTCTCTCTAAGGAGGCCGGTCAGTGAGCAGTGAGCAAATCGGGGGGTTCTCCGCGTGGCGCCGCAAGATCGCGCGGAATTACAAGCAATATCGCGTGCGGCGCCGCCGGAAGAAGCAGACCGGCAAGAAGGTCTCGGGCCGCCGGTCGACGATCGTCCTCGGCCTGATCCTCGTCGTCCTCTTCGGCGCGTTCGCGTGGTCGCAGACGTACCTCGACCCGGCATCGCCGGGGCAGGAGCTGACGTTCGACGAGATCGACGCGCTCGCGAAGGAGAACCGCATCGTCAACGCGGAGTTCCGCGACGAGGACGCGCAGCTCGTCGGCACGTTCCAGGCCGGGCCGCTGCCGGGCTTCGAGAAGCCCGAGCCGAAGCCCAAGGAGAAGCCCGAGCCGAAGGACGACGCCAACACGGGTGAGGACGCCGACGGTGACGGAGCCGGCACTCCCGACGAGGGTGAGGCCGGCACGGGCCCCAGCGCCGCGCAGGGCGACGACGCGAAGGAGCAGCCCAAGAAGCCCGCGCCGAAGCCCGCGCCCGAGCCCGAGCCGAAGGCCCCCGTCGGGGACGGTGAGTTCTGGGTGCAGCTCCCGCAGAACGGCGCCGCGTTCGGCCCCCTCGTCGACGCGTTGACCGCGGCCGGCGCGAGCGTCTCGGTCGACCCGCAGACGTCGAAGGCCGTCGTGCGCGTGATCTCTCAGTTCCTGTTGCCGTTGCTGATCCTCGCCGCGTTCTTCGGCCTGCTCTTCACCGCCGGACGCGGTGGCGGTTCGGGCATCGGCGACGTCATGCAGTTCGGCTCCATCGGCAAGGGCAAGTCCAAGAAGGGCGCGGGCGGGATGGTCACCTACGACGACGTCGGAGGCGCGGAGGAGGCGGTCCTCGAGCTCTCCGAGGTCGTCGACTACCTGAAGAACCCCGATCGGTACGAGGAGATCGGCGCCGTGCCCCCGAAGGGCGTGCTGCTGTTCGGTCCTCCGGGCTGTGGCAAGACGCTGATCGCGCGAGCGACCGCCGGCGAGGCCGGCGTGCCGTTCTTCTCCGTCGCGGGGGCCGAGTTCGTCGAGTCGCTCGTGGGCGTCGGTGCCGCACGTGTCCGTGACCTCTTCGCCAGGGTGCGCGCGGTCGCGCCGGCCATCGTCTTCATCGACGAGCTCGACGCGGCAGGCCGCAAGCGTGGCGCCGGCGGCTCGGGCGGTGGCGGCAGCGACGAGCGCGAGCAGACGCTGAACCAGATGCTCGTCGAGATGGACGGCTTCGAGGTCTCCGCCGGCATCGTCGTGATCGGCGCGACGAACAGGCCCGACATCCTCGACCCGGCCCTTCTCCGCCCCGGCCGTTTCGACCGCCACATCACCGTCGACCAGCCGGACCACGACGGGCGCAAGGACATCCTCCAGCTCCACTCCAAGGGCAAGCCGATCGCCGCGTCGGTCGACTTCGACTACCTCGCGAAGAGGACGCCGGGCTTCTCGGGCGCCGACCTGGCGAACGTGATCAACGAGGCCGCCCTGCTCTCGCTGCGCTCGGCCAAGCACGAGATCGAGACGCCCGACCTCGAAGAGGCGATCCAGCGTGTGCTGCACGGGCCGAAGCGACGGGGCAAGGTGCTCAGCGAGGAGGAGCGCGGACGCGCCGCCTACCACGAGAGCGCGCACGCGATCGCGGCGGCGGCACTCGGGCGCGGCGAAGACGTGCACCGCGTCACGATCCTCGCCCGCAGCAAGAACGTCGCGGCGACCGGCATCGAGAGCGAGGACGACTCGGCGCTGCTCACGCGCTTCCAGCTCACGCGGCAGCTCGTCACCGCGATGAGCGGGCTCGCTGCCGAGGAGATGATCTTCGGCGAGCCGTCGACGGGGTCCGAGACCGACCTCGAGCGGGCGACCGAGATCGCACGCGACATGGTCGGCCGCTTCGGGATGAGCCCCAAGCTGGGCCGGGCGCGCCTGCTCGCTTCGGACGCCGAGGTGTATCTCGGCGGAGACACGGGGCTCGCCGCGCTCTCGGACCCGACGCACACGGCGATGGACGCCGAGATCGGGCGCATCCTCGAGGCCGCGGAGGCCGAGGCGGCGAGGATCCTCGAGCTGAACCTCGACATTCTGCACCGGATGGCCGCCGAGCTGAAGGAGCTCGAGACGCTCGAGGGCATCCCCCTCCACAAGATCCTGAAGGAGGTCAAGGAGGAGAAGCTGCAGATGAACGGGCTGTTCTCCAAGACCTCGGCCAACGGCGCGAAGAACGGCGGCGCCGCCGGCCGGGCCCGCCGCCCCGCCGCGGCGAAGTCCGGATCGACCGCCCCGAAGGGCACGGGCGCCGGAGCCGGGGACGGTGGAGGCACCTAGCCGTCGCGAAACCACCCGAACGGGCCATTGGCCCGGAGAAACGGGACAAATAGATTCAACCCGGCCCCCCCACCTGCCGTAGTCGAAGGAGTGGGCGGGGGGCCGGAGAACTACCGTTTAGGACGTCTTAGAGTGACCGTCCCACCACGCTACGAAGCCAGCACGATTCTCTAGCGAGAAGGACTCCGCCAGAGTGAGAACCGCAGCACGCACGGCCCTTGCCCTCGTGGTACTGCTCGGGGGCATGCTCCTCGTTCCCGCCGGCAAGGGGATCGTGCAGACCGCCGCGGCCCAGATCGCTCAGCCGACGCCGACCCTCCCGCCGATCCTCCCCGGAGGCGGCGGCGAACCCGAGCCGTCCCCCAGCCCCACCCAGACGAAGCCGTCCGGCGGTGGCGGCGGTGGCGGTCAGCAGGGTGGTGGCGGCGGCAAGGGCGAGGAAGAGGAGAAGCCCGACCCCGACGACCCGAAGAAGCCCGGCGACCGCAAGGGCGACCGCGGCGACGAGGACGATCCCAAGAAGGGGTCCGAGGACGACAAGAAGCGCAAGAACAAGAAGAAGAAGAAGGACGAGGATATCCTCCCGACCCCGTCGATCCCCGGCTCGTTCAACACCGAGAAGCTGCTGGCCACGGCCGCGCGGCTGCGCAGCCTCGGCCTTCCCGAGGACGAGGTCGCGTCGAAGGTGTTCGCCCCGTTCATCATCGGCGGGTACGCCACGTGGATCGACACGTGGGGCGCCCCGCGCTACGGCCCTGGCCCGATCGTTCGCACGCACGAGGGGCAGGACGTCTTCTGCGACGTCGGCACTCCGCTGCTCGCGACGGAGGCCGGGACGATCGAGTTCGACGACGGCGGGCTCGGGGGCCGCATCGCACGCCTCTACCGGTCCGACGGCTCCTACTGGTACTACGCGCACCTCTCCGACTGGAACACCGAGGACTTCTCGAGCGGCGACCGCGTCGAGGTCGGTGACGTGATCGGCTATTGCGGCAACTCCGGCAACGCGATCACGACGCCGGCGCACGTGCACTTCGGCTGGTACCAGCCGAACGGCGAGGCGAAGAACCCCATGCGCATGCTCGTGAGGTGGCTGCGCGAGGCGCAGTTCCGGGCGCTCGGGCTCGAGGCACGCACGACCACGAAGAGGGTCAAGATCGCCGACCGGCTCACGTTCGCCCGCCAGTTCGGCGACGCGTTCGCGCCCGACCGGTCCGAGCTCGAGGTGTCGGGCGAGTCGCTGTGGGCTTCGGGGTCGTCCCCCGCCACGGGTGCGTTCGCCCTCGCGGAGGTCGCGCTGCAGGAGGCGCTGGCCGAGTCCACCTTTGCGTTCGGCAGGGTCCCGGCGGAGCTCGCCGACCTCGGTGCAGGCACCGACGCCGAGGGGATCCTCGAGCCGCACTCGCGCCTCGCGGAGATCCTCGACCTCCACGGTCACGGCCCCCGGGAGACCGGCGACTAGGAGCTTCTCATCGGTCCACGCGGCCCTCGCGGGGGCGATATCGTCGTGGCCGCAGCACCTCGGCGGGATACTCAAGTGGCCAAAGAGGACCGGCTGTAAACCGGTTGGCTTGTCCTTCCCAGGTTCGAATCCTGGTCCCGCCACCATCGCACCGGCCGCCGCGGCGGCCGGTCTAGGAGAGACGTGAAGGACTACCGCTCCTACTCCTTCTGGCTCGACACGTGCGGCGACGACCTGACGCCGCGCCCGGGCCTCCGTTCGAGTGCGACCGCAGACGTCGCGATCGTCGGCGCCGGCTACACGGGCCTCTGGACCGCGTACTACCTGAAGAAGGCCGAGCCCTCGCTCGACGTGGCGATAGTCGAGAAGGAGATCGCGGGCTTCGGTGCGTCCGGCCGCAACGGCGGATGGTGCTCGGCTCTGTTCGCGGGAAAGCGGTCGGCGATCGCGCAGCGTCACGGGGACGACGCCGCGCTCGCGATGCAGCGGGCGATGTTCGAGACCGTGGACGAGGTCGGTGCCGCGCTCTCCGCGGAGTCGATCGACGCGCACTGGCACAAGGGCGGGACGCTGACGCTGGCGACGGCACCGGCGCACGTCCCGCGTCTCCGGGCCGAGGTCGCCGAGGAGCACGAGCGGTGGGGCTTCGGCACCGGCGACTACGCGTGGCTCGACGCCGCGGAGACGGCGCGGCGGATCCGCGTGCCGGGCTGCGAGGGGGCCGCCTTCACGCCCCACTGCGCGCGCGTCCATCCCGCGCGCCTCGTGCGCGGCCTGGCCCGCGCGACCGAGCGACTCGGCGTGCGGATCTACGAGCGGACGCCCGCGCTCGGCATCGCTCCCCACCGGCTGGAGGTCCCCGGCGCGGTGCTGGAGGCGGACGTCGTCGTGCGCGCGACCGAAGGCTACTCCGCCGCGTTCCCGCGGCAACGCCGCCGCCTCGCGCCGCTGTACTCGCTGATGGTCGTGACGGAGCCGCTGCCGGAGTCGTTCTGGCGCGAGGCGGGATGGGACGGCGCGGAGACCGTCACCGACGGGCGCCACCTGCTGATCTACGCGCAGCGCACCGCCGACGACCGCATCGCGTTCGGGGGCCGCGGCGCTCCCTACCACTTCGGCTCGCGCGTCTCCGACCGGTTCGACCGCGAGCCGAAGGTGTTCGCGGAGCTCGAGCGGGTGCTCGGGCAACTGTGGCCGGGGGCCGCGCACGCGGCGATCACGCACCGCTGGGGCGGGGTCCTCGGGGTGCCGAGGGACTGGTTCTCGTCCGTGAGCCTGGACCGCGCTACCGGCCTCGGGTCGGCGGGCGGCTACGTCGGCGACGGCGTCTCGACGTCGAACCTCGCCGGCCGCACGCTGCGCGACCTGATCCTCGGACGCGACACCGCGCTCACGCGGCTCCCGTGGGTAGGACACCGTTCGCGTTCGTGGGAGCCGGAGCCGCTGCGCTGGCTGGGCACCAACCTCGCGCTGTGGACGATGGCGAGCGCGGACCGGGCCGAGGCGAGGACCGGGCGGCCGGCGCGGCGGGCGCAGGTCGTCGGAAAGCTCGTCGGGCTGTAGCCGCGTCAGACGCGGGCGGCGATCGCGGGGAGGGCCTCGCCGAGCGGCTGACGGACGACCGCGTCCGCGCCCCGGTCGTACGGCGTCGGCTCCGCGTTGAGGACGACGACCGCGGCCCCCGACCGCGCGGCGACCGCGGGCAGGTACGCGACGGGGTACACGGTCAGGGACGTGCCGATCGCGAGGAAGACGTCGCACGACTCGGCGGCGGCGCGGGCGCGCTGCATGTCACCGTCGCGCAGGGGCTGCCCGAACGAGATCGTGGCCGACTTCAGGATCCCGCCACACGTCCTGCACGGCGGGTCGGCCTCTCCCGCGCGCACGCGCGCGAGCGCGGCCTCCATCGGCGCGCGCTCGTCGCACGACATGCACATGACCTCGCGCAGCGTCCCGTGGATCTCGACGATGCGCGCCGGGGAGGTCCCGGCCTTCTGGTGGAGCCCGTCGATGTTCTGCGTGACGAGCGTGTCGAGCCTCCCCTTGCGCTCGAGCTCCGCGAGCGCGCGGTGCCCTGCGTTCGGAGCCGCCGTCCACGCGGGATGCTCCATGCGCGCCAGCCACGCGCGCACGCGCAGGTCGGGGTCGTCCATGTAGGCCTGCAGGCTCGACATGCGCTGGGCCTTCGGGTCCTTCGTCCAGAGGCCCTGGGGGCCGCGGAAGTCGGGGATGCCGGACTCCGTCGATATGCCGGCGCCGGTCAATGCGACGACCGACCCGGCGCGCCGCACTAGTGCGGCGACCTCCTCGAGCAGCTCGTCGGTCACGAGTCGCGCTCCGGTGCGACGCGGCCCCCGCGCCGGTGCACCGCCAGCCCCGCGAGCGCGTCGACCACGACGCGGTGTGCGGCCATCGCGGTTACGTCCGCGTGGTCGTAGGGGGGCGAGACCTCGACGACCTCCATCCCCGCCAGGCCGCGCGCGACCGTCAGCCGCCGGATCGCCCGCAGCAGCTCGCGCGTCGACATCCCTCCGGGCTCCGGTGTGCCGGTGCCGGGGGCGAACGCGGGGTCGAGCACGTCGACGTCGACCGACAGGAAGAGATGCGGCGCGGGCTCGACCTGCGTCAGGACCTCGTCGATCACCGCGTCGATCCCGCGCTCGAACACGTCCTCCATGCGGTGCCACCGCACGCCGTTCGAGCGCGCCCACGCCCATTCCTCCGGGTTCGGCCAGTAACCACGCAGCCCGACCTGGACGAGGCGTTCGCCCGGCAGGATCCCTTCGTCGACGAGGTGGCGGAACGGGGTCCCGTGGGCGCGGGCGACGCCCCAGTTCTCGGTAGCGGTGTCCGTGTGCGTGTCGAACTGCACGACCGCGAGCGACCCGGCGGGCAGCCGCTCCGCGACCGCCGAGACGTCCGGGTACGCGATCGAGTGGTCGCCGCCGAGGACGACCGGCACCGCGCCCGCGGCGACTATGCGAGCGACGGCCGTGCGTATCGCGGCGTGGCTCGCAGCGGGATCGCCCGGGACGACGTCCGCGTCCGCGTGGTCGACGACGGTCAGCTCCGCGAACGGGTCGACGCCGAGGTCCATGTGCCACGCCTTCGGCGGGCCGCCGCCGTCGATCGCCGAGCGGATCGCGCGGGGGCCGAAGCGCGTGCCGGGCCGGTGCGTGACGTACTCGTCCATCGGCGCGCCGACGATCGCTACGTCGGCGCCCGCCAGGCTCTCCTCGTCGAGCGCGAGCGGGACCTTCTGGAACGTCGCGAGCCCGGCGAACGCGGGCTCCCACTCGCGGTTGACCTTCATCCCGGCATTCTCCCGTGAGGGGGCGTGGTCCGCGACGAGGGCGACTGTCGTTGGAGGACTAGTCCGTCTAGGCGGTGTGGTTTTTGACCCGAAGGGGCTATGTCTCCGCCGACCGAGGTAGGCCATAGTACGTACGGGCTAGGGAGGCGGCGGCACGCCGGAACAAGGGAGTCGCATGCACTCGATGTCGTTGCCCCTCCGTGAACGTCGCCGTCTCGTCGCCGCGGCCGTCGCGGCCCTCGTCGCCCTCCCGCTGACCACGAGCGCGTCCGGCACGTCCCCGGCCGTCTCCCAGAGGCTTGCCGACGTCGTCGTGCAGGGTGCGGAATCCGTCGCCGCGGCAGCCCGGGCCGTCGTTGCCGCCGGGGGCGAGATCGCCGGTTTCCTCCCGATCGTCGACGGGGTCTCGGCGCGCGTCCCCGAGTCCTCGCTCGGCGAGCTCGAGGCCGATCCCGCCGTGCGGAGCGTGACTCCCGACGCGCCGATCGAGTTCGAGGGCGCGGCCGACGACGGGACCACGCACCGAATCCAGAAGATCGTGCGCTCGGAGCGCCTGTGGTCCGACGGGATCGACGGCGGCGGGACCACCGTCGCCCTGCTCGACACCGGCGTGTACGCGGGCCACCCCGACCTCGCGGGCCGCGTGGTCGCGTGTGCCGACCTCACGAGCGAGGCGGGCACCGAGGCGCACTGCGCCGACACGTTCGGCCACGGCACGTTCATGGCCGGGCTGATCGCCGGCGACGGGACCGCCTCGAACGGCAAGTACAAGGGTGCGGCCCCCTCGGCGCGGCTGGTCTCGGTCAAGGCCGCGGGCTTCGACGGCGCGACCGACGTGTCGACGGTGCTGGCCGGGATCCAGTGGATCGTGGCGCACAAGGACACCTACGGGATCCGCGTGATGAACCTCTCGCTCGGGACCGACTCCTCGCAGGACTATCGCCTCTCGCCGCTCAACTACGCCGTCGAGCGCGCGTGGGCGTCCGGGATCGCAGTCGTCGTCTCCGCGGGGAACTCCGGGCCCGGAGCGGCGACCGTGATGAAGCCCGGCGACGACCCGTACGTGATCACCGTGGGGGCCGCGAACGACGAGGGATCGATGACCGTCTCGGACGACCGCGTGCCGGTGTTCTCGTCGCGCGGCCCCACGCGCGCGAACGGTCTGGCTAAGCCCGACGTCGTGTCGCCGGGAGTGCACACGGTGTCGCTGCGGTCGCCCGGCAGCGCGATCGACCAGCGGTACGGAGCGACCGCGGCCGTGGACGGCGCCTACTTCAAGGGGACGGGCACGTCGATGGCGACCGCGACCGTCACCGGGATCGTCGCCCAGATGCTCGACCACCAGCCGCAGCTCACGCCCGACCAGGTGAAGCACCGCCTGACGAGCACCGCGCGGCCGATCGCCGACGCCGACCCGACGGGAACTGGCGCGGGGATCGTCGACGCGCTCGCCGCGACGACGAGCACGGACATGCGCGCGGCGAACCAGGGTCTGACGCCGTCGAACGGCCTCGGGCTCCTCCAGGGCGACCGCGGCTCGGCCGGCATCGAGATCGTCACGCCGCTCGGGCAGCTCGCCCTCTACGGCGAGTTCATCGCGCAGACGGACCCGGACGAGGTCGCGCTCGACAACCCCGCCGGTCTCGTCCCGTGGGCCGGCGCGACGTGGAAGGCCGAGGGCTGGGACCCGGCTTCCTGGGAGGGCGCGACCTGGAAGACCGACGAGTGGGCCGGCGCGACGTGGAAGGGCGCGACGTGGAAGGCCACGATCTGGGACGGCGCGACGTGGAAGGGCGCGACCTGGAAGAACGCCGACTGGGACGGCGCCACCTGGAAGGGCATGGACTGGGACGGCGCGACGTGGAAGGCGTCGTCGTGGCAGACCAAGTGGTACGCGGCCGCGTGGGACTGAGGTCCCGCGCCCTGCACGGCTACGTCGCAGGACTGTCGCTGTCGCTCGTCGCCGTCCTCGCGGCGACCACCGCCGCGGGCTGGAGCCGCGACCTCCTGCCGTTCGCGGTGCTCACCGCGCTGTTCGCGCTCACGGAGCTCACCGACCTCACGTTCCACGGCAAGGACGGCGACTGGGGGCTGAGCGCGTCCGAGGCGCTGCTGCTCCCGATGGTCGTCGTGCTCTCGCCCGCGGAGGTCGTGTGGGGTGTGACCGCGGCGATCGCCGCGGTGCGGCTGTATCGCTGGCGCGCCGGGATCGTGAAGGGCGTGTTCAACGTCGCGCAGTACGGGTGCGGCGCGGCGGCAGCGGCCGGCGTGTGGAGCCTCGCGTCCGAGCCCGCCACGACGCTGACGCCGAGGAACGCCGCGGTCGCGGTCGGCGCGGTGCTCGTCTTCACGTTCCTCACGCACGCGTTCGTCGCCCTCGCGATGGCGATCTCGGGCGCGGCCCGGTTCACGAGCGTCGTGTCCGGCGTCCTCGGGCCCGCCACGATCAACCTCGTGGGCAGCCTCGTCCTCGGCCTGTTGTTCGCCGCGTCGATCCTCGCCGGCCGCTGGACCGTCGCGATGTTCCCGCTCCCGCTCCTCGGCCTCTACCTCGGCTACCGCGCGGTGCTGCGCCAGCGCGACGAGGCGGAGCGGCTGCGTCACCTGCACGCGGCGAGCCGCGCGCTTGCTGCGGCGCCCGACCTCGACGCGGCCCTGACCGGCTTCCTGAGGGCCGTGCGCGAGATCGTCTCCGCCCGCGAGACGAGGGTGGTCGTCAAGCTCGGCCACCAGACGGTGTGGTCGGGCGTGGACGGCGACGACGTGATCGCCGAGATGGCCCCGCTCGAGCTCGGCGGGCTGGCGCGCCTCGTCATGGAGATGGAGATGCGCGAGGCGCCGCTGCTGCTGACGCGCGAGGGGACCGAGGCCGAGCGTGAGGTGCTCGAGGGGCTGGGGGCGGACGAGCTCGTCGCGGTGCCGTTGCTGGACGCGGAGGGCGTGCTCGGTTGCGTCGTCGCGATCGACCGCGTCGGCGCCGGCGACTTCGGCGAGTCGGACTCGCTCCTGCTCGGCGCCGTCGCGGGTGAGCTGCTGACCACGCTCGACGCGCACCGCCTGTACGCGGAGGTCGCGGAGGAGCGCCAGCGCTTCGGCCGCATCTTCCACGGCTCGCGCGAGGGCATCGCGCTCCTCGACTCGCGCGGCGTCGTGCGGGCGTGGAACCCCGCGCTCGAACGCATCACCGGCTACAGCGCCTCCGACGTCATGGGGCGGCCGTGGTCGGACCGCGTCGTCATGCGGCGCGACGACCAGCGCCGGCTCCTCCACGAGGACCTCGTCGACGCGACGACGGAGGAGGCCGAGGTCGTGACCAAGGACGGGCCCGGACGCTGGGTCTCGATAACCGCCGGTCCCGTCGACAACTCCGGCTGGGTATGGCTCGTGCGCGACGTCACCGCCGAGCACGAGGCGGAGGAGGCGAAGGGCGACTTCCTCTCGACGATCAGCCACGAGCTCCGCACGCCGTTGACGAGCATCAAGGGGGCGCTGCAGGTGCTCGAGCGCGGGTCCGGGAACGTCTCCGACGACCTCGCCGACCAGATGGTCGCCGTCATGCAGCGCGGTTCGGAGCGGCTCGAACGGCTCGTGATGAACCTGCTGCTCGTCTCGCAGATCGAGACCGGCGGGCTGCCGCCCGCGCACACCCAGGAGGTCCCGATCGGCGACGTCGTGCGCCGCGCGTGCGGGAAGGCCGCGCCGGGGCACAGGCTGCACCTCGTCGAGGACGAGCCGTCGCTGATCGTGCGCGGCGACGCGGAGCGCCTCGAGCAGGTCGTCGAGCACCTGCTCGACAACGCGGTGAAGTTCGGTGGGCCGGAAGGCCTCGTCACGGTGTCGATCGCGCAAGACCATGGCTACGCGCGCGTCTCGGTGTCCGACGAGGGGCCCGGCATCCCGCGCGCGGACCAGGAGCGGATCTTCGACCGGTTCGTCCGGCTCGGCCACGTCCTCACGAGGACGACGCAGGGGCCGGGGGTCGGACTGTTCATCGCGAAGCGGGCCCTCGACGTCATGGGCGGTGACGTGTGGGTGGAGAGCGAGCCGGGCCGCGGCGCCACGTTCCACGTGCAGGTCCCGCTGGCTCGTCCCGTCGCGGTCGCGCACTCCGCGTAGCTCGCGCTCGCCGGTAGCGCGCTCTGGATGTTTTTGGTTATATAGGCGCCGCTCACGCGCCCGGCCGGGCTTGCGCGGGCGCTTTTTCATCGATCGGGGGTCACATGAAGATCTGTGTCATCGGGACGGGGCACGTCGGTCTCGTCACCTGTGCCTCGCTGGCGAAGGTGGGGCACGACGTGGTCGGCTGCGACATCGACGCGGCCAAGATCGCGACCCTTCGAGAGGGACGCACGCCGTTCTTCGAGCCGGGGCTCGGCGAGCTGCTCACGGAGCAGATGGAGGCCGGTCGTCTGACGTTCACGCACGACTCCGGCGAAGGGGTAGCGGACGCAGAGGTCGTCTTCATCTGTGTCGGGACTCCTCCTCGGGTGTCGGGTGAGGCCAACCTCGTGATGGTCGAGCAGTCGGTGATCGACGTCGCGCACAAGGTGACGCGCCGGGCGGTCATCGTCGAGAAGTCGACGGTCCCCGCGGGAACTGCGGATCGGTTGAGGCGAACGCTGGATCAGATCCGGGGCGCCGCCGAACCCGAGATCGCGCTCGCGTCGAACCCCGAGTTCCTGCGCGAGGGCAAGGCGATCCACGACTCGCTGCACCCGGACCGGATCCTCGTGGGATCGGAGACCGACTGGGCGTTCGGCGTCATGCGCGGGGTCTACGCCCCGTGGATCGACGAGGGGTACCGGTACATCGAGACGGACGTCGCGACGGCCGAGCTGGCGAAGCACGCGTCGAACGCGTTCCTCGCACTGAAGATCTCCTTCGCCAACGCGCTCGCCCGCATCTGCGAGCGCGCGGGCGCCGACGTGCTCGCCATCGCGGACATCATGGGGTCCGACGCGCGCATCGGCAGATCGTTCCTCAACGCCGGGCTCGGCTACGGCGGATCGTGCTTCCCCAAGGACCTGCTTGCGTTCGAGCGCCTGGCGCAGGACCTCGGATACGACTTCCCGATACTGCGCGAGGTGGCGCGGATCAACGAGGAGGCTCTCGACGCGACCGTCGACAAGATCGTCGACGCGCTGTGGAACCTCGAGGACAAGCGGGTCGCCCTGCTCGGGCTGTCGTTCAAGCCCGGCACCGACGACCTCCGCTTCGCCCCCGCGCTCGGCCTGGCGCGGCGGCTGCTCGACCGCGGAGCTTCGGTCGTCGGATACGACCCCGTTGTGTCCGACGCGGCCGTCGCGGAGGTGCCGGACCTCGAGATCGCGGACGATCCCTACGGTGCCGCCGCCGGGGCGCACTGCGTGGTCCTGTGCACGGAGTGGGACGAGTTCGCGGAGATCGACCTCGCCAAGCTGAAAGACTCGCTTGCCCGTCCGATCTTCGTCGACGGACGGAACCTCTTCGCTCCCGACCAGATGGCGGAGCACGGTTTCGTCTATTACGCCACCGGCCGTCCCCGGCCGGTATAGGAGGGGCGGTCGTGCCTAACGCAGTCGTCACCGGCGGTGCCGGGTTCCTCGGTTCGCACCTGTGCGAACGCCTCGTCCGCGAGGGCTGGGACGTCACGTGCTTCGACTCGTTGCTGACGGGGAGCTCGTCGAACCTCGACGAGCTGTTGCGGGGGCCGCGCTTCCGCTTCGTCGAGATGGACGTGACGATGTCTCTGGACGTCGACGAGCCGGTGGACTGGGTGCTGCACTTCGCCTCGCCCGCGTCACCCGTCGACTACCTCGAGCACCCGATCGCGACGCTCGAGGTGGGATCGCTCGGCACGCTCAACGCGCTGCGCCTGGCGCAGGCGAAGGGGGCGGGCTTCATGGTCGCGTCGACGTCGGAGGTGTACGGCGACCCGCTGGAGCATCCGCAGACGGAGTCCTACTGGGGCAACGTGAACCCGATCGGCCCCCGCTCGGTCTACGACGAGGCGAAGCGCTTCTCGGAGGCCGCGACGATGGCGTTCAACCGCGAGCTCGGCGTGCCGGTGAAGATCATCCGCATCTTCAACACCTACGGCCCCCGCATGCGCCGCAACGACGGGCGCGCCGTCCCGAACTTCGTCGACCAGGCGCTGCAGGGCAGGCCGATCACCATCCACGGCGACGGCAAGCAGACGCGCAGCCTGTGCTACGTGGACGACCTCATCGAGGGGATCTACCGGTTCCTGCGATCCGACGAGCGGGGGCCGGTCAACCTCGGCAATCCGCACGAGGTGACGATCCTCGAGCTCGCCACGCTCATCAACGAGGCCGCCGGGGGGAAGTCCGAGCTCGTCTTCGAGCCGCGTCCGGTGGACGACCCGGAGATGCGCCGCCCGGACATCACGCTCGCGCGCGAGCGTCTCGGATGGGAGCCGGGTGTGCCGCTCGAGACCGGGCTCGCGCGGACGATCGACTGGGCGCGCGGGACCTGGGTCGAGTAGCAGCCGCTCCTAGCGGAAGCCGCGCCGCGCCAGCTCCGCCACCAGCTCACCGGTCGTCGTCACCCCGACGAGCCGGCGCAGACGCGCGAGCCTCCGGTACACCGTTCGCGACGTGAGGTGGAGCTGACGCGCGACGTCGTCTACGGGGACGCCGCGCGCGACGAGCTTCGCCAGCGCGAGGTCCTCGCCGTGCAGCTCCGAGCCCGCCGGCTCGCCCGCGAGGACGTCGTGTGCCTCGTCCGGGAGCAGGGGAACGAGGAACATCGGCGTCGCGCGGTCGCGCCACCGCTCCGGCAGCGCGCTCGGGGCGACGAGGATCCAACCCGGCACGCGCGGCTCGGGATCCGGTTGTACGCGTACGTCGTTTTGTTCCGCTTTCACCTGGTTCCTTTGTCGAGGCCGGACAGTGACTGGACATTGAAGTGGCACGCGCTTGAACTTCGCGGCTTCCACTAGCTGAATACGTTCGACAGGGCCAGGGATAACGGGTGTCACGCGAAAGCCATCTTTCAATCGCTCGCGTTACCGAAGCGAGCTTCGTGCGTCTTCTCGTTGCAATCCCGTCACGGAATCAAGCGAAGAGGGTGACGAACATGAAGCAAGGACGCAGAACGCGGTCCATGTCGCTGTCGATCGTGGTCGGGATGCTGATGACGCTCATCGTGCCCGCTGCGGCGTCGTTCGCCGCAGACGAGCCGCGGATCGCGTTCCTCAACCCGTCGAGCTTCATGAGCGCGGGCGAGCGCGGCTACATCGTGTCGAACGCCGCAACGGACTCCGGGCCCGAGTGCTGCGGCGCGTCGGACGGGCTCTTCCGCTTCAGCGCGTGGGTCGACGACGCGCCGGCCGGTTCGTCCGTTTTCTTCAGCGTCGTGCAAGGTGCGCTGGACTACGAGATCGTGGGCGTGACGCGACCCGGTAGCTCCGGTTCGGGAGACACGTGGGACGGCGGGTGGGACATCCCGCCCGAGGTGCTCAACGGCCCCGCTACCGTGCAGGCCCACCTCGTCCTGAACGGCGAGTCGATCGCGCACACGAGCCTCGACGTGACGATCATGCGGATCGAGGAGGCCGTCGACATCGCGTACCCGCAGAGCGGCGGCTCGTTCGGCACCTACTCGGCCCTCGCCACCGCTCTTCCCGAGAAGGGGGACGCGGCGCGCAAGAAGCCGATCGGGATCGTGGACGCGCTCTACACGCTCGGTCCCGAGACGACCTACGTGCGCGCGTTCTACACGACGTCCCCCGCGGGGAGCGTTCCGCAATGGAAGGTGTGCGCGACGGAGACCGTGGGCGGCAGCGGCAACTCGACGCCGGACAACGGCATCCGCTGCACGTTCGATTCGCCGGCAGACGCCGCTGCCGTCACCGCGGTCGCCGCAGTCGTGAACGGCTCGCCGAACGACTTCGACCCGACGTTCAACCAGTCCGGCGACGCGGTCCGCGTCGTCCCGTACTTCCAGCAGCCCGCTGCGGTGACGCTCGACGATCTCGCCGAGCAGACGGTGTCGAAGAACGAGGACGCCGGCCGGTTCTACTGCTCGAGCGCGATCACTGCGACGGTCACCGACCAGCTCGGGCGGCTGATCCCCGCGGCGAACGTCGACGTCCAGGCCGTCGGCCCCACCGACGGGCTGCGCTTCCACTCGTCGTCCGTGCTCGGTGGGCCGCTCCCGCCGGACCGCGGCGACCACGTCGAGGAGAGCAGCTTCGACTGCACGGGCTCGAGCCCCGCCGACGGTGTCCCGCCGGCGAACGCGAGCCCCGGCGTCCAGGGCGAGCACCCCTCCTTCGGGGCCCCCGACACCAAGCACGTGGAGGCGGGGGCCGCGGGGACGAACGACCGTGGGACGTTCGGCTTCCGGTTCTACTCGAACGGCGCAGGCGTCACGCAGTACACGGTCTGGGCGGACGAAGCCGACGACGGCTGCCTGGCCAACGACGACCGCTACACGACCGGTGAGGTCGCCGCGGCCGGGAGTATCGGGTGGAACACCCCGCCCGAGACGACGGGCCTGGCGGCCTCCGCGACGATCGTGCCGTGCGGCGGCGGGCCCGTTCCCACACCGGACCCGACGGACCCGGGCGAGCCGGCCTCTCGGTCGATCGGGCTCCGCAGCAGCGACGCGAAGGTCGTGGCCGGCACCGCCGTGCGCCTCTCGGGTCGGGTGCGCTCGTCGGGGGCGTGCGTGGCGAGCCAGGTCGTGACGCTGAAGGCCCGGAGGCCCGGGGGCCGGTTCCACTCGACGGCCACCGTCGCCACCGACCGCAACGGCCGGTACCGCTTCAAGGTCACCGTCCGGAAGACCCGCGCGTACCGGGCGTCCCTGCCCGCCGCCGACGGCTGCACCTCGGCCCGCTCCCGCATCGTGAGGGTCCGGGCCTCGTAGTCCCTGTCACCCCCCGTCAGCCCGGCGACGTAATCCTGTCGCCGGGCTGAACGCTGTCCAATTTCTGTTACTTGCTCCGCCTTCGTGCGTATTAAGCAGAGCAATGGCATGATTCGGCCAGGTCGTTTAGATCGGGCGGGTCCTGCCGGTACGGGCGGAGAAATCCGGGGGAGAGGAAAGATGACGACGACGCAGGGTGTGAGCGGGGGCTCGGGCGAAAGCTTCGAAGCGGTGTGGCCGGAGCTGCAAAGGCGGATCCAGAGGTTCCTCAGCAGCAAGAACGTCCCCGACAGCCACCGGGACGACGTCGTCCAGGAGACGGGTCTCCGTCTCTACCGGATGTGGGACCAGGTCGACCCGGCGAACTCGCCGGTGGGCCTCGCCCTCACGATCGCGATGAACATCGTCCGCGACAACGCCCGGCGTGACTCCCACCGCACGGTGGTCGAGATCGAGCCGGAGATCCCCGCGCTGTGCGACGTCGAGAGGTCCGGGCTCGCCCGCCTCGAGCTCAGCCGCGTCAGGCGCGCCCTCGGCGAGCTGACGCCGGCGCAGCGCTCGGTGCTCCTCTCGGAGCTCGACCGCAACCAGGTCCCCCCCGAGGCCAGCGCGGCCGCGATCAAGATGCTCCGCATGCGCGCCCGCCGCAACCTCAGCGCGATCCTCGAGCGCGCTGGCTGCGGGGTGCTCGTGGCCCGGTGGCGCCGTCTCCTCGGCCTTCCGCAGGAGATGCTCGTGGGCCGCGACCTCACGAAGGTCGAGCAGGGCCTCGCCTCCAGCCTCGCCGGCGTCGTGGCGGCCGCCGCCATCACGCTCTCGCCGCTGTCGCTCTTCGGTTTCGACAACCCCGGCGGGACGGTCCGCACCCCGGCGCCGAGCGTCGCGGCCCCCGCAACGGTGTGGCTGTCGCAGTCGGAGATCGAGCTGGCGTCCGCATCTCCCACGGACGCCGGGGTCGCGGCGCCCCGCGCGGCGAACCTCGACGGCGAGTCGGCGCTCGTCAGGACCGCTGCCGCCTCGGGCACCCGCCGGGCGTCCGCCGGGGGCAAGGGCAAGGCCGCCGACGAGGGCTCGGCCGTCGTGGACGTGCCGCTTCCGAACGGCGAGGGCGAGATCGAGGGCGACGGTGGCGTGGACGTCGACATCGAGCCGCCCACGATCGACCCCGGTGACGACAATCCGCTGTGCGACCCGACTGCTCCGGGCTGCGCCCCGAGCCCCGGCGATCGTCCCGGCTCGGCCCACGCGTCGGCCAAGGTGCGGGTGCGCAACGTGACGGTCTCGGTCACGGTCGACACGGAGAACGTCGCCGACGCCGTCGAGGTCACCGACCTCTAGACGGCACCGCAAAGCGATCTCGAGGTCCCCCGGGAGCGACCGGGGGGCCTCTTTTACACCTCGCTTGACAGGAATATGATGCGCTAGTGACCACGTGCCGCGTCGCCGTCGCCCGGTACGTCTGGTCGACGGCCGCCCCGCCCGTCATCCCTCAGCTGCAGTGGCCCGACACCTTCTACGAAGCGCTCTTCAACGGGCGCAACGGGTGGAGCTTGCACGACTTCTGGCTTCGATCGACGTTCGGCTGGATCGACCTGCAGTTCGACATCCGGCCGTGGCGGACCCTGAGGCGGGAGAAGACCGAGGTGGTGAACAACAGGGGGGCGATCCTCGACGCCTGCCGCAGCCAGGCGCGTGACGACGGGGAACCGATCGAGGGCTACGACGCGATGATCGCCTTCATGCACGCCCCGCCGTGCGCAGCCGGGGCCCTGCGCCGTGACGTCGTGCTCGATCAGCATGCTTCGTTGGCGTACTACGAGCACGAGGTCGGGCACGCCATAGGCTTCGAGCACTCCTTCGGGCCGGCCGGCCCGTACGACGACCCCTACTGCGTCATGGGTAAGACGGACTCGCCTACCAGCGCCGCCGCTCAACCGGGCATGGGGGGGCCGGCGAACACGGGCTACGACATCCCGGTGCCCGCGGAGTTCAACGGGGTGACTTTCACGAACCCGCCCTTCTGGCGCATGGACCGCATGCTGTCCGCAGCGGCGCTATACCGCTACGTTCCGGAGTTCGCGCAATCGCAGAGCGTCGTCCACGTCGACCTGCCTCGAGGGGGAGCGCGGGTGAGCTTGACCGGCCTGACCCACGGGCACGGCGGCCACGGAACGTTGCTCGCGGTCGCCCACCATCCGACCGGCGACTTCACGGTCGAGTACCGGCCGCGTTTCCTCGACGATCAATCGATGCGGCCGGCTGTCGTGGTGCATTCCGTCGGCCGGCGGGCCCCGGACCCGAAGCTCCACCACGAGGATAGACCCGTCTACTTCGAGGCCGCGGTCGAGCCTGTCACGAGCACGACCAGGGTCGTGGACCACGACCTCCAGGTGGAGATCACCGACAGCACCGACCGAGAGGCCGGCGTCTACCTGACGCCGCCTTCGTAGCCCGGAGCCGCCCCGCGCCGGGCTCTCTCGGTGCGTTCCGCCGGCACCTCGCGGGGGTATCCTCCCTTCCGGAAACAGGCCCCCTTAGCTCAGTCGGCAGAGCGTCTCCATGGTAAGGAGAAGGTCCACGGTTCGATTCCGTGAGGGGGCTCGCTTCTAGGGCCACGGCCCGGAGCACCCGGGGCGGCGTAGCTCAGGGGCAGAGCAAGCGGCTCATAATCGCTGAGTCGGTGGTTCGAGTCCACCCGCCGCTACAAGAGACGAGCCGGGCCCGTCTGGTCGTCAGTAGTCCCGATCCTGACCGACCAGACGGCCGGCGAGCTCGTCCTCGAGCTGCTGCACGTCGGCGTCGACCATCAGGCGCACGAGCTCCGGGAACCTCACGGTGGGCTCCCACCCCAGCAGCTCCTTCGCCTTCGTCGCGTCCCCCAGCAGGTAGTCGACCTCGGTCGGCCGGAAGTACCGCGGGTCGACCTCGACGTAGCGCTCCCAGTCGAGCCCGGCATGGTCGAACGCGAGCTGGCAGAACTCGCGCGGGGTGTGGGCCTCGCCCGTCGCGAGCACGAGGTCTTCGGGAGTGTCGTGCTGGAGCATCCTCCACATGCCGTCGACGTAGTCGGGGGCGTACCCCCAGTCGCGCTTCGAGTCGAGGTTGCCGAGGTAGAGCTTCTCCTGGATCCCCGCCTTGATCCGGGCAACCGCACGCGTGATCTTGCGCGTGACGAACGTCTCGCCGCGCCGGGGGCTCTCGTGGTTGAAGAGGATCCCGCTGACCGCGAAGAGTCCGTGCGCCTCCCGGTAGTTCACGGTCGCCCAATGAGCGAAGAGCTTCGCGACGCCGTACGGCGAGCGCGGATAGAACGGCGTCTTCTCGTCCTGCGGCGGGGGAGTGGCGCCGTACATCTCCGACGACGACGCCTGGTAGAAGCGAGTCGCCACCCCGGACGCGCGGATGGCCTCTAGCATCCTGATCGTGCCGAGCCCCGTGGCGTCGGCCGTGTACTCCGGGATCTCGAACGACACCCTCACGTGCGACTGCGCGCCGAGGTGATAGATCTCGTCGGGCTCCAGGTCGCGGATCAGGTTCACGAGCGAGCCCGAGTCCGACAGGTCGCCGTAGTGCATGAGGAACCGGACGCCCGACTCGTGCGGGTCCTTGTAGATCGGGTCGAGCCGCTGCGTGTTGAACGACGACGAGCGGCGGATCAGCCCGTGGACCTCGTAGCCCTTGCTCAGCAGGAGCTCGGCGAGATACGAGCCGTCCTGCCCGGTGACGCCGGTGATCAACGCCCTCACGACGCGGGCTCCCGGTGTGCGAGATACCAGTCGAGCGTTCGCCGCAATCCTTCCTCGAGAGGCACGCGCGCCTCGAACCCGAACCTCTCGCGGGCCCGCCGGCCGCTGACACGGCGGCGAGGCTGTCCGTCGGGCTTCGACGGGTCCCAGCGGAGCTCACCGTCGAACCCGGTCAGCTTTGCGATCAGCTCGGCCAGGTCCCGGATCGATATCTCGTCGTCGGCGCCGAGGTTCACCGGATCGGGTTCGTCGTAGTGCTCCGCCGCGAGCAGGATCCCCTCGGCGCAGTCGTCGACGTACAGGAACTCCCTGGTAGCCGTGCCGGTGCCCCAAACGTCGACGTGCTCGTCGCCGCGCTCCTTCGCCTGCACGCACTTCCTGACGAGCGCGGGGATTACGTGCGACGACCTGGGGTCGAAGTTGTCGCGGGGGCCGTAGAGGTTCGTCGGCAGGAGATAGATGCAGTTCTGCCCGTACTGGGCCCGGTTGGCCTGAGCGTGGACGAGCAGGGCCTTCTTCGCGATGCCGTACGGCGCGTTCGTCTCCTCCGGATAGCCCGCCCACAGGTCGTCCTCCGCGAACGGCACGGGCGTGACCTTCGGATAGGAGCAGATCGTGCCGAGCAGGACGGTCTTCGGCGTGCCGGCGGCCCGCGTCTGCTCGATCACGTAGGTACCCATGAGCAGGTTCGACAGGTACAGGTCCGCGGGGGCGGCCATGTTCGCGCCGATCCCGCCTACCTGGGCCGCGAGGTGGATGACCAGCGTCGGGTCCGCGTCCGCCCACAGCCGGGCCGCGTCTTCGGGCCGCGTCAGGTCGTACTGTGCCCTTCGGGGCACGAAGACGTCGGAGGCGCCGCGGTCGCGCAGCTTCGCCTGCACCGAGGCGCCGAGGAACCCGCCGCCACCCGTGACCAAGATCCTCTGCTGCGCCCAGAACATCCTCACATCGTAAGGGCGCGGCCGGAGCAGGCGAAGATTCGGGGCGCGGGCTCAACCGGGCCGCCGTCCCGGCCGACATAGGGACGGAGGAGGTGGGACGAGTGGCTCACAGGTTCTGTCATCGCTGCGGTTCCGACGTCGAGGACACCGGCGGGTTCTGCCTGCTGGGGCACCGCCTGGCGCCGGTGTTCGACGCACCCCCGCCGCCGCCCCCTCCGGCGATGGACGACCTGACGGCCGAGGTGGAGTCGGTGTTCGACGCCGCGCTCGCGACGATCCAGTCGCCGCCGCCGGCCGACGAGCCCGAGGTCCCTCACTCACGTTACGTATCGAGCGTCGACCGCACCTGGGCCCAGCTCGAGTCGGCGCCGCCGCCCGCGCCCGACGACCCGATCAACACGTTCGCCCCGCCGCCGCGCATGGACTGGGGGCCGCGCCGGGCGTCGAGCCGGTTCCGCCTTCGCAGGGGGCGCGTCGAAGCCTCGGTCTGAATCTGCCCCTGGTAGACTGCCCGGCCATGGCAAGCGACAAGCGCGTCCACGTGACGCTCGAATGCACGCAGTGCAAGCGGCGGAACTACATCACCGAGAAGAACCGCCACAACACCCGCGACCGCGTCGAGCTGAAGAAGTACTGCCGGTGGTGCAGCGGGCACACCGCGCACAAGGAGACCCGCTAGTCCGCTAGCGTCCTCCGCTTCTCCGCGGCCGCATCGGTCTCCCGCCGCCGGCCCTCGAACCACTCCACCGTCCGCGCCAGCCCCTCCTCGAGCGGCACAGCGCACCGATAGCCGATCTCCCTTTCCAGGGCCGCGGGGTCACCGTGCGTCCGCAGGACGTCTCCGGGCCGCGCGTCCTCGTGGACCGGGTCCGGGGGGACACCGACGAGCTCCCCGAGGAGCTCCAGAAGGCCGACGAGCGACCACGGCCTCCCGGCGGCGACGTTGTACGCGCGCCCGGCGGTCTCCGGAGGGGCGGTTGCCGCCGCCACCGTCGCGCCCACCACGTCGTCCACGTACGTGAAGTCGCGCGCCCGGGAGCCGTCCCCGAACACGACGGGCCGCCGGCCCGACAGGAGCGCGTCGAGGAACAGCGGGATCACGGTGGCGTAGCGTCCGTCGCTCGGCTGTCCCGGCCCGTACACGTTGAAGTACCGGAGCGAGATCGTGTGGAGCCCGAAGAGGTCGCCGAACACGCGGCAGTAGTGCTCGGCCGCGAGCTTCGAGACCGCGTACGGCGACATCGGTAGCTTCGGGTCGTCCTCCCCGACGGGGGTCGACGCCGCTTCTCCGTAGACGCTGCTCGACGACGCGTTGACGAAGCGGCCCACGCCCGCCTCCGCCGCCGCTTGCAGCACGGTGACCGTGCCCTGGCTGTTCGTACGGTCGGTGCCCGCGGGGTCGTCTATGGAGCGCGCGATCGCCCGATGTGCCGCGAGATGGAAGACGGTGTCGCAGCCGTCGATCGCGGTTCGCACCGCGTCGAGGTCGCAGACGTCGCCGGTGACGAGGGCCGCGTCGGGGTGCACCGCAGTCGCCTCGCCGGTCGACAGGTCGTCGAGGACGGTGACGGCGTGGCCGGCCGCGACGAGGCGGTGCACGAGGTGAGACCCGATGAACCCGGCGCCGCCGGTGACGAGCGCTTTCATCCCACCATTCTCCCCGGTGCCGCGATGAGGGAATCCGAGCGCCGGTAGGGTCCTGCCGTGGACGCCCGCGCGCCTCTTCGGATCTTCTTCGTGTGCACCGGGAACCAGGCCCGCAGCCCCGTCGCCGCGGCCTGGACCGCGCGGGCCCTGGCGCAGTTGCCCGTGGTGTTGGGTTCGGCGGGGACGATGCCCGGACGTTCGGCCCCCGTCCTCGCGGACGCCGCAGCCGTCGCCGCCGAGATGGGCCTCGACCTGTCCGGCCATGCCAGCAGCCACGTCTCCGCGTACGACCTGTCGGTCGCGGACCTCGTCGTCGGGTTCGAGCTGCAGCACGTTGCCGCCGCGGTCGTGGACGGCGCGGCGCCCGCGGAGAGGACGTTCCTGTTGAAGGAGATCATCCGTCTCGCGCGCGAGGCCGCCCCGGTTGCGGCCGCCGATCCGCTCGACCGCGCACGCGCGGTCATCCGCGGGGCCGGCGAGCTCCGGCGCGGGCGGGGGGGCTTCGTCCCCGGTCAGGAGATCAAGGATCCCGCCGGCCGGCGGCTTCCCGAGGTCCGCGCGATCCTCAACGAGGTCGTGGACGCGTGTGACGAGGCGTTCCGGCTCCTTCTGGGACGCTGAAGCCGCTTCCTATACTCCGCTCGTGCGCGACTCGGGGAACGTCTACGTCGAGTGGGTCGGAGGAGAGGCGCTCGTGCTCGACCGCGACTCGGGCGAGCTGCACTACCTCAACGCGCCTGCCGCGGCGGTACTCGCGCTGGTTCAGGAGCATGGATACCTGCGCGGTGTCGAGGAGGCGGTGGCGCGCTTCGGCCTCGAGCCAGACGCTCCGGAGCTGCGTGCGCTTCTCGACGACCTGATCGCGAGCGGGATCGTCACGGACCCCCGCCGTGCGGGCGCGGCCGGGCCGGCGACGGAGGCGCCGCCGCCCGGTGAGCCGCGGGCGCCGGCGGGCTGACCCGATCCGTTCGCCGGCCTGGTCTGGGCCGAATCGGTATGGATCCCGACGCGCGAGGTCTGGCGGGAGGCCCGCGCCACCGTTCCGGGGCTCCTGGCGGGCCTGCCGGCGGAGCCCGAGCCGCCCGGCGGCGCGCTCACGAAGAGCGGCGCGTTCAGCGTAGTCGTGGACTCTCGGGAGGGACGCATGCGAAGGCTCCCGTCGCTGTACGTCAACGACGTCCAGGTCTTCGCCGATCGTGACGTGGGCCGGGTCGTCGCGACGATGCGCCGCGCCGTCGACGCGTTCGTCGCTTCGGCGCAGAGACCGACGTACATGCTGACTGCCTGCGAGATCGGCGGCCGTGTGGGCCTCTACGGCACGGACTTCTTCAACCGCTCGTCGTACCGGCGCAAGCTCCAGCGTCTGGGGATGCGCTTCTCCGACACCGCGTTCGTCACGTTCTGCGACGATGGCCGCTTCGAGGCCGACGGGTTCGGACGCTTCGACGCGACGTTCCTGACGTTGGGAACCCCTCCGGAGGACGGCCCGCCTATCCAGAGGGTGACCGGCGCGCTGTTGCTCTACCAGCTCGTGTTCTACCGGATCGCGGACATCGCAGACGAGGAGCTGGCGCGGCTGGCCGCGGTCGCGGGACGTCTGGACGCGCTCAGTGCGGCGAGACCGGAAGACCTCGTGACGGAGCTGACGACGTAGCGACGGCGATCGTCGCTATGTTTGCCCGGTGGATACCGCCTCTCATCCGGCCGACCTGTTGCGCGTCTCCGGGCTCGAACGCCGCTTCGGGACCCGTGTCGTCTTCCGGGACGTGGAGTTCTCGCTGCAAGAGGGCGACCGCCTCATCCTCCGCGGCCCGAACGGGTCGGGGAAGTCGTCGATGTTGCGGTGCATCGCGGGCGTGCTCGAGCCAACGCGGGGCAGCGTGACGATCGCGGGGCTCCGCGCGGGGACCGTCGCGGCGCGCGAGCGCGTGGGGGCCGCGCTGGCACAGGACCGTTCGTTCTACCTTCGCCTGTCGGGCCGCGCGAACCTGTCGTTCTTCGCGCGACTGCGGCTGCCGTCGAAGACAGCCGCGGTTACGGCGGTCCGGGAGCTGGAGGAGGAGCTCGAGCTCGCGCCGATACTCGATCAGCGGATGGCGTCCTGCTCGACCGGGATGCTCCAGCAGGTGGCGTTCGCCCGCGCCCTGCTCGGCGACCCTTCCCTGTTGCTCCTCGACGAGCCCACGCGCTCGCTCGACGACGCGGCGGTCGAGCGGTTCTGGGGGGCGCTCGACCGGCGGCCGCACTGCGCCGCGATCGTGGCGACACATCGTCACGAGGACTTCGCCCACGGCGGGAGGACGCTCGACCTTGGCTCTTGAGCCGGTCAGGGCGCGCGTCGTCGCCGCGATGGTCCGGCGGGACTTCTCGATAGCGCGTTCGTACAGGATGGCGTTCGTGCTCGACTCGGTCTTCGGCGTCCTCAACCTCGTCGTCTTCTATTACATCTCCCGCGCGGTGACGCCGCGTGGCACCGACCTCAGCGGCGCCTCGACGTACTTCGACTTCGCCGCGATCGGCCTTGCCATGACGCTCGTGCTGCAGGCGACGACGACACAGCTGGGGGCGCGGATCCATCAGGAGCAGATGACGGGAACCCTGGAGGCGCTGTGGACGCAACCGGTCTCGGCATTCGAGCTCTCGCTGGGCCTCGCCGGCTTCCCGTTCCTGTTCGCCACGCTACGGGCCGCCGTCTACCTCATGCTCGCGGCAATGCTTCTGGGGCTGGAGGTCGGGAACGCCAACTGGCCCGGCCTCCTCCTCATGCTGATCGTCTCGGGCGTCGCCGTCGGTGCGATCGGCATCGTCGTGGCCGCCGCGGTGTTCGCGTTCAAACGAGGTGAAGGGCTGGCCGCCCTCTTCACGTTCTCGCTCGGTCTCCTCGGCGGCGCGCTCTTCCCGGTCGAGGTGTTCCCGTCGTGGTTGAAGCCGCTGGCCGCGATCGTTCCGACCCGCTTCGCTTTCGACGGGATCCGCACCGCGGTCTTCGAGGGGTCCGGGTGGTCCGGCGACTTCCTCTCGCTCCTGATCTTCGCGGCATGTGCGATCCCGTTGTCGTTGTGGGTCTTCCGCGTGGCGCTGCGGCACTCCTTGAAGACCGGGTCGCTCGGTGAGTACTGAGCTCGTCGAGCACTGTGAAATATGCTCGCGCCGTGGACCGCGCAGGCTCGCCCATCCACGCCACCGCCCGCGCCCTGATGGTGGACCGTACGACGGCGGAGATCGTCGGCGCCTTGGAGGACCACGACATCCCCTGCGTGTTGCTCAAAGGACCGGCGATCCATTCGTGGCTGTACGACGACGCGGCTCCACGTCCGTACTCGGACTCGGACGTGCTCGTGCCTGCTCCCCGGGCGGACGAAGCGGTCGCGGTCCTCGAGCGGATCGGGTTCGTGGAGACGACGGTCTCCGGGATGCCGTTGTTGCGACCGGTCCACGCGCGCGAGCTCACCCGGCCGAGTGACCGCTCGAACGTAGACCTGCACACCACGCTGTCGGGCGCGGCCGCGCCGCCCGAAGACGTCTGGAGCGCGGTGTCCACCGGCGCCGAGCTCCTTCGGGTCGGCGGAAGGTCCGTCCGCGTTCCGTCTCGCGGAGTCCTCGCGTTGATCGTCACCTTGCACGCGGCGCACCACGGCATCGACGAGAAACGCCCACTCGAGGACCTTCGACGCGCAGTGGCGCAGGCGGATGTGGAGACGTGGCGGGTCGCGGCGTCGGCCGCAGCCGCGGTCGGGGCTCTCGAGGCCTTCGGCGTGGGCCTCGCGCTCGTTCCGGAAGGTGCGGACCTGTGGGCTCGGCTGCGGCTGACCTCGGCTCGTCCCGGCGCGCTGGTTCGGCTCAGGGCGGCTTCCGCGCCCGACCTCGCCGAGGGGTTCGCGTGGCTCGCGGCGCAACGTGGCTTGAAGCGGAAGCTGCTGTTCGTGTGCTCCCGGGCATTTCCTCCACCGGCGTTCATGCGGCGGTGGAGTCCCCTCGCGCGACGCGGGCGGCTGGGCCTCCTGGCGGCGTACGCTTGGCGGCCACTGTGGTTGGCGCTGCACGCGCCGGCCGGTCTGCGCGCGTGGTTGAAGGCGAGGCGATAGCGGTGGAAGAGCGCGTCCGGATCGACGCCGACGCAGTGGAATGGCGCGAGGTCGAAGGTGAGATCGTGGCGCTGGACGTCGCGCGGTCGGAGTACATCTCGGTGAATCCCACCGGGGCGACGCTGTGGCTGATGCTGGTGGAGGGCACGACCCGCGCCGACCTCGTGGAGCGATTGCGGCGGGAGTTCGGGTTGGAAGACGAGGCGGCCGAGCGCGACGTGGACGGCTTCCTTGCGTCGTTGTCCGAGAGGAAGCTGTTGGTGTGACGACCGCCCATCGGTTCGGCCCGGCGAGCCTGCGGGCCGCCTTGTGGGCGGCTCGGGCAACGGCGCGTACCCGGCGCGTGCTGAAACGGCGGGGGTTCGAGGACGTCTCACTGCCGAGAGTTCCGCGAGTTCCGGCTGCCGCCGAGCGAGGGGCCCTCGGGGTCTTGCGACGCATGGGTGCCACGTGCCTCGAGCGCGCTACGGTCCTTCAGGCCTGGGAGGCGGCCCACGACCGTCCGCGCGACTTGATCGTCGGCGTGACGGCTCCACGCAAGGGGTTTCGTGCTCATGCCTGGCTGGACGGTGACCCTCCCTGTCACGACGAGGGCTTCACGGAGCTGTTGCGGCGCCCCCCGCCATGTCCCGGAACCTGAATCCGCTTGGCCTGACACCTCTGGAGATCGGGTCGAACCGCATTCACGGCGCGGACGCGTCGGCACCGAACCCCGCGCGCGGGATTACGGGACGAACGCCCCGCGCCGCGCTCGAGGATGCCGTGGCCGGCGCGCTCGCCCGGCCCCCGTGCGGCGTCAGCTTCTCGGGCGGACGGGATTCCTCGGCCGTCCTCGCGACCGCCGCGCACGTAGCGCGCCGCGAGGGCCTGCCTCTTCCGATCCCGCTGACGCTTCGGTTCCCGGACGTGCCCGAAACGGACGAGACGGCCTGGCAGGAGAAGGTGATCCGGCATCTCGGCCTGACGCATTGGGAACGGATCGAGATCGGCGACGAGCTCGACATCGTCGGGCCCGTGGCTCGCCGCGTCCTGGCCCGCTGCGGGCTGCTGTGGCCGGCGAACACGTACGTCCACGAGCCACTCTTGGAGCGAGTCGCCGGCGGGTCCCTCCTGACCGGCGTCGACGGCGACGGCCTCTTGGCCGGCTGGCGATGGCAGCACCAGGCGGACGTCCTCGCGCGCAGGAAGCCGCGGCGCTCGTTCGAGGCGTTACGGATCGCACATGCCGCCAGCCCTCGAAGCATCAGGCGGATCGTCGCACGCCGGCGCGACCTCGATCCGCCGCAGTGGCTGCAACCGGACGCGGCTCGCGCGGTCGCCGAGGCGGAGCTGCAGGACCTTGCCGAGGAGCCGTTCAGATGGTCGAAGCGCGTCCGGTGGTATGCCCGCCGGCGGTATCTCCACCTCACCCGTCGCAGCTTCGAGCTGATGGCGGACGCCCATCGGACGCGGGTCTCCCACTTGTTCCTCGACCCGCAGTTCCTGGCTCAGCTTGCGCGCGACGGAGCCTTCGGTCCCGGCGATCGGACCACCGCGATGACCCGGATCTTCGGCGACCTGCTCCCCGCGGACGTCCTCGCGCGCGCCACGAAAGCCCGATTCGGGCGCGCGTTCCGGGGGCGGCACACGGAAGAGCTGCTGAGTCGATGGGACGGGCGCGGCGTCGACACGGACGTCGTGCGGCTCGACGTCGTCGAACGCATGTGGCGGCACGGCGAAGACCCCAAGTGGCAGACGGGGATCCTGTTCCAGAGCATGCTTCTTCGCCTAGCCGGCGACGGTGCTTGATACCAGCTCGGAGAGTCGATCCATGACGTCCCACCCGCGCGGGCGCGCGAGCGTCCACGCGGGTCGTGCCGCGAGCGCGACGAGATCCGCGGGGTTGTGCGGGACGACCTGCGCCACGCGGCTCGCGAGGAGCGTGGCGAGACGATCTCGTGGCGGGATCGATCGGATCTCGATCCGCGGCCCCCACGACAGGAAGATCCAGCCACCGAACGGCCACTCGGCTTCCGTCTGGGACAGAGCGATCCTGTGCCTCGTTCCCCCGCGGACGTCGACGGCCGATGCGAGCGCCAGCGCCTCGACCGTCGGGGCCCTGAGATCTATCGCCCTCGGGCCGGTAAGGATCCTCTCCCCATCGAGGACGACAAGGTCGTCCGCCACCACGGTGTGGCCGTGGATGCTCAACCACGCGAGGAGCGAGCTCTTCCCCGCCTCCTTGTCGCCTGCCACTGCGTAGGCGCGGCCCCCGAAGACGACGCACCCCGCGTGGAACGAGTGCCGGCCGAGCCAGTGCGAGAACCACGCGGCCGCCGGTGCCAGGTAGGGATGGAGGAGATCGGCGTCCGAGAGCGGCTCGGGGACGGAGAAGGTTGCGGACATGTCGTCCCGATCGAGGTCCAGGCGCCCGCCCGTGACGAGCGGGACGCGCACCTTGGCGTCGCGGACCTCTTGATCCCAGCGCCTCCGCGGGTCCGTGCGCTGTCGGATGTTTACGAGAGGCCAGGACGCAGCAGGAGTCGTGCCGTAAGGCGACGGTTCGAGGCCACCCAGGCGAAGCCCGTAAGCTCCGACCGAGCCGTCGCTTTCCTCCACGCTCGGGAAGGATATCCGGAAAATCCTGGTTGCTTGTCCCGCTGCGAAGGGTATATTTACCAACGCTTGCAGGAGGGAGCCTCGCACCTGGCGAAACTTGGGGTGTTCGGTATCCGTGTAAATGGTACATTCTGGGCGCAGGGCGTCCGGTTCGCGGGAAGGGTGGAAGCTGCATGGAACGACGAATTGTTTCGTACGAGGCGCCGGCGATCATCGTGCTGGGCTCCGTCCGGGAGCTCACGTTGGGCGCCGGAGTCGACTGTGACGACGGCGTGATCGGCAGCGGTGTGTCCGTCATGGGCGATTGCATCTAGCGGGCAGCCCCACTCGGTAATTCAGCCTTTCAAGAGGGCGGAAGGGATTTTCATGGAGACACTTAGGAACAGGGTTCGGATTTCGTTCCTGCCGTTGGTTCTCGCCGCGATCATGCTGCTGTTGGCGCTCGGGATCATGCTGGCGCAGTCGCGCAGCGGCGCTGCCCCCAGCGGGACCGGTGGCGTCGAGCTCACCACCCACCAGGACGGCGACCCGCCTCCCCGGTGCCGGCCGGCAGGCAAGTACGCGGGTGCCCCGCACCCGAGCGACCCGTCGTGCAAGCACAAGCCCGAAAAGCACACGAAGCCGTAGTCGATCTTTCATCTCGTTCAAAAGAGGGGCCGCTTCGGCGGCCCCTCTTGGTTTGAGACTTCGTCGCCGGACGGGACGTAGGCTTTGTCCACCCGCGAGTGCCGGGTAGAGACGACTCCGCGCCGAGCAGGGCCGAGCACGAAGGAGAGCTAGACCTCAGTGATGCAGACCGGCGGAGGGCCTAGAGAAGAGTCCGTAGACCTTCGGGCGTATCTCGCGCTCCTGCGCGCGCGGAAGTGGACGATCATCCTCGTGACGCTGCTCGTATTCGGGGCGGCGCTCGCGTGGTCGTACCAGCAGCAGCCGGTATACGCGGCCACCGCCCGGGTCTACCTCGAGCCGCTGACGTCCGAGCAGATGACGGCGTTCGGGCGGGTGGACGTCGCGACGCAGAGCCAGGTGGCGGCGTCCGAGCCCGTGGCCGTGCGCGTCAAGGAGGACCTCGGCTTTCCCGGGACGGCACGGTCACTCCTGGGCCCGCTGAGCGCCGAGGCGCTCACCGAGACGCAGATCATCATCCTTCGGTACACGTCGACGGACCCCGCGCTGACGGCGGCCGCGGCGAACTCGTTCGCCGAGAACTTCCTCGACTTCCGCAGCGAGCGAGAGCAACAGAACGCGCTGGAGGAGCAGCGGGCGATCGAGCGTCGCGTGCAGACCGCGTCGGCTCAGCTGACCGAGGTGACGCAACAGCTCGAGGATGCCCAGGACTCCGGCGACGACGCGCTCGCGGCGACTCTCGATACCCAGCGGAACATCCTCACCGCACGGCTCGGGGTGCTCCAGCAGCGCCTCGACGACGTCCAGAGCCAGAGCTCCGGCCAGGGGGGCGGTGAGGTGATCGAGGAGGCGACGACCCCTTCGGTCCCGGTGTCGCCGAACCACCGGCGCAACGGCGGCCTCGGCCTGATCCTCGGTCTCGCGATCGGGACCGGCCTCGCCTTCCTGCGCGAGCGACTGGACGACAGGTTCAAGGGCCGGGCCGACGTGGAGGTCGCCGTGCGCGCCCCCGTCGTCGGAACGATCCCGCGGTACCAGAGGCCGAGAGGTGCCTCGGCCTACCAGGTCATCTCCGCGGCCGACCCACAGGGGGCGGCCGCCGAGGCGTACCGCGCCCTGCGGACGAACGTCCAGTTCATAACCAGCCAGCGCGGCATCAAGAGCCTCGTCGTCACGAGCCCGTCGGCGGCGGAGGGCAAGTCCGCGACCTCGTCGAATCTCGGGGTGGTCCTCGCGCAGGCGGGGAGGCGCGTGATCCTCGTCTCCGCCGACCTGCGGCGCCCGACGCTGGGGAACTACTTCGGCATCCAAGACCAGGCGGAGCAGGAGGGGCTCTCCGCATACCTTTCGGGGGCGAAGACGAACGTCGTCGAGGTGATCCGGGATCCCGGGATCCCGAACATGAGGATCGTCCCGAGCGGCGTCGTGCCCCCGAACCCCGCGGAGCTGCTGTCTTCGCCCCTGCTGGGATCGCTCGTGCGGTCCCTGGAGGAGATCGCGGACTTCGTGATCGTCGATTCCGCACCCGTGCTCGCAGTCGCGGACGCGGCTGTGATCGCGAGCCAGGTAGGCGGAGCATTGCTCGTCATCGACGCGAGCAAGACCCATCGCTCCGCGACGGTGCACTCGAAGCAAGAGCTCGAGCGCACCGGCGGCGCGATCATCGGCTGCGTCTTGAACGCGTTCGACCCCGGGGACAGGTCCTACTACTACAGCGCGTACTCGTACGGCCGTTACGGTGAGTCTCCGGGCGGGAACGGCGTCTCCGATCGATCGCGGTCGAAGAGACGTTCGAAGCAGCGCGGCCCCCGGTGAGCCGCGAGGCACCTTCGGAAGGGATCGGCCCCGTCGACCCTGTGTGGAGGCCCGACGAGGGGAATCCCGTCGGGCCGCCCGAGGGCACCGAGCTCCCGGCGCGCCACACCGGATCGGGGCGCCCGCGCCGATCGGTGGGCCGGCGGCGGTCCCGCAGGTCGTGGACGAGGGCGCGGTGGTTGCTCCTGGGGGCCGCCGCGCTCGTCGCGCTGGCCGCCGACGCGGCCTTCGTCGCGCTGCGCGTCGGTGACTCCCTGACGACCGCGGCCGCGACGCTCGAGGACGCACGCGACCGCTTCGAGGCCGGAGACGTCGCCGCGACGGAACGTCTCGTCCGCGACGCCCTGGACGACGCCCGCTCCGCGCTGTCCCTCCGCGCTCACCCGGCGTACGTGATCGGGTCCGTCTTCGCCGACGTGGAGGCCGTGACCGAGCTCGGGCTGGCCGTGGAGGACGTGGCCTTGGCCGGCATCGCCGCGACCGAAGCGGCCCGGACGCTCGGCGTCACCGGTGAACGCACGATCGCGTCGACCGTCTACGAGGACGGCCGCATCCGGTTCGATGCTCTCGACGAAGCCGCGCCGCTGATCGCGGCGGCAGACGCGCGGCTCCGGGACGCGGCGAGACACCTGGACGAAGCTCCCCAGGCGTCGCTGGGCGTGGTCCGCGACGCGGTCGCGCGGGCGACGCGGGAGGTGGAGAGCGCGGGCGCGTCGGCGCGCAAGGGAAGCGTCTTGTTCGGCGCCCTGCCCTCGCTCCTCGGCCGCGGAGGGTCCCGCAGCTATCTCCTCGCCTTCCAGGCTCTCGGCGAGGCGAGGGCCACCGGCGGCGTCGTCGGGTTCTACGGCGTCCTCGACGCGCGCGACGGCGTGGTCGAGCTCCGCCGCGCCGCGCCGATCCACGAGCTGGGGCGGACCGAATCGTCCGAGCCCGTCGAGGCTCCGGCGTGGTTCGAGACGAACTACGGCCCGCAGTACGCGCTCCGCCAGGCCCTGCAGGCGAACGTCTCCCCTCGTTTTCCCGTCGTCGCCGAGGTCCTGCTCGAGATGTACGAGGCGAGCCGCGGCGAACGCCTCGACGGCGTCGTCTTCATGGACCCGATCACGATGGCCTCGTTGCTGAGGAGCACCGGGCCGATCGAGGTGGCCGGCCTGCCCGAGGCGGTGGGGGCGGACAACGCCGCGGACATGCTGTTCCGGCGGTCGTACCTCGACTTCGACGACCCGCGCGAGCAGAACGTCTACCTCGCGACGCTCATCGACGAGTTCTGGCGGAGGGTCAGCGAGGGGAGGCTCGACGGAGCCGTGCTCGCCGCCGCGGTCGCAGAGGAGGTCGGGGCCCAGCACCTCGTGACCTATTCCCGCGACGAGTCGGACGCGGACGCGCTCGCGGAGCTGGAGGCGGACGGCGACTTCACGCGCGCGGGACCGTCTCTGCAGCTCGTCTTCAACAACAACTACGCGGTCAACAAGGTCGACTACTTCCTTCGCCGCAGCGTCCGGACGCGCATCGACCTCACCTTCGAGGGCGACGCGCGGATCCGGACCTCGGTGACCCTCCACAACGAGGCGCCGGCCGGGCCCCCGTCGCTCTTGCTGGGCCCGCCGCCGGGGAAGCCCGACGACCCGCCCGGGCTCAACCGGATGGTTCTGGCGTTCCTCCTTCCCGAGGGGGCTCAGGCCCACCAGTACTTCCCCAGGGCCGGCTCGGATCCCGAAGAGCCCTTCGTCTACTCCGACAGCGGCTATCCCGTCGTGTGGGACGTCGTGGAGGTTCCCGCCGGAGAGACGAGGACCGTGACGGTGACGTACTTCGTGCCGGACGCGCTCGAGCTCGGCCCGGGTGGCGGCGACATGAGCTTCGTGCTGTGGCCCCAGACGCGCGTGCAGCCGGACGAGTACCGGGTGGTCGCGACCGCGCCCGACGGGTTCGTCCTGACCGGCGTGGACGACGAGGACGGGGCGGAGTCCGGGGTCATGACGTTCGACGGCGTCCTCGACGGACCGGCGGAGATCGCGTTCCACATGGAAGAGAGCTAGGCGCTCGGAGCCGTCAGTACGCGCCCTTCTTGACCATCACCGCACCGAAGGTCTTCAGGAGGATGAACACGTCGAGGGACAACGACCAGTTCTCTATGTAGAACATGTCGAGCCGGACGGACTCGTGCGGGTCGAGGTCGCTACGGCCCTGGACCTGCCACCATCCCGTCATCCCCGCTCGGACCTCGTGCCGAGGCCCGAGGAGCTCCAGGTGCGCGGCGACCTGATCGACCGGGAGCGGCCGGGGACCGACGAGGCTCATCTCGCCCCTGACGACGTTGATCAGCTGCGGCAGCTCGTCCAGGCTCAGCTTCCTGAGGAACCGTCCGACGCGCGTCAGCCGCGGATCGGACTCGCCAAGCTTGAAGAAGGGCGCGCTCGGGTCTATGTCCGCCTCCTCGAGGAGCGCGTCCGCGTCGTGTCTCATCGTCCGGAACTTGTACATCGAGAAGACCGCGCCGCCTTTCGTGACCCTGTCCTGCCGGAACAGCACGGGCCCGCTGGACGTCAGCTTGATCGCCAGCGCGATGGCTCCCATCACGGGAGCGCCGAGGACGAGGAGCGAGATCGACGTGACCACGTCGAACGTCCTCTTCAGGACGACCTGCGGCCCCGTGAGGCTCACCGGCTTGATCGAGAGGGTGAGCACGTCCTCGATCGGTTGGACGCGCAGGCGCGACCCGAGCACCTCGGGAAGGTTTGCCGAGACCCAGACCTCTGCGTCCTGCTGTCTCGCCGCCTGGACGAGCGCAAGCATGTCCGCCTCGCTCGCCTCGGTCGCCGCGACCATCAGGCAATCGATCGAGCGTGACTCGATCGCGTCCGCGAGCCCCTCGACGTCCGAGACGACCGGACCGACCCCGGGGGCCGCGGAGGAGCTCTCCAGCGACACGTGCCCCACCGGCGCGAACCCGGAGCCCTCGCGCGCCAGCCTGTCGCTCAGCCGCGCCGCCTCCTCCTGTGTCCCCACGACGAGCGTCCTGAGGGCGAGGTGGCCGCTGACGCGCAGCCGGTGGACGTGCGCTCGCCACACCCTGCGGGTAAGCAGCTCGAACATCATCGCGAACGCCCACGTGAGACCGACCCACATACGGGAGTACGACGACTTCGACCAGAAGCTCACGAGGATCAACACGACCATCGCGACGCTCACCGCGCTGATGGTCCGGCGGAACTCCTCCCACGCGGACAGATGGCGGATCGAGTACAGCGAGAACGCGTGGAACACGCCGATCCAGACGAGCGGTGCCGCCGCGATGATCGCGAGGTAGTCGCCCGGCATCCCCTGAAGTCCCCATCGGATCAGGTAGGACAGGAGCAGCGCGTCCACGATGCACAACGCATCGACCGCGGCCATTCCGACGGCGAGGCCCCGATACCGCCGCCGGGCCCCTCCGCGGAGGGGCACTGCTCCGCGGGTGTCGCCGGGGGAGCGCGCGGGGGCCCCGCCGCCCGTCCCGATGAGCAGCGTCTCGCCGTCGGGGACGCGCCGGGGCTGCGGCGCCACCTCGTGGACGCCGTCGACGGCCCTGGGGCGCGCCATGTCGCCGATGTCGTCTTTGGAGCGGGCTGGCATGGCCACAATCTTGCTCGCTCGGCGCCGCTAATCCAAGCCGCTTAGGAAGAATTTTCCTACTTAAACGGCGGCGCCCCACGCGCTCCCGTCGCCGTGCCCGTGCGATACGCCGGGACCGTCCCGGCGGCGTCCCGTGCTTCCACGCCCTAGGGCGAGCTTCCGGCAGGTCCGCACGCCCGCGCCACGGCGGCGCGCCGCTACGATACGGACCCACCCGCCGAGGAAAGGCCGTAGCAGGTTGGCAGTCGCTGTAGTCACGGGATCCGCAGGTCTGATCGGCTCCGAAGCGACGGCTCACTTCATCGGCCTGGGGATGACCGTCGTCGGGGTCGACAACGACATGAGGAGCGCGTTCTTCGGCCCCGAGGCATCGACGCGACCGAACGTCGAGAGGCTGCAGGCGCGCTTCGGGTCGGACTACGTGCACGCCGACCTCGACGTGCGCGACCGGGACGGCGTGCTCCGGCTGTTCGAGCGCTACCGCGGCGGCATCTCGGTCGTCGTCCACACCGCGGCCCAGCCGTCCCACGACTGGGCCGCGAAGCAGCCGTTCGTCGACTTCGACATCAACGCGGTGGGGACGCTCAACTGTCTCGAGGCGGCCAGGCTCACGTGCCCCGAGGCGCCGTTCATATTCACCTCGACGAACAAGGTGTACGGCGACACGCCCAACCGCCTGCCTCTCGTCGAGCTCGAGACGCGCTTCGAGATCGAGGAGTCGCACACGTACGCGGACGGCATCCGCGAGGACATGCCGATCGACGCCTGCCTCCACAGCTTGTTCGGCGCGTCGAAGGTGGCCGCCGACGTGCTCGTCCAGGAATACGGGCGGTACTTCGGCATGCCGACGGCGTGCTTCAGGGGCGGCACCCTGACCGGGCCTCAGCACGCCGCGACGCAGCTCCACGGGTTCCTCGCGTACGTGATGCGATGCACGATGGCCGGCGTCCCGTACGAGGTGTTCGGCTACAAGGGGAAGCAGGTCAGGGACGCGATCCACAGCAGGGACCTCATCCGCGCCTTCCACGCGTTCTTCGAGAGGCCGCGGGTCGCCGAGGTCTACAACATCGGTGGCGGCCGTACCAGCAACGCGTCGGTCCTCGAGGCGATCCGCCAGTCCGAGGAGATAGCCGGGCGTCCCCTGACGTGGTCGTACAACGAGTCGAACCGCACCGGGGACCACGTGTGGTGGATAGGGGACAACTCGAGGTTCCAGTCGCACTACCCGGGATGGCGGCTGGAGTACGACGTTCCGCGGATCCTCCAGGAGATATACGAGGAGAACGCGGAGCGGTGGACCGCGTGATCGACCACGGCAAGAAGAGCGTCCTGGGCGTGCGGGTCGACGCCCTCGACTACGACGCCGCCGCCGAGCGGATCGTCCGCGCCGCCTCGGAGGGGCGCGGGTACGCCGTCTCCGCTCTAGCCGTCCACGGCGTCATGACCGGGGTCGGCGATCCCGAGCACCTGTACCGGTTGAACTCCTTCGACCTACTCACTCCGGACGGCCAGCCGGTGCGCTGGGCCCTGAACGCGCTGCACGAGACGGGGCTGCGCGACCGCGTCTACGGTCCGACGCTGACGCTGAGGTTGTGCGAGCGTGCCGCGGCCGACGACATCCCGGTGTTCTTCTACGGCAGCCGGCCCGAGGTGCTCCGAGCCCTGGAGGAGAACCTCGTGGCGCGGTTCCCCGGGCTCCGGATAGCCGGTACCGAGCCGTCGAAGTTCAGGACGACCACGTCCGAGGAGCAGGTCGAGATAGCGAACCGGATCAAGGCGTCGGGCGCCCGCATCACTTTCGTCGGCCTCGGGTGTCCCCGGCAGGAGGTCTTCGCATACGAGTACCGGGATCTGCTGAGCATGCCGGTGATCGCCGTGGGGGCCGCGTTCGACTACCACTCGGGTGCGGCGAAGGAGCCGCCGATGTGGGTCCAGCGGATGGGGCTGCAGTGGTTGCACCGCCTCGTGAGAGACCCCCGGAGGCTCTGGAGGAGGTACCTCGTGCTAAACGTCGCGTTCGTCGCGCGCCTCGCCGCTCAGAGGCTCCGGATCTGGGATCCCGATGCCACGTCGGGGGCCCCGCCGTCGCGGCCGGTCCTCTACGGCTGAGCGGTAGCGCCGGATGCGATGAGGATCCTCCACTACTACCCCCGCGCCACCGTTGGTGACGGAGGGCCGTCCATCGCGGCGCGCGGCTGGGCCGAGGGAATGCGCGCCGCGGGGGCGGACGTCGCCGTGGCGTTCGACGCAGCCGTGGGCGGTGACGGCACCGGCGTCGTCCCGGTCGCGCACCGCGGGCGGGGGCGAGCGCGCGTGCCGGCGGGGCTGCGCGAGATCCTCCCGTCGTTCGACCTGCTCGTCCTGCACTCGGGCTGGGTCGCCCACAACGTCGTGGCGGCGCGCGCCGCGCGGCGGACCGGGACCCCGTACGTCGTGACGCCCCACGGCGCGTACGCCCCCGACGTCGTCGCCGGCGCACGCCGGTCGACGAAGCGCGCGTGGTGGAGGCTGCTCGAACGGCCGATGCTCGGGGGGGCCGCGGCGGTGCACGTCTTCTTCGAAGAGGAGGTCGGCCATCTGAGGGAGGCCGGCTACGAGGGCGAGGTGGTCGTCGCGCCCAACGGCGTCACCGTCCCGGAGGGGGAGTCCTGGGACGGCGGCAGCGGCGGGTACGTCCTGTGGCTCGGCCGGTTCGACGTCCGCCACAAGGGGCTCGACCTCCTCGTCGCCGCCGTGGCGGCGATCGGTCCCGCCGCCCGCCCGAGCGTCCGGCTGCACGGCCCGGACTGGAGGGGCGGCAGATCCGAGGTAGCCCGGCTAGTCGAAGCCGAGGGCCTCGCCGGCAGCGTCTCACTGCGCGACCCGCTCTACGGCGCTGAGAAGTGGGAGGCGTTGCGCCGGGCGCGGTGCTTCGTCTACCCGTCGCGCTGGGAGGTGTTCGGCCTTGCCCCCGCCGAGGCCGCGGCGGTGGGCGTGCCCGTCATAGGCACCGACACGAGCCCGTTCGTCCGTCACCTCGCCGACAACGCCGCCGCGCTCGCGGTCGCGCCGTCCGCTCCCGCGCTCGCGGCCGCCCTCCGGACGGACGACGCGGCCCTCGCTCCGCTCGGGGCGCGGTCGGCGTCGTTCGTGAAGGAGCACTACTCGTGGGCCGCGGTCGGACGGCGTTTCCTGACCGGCGTGCAGAGGCTCGCGTGAGCGCCGCGACCTCGCCGTTGCTGGGTCTCTTCCAGTCGTTGACGGAGCGGGTCCCGGAGTGGGGGGTCTGGAAGAACGCCGAGGCGTCGCTGCGGGGGGAGGGAGACGTCGACTCGTCGGGCCCGGAGGCCGCGGCGCCGGTCGTCTTCGAGGCGTTCGCGGGCTGGGCACGAGCCGGTGGAGCGGGGGCCGCGGTGCGATGCCCCCACTCGCCGGGGCTCACGATCATGGTCGCCGCCGGCCGCAACCAACCCGAGCTCCTCCAGTTCGACCTGTGGCATAGGGCTCATCTGCGCGCCGCGGAGGTGCTGGACTGGCGGAGGATCCTCCCCCTGATGGAGATGGACGAGAGGGGGTTCCGCCGCTCGAGGCGCGGAGCGGAGGGCGTCCTCCTGATGCTCTTCAACGGGATGCGCCGCGGAGGTCGCCCCGACGCGGCCGCCCTCGAGCGCAAGCACGTCCGGGAGCTCCTCGTCGAGGACCCCGGCGGCGTCCCGGCCGCGGTGGCCGCGCTCGGGCTGCCCCGGAGCGTGGAAGCCGTGGCCGCGGCCGTCGTGGCGGGGAAGTGGGACCGGCCGGCCGCGCTGACGGTGGAAGCGGGCATGGCGCTGCGCGCGCTGCGGCGTCCGCTCTCGGTGAGCCGGCGGCTGGCGTTCCGCGCGCGGCCGACGCCGTGCGCGGTGATCGCGGCCCTCGCGCACCGGCGGGAGGTTCCGAGCCGGCTCGATCGCTGGCTGGAGGAGGTGGCCGCGTCGCATGAGGTCGTCAGGCTCTAGCCGGCGCGGGCGCGTCGTCGTCATCTCGGGCCCCGACGGAGCGGGGAAGTCGACGCTCGCCGACGCGATCGAGGCTCGGCTCGGCACGAGCGGCGTAAGGAGGTTCCATCACCGGCCCGGGATCCTGCCCCGGAGGTCGGGGAGCGACGGCCCGGTCCTGGAGCCGCACGCGGACCCGCCCTATCCGCGGCCGGTCTCGCTCGCGAAGACGATCTACCTCTTCGCCGACTTCCTCGTGGGGTGGGGCGTCCTGATCGCGCCCCGGCGACGGCGCGGCGCGTACGTGATCATGGAGCGCGGATGGTGGGACGTCGTAGTAGACCAGCGCCGGTATCGCCTCGACGTCCCGGGGTGGGTGTTGCGGGGGCTGGGGCGGCTTCTCCCCGCGCCCGACCTCCACGTCGTCCTGGACGCGCCGCCGGAGTTGATCTACGAGAGGAAGAGGGAGCTGTCGGTGGAGGAGATCGGCAGGCAGTCCGCGGCGTGGCGAAGTCTCGCGCGCGGGGGACGTGCGGTCGTCCTCGACGCCTCCCGGCCGGTCGACGCGCTTGCCGCCGAGGTCTGCGAGCGTCTCCGGGGGGATGCAGATGCCGAACCCGCGTGAGGCGCGGTGGGCGGCCGTTCCCCGCGCGTCGGGCGCGCGCTGGTGGCTCCCGTTGGACGGGCCGCGGGAGACCGCGTCGTCGTTCCAGCTCTACCAGCCGGTCACCTTCAAGGGTCTGGCGGCCTGGGGCGTCGCCCGGTCCCTCGCGCGGCGCGGCGCCTTCGCGGCGGCCCCCCGCGGACGCCCACCCGAGGCGGTGCTCCGCCACCTAGAGGAGCTCCTCTCCGTGGGCGACCACGTCGCCGTGGCGCGGACCAACCACGAGGATCGCTACGTCGCCCTGGTCCTCGGTGCCGGAGGTGCTCCGCGCCTGCTGGTCAAGGTCGCGACGGCGCCGGAGGGGCAGGAGAGGCTGGCGCTCGAGGCGGAGAACGTCGAGCGGTTCGCGCCGTTGCTCGAGCCGCCTCTGTCGGCGCCGACGATCCGTTCCCTGCGGGCCGGAGCCGTGGCGTACGACGTGGTCCCCTGGACGCCGCGGAAGCTCCCGTGGATGCTCCCGGAGGACGTCGCGCGGTCGCTGGGCTCGCTCTTCGCCAAGACGGCGCACGACGGCCTCGGCGCCGCGCACGGCGACTGCGCGCCCTGGAACCTGATGCGGCACCCCGGCGGATGGACCCTGGTCGACTGGGAGGACGCGGACGCGGCGCGTGCGCCCTTCTACGACGTCTTCCACTTCGTCGTGCAGTCGCACACGCTCCTGCGCCTGCCCCGGCGCCGTGACGTCGTCCGCGGGCTCGGCGGTGACGGGTGGATCGGCCGCGCCATCGCCGCGTACGCCGCCGCCGCGGGCGTACCGGCTGGAGCGTCCTCCGCGTGCTTCCGGACGTATCTCGAGACGAGCGCGCACTTCGCCGAGGGCGAGCGGAGGAGAGAGCGGACGAGCGCGCGCGCGCGAGCCCGCCTGTCGGCGGCCGTCGAAGGGCGCGGGGCGTGAAGATCGTCGCGTTCGCATACTCCTGCGAGCCGGGAGAGGGATCGGAGCCGGGGGCCGGGTGGATGTGGAGCCGGCTCCTCGGCCGCGTGGGAGAGACCTGGGTCATCACCCGCTCGAACAACAAGGAACGGATCGACCGGCACCTCGCCTCCATACCCGAGCGGGACCGGATCCACTTCGAGTACGTCGATCTCCCCGAGTGGGCCCGACGGTGGAAGAAGGGGACCCGCGGCCTGCGCCTCTACTACCCGCTGTGGCAGCTCGCCGCGCTCTCGCGTGCTCGCAAGCTCGCCCGGAGCCATCACTTCACGATCGCGTGGCACCTCACGCTGGCGAACGTGTGGACGGGGACCACCGCCGCCTTCGTGGGCGACTCGTTCGTCTACGGCCCCGTGGGCGGAGGGGTCCCCGGGAGCTTCCGGTCGTGGAGGGCGCTGGGATGGAAGGGCGTTCGGGCGGAGCTCGCGCGGTCGGCGGTCCGCACCGCGGCGCGCTACGTGAACCCGCTGGCGCGCCTGGGCTGGCGCAGGGCGCGGACGATCCTCGTCCAGAACCCCGAGACCCGTGAGTGGCTTCCGAGGAGGCATCGGCACAAGGCGGTCGTCCTGCCCCACGTCATCTTCGACGGCGAGCCGGTGCGGGAGCGGACCCCACCCGGGGGCGCGCCCGGGCGCGCGCTGCTGGCTGCCCGGTTGCTGCCGTGGAAGGGGGCCGCGCTGGCGATCGAAGCCGTGGCCGCTCTACCCGGGTGGACCCTCGACATCTGCGGGACGGGTCCCGACGAGGCGCGGCTGCGCCGGCTCGCCGACCGGCATGGCGTCGCCGACCGCGTAACCTTCCACGGGTGGGTCGAGAGGAACGTCGTGCTGTCGCTGATGGGCGAGGCAAGCGTCTTCGTCCTCCCGAGCATGCACGACGAGGCGGGCTGGGTCGTCGTCGAGGCTCTGGCAGGAGGCCTTCCGGTGGTGTGCCTGGCCCGGGGCGGGCCGCCGCTCCTGGGCGGGACCCCCGTGCCCCTGGCCGGGCATCGCGAGACGGTGGCGCGCCTGGCAGAGGCGATGTCGGGCGCGCGGGGACGGGCGGCAGAGTCCCCGCCGCGCCTCGAGGACGTGCTACGTAAGGTGCGCGCCGCGGTGCCCGTGCTCGGAGGGGGCGACGACCGTGCGTGACGCCGTCGCGATGCGGCGCTCGGCGCTCGGCGCCCTCGTCGTGGCCGCGGGCGCCGGTGCGCTGGTCCTGCTCGTGCGGGACCTCGTGCGACAGCCGAGCATCGTCCCCTGGGCCGGCGCGATCGGCGCCGCGTCGCTCGCCGCCTACCTGTGCGCGCCCGCGCGCCCTCGCTCGGCGGTCGCCGTGCCTCCGCTGGCGAAGTGGATCCCTGCGGCCTGGCTCGCCCTCTGCCTGCTGCCCGAGATCTCGTTCCTCAGCAGGAGCAGAACCGAGGCGGCGAGCGGGAGCCTCTCGATCGAGAACCTCGCGGAGATCCTCGCATACGCCGCCGCCGCGACCCTCGCGTACGCCACGTGGAAGCTCCCTCAGCACCCGCTCCCCCGGCGGACGATCGTGTACCTGCTCTGGCCGGCATTCGCCGTGTTGTCGGCGGTGTGGTCCCCGATAGCGGCGTTCTCTCTCGTGCGAGCGCTCCAGGTCGTCGCGTTCGTGGCCCTGGGGATGCTGCTCCATCGCCTGTGGCTTAGCGACCCGGCCGCGGCGTGGGAGCTCGTCCGGCGGTCGCTCGTCACGCTCACGAGCCTCGTCACCGTCCTGACGCTGCTCGCGCTGGCGCTGGGGAGCTATTCGTTCGGGCGCCTGACGTGGCCCGGGGCCGACAGCGGCGTGGCGGGCGTCCTGATGGGCGCCGGCGCGACGATCTTGCTGTCGGCGGGATGGAAGGCGCTCCGTCTGTCTCCGGCGGGGTGGTGCGCGCGCCTGATCGTGCTCGTCGTGGGGCTCGGCCTGAACAAGACGAGGGGGTCGTGGATCGCGGTCGCGATCGCCGTGGTCGCGGTCCTGTGGTTCGAGGGCCGGTCGAGGCCGCTGTGGCGCTACCTGTGGCTGCCGTACTACTTCCTCAGCGGCGTGTTCCTGTTCGTAGTCGCGCGTCCGCAGCTCCTCGACTACTTCTCTCGGCGGGAACGCAGCGGCACCATCGAGAGCCTCAACAACCGCGTCCCGCTGTGGGATGCGCTCATCCGCGACGTCGCCGCGCACGGATGGCACGTGTCGGGCCGCGGGTACGGGACGGCGCGCTTGTTCGAGAGCAGCGAGTTCGCGTGGGCGGGAACCGCTCACAACGCGTGGGTCGAGCTGTTCGTCGGTCTCGGGACGATCGGCGTCGTGCTGGCCGTCGTGGGGTTCATCGCTCTGGCGGTCCGCGTCGCCCGCGCGCCGGGCTCGGCCCCCTCGAGGATCGCGATGGGGCTGCTGGCGTTCCTCGCGATCGAGTCGGTCGTGACGACGGCGTTCGCGCTCCCCGGGTTCCTCCTCGGCGTCCTCTCGCTGTTGATCGGCATGAGCGCCGCGGGACGTATCGAGACCCCCGAAGCAGAGCCCGCCGCGCCGTGACGGAGGAGAGGCCCCGACTGCTGATCGTCGCGGACGCGCTGAGCGGGGGCCTGGGTGGGGTCGTGCAAGACCATTCCTCCTGGTTCGCCGGGCGCGGATGGGACGTGCTCGTCGCCTCCAAGTCCGACCCGCGCAACGCCGAGCTCGAGGTTCCGGCAGTCGAGGTGCCGGTGCCCGACAGCGTCCGGCACGTCGCCCGGCTGCTGCGGGCGGGCCGCGCGCTGCGAGAGGCGGCCCGCCGTTTCCGGCCCGACGTCGTCCACTGTCACGGGATGCGCGCGTTCGCGGTCGCGCTCGCCGGCCGGACCCGCGGGATCGTCCACCTCCACGGAAGCGGCGACCTTCCCAGCGACCCTCCGCTGTACGGCTACGTGCGGCGCGCGGGCCTGCGGGTGCTGCCGAGGATCGCGGTCGGTGCCTTTTCGGCCAGCCCCGACACACCGGGCGGCTGGAGGTTCGCGCCGGAGACCAGCCCGCGCCTCCGTGACCTCCGCCCTCTCCCGCTACCCACCACAGGGGTTCCGACGTTCCTGTGGCTGGGCCGCCTCTCCGAGCAGAAGCGGCCGGACGTCTTCCTTCGAGCGCTCACGCTCGTGGGCCGCGACCGCGAGGTCCGCGGCGTCGTCGCGGGCACGGGCCCACTGGAAGCCGAGACGAAGGCGCTCGCGCGGCAGATCGACGCCCCCGTCGAGTTCCTGGGCGAGACGCCCGACGTCCCCCGGCTCCTCGGCGAGAGCTGGGCGGTCGTGCTCCTCAGCCGCTTCGAAGGGATGCCGCTGGCCGTCGAGGCGGCGATGTGGGCGGGCCGCGCGGTCGTGGCAAGCTCGATCCCGCCGCTCGAATGGCTGGTGGGCCCCGCGGGGTTCCTCGTGTCGTCGGTCGACGACGCGGCTGCCGCGCTCCGGACGTTGTGCGACGCGGGTGAGGCGCGGCGTTTCGGCGAGCTCGCCGCGCAGCGGGTCCGGAGCCTCATCACCCCGGACGGGTCGTGGCCGCAGATCGCGGAGCTCTACGCATCGCTCGACGCGTCTCGTCGCGGCCGCTGATGGCCCGGGGGGGCTTGCGCGGCGCGGGGGCCAGGCTGCTCGAGCTCGCCGGGCGCCGCGGGACGCGGCGCGTCGCCTGGGGGTTGTCCGATCAGGCCGTCTCGAGCCTGACGAACTTCGCGCTCGGCGTCGTCATCGCACGTCAGGTCGCGCCGCGCGAGTTCGGTGCCTTCAGCCTCGCGTTCTCTACGTACCTGATCGTGCTCGGGGTGACGCGGGCGGTCGCCCTGGAACCTCTCTCGGTGCGGTTCGCCCAGTGGGTCCCGGAGCAGAGACGCTTGTTCGTCTCCCGCGCGGTCGGCACCGCCCTGGCGATGGGGGGAGTCGCCGGCGTCGCCACGCTGCTGACGGCGTTCGCGTTCGACGAGCCCCTGCGCGGCGTGCTCGTCGCTCTCGCGCTCGGGTTGCCCCTCCTGATGGCCCAGGACGCGTGGCGGTACGTCTTCGTTGCGAGCGGGAGACCGGCGAGCGCTCTGACGAACGACGCCGTGTGGGCGGCCGTCTTGTTCCCCGGGTTCGCGTTGATATCCGCCGCGGCCGGGGGATCCGCGGCCTGGTACGTCGGGGTGTGGTGCCTCTCCGCAGGCGTCGCCGCCGGCGTCGGCGTGCTGCAGTCCGCGACGATCCCGAAGGTCCGCGGCGCTCCGGCGTGGTGGCGCGCCAACAAGGACCTGGGGACGCGATACCTCGGCGAGTTCACCCTTTCGAGCGGAGCGTCCTACGTCACCGCGTACTTCGTCGCTGCGGCGGCCGGGGTCGCGGCGGCCGGCGCCCTGCGCGGTGCACAGATATTGCTCGGCCCGGCGGCCCTCGTTCACCTCGGTATCGGGCTCCTCGTCGTGCCGGAGCTGTCGCGCATCTACCACGGCCGTTCGAGCGAGCACTTGCTACGCGCGAGCTCGGCCGTCTCGGGAGGCCTGTTCGCGATCACCGCGACGTGGTCGGTCGCTCTCGTGCTGATCCCCGCCGGAGTCGGCCGCGCGTTGCTGGGCGAGAGCTGGACGATCGCGGAGCCCGTGATGCTCCCGATGGGGCTCGGGCTCGCTGCGTCGGGCGCCACGATGGGGGCCTCGGGAGGCCTGCGGGCGCTCGCCGCCGCCGACGAGGGTCTCCGGGCGCGGTTGGTCGTGTCGATCGCGACCGTGGTCGCCGGGACGACGGGAGCGGTCCTCGGAGGCGCGGAAGGCGCGGCGTGGGGTTCGTCGGCCGCTCTGGCCGCGGGGACGATGGTGTGGTGGAACGCGTACCTGAAGGCGCTGCGCCGGCGGCCGTCGCCGCGTCAGGTCCCCGCGAGCCCGTCGTAGACGTCGCGGTAGAGAGCGGCGAGCCGGGGCCAGGAATAGCGGTCGACCGCAGCCTCGTTGGGAGCGGGCGCTTCTCCGTCCAGCAACGCGGCGGCCGCGTCTGCCACGCCGCGCGGGGAGACGGGCGAGCTCGTGCCGTTGCCGAGCTCGGCGGCGACCTCGGCCAGCGGTGGGATGTCGCTCGTCACGAACGGCGTCCCGACCGCAGCGGCTTCGATCAGGACGCCGCCGAACGATTCCTGCTGCGACGGGAACAGCAGCACGTCGACGTAACGAAGGAACGCGGTCTTCTGAACCAGCGGCAGTGGGCCGACGATGCTGATCCGGTCCTTGTGCGGCGAGCGCTCGCGATACCGGCGCGTCGCGGTTGCCGTCGGGCCCGCTATCACGAGGCCGAGCTGCGGGTCCTCCGCGGCGAGCAGGTCGAAGGCATCGACGACCACGTCCAGCCTCTTGTAGTCGAACTGTTGCCCGAGGAACCCGAGGTAGCGCCGGTCGGGGAGCCGGAGGGCATCAAGGAAGTCCGCCCGCGAGACGACCTCGTCGGAGAGGATCGGCCCGATCCCGGTGACGGTGATGCGGTCGCGCGCGACCCCGAGACGGGTGAGCTCTTCGCGTTCGGCGTTCGTCAGTGCGAAGACGTGGTCGACCTTCCTGTAGACGTCGTTCCACGACGATCCCGGACGGCGGCTCCAGCGCGGGTGATGGTTGGGCGTCAGCACGACCGGCACCCCGCGCGTGCGCGCGTCTTCGAGCGCGCGCACCGCCAGGTGCTCTCTGCCGAGGCGGACGACGTGCACCAGCGGCTCGTCGCCGTCCCTGAAGTCGAGGCGGCGCGCGAAGTACGCGGCGCTCTGCCGGGGGAGCGCGTAGTAGGCGGACGCCGCGAGCGCATCGCGGAGCGGATGCCTCCCCGAGAGGCCGACGCGTTCGATCGACACCCCGTCCTCCACTACGACCTCGCGCCCTTCGGGCAGCCGGATCGTCGAGCCCAGCAGCCAGTCGTGGCGCGTCTCCCTCCAGAGGCACGAGACGCGTGCCGACACGCCGAGCGCGCCCGAGAGCGCGTCGACGAGCGCAGCGGTGTGGAGCTGCGCGCCGCCGAGGCTCGGCGGGTACGCGCCGATCACGAGGTGGACCGATGCGACGGTCATCGAGCAAACATACGCGGCACCTCCCCCTCCTAACCCGAGCTCGGTCCCGCGCAGGCAGGGGGGTTCCTGTAGAGGATCAAGGTCTTCTCGCCCGCGACCAGCCACTGTCTGTAGCGGATCTCGTCGACCACCTCGAGATGCGCGTCGGGCAGCTCCGACTCCGCCACGACGTAGCAGTTCCGGGCGTGGGGGAACAGCCGGGTCAGGTACCAGGTCCGGGGTGGGCTCGACAACGCGGGAGCGTCTCCGCCGGCGACGCCGTCGTAATGGAACCCCACCCACTCGAACCCTGCGTCGACCTCCTCGGGGGCCGCGCCCCGCGCGAGCGCCCGCTCGCCCGCCTCCCAGCGTGCGACGTCGTACTGCTGGCCCCCGACGACGTTCGCGAGCGAGACCGCGCTCGTCAGCGCTACGGCGATGGCGACGGCGCGCCTCGTCGCCGGCTCTTGCCGGGCGGGCGCGGCCCGCAAGAGCAGGATGGCCGCGGGCAAGACGAGCGCCCACAGGTAGCGGTCGTACAAGAGGCCCCCGAACGCGCTGCGGAAGAGGAGTCCCGCCGCCGTGAGCACCGCCCACGCGCCCACGACGAGCTCCTTCGGAGCCATGCGACCCAGCGTCTCCGAGCGCCGGCGGTACGCGGCCTGCAGGGCTGCCGCGCCGCGGCCCGCGACCACGCCCCCGGCGACTACGGCCAGGAGGAGGAGCAAGCCCCACAACGATGCCGGGAACAGCGCCGCCCGGTCCCCCGCGAGCGCGTTTCCCGCGGGCCCGAAGCGAGTGAAGAGGTTCCCGACGAAGACCGAAAGCGGCCGGCCGAGGGCTGCGTGTGCCGCGATGACGACGATGCCGAACGCGCCCGTCGCCGCCGCGACGCCGAGCCCGATGCGCGGTCGCGTAGCCGCCGTACGTCGCGTGGTGGTGAGCGTGAGCGGCACGAGCAGCCCGAACGCGATCGTGAAGAACGACGTCGCGCCGGCGAGCGCGAGGCGCGGGAGGTCGAGGCCGCCGAACTGCGGCGTGTTTCCCGGATACGTATGCCGCCACCGGTAGAGGATTGCTGCGCAGCCGAGGAGCGCGACGCTCGCGACGGGGGCGCGCCAGCGCGGAGCGCCTCCCCTGCGATCGACCAGCCACGCGCCGCAGAGCACCGCGATCCCGGCGAGGATCCCGAACTCACGCGCGCCGAAGGCTGCGAGCGCGAGGACGAGGGACACGACGACCCATCGCCACCTCACGCGTTCGCCGCCGCTCAGCGCCCGAAGCCCCGCCGCGATGCTCCACACCTGGAACGCAAACCCCGTCACGTCCGTCATGAACGTCGTCGCGAGCACCGAGAACCCCGGGAACGCTGCGACCGTGAAGCACGCGAGGGCCGCTCGCCCAGGCGTCAGGAAGTGGCGGGCGACGACGTAGGAGCCGACGAGCGCAAGCGCCGCAGCGACGGCCCCGGACAGTGCGAGCGAGTCGCTCCCCGGCCCCAGGACCTCGACGAAGAGCCAGCCCCACGCGGCGTGCGTCACGAGCATCATCTCGTTCCACCCCACGAGCTGCAGCGTGCCGGTGTCGGCGAGCGTGTTCGTGATCCGGGCGAACGCCCAGTCGTCGTTGTGCGGGATGTGGACCGAGCCGCCGCCGTACGCGAGCGCGAGGGGCACGACGACGAAGACGAGCACGGTGGCGGCCGTAGCCAAGACCGGGAGTCGGCTTCGGACCCGAGCACCTCCCGCGGGAACGATGCCCGCCTCGTTCGACCGTCGCATCACGGAGCAGGATAGGCCCCGGGCCGAGGGGAGCGAGCCGGTACCGTGCAGTCCGCCCTTCCCTGCCGGATCGTAGGATCGTGCGATGAGCTTTTCCAGTGACGTCGTGATCATCGGTGGTTGCGGGCACGTGGGGCTTCCCCTCGGCCTGGCTTGTGCCGACCGCGGGCTCGTCGTCGTCCTTCACGACATCGACGAGCGTGCGGTCGCGACCGTCAACGCGGGGCGCATGCCGTTCCAGGAGGAGGGGGCGGACGAGGTGCTTCGACGCGTCGTCGGCCGCGGCCTGACCGCGACCGCCGACCCGGCGGTCGTGAGCGCCGCCGAGGTCGTCGTCATGGTCATCGGGACCCCCGTGGACGAGCACCTGAACCCCGATCCCCACGCCGTCCCGCGCGCCCTGCACGGCGTCCGCGGGAGCCTCACGGACGGGCAGCTCCTGATACTGCGCAGCACGGTCTACCCCGGCGTCACCGCGCAGATCGAGCGGCTGCTCGCCGACGCGGGACTCGACGTCGACGTGGCCTTCTGCCCCGAGCGGATCGCGGAGGGCAAGGCGATGACGGAGTTGTACGAGCTCCCCCAGATCGTCGCCGGGCGGACCGAGCGCGCGACCGAGCGAGCCGCGAAGTTCTTCCGCAACCTGACGGCTCAGGTGGTTGTGCTCACGCCGGAGGAGGCGGAGCTCGCGAAGCTCTTCACCAACACCTGGCGTTACGCGAAGTTCGCGGTCGCGAACCAGCTCTACATGATGGCGAACGACTTCGGCGTCGACTTCGAGCGGATCAGGGCGGCGCTCGCCCACGACTACCCGCGGGCGGCGGACCTTCCACGCGCCGGGTTCGCGGCGGGACCTTGCCTGTTGAAGGACACGATGCAGCTCGCCGCGTTCAACAACAACAACTTCGTGCTGGGGCACGCGAGCATGATGATCAACGAAGGCCTTCCGCTCTACGTCGTCTCGCGCCTCGAGCAGAGGTTCGACCTGTCCGAGATGACCGTCGGCATCCTCGGCATGGCTTTCAAAGCCGGTTCCGACGACACGAGGTCGAGCCTCAGCTACAAGCTGAAGCGCATCCTGCGGTTCAAGGCCGCGCAGGTGCTGTGCACGGATCCTCACGTCACCGTCGACGAGGACCTCCGTCCTCTCGACGAGGTCCTCGAGGAATCGGATCTGCTCGTCGTCGGGGCGCCCCACCGCGAGTACGCGGACCTCGAGCCGGCGGTCCCGGTGGCCGACGTCTGGAACCTCTTCGGGAAGGGCGTCTTCGTTTGAAGCCGCGCGTCAGCGTCGTCATCCCGGCGTACAACGAGGGCGAGGCGATCGTGCGCGCCCTGGACCGGATCTTCGAGGCCGTGACGCTGCCGGCGGAGGTGCTGGTCGTCTACGACTCACTCGACGACTCCACGGTCTCGTGGCTGGAGAAGTACGTGAGGGACGAGCCGCGCCTCGTGCCGACGCTCAACACGTACGGGCGCGGCCCGGCGAACGCGATCCGGTTCGGGATCGACGCGGCGACGGCGGACGTGGTCGTGGTGACGATGGCGGACGGTTGCGACGACCCGCAGCAGATCGACGATCTCGTGAGGCTGGTCGAGCGCGGAGTCGTCGTCGCCGCAGGGTCGCGCTACATGAACGGCGGCCAGCAGGTCGGCGGCCCGTTCTTCAAGAGCTTCCTGTCGCGCCTCGCGGGGCGGACCCTCTACTGGTTCGCGCGGGTCGGCACGAACGACGCGACGAACTCGTTCAAGGCGTACTCGAGGGAGTTCGTGAGGGACGTGGGGATCGAGTCGAGCTCGGGGTTCGAGGTGGGACTCGAGCTCGTGGCGAAGGCGCGCCGGTTGCGGCTGCCGGTCGCCGAGATCCCGACCATCTGGCTCGACCGAACGACCGGCGTCTCGAACTTCAAGCTGATGCGGTGGCTTCCGCGCTACCTCAGGTGGTACCTGTTCGCGTTCGGCCCGAAGCTGACGGTCCAGCAGCTGGCCTCCGGGAGGGAGCGGTCTTGAAGGTTCTGGTTACCGGCGCGGCCGGGTTCATCGGAGGCTACGTCGTCGAGCGGCTGCTCGCCGACGGCTACGACGTCGTCGGGATCGACAACTTCTCGAAGTACGGCCGCGTGGCAAAGTCGTACGACGACCATCCTCGTTACGAGCTCGTGGAAGCCGACGCCCGCGACGTCGGCCTGATGACGCGGCTCCTCGGCGACTGCGACCACCTCATCGCGGGGGCCGCGATGATCGGCGGCATCTCTTACTTCCACACGTACGCCTACGACCTCCTGGCGACGAACGAGCGGATCATCGCGGCCACCTGCGACGCCGCGATCGAAGCGTTCCGCGGTGGGCGCCTCCGGAAAGTCACGTATCTCAGCTCGTCGATGGTCTTCGAGTCGGCGACCTCGTGGCCGTCTTACGAGGGGCAGGAGAAGGAGATCCCTCCGCCGCTGTCGTCGTACGGCTTCCAGAAGCTCGCCGTGGAGTACTTCGCGCGCGCGGCCCGCGACCAGTACGGCCTGCCCTTCACGATCGTCCGCCCGTTCAACTGCGTCGGGATCGGTGAGCAACGAGCGCTGGGGGAGAAGGAGATCCCGAGCGGGAACGTCTCGCTCGCGATGAGCCACGTCGTTCCCGATCTCGTGCAGAAAGTCGTCAAGGGCCAGGATCCCCTCCACATCCTGGGCGATGGTTCTCAGACGCGCCACTACACCTACGGCGGCGACCTCGCGAGGGGGATCGTCCTGGCGATGGCGCACCCGGACGCGACGAACGAGGACTTCAACCTGTCTACCGCGGAGTCGACTACCGTCCTGGAGCTCGCGGCGCTGATCTGGAAGAAGATAAAGGGGCCGGACGTGCCGTTCCGCTACGTGAGCGACGAACCGTACGAGTACGACGTCCAGCGGCGGATCCCGTCGACGGAGAAGGCGAAGCGGGTGCTTGGGTTCGTCGCGGATACTTCGCTCGACGAGATGCTCGACGAGGTCATCCCCTGGATCGGGGCAGCAGTCACCGCAGGGACGATCTAGTCGCGACGCCGCTCCGGAGTCGACGGGGCGCGCTTGCTTGCCCTCCTTCTACGTAATAGAGGAAATCGCTGCGTGACCCCTTGTGGCAGACCACATGCGTCTCGTAGTGTCGTTGCGGACCGCATAGGGGGTACCAGTGCAACCGATCTCTCATTCAAAACCGAGCATTCTCCGGATTCTCGTCTTCGCGACGATCGCGGCTTTTGTGTTGGCCGCGGCGTGGTTCTCTTTCGCGTCCCTTGGAGACGCGGAGCTGACCCGGCACGTGAAGTGTCACGACCATTTCCACCACCACCACAAGCCGGGCAAGCATCACACCAGTGACGGCGACCCGCCCCACCACCACGAGCACTTCCACTGTCACAAGACGGGGAAGAAGCACAAGCCCGACAAGACCCCCGCGCCTACGACGAGCCCAACCGCCACCGCTAGTCCGACGGCCAGCCCGACGGCTACGCCCACGGCTACCCCGACGGCGACGCCGACTCCGACCCCGACGCCCACTGCGACTCCGTGTCCGCCGAGGGGTCCTTACGGCCACGTGCCGCCGACTTGCCCCTAGCTCGGAGCCGGATCGGGAAGTGAAAGGCGCTCCACAGTGACGCTACAGAGCGGCCTCCGGGATCCCCGGAGGCCGTTTCTCGTTGCGAGACACTAGAGCGACGGCGCTCCGGGACAGTTGTCGGGCGCGGACGTCGGCGCTCCCTTGTCGCCGAAGTACGTTCCGCGCCGCCAGTCGTTGCCCGCGAGCGCGGAGCCGTGGCGGATCTCGATGCAGTAGTTGGAGCCGTTTGCCACGACGTCGAACGACGTAGCCCATGTCGGGACGCGGAACCCGTGCTCGAGCATCACGGCGGCCGTGTCGGGCGGGTTGTTGAGTCCGGAGTAGCTTCCGTTCGCCGCGGTCGCGTACGACTCGACGGCCGTCGCCGCGTCCTTCAGCGCGGCCTGCACCTGCGCGGCGTAGCCCTTCTGCCTCTGCTGGAGGAAGACGGGGACGGCGATGGCGGCCAGGATCGCGATCACGATGATCACGACCAGCAGCTCGACCAGCGTGAAGCCATCTTCCCTTCGGCGCACGTGCGGTACCTCTCTGGCGGCGGCCTGTGTACGCCTCTTATCGGCAGAAGGACTAGTCGGCATAAGCATCGCGGACTAGTCATCTGCTCCCGGACGAACCCGGACATATCGCGCCCGGGGGCCACGGAAAGACGAGCCGGCGCGGCGCGCGATCCGGTGCCGGGGGGCTATGGAGCGCCGGGGCTCCGGCGTCGAGACTCTAAGGACTGACCGACGGCGACAACGAGAGAGGGTGCGGTGGCGAGGCAGTTGACGGCATGCGTCAGGTGGCTCGTCGCCGCGTCCCTCGTGTTCCAGGTGTCGGCCACGCTGGGGGCCCGGCTCAACCCCGTCGAGACGTTCACCGCGGTGCACCGCCCGCGGCCCCCGAGCGGCCGTTAGAGCCCGGAGACGTCCGGCAGGCAGTTCCCTCCGCCGGCGTTCGTGTCGCACACGTGGAGACCGCCGGTCGCGCTCTGCAGCAACGCTTGGTTCGGCGTCGGCGTGAACGTCCACGTCCCGTTCTGCGAGTAGTTGCCGCTGCCGGCCAGCCGCGCGCCGACGGTTATCGTCAGGACGCGGGCGTCGCTGCTCCACGACCACGTCGCGGCGAGGCGCATGTTGCGGTCGATCGTCCCGCCGGTGAGGAAGCCGAGCCGCGGAGCGGCGTCGGTCGCGGCGCAGTTCCCGCTCTGCGTGCTCCCGAGCACGATGCGGTCGTTCTGCCAGCAGATCGAGTTCCCCGCCTGCGGGCCGGTCGCTGTCGCGACCGGCTGGTTGAAGGTGATCGTGAACGTGTCGCCGTCGTCGATCCTCGGGTTCCCGGTGTTCGTGAACGAGGCGACGCTCGCGACGAAGCCCAGGCGCGCGCCGGCGACCGGGTTGTTCTCGACGCTGGTCCACGAGCCGTAGCTCGTCTGGACGGTGTAGCAGCGCCAGGTGCCCTGCGGCGTCGAGGCCGAGTCGGTGTACGAGGTCCCCGGCGGCGACGCGATCTGCGAGAACGACGCGCCGGTGCAGTCGTTCACCAGGGGGTTCGGCGCCGCGGCCGACAGCACCCGGTAGCCGTTGCCGTTCTGCCCGGCGCTCCACGCGACGTCGACCGAATGGCCTGCCGGGGTCGCGGTGAGGCTCCCCGGCGCGTACAGCGACGTCAGCGCGAACGTGGCGCCGCCGTTGCGCGTCGACGCGGTGAACGAGGCGAACGTGCCGTGCGAGACCCCGGCCCCCGCGACCGTCGCGACCGCGAGGGCCGCGAGCGTGAGCGCTCCCTTGCGCCCCATGGCCCTAACCCGCGGCGGGGAGGGGCTCCTTGCGCGGACGCCAGATCGTCCACAAGGCGAGGCCTCCCAGCCACAGCGCAGCGAGCGTCAACGCGATCAGACGGCCTGCCGGCGTGAGCAGCCCTCCGACGACGTATCCCAGGTACGGGACGTGGAACTCGTATCGCAGCCCGCGCCCCTGCGCGGGGATCCGCCACTCGTCGAGCACGCCGTTGGCGTCCCCGCGCGTCACGAGGAAGCGCCCCGCCGGCGTCTTCTCGACGCGGACGACGCGGTGGCTGACGAGCTTGTCGGGCTGGCCCGGCGGATGGAACGTGACGACGTCGCCCGGCGCGAGGTCGGCCGCGTCGACCTCCCGGTCGAAGATCATCGACCCGGTCGGGATCGCCGGTGCCATGCTGCCCGACAGGACCGTGAACGTCCGGTAGGGCAGCAGCCTCGGCCCCACCGTCGCGATCAGCAGGACCACGACGACGACCGTCCCGAGCACGGTGGCCGCGCTCTTGGCGAACGAGGCGAGGCGGCCGGGGATACCGGCCGCCCTTCCCACTGCCTCGCTGCTCACGGCGATGTCAGTGGCCGCGGTAGCGACCTCTGCTCCCAGCATCGCCATGCCCCCTACTGCTCGAGCGTCCAGGTGAAGTCGACCGAAGCGCGGCGGCCCTGGTACGAGTTGCCCGTCGACTGCGGAAGCTTCACGCCGATCGTGTAGTAGTTCGTGGTGCCGGTGTTGAGAGCGCCGAGGCTCAGCGGCGCCGTGCTGCCGTTCGCGGTCGCGAATGCCCCGATCGTCTTGGCCTCCGCGCCGGTCGCCGCGAAGTCACAGGTGTTCGGCGTCAGCGCCTGCGTGCTGCCGTAGACGCACTCGGCCGGGATCGTGCGGGCCGGGTCGGTCCAGCGCTGCACGTACAGCTGCACCTTGTCGCACGGGTCGCCCGTGCCCTTGTACGTCTCGCCTGCGGTGTCGCCGGCGGTGCATGCGCTCGAGTAGAGCTTCAGCGCCGAGGCGTTGAGGCTGCCCTCGTTGCGGACGTTCACCGGGACCGTGGCCGAGTCGTTCGGCTTACGCAGCGTCGCTCCGCCGAAGAGGGCGTCGCAGTTGTTGTTGACGTTCGTGTCCGTGCTCGCCGCGGCCCCCGTCGACAGGCACGTCGTGCCCGAGCCGACCTTGTTCGACAGGACGAGCGTCCCGTTCGCCCACACGTTGCCCGGGTTGGCGGTCTGTGCGTTGAACGTCGCGTACGTGCCCCCGCCGACGACGGCGCCGACGACGGCGACCGCTCCCAGCGAGAGCAGGATCTTCTTGCGCCTGAGCTTCTTCTCCTCCTGCATTGCGCCCGTTTCCCCCATCTCCGTTTCCTCCCGTAGCGCCTCGTGGCTCTTCCACGAAGCCTCGACTACTGGCGTTATCGAGGCGCGAAAAGGAGGTCTGAATAGTCGTCGCGGGCCATTTACTAGTTGCGGGGCGGCCCAAACGGGCCTTTTCGGACGCGAATGACTAGTCACCGACCCCGTGAGAAGCGAGCAAAGGGGACGCGGGGGTCTAGTCGGGGCCTTGGGCGCTTGTCGCCAAACGTGCGGATTCCGCACGTCTTGCGACACCGGACGGAAAGAAGAGGCCCCCGGAGATCTCCGGGGGCCTCGTGTCTTGCGTCTGCGAGCCGGACTAGAAGTCCATGTCGCCGCCGCCGGGCATGGCGGGGGCCTTCTCCTTCTCCGGCTTGTCGGCGACGATCGCCTCGGTCGTCAGGAACAGGGCCGCGATCGAAGCCGCGTTCTGCAGCGCCGAGCGCGTCACCTTCGCGGCGTCGATGACGCCGGCGGCGAACAGGTCGCCGTACTCGCCCGTCGCAGCGTTGAGGCCCTCGCCCGGGCCGAGCGTGCGGACCTTCTCCGCCACGACGCCGCCCTCGAGGCCCGCGTTGTGGGCGATGACCTTCAGCGGCTCCTCGAGCGCACGCTTGACGATCGTGGCACCGGTCGCCTCGTCGCCGTCGAGCTCGAGCTTCTCGAGTTGCTCGCGAGCCTGCAGCAGCGTGACGCCACCACCGGCGACCACGCCCTCCTCGACGGCGGCCTTCGTCGTCTGCACGGCGTCCTCGATGCGGTGCTTCTTCTCCTTCAGCTCGACCTCGGTCGCGGCGCCGACCTTGATGACGCCGACACCACCGGCGAGCTTCGCGAGACGCTCCTGCAGCTTCTCCCGGTCGTAGTCCGAGTCCGACCGCTCGATCTCGGCCTTGATCTGGTTGACGCGGCCGGTGATCTCGTCGGCCGAGCCACCGCCCTCGACGACCGTGGTGTCGTCCTTGTTGACGACGACCTTCCGGGCGGTGCCGAGCATGTCGAGCGTGACCGACTCGAGCTTGAGGCCGATCTCCTCCGACACGACCTGGCCGCCCGTGAGGATCGCGATGTCCTGCAGCATGGCCTTGCGGCGGTCACCGAAGCCGGGGGCTTTGACTGCCGCGGCCTTGAAGGTGCCGCGGATCTTGTTGACGACGAGCGTCGCGAGGGCCTCGCCCTCGACGTCCTCCGCGACGATCAGCAGAGACTTGCCGGCCTGCATGACCTTCTCGAGGACGGGGAGCAGGTCCTTGACGGCCGAGATCTTCTGGTTCGCGATGAGGATGTAGGGGTCGTCCATGACCGCCTCCATCCGCTCCGCGTCGGTGACGAAGTACGGCGAGATGTAGCCCTTGTCGAAGCGCATCCCCTCGACGAGCTCGAGCTCGAGGCCGAAGGTGTTGCTCTCCTCGACCGTGATGACGCCGTCCTTGCCGACCTTGTCCATGGCCTCGGCGATCGTCTCGCCGATCTCGTAGTCGTTGTTCGCGGAGATCGACGCGACCTGGGCGATCTGCTCGCGGCCCTCGACCTCGCGCGAGGTCGAGCGGATCGCCTCGACGGCGCTCTCGACGGCCTTCTCGATGCCCCTCTTCAGAGCGATCGGGTTCGCGCCGGCGGCGACGTTGCGGAGGCCCTCGCGGACCATCGCCTGGGCGAGCACCGTGGCGGTCGTCGTCCCGTCACCGGCGACGTCGTCGGTCTTCTTGGCTACTTCCTTGACGAGCTCGGCGCCGATGCGCTCGTAGGGGTCCTCGAGGTCGATCTCCTTCGCGATCGAGACGCCGTCGTTCGTGATCGTCGGCGCCCCCCACTTCTTCTCGAGCACGACGTTGCGGCCCTTGGGCCCGAGGGTCACCTTGACGGCGTCGGCGAGCTGGTTCATGCCCCGCTCGAGCGCCCGCCGGGCCTCCTCGTTGAAAGACAGGATCTTCGGCATCTGTACCTCCTGGTGGACGATGGACTTGCGTCTTTAGCACTCAGGTCCTCTGAGTGCTAAAGATAGCCACGGAGCCCGGATTCCGCAAGTGAGGTGTCGCGGCGGGGGATGATGAGCCCGGCGGCCCCTAAGACGAAGGAGCTCTACGTGAGACGGACTGCAGCGACCGCGGCGACGGCCCTCCTGATGCTCGCGGCGTGCGGAGGCGACGCCGCCGGGAGCGAGGCCTTCTGCGACGCGACCCGCGATGCGCTCGCCCAGGGCGACACCGAGGAGGCGCCGCCCGAGCTCGACACGATGGTCGAAGAGGCCCCCGACGAGATCAGGGACGACGCGACGATCGTGCGGGACGGGTTCAAGGACGCCTTCGAGAACCAGGACCTCGCCGCGATCCAGACGGACGAGTTCACGGAGGCGGCCGAGAACCTCGGCGAGTTCGCGGACGAGAACTGCGAGGGCGTGCAGGAGGAGTAGCCCCCGGCTACAGCACCGCGGCGACCCCGACCGCGAGCAACGCCGCCGCGTTGACGGCCCGGAGGCGTCCGGACCCCGCCAGCTCGTCTAGCCGCTCGACCGGATGTCCCGCGGCCGCCACCACCACGACGGCGATCGAGCGCCCGAGCCCGAACGGCGCGCACACGGCCGCGCCGGTGAGGGCGTCTCCGGACGCGACCGCGCCGGCCATGACCGCGGCGAAGGTGCCGAACGACAGGTAGGTGAGGAAGCCGACGCCGAGGCCCGCGCCGTAGAGGACGGCCGCCACCGGCGGGCTGAAGAACGTCCGCCACCACTCGGGGACCTGTCGCCTCCGCTGGGGGAGCGGGATCGGGAGGCTGAACGCCTCCCGGAGGAAGTAGACGCCTGCCGCCGCGGCTACGACGGCCGCGCCCGCGCCCCCCCAGGGCGCGCGCAGCAGCGCTCCGAAACCGCCGAGGACGAGCCCGAGCGCCGCGGCCGTAAGCGCGGCGCCCGCGACGTGCAGCGCCGCCGACGTCACGAAGGCCCTTCGCTTGCCCCCGTGCACGACGGGGGTGATGGTCTCGGCCATCGAGAGGCCTCAGGGAGAGAAGAGCGTGGAGATCCCGGCCACGGCCGAGGCGACGACGAGCGCGGCGGTCAGGGGGCCGGGCAACTCAGCAGCGGACGTTCGTGTCGCGGTACCCGATGCAGAACACGCGCGTGCCGTTGTAGCAGTAGCCGGTCACGCTCGCGTCGCCGTTGATGCGCGTGGTCGAGTACGAGCAGCAGTCGGCGATGCGCCGCACCCTGCCCTTGCAGCAGCGGCTCCACCCGCCGCCGTAGTCCGCGCCCGTGGTCTGCGGGTAGCGCTCGGGGACGACCTCCTGGCACATCTTCCGCCGCACCTGGTCGCGCGACGTGTAGACGTCGCCATTGTCGTCGACGGGGTACCCGTACTTCGGATGCACGGGGTAGCCGTGGCGGTCGACGCGCGAGTACGGCGCGAACGGGTGCGGGCACGAGTCGGTCGTGTAGGTGTGCCCGCACACGTGATAGGCGTACGCGCGCTCGGGGGCGAGCGCGGACGCGACGACCGATCCGCCCGCGAGCGCGACGATCCCGCGGCCGAGCTTTCCGATGAACGAGCGGCGGCTCGTCTTCTCGGCCAACGCGATGGAAGCTTGTTGGATCAACTCGCCCGCCTTTCCCGCGCCGCTTCCTCGGCCCTCTGGGCGCCGGTCTCCACGAGGCCCTCGAGCTGCTCGAGGTTGTTCACCGTCCCCTTCGCTCGCACGACGCCGAGACCGTCGAGCACCACCACGTACGGAGTCCCCGGCACGCGGTAGCGCTGCGCGATCCCCTGCGCCGACACGAAGCGCGCGGCCAGCCGCCGCCGTTCGTACTGCGAGACCGTCTCCTCCGCGTCCACGTCTGCGAGCACGTACGGCGTGAGCTCGTGGACCCGCGCCACCGCCGGGAGCGACGGCAGGACCTGCTCGCACAGGTGGCACCCCGGCGACACGAACAGCAGGAGCTGGGGCTCGCCCGGCCCCCCGACCCTCGCCGCCCGGCCCTGCGCGTCGGTGGTCTCCTCCGGGGGAGGGGCCTCGCCGAGCGGCGGCCCCTCGTCGTCGACCTCGAGCGCGCCGCGGGGGCCGAGCCGGAGGTGGAGGGTGCCGATCTGCCGGGCGAGGGCGACGACGACGATCGTGAGCGCTGCGAGCAACAGCCACATCACCACGTACGAGACGGCCCACCAACCCTGCATCCCGGCCAGGCTACCGCCCCCGCTTCCGGACTCTCGTCCCTGGACGCGAGACCCCGTGGGATTTCTTCAGAACGGATTCTGAAAAAAACAGACGAGCCCGGAAAACACCCGCGGAGGCTCGCCCGCGCCCCGATTGCGCGAGCCCGCTCTTAGGATCGTCGGCGATGGTCTCGCCCGCCGCGCTCTTCCTCGCCGCCGCGTTCGCGTGGGCCGCGGCCGCCAAGGCCGTGCGGTTCCCGGCGTGGCGCGAGGCCCTCGCGGGGTACCGGCTCCCCGCGCCGGCCGAGCTCGCGGCACGCCCCCTGGTCCCACTCGCGGAGGGCGTCACTGCGGCGCTGCTCGTCGCCGGAGGGGACGCGTCGCCCGCCGGTGCCGCTGCCGCCGTCGCCCTCTTGGCCGGTTTCTCGCTCGCGGTCCTGCGTGCCCGGCGGCTGCAGGGCGACCGGCTGCCGTGCGGGTGCTTCGGCGGGAGCGGCCACCGGGACTACCGATTGATGCTCGTCCGCAACGCGACGCTCGGGGCCGTCGCGGCCGTCGCGCTGCTGTTCCCGGAGACCGGCTCCTTCGACGCAGCGGCGCCCGACGCGTCGCAGGTCGTGCCGGCGGCGCTTGCTGCCGCGGGGCTCGGGCTCGTCGTGTGGCTGGCGCTCGCGGCGCGGAAGGGGTTCCGCCGGTGAGGGGCCGGACGCTCGCACGGCTCGTCCTCGCCTTGTGCGTCGCGGGGGCCGCGGCGTCGATACCGTTGATCGCGTCCGCCGACCACAGCCACGTCGTCGACGCAAACGACACGAAGGGGCCGTTCGACGTGCGCCGGGTGATCGTCAGGGGGACGCGGACGCCGCGCTACGACGTCGTCACGTTTACGCGGTGGAGCGTCGCCCAGGTGTGGGATCGCAGCTACGGCTTCGTGTACTTCGACACGTTCGGCGACGAGGACCCCGACTACTACGTGCTCGTCCGCTCCGACGGCTACCGCATGAGGGCGCTGCTCTACCGCGACCGCACCCGGAAGAACGACCGGATCATCGGCAAGGTGAAGGCGTGGCGGCCGGGGAAGCGCAGCTTCGCCGTGAAGGTGCCGCTGCGGAAGATGACGTTCCCGCAGCAGCGGCTCGTCTACTTCTGGTGGGTCCAGACCCTGCACACCGGCACGTCGTGCAAGAGGGTCTGCTTCGACCGGGCCCCGAACCGGGAGCGGGTCGCCGAACCGGTTCCGGGGGCCGGGCAGAGCCCGGCCCCCTCACCGTCGGTCACGGTCGTCCCGAGCCTGAGCCCGAGCCCCACCGCAACCTCTACCTAGAGCGTCCTTCTAGAGCGACGCACCCCACCCGATCGGCTCCTTGCGGAGGTCCGGGTCGTCGTGTGTCGTCAGGCCGCTCGTCGTCGTCTGGCCCTGCGCCGCGTTGATCAGCGCCTGGCGGATCGAGTACACGCCGGCCGCCGTCGTCGCGCGGCCGTTGCGCGCGATGTAGAGCGCCGCGAGGCCCGCCGCGTGGGGCGACGCCTGGCTCGTGCCGTGCGTCGACGCGTACTGGCCGTTCATGTACGTCGAGACGATCGCCGTGCCCGGCAGCATCATGTCGATCTTGCCGCCGCTCGACGTCACGGGGTTGTTCGTGACGTTGCGGGCGTAGTTCGAGAAGCAGGCGAACGAGTCGTCACGGTTCTCCGTGCAGCCGATCCGGTAGCTGTAGCTGCCGGCGCCGAGGCCCCCGGGGCGCCCGTCGAAGTCGGCGAGGGCCGAGATCGTGCCGACCTCGGGGAACGACGCCGGGATCGTGTCGTCGGACGTGCCGAACGTGCCGTCGGTGCCGTAGACGTCGCGGCGCTCGTTCCCGGCGGCGACGTAGTAGACGACGCCCTTGGCGACGGAGTTCGCGATCGCCGTGCGGTACGCGGACGACCAGCCCTGGCCGCCGAGGCTCATGTTCGCGACCTCGATCGTCGACGCGCGGGCCGTGACCCAGTCGATGCCGGCGATGATCCACGACAGGTAGCCGCTGCCGCGGGAGTCGAGCACCTTCACCGCGTGGAGGCGCGCGCCCGGCGCGACGCCGACGACGCCGATGCTGTTGTCGCGGGCCGCGGCGATGCCGGCGACGTGGGTGCCGTGACCGTTGTTGTCGTCACCCGCGCCGTTGGTGCAGACGTTGTTCGTGGGTCCCCCGCTCGCGCAGCCGGTGTTCGCGACCACGTTGAGGTCGGGGTGGTCGAGGTCGATCCCGCTGTCGAGGATCGCGATGTCGACGTCGAGCGGCTCGTCGATCCCGTTGATCCGCGCACCGGGGCTCAGCTCGCCGTCGATGCGGTTGACGCCCGTCGGCAGCGTCTGCGCCGTCGTCGACAGCTCGATGTCGGGCTCGACGTAGGCGACGCGCGGGTCACGCTCGATCCGAGCGGCCGCCTGCGGCGACATCATCGCCGAGTAGCCGCGCAGAGCGTGCTCGTAGACGAAACCGATCTCGGCGTTCTCCGAACGCGCGTGCTCCTGCGCCGCCTCGTTCGCCCGTACGCTGTCCTCCAGCACGACGATGAAGCGCTGGCGCTCCTCGTTCGCGCTCGAAACCTGGCTCCCGCCCGCCATCAAGGCGCCGACGACCAGCAGAACAGACCCGCGACGAAGCCAGGACCTCGTTGCTCCCATGCACTCTCCCCCTGTTGCTAGCCGGGGGATCTCCGCTGACCCCCCGAATGGTGAGCGAGTGTTCGGGGGTGAAGTGTCCGATTCCTCCCCATTCCGAGGAACTTGGTTAAGAAATTGGTGACAGGTTTTAAAGGCCTGCGCGCCGGGCAAACCAGGGGGTTCTCTTAACAGCCCGAGGAGCAATACGAGCAGCCTGCTGCTCCTCGCAGGCCGTCACGGTCTCGCCGTTCGGACAGGTGTCGGTCCCCTCGCCGCCGTCGATCGTGTCGTTCCCGGGGCCCCCGTCGAGCTGGTCGCTTCCGGCGCGCCCGGCGAGCGTGTCGTCGCCCCCCGCCCCGTAGATCGCGTTCGGCTCCCCCGTGCCCGACAGCACGTCGCCGAGCTCGGACCCGTTGAGCCCCTCGATCCCGGCGAGGTCGTCAGACCCCTCACCGGTCGCCGTCCCGGTATCGAGGTCCGCCGTGATGCCGCGGGCCGAGAACAGGTAGAGCGAGAAGTCGAACCCCGCGCCGCCGGTGAGGTCGTCGTTGCCGGGGCCACCCTCGAGCGTGTCGTCGCCGGCGCCGCCGTCGAGCGCATCGTTCCCCTTGGCGCCGAAGAGGGAGTCGGGCCCGTCGCTCCCGGTGACGTCGTCGCCCTTCTCCGAGCCGATGACGCCCTCGAACCGGCTCACGCGGTCGGCGCCGTCGCCGGAGGCGGTGCCGGCGCCGAGGTCGACCTGCACACCCGCGCGGGCCGAGGAGTAGTCGGCGAAGTCGAAGTCCGACCCGCCGTCGAGGCGGTCCGCGCCCGCGCCGCCCTGGGCGACGTCGTTCCCGCCGCGGCCCCTGATCACGTCGTCGCCGGCCTCTCCGAAGAACGTCTCGTCGAGCGGCGACCCCTCGAGCGTGTCGTCGAAGCGCGAGCCTTCGACGACCTCGAACCCGATCACGCGGTCGCTGCCGTCCGGCCCGCGCGTGTCCTCGGCGGCGAGGTCGACGCCGACGCCGCCGCGCGCGGTCGAGTAGGAGACCACGTCGCGCCCGGTCCCGCCGGAGACGAAGTCGTCGCCGCGCTCGCCCGCGACGAAGTCCGGGCCGGCTCCTCCGTCGAGGCTGTCGCGGCCGTTGCCCCCGAAGAGGAAGTCGAAGCTCCCGCCGCCGCCCGAGAGCACGTCGGCCCCGCCGCCGCCCTGGAGCTGGTCGCGGCCCTTGCCGCCGTCGAGGCGGTCGCTGCCGGGCCCGGACTTGACGAGGTCGGCCCCGGCTCCTCCGTCGATGCGGTCGTTGCCGCTCCCTCCGCAGATGAGGTCGCTCCCGCCCCGGCCGAGGATCCGGTCCGATCCGCCGAGCGCCAGGATCACGTCGGCGCCGCCGGTGCCGCGCAGGGTCTCGCCGCGGCGCGAGCCGGTGATCGTCGGCTCGCGGCCCCCACAGGTCGCGCGGCGCGCCCCGAGGGCGGGCGCCGAGGCCGCCAGGAGCGTGACGCAGGTCAGGACGAGAACGGAGCGGGACCTCTTCATCGGGGAGCCTCCGGTAGTAATTGGAAAAACCGTGTTCCCTTACCTACCCGGGTGGCGCTGCGTGGTCAAGCCCAGGCCCATTAGGCTTGACGTCGTCCGGCATCGCCCGCCGGGCGCCCGACTCTTACCTATCTCGACGGGGGGCCGATGAGCGACTGGGATGGCGAGACCACGGCGCACGCCGCCGAGGGCCCGCAGTGGGTGTCCGCCGCGGAAGCCGCCGACGCCGCGGGCGTGACGCCCGGGACCGTCCGGTACTGGGCCCGCAACGGGCTGATCGTGTCCGAGGTGGTCCCGGGCCCGGGGGGCGAGCGGACGCTCGTCAGGCTCGACGAGGTCCTCCAGCACGCCCGGCAGGGAGGCGGCGCCGGTCATCCCGGGGCCGGCCAGGGGGCCGGGCCGGTCGTCACCGATCTGCCCGCGCGGACGAGCGAGCTCGCCCCGATCCTGAAGTCGATCCCCGAGATCATGGCCCAGCTCACGGCGGCGACCG